>JAFXNA010000003.1 GCA_017529865.1 Bacteroidaceae bacterium
ATACAGGTGATGTTGATGCTGGTTGCGGCCAGTTCCTTCTTGATGTCCACGGATGGGGTGAACACGATGCGCTTTGCCTTGATGAGGTCTACGCCTACCTTCTCCAGCTTTGCTGCCTGAGCGCGGACTGCGAAGCGGATGGTTCCGAGACCTGGGATTGCTACGGAGTGACCTTCAGTGGCCCATGCCTTGATCACTTCGCCTGCTGCGTCCCAGCATGCCTGCATCACACCCTGACTCACACCGCTGCGGAGGGCAGCCTCCTTGATCACCTTCTTCTGATTCAGAGCCAGATAGAGCTCTGGAGTCATCACGTAATAGTAACCGGGATTCTTTCCGATCTTGAGCTCGGTTTCACGAGCATTTACTTTGATTGCCATAGTTTTGAGATTTAGTTTACTGTTTACGGTTTACCGTTTACAGTTGGGTTAATAAATTGGTTAATAGATAAGTTGAACCTCCCCCGCCCCCTCCCAAGGAGGGGTGTCCCGTCTTCTCCCCTTGGGGGAGATAAGAGAGGGGTTTGGTTTTTATTTTTGTTCCCCTTAAGGGGAAATTTTGTAACCCTTAAGGGCTGCAAAAAAATGCGTTTAAGCCGAACATAATTTCAAGTTTACTTGAGCATTATTGAGGCGTAGCATTTTGCACGAAGTGAAATCACGCTTGATTTTCACGACACGAAGTTGCAACATTGACATTGCGGTCTACGAATCATTCATTAACTTTTTTACATAAAAATCCGAAGCGTTGTCATTGTCATTAGTTGTCAATTGTCATTAAGAGTTTTGGAACCTGAAAATAGCTCATAATATATATACTATATATATTATGGCATGAAAACACCATCCGAAATCCTTAATGACAACTAATGACCATGACAATTAATGACAACGTTCAATAGTTTATGATGATGTGCCAATGTGACAGATGAGAAGTAAAGGTTATGGGTTATTGAGTTTAGCTTAATAGCTTAGTAGGTTAATAGAAAAACCTCTCGACCATCTGATCGAAACGGGCGGAACTCACACTTCCGCTCGTTTTTTTGTTTTTTTCTTGTTGGAATGGAAAGAATGTTGTATCTTTGTGGCGGAATTACCTATCATTAACTAAAATTTACGGAAATATGAGAAAAATTACATCTTACTGCTGCTGGACAGCCTTGCAGATACTGACGGTGTTGTGTATCTGCCTTTTGAAATCGGAGCCGATGCAGGGACAGGAGCTTCCGGAGGAGAAGCCGCTGCTGACGTTGGCTTGTATTTCGGACATCCACACGGAGCGTGGATTGATAACGGACATTAACAACATCGGGATTCGCGGTTCGTTTTCACAGACATTGACCCGGATTAAGAACGAGGAGAAGATTGACGTGCTGCTTCTAGGTGGTGACTGCACGAGCGACGCGACGATTCCACAGGCGAACTGGGAGAAGGTGCGGAAGCTGATTGCCGATTACAGTCGCAAAGCTTTCCGTGATGAGAGCAATACCCCAGTGCTTTACGTGACTGGAAATCACGACTATGAGGTGGCAAACTGGTATGACTTGCCGAAATCGTATAATGCAGGCGACTACTACACGTATCCGATGAAGGAGGATATCGGCGAGCTGACTGCCGACGAGTCATTCTACGAGGATGCCGATAATGCGGATTTGGGTAAGATGACGCTTCTGGCGGCATATCACTATGTGATTCACGGGTTCGATTTCGTGATTCTGAACTGCGGCAAGCATCAGTTCCGCGATGCAGGTTACTATGAGTATTCGGTGGAGTCGGTGCAGTGGGTTGCCGATAAACTGGCGGAGATCTACGCTGCCGATCCTGAGAAGACGGTGTTCTTTGCGCTGCACATTCCGTTTGCCGATTCGAACAGCATCCGTTCGGCATCGAAGGGAATCGTGTCGTCGGCTGGCGAGAAACTGCTGAAGAGCACATTGGCGAAATATCCTAACCTGATTATGCTCTACGGCCACGATCATGGCGAGGACAAGGCCTACACGCGTGTCAAGACTTCGCAGCGTGTGACACACTATGACAATAAAGGTGCCGTTATCGATACGTACGACGACACCCACGTGGACGGCGAGTTGCCTGAAGGTTATGTGCCGGAGGATGGCGGACAGGTTGCTCCTGCATTCTATTTCATGAATACGGAATCGAATTCGTACATCGGCTACGACAGCTATAACATCGCACCTATTAGCAGTCCTAAAGCGATTACTGTGACAACGCAGTCGAACGGATCGCTATACCTGAACATCGAAGGTACGAACCCGTCGGGCGGCAGTCCTAACAACTACATCCACATCGGTAGCAACGGCTATTATTCCGTAGGCGACGCTACGGGCCTCTATCTGTACGAAGTGTCGACAACAGGCGATGGCACTGAAGCTACGCTGGCAGCATTTCCAGAGGTAGGAAACAGCTATCTGATTGTGGGTGAGAAGAGCGGTAAATGGTACGCACTTGCGAACAGTCTGTACAATGCAGGAGGTTCGGGACAACGCATGCAACGCGTAGAGGTAAGCCGTTCGAGCGACGGAAAGACGGTCACACTGAGTGCCGTAAACCTTTCGATCATCTGGAAAGCTCTATCGGTCAACACTGCTGATCCTACCGAGGAGAAATGGCAATGGAGTGTATATAACGAGGCGGCAGGACTGTATCTCGGCTTCAACTCGGTGAACATCTCAGCCGTAAGCGAAGTAGCCGCCGTACAGTTCGCTCCGCTGAGTTCGATTCCAAACACATTTAGTGTAACGGTGAGCGGTTCGGGTTCCGAGGCAAACGGCAACTTCCTGTACTCAGGCTCGTCAGGACGTTTCTCCGCCAACACGAATTCGTGTCCTACTTATATATATAAGGTATCGGAAATGAACGAGTCGGGTATCAAGGCTGAAGTGACGACAGAAATCATCGATGGCGAGCGGTACGTGCTTGTGACACAGAACCACAACAACACGAGTGAATACTACGCTCTCACGAGCGAAATCTACAACGGCAACCGACTCGTAGGGCTGAAAGTGACACGCAACGGTGATGAAATCACACTGAAAGCAACCGACACGAAGGCAGTATGGACCATCAGCAAGTACACGCAGCCATTGGGCGAACCAAGCTTCTTCTCCGCCTACATGGGTTCGATGCGCTACTACTACAACACCATCGACCCTGGCGACATGCCAGTCGAGACACCAAACATCGTTCAAGCGCTGATGATTTACGTGTACAAGGACCGCGTAGAGCTTCACATGAAGAACTACAACAAATCGGGAACCATCAACGGAATCACGGTGAACAAGTATCTTGTGCCCTACATCTCCTACCGAGAAGTCAAGGACCCAGCAACCAGCGTCAACGACATCGAGTTGAAAGACTACTACGTGGAGCCTGTCCGCACTTATGACCTCAACGGTCGTGAACAAACGGCACTACAACGTGGCATTAACATCGTGGGAAACAAAAAGGTGTTAGTGAAGTGAAATCATGACATCAATAAGAATCGGGCCTGCAACAGCAGACCCGATTTCTTTTTATTGGTAACATGTACAAAATCACTCAGGAAGGTCATTCCGGTTTTCGATGACATCGAACGTGGCATAGCCGGCATCGGTGAAGTTGTTGTAGGTGAAAAGACCCACACGGTCGCCACGATAGTTAGCCCAACGAAGTTGGTAGTCACAACCATCGGCGGCTTTGTAGCGACGGCCATCGAAACTGTAGGAGTAGCGGCTCATGCCATCGAGTCCCCATTCGGTACGCAGGTAAATCTGCTTGGCATGCTGACCTTGCAATGCATCAAGGCGGTGGGCTGAACGGCCATCGGTCTGGAAGAAGAGATAGCGGACACTGCCAGCCTGTTCGACACCGAACATGGACCAAGGACCTGAGAAGTGGCAGATGCCTGCACGCTGTCCGTCGACGAGTTGGCTGATGTTGACCTTCACCGTGACACGGCTATGGGGCGTACGCCACGAGCGTGTTGTAAGGATGTTGCCGACCTTCAGCAGGTTGTCGCGCTCAAGGGGAAGAAATGCTCCAAGGCGGACGCGCATCTGGCCTGCATGTTTGGTTATCTTGGCCTTATCCTCGCGAGGATAGTAGTTCCATTCCCAGAAATCGTTAGCTGACGTGTTTACCTTCGCTGGCTTCGATTCGCGTCGCTGCCAGTATTGGATACGTCGGCCGATGCCAACGGATGATGTACGTGGAGCTTGAAGCGTGAAGAATGTCTTCAGTCGGGACTCAGAGTGGAAAACGGTTGGTATCGGATAACGCCACACCATTTCGCCGATGCCCTGAGCATTGGGCTGACCGATGATGGGCCAACCTTCATCAGTCCATACGACGGGCAAGAGGCTGGCAATACGGCCGCTCCAGTCGCCATCGCCGTGATGTGTGAGAAAGAAACAGCGGCCTTCAGCGTCGAAGAGGAATCCGCCTTGATTCGGCTCGTGCCACTGACGCTGAACTTCCGACATGGGGCGCGTGCCTTCGTAGGGTCCTGATGCAACGCGCGAACGCTGAATCATCAGTCGGCGTCCTTCATGATTGACCTCGGAATAAAGATGGTAGAACCACCCGTTACGCTTATAGAGCTTGTTTGCCTCTCGGCCCGCCCCTTCATGAATGAGTCGGCGCGAGTCGGGAAGAACATCGGTATAGTTGCGATTAAGGCTGTAGACGTACGTCTTGTAATTGTCGGAGAACTGCGTAGCAACGAGATATCCATTGCCCAGATCGTCGAAGAACGGACACGGATCGTCCCATCCCCCACCAATCGACATCTTTGTGAGGTCGTTCCACGGCCCCTCTGCATTCTCGGCTGAAGTCATAAAATACCCTTCATCAGGCGTGCCGAAATAGACGTAGAAGCGTCCGCGGAACCAGCGTATAGCACCAGCCCAAATGCCACGACCGTAGCGGTCCATGACGTCGTAGTTCATCGCAGGCGAAATCTGTCTGATGTCCTTCACAGCATATCCTGCCAATGTCCAGTTGACCATATCAGTCGACCGCATGATAATCATTCCAGGCTGAAACTGGAACGTCGATGAAATCATATAATAGACACCATCGTGTTCAATACAATCGATGTCGCTGAAGTCGGCAGGGATGACAGGGTTCTGGTAATACCCATCATGAGTATCGCCCCACATGGTCCATCGTCCCCATTCCTGTGCCGACAAACTGACACAAAACAGGAGTGCTATCGAGAGGATGAAGCTCTTCGTCATTATTTCAATTTAGCCAATACGTTCTTAATTCTGCTCATAGCCTCGATGATGTTCTCATCGCTGGTAGCATAACTCATGCGGAAACACTCAGGACTTCCGAAAGCATCACCGCCGACTGTTGCAACATGACCTACCTCGAGCAGATACATCGCAAAGTCGGTTGAGTTGTTGATAAGATGTTTGCCATCGGATTTTCCAAAATAAGACGAGCACTTCGGGAAGAGATAGAACGCACCCTGTGGGTCGTTCACCTCAAGACCAGGTATCTCCTTCGCAAGCTTTACAATCAGATTCTTACGACGCTCGAACGCCAGACGCATATCCTCCACACACTGCTGACTGCCTGTGTAAGCAGCCTCAGCCGCTTTCTGGCTCACACTGCACGGGCCACTCGTATATTGTCCCTGCAACTTATTGCAACCCTTCACAATCCACTCGGGCGCTGCAATGAAACCGATTCGCCAGCCTGTCATCGCATAAGCCTTGCTGACACCATTGATAATGACCACGCGGTCTTTGATGTCAGGGAACGAAGCCATCGAAGCATGCTGACCCACATAATTGATATGCTCATAAATCTCGTCGGCAATCACGAGGACCTGCGGATGCTTCAGCAATACGTTCTTCAAAGCTTCCAACTCCTTGAGACTGTAAACAGAACCGGTAGGATTGCTTGGAGAACAGAGAATCAGTGCCTTCGTCTTCGGCGTAATTGCAGCCTCCAACTGCTCAGGAGTAATCTTGAAATCCTGCTCAATCTTTGCCTCTACAAACACAGGAGTTCCTTCGGCCAGCAGCACCATCTGTGGGTAGCTCACCCAATAAGGTGCAGGAATAATCACCTCGTCACCTGCATTCACCAACGCCATCACTGTGTTACAAACAGACTGCTTTGCACCATTTGAACAAAGAATCTGCGAAGGCTTATACTCCAGCCCGTTCTCGTTCTTCAACTTCGCCACGATGGCGTTCTTCAACTCGGGATAACCTGGCACAGGACTGTAACGCGACCAGTTCTCATCGATTGCCTGCTTAGCAGCCTCCTTAATGTGGTCGGGCGTATTGAAATCCGGTTCGCCCACACTCATATTAATCACATCGACACCCTGTGCCTTCAATTCACTACTTCGCTGCGACATTGCCAACGTAGCCGATGGCTGCAGCCTCTGAAGTCTTTCTGATAGTTCCATTGTTCTATATTTAATAATTGTTTAACCTCCCCTAACCCCTCCCAAGGAGGGGGATTGCGGTTCCCTTTCTTCTCCCCTTGGGGGAGATTAGAGAGGGGTTTTACAAATGCAGCAAATGACCCATTCGCTCCTTCTTTGTCCTCAGATAGTATTCATTATACTCATTCGGTGTAATCTCAATCGGCACATTTTCTACAATCTCCAGTCCGTAACCTTCCAATCCCACACGTTTCACAGGATTGTTTGTAATCAGCCGAATCTTGCTCACACCTAATTCTCGCAATATCTGTGCTCCGACGCCATAGTCGCGCAAGTCGGGATCGAAACCCAAATGGATATTTGCGTCCACCGTATCCATTCCTTGCTCTTGCAACTTATACGCTGCAATCTTATTCATCAGCCCGATGCCTCGTCCTTCCTGCAGCAGATACACTACACATCCCTTCCCTGTTTTCTCAATCAACTGCATCGACCGATGCAACTGCTCGCCGCAGTCACAACGCTTACTTCCGAAAATATCGCCCGTAGCACACGATGAGTGCATCCTCACCAGTACTGGCTCGTCCTTTTCCCACGTGCCCTTTATCAGCGCCACATGCTCCAAGCCGTTGCTCTTCTGGCGGAACGGAATAATGCGGAAATGGCCGTATTGTGTCGGCATATCAGCTTCTACACCCTTCTCTACCAGCAACTCTTTCTGCAGACGATAGGCAATCAGGTCCTTTATCTGAATTAACTTCAGGCCAAACTCCTTCGCCTTCTCGATCAGTTGCGGCATCCGCGCCATCGTACCATCAGGGTTCAATATCTCAATCAATGCGGCTGCAGGTTGTAATCCTGCCAATCGGGCCAAATCTACGGCGGCTTCTGTATGACCGGCACGACGCAACACGCCATTATCCTGTGCGTAGAGCGGATTAATATGTCCGGGTCGTCCGAATGTTTCGGGCGTAGACAGAGGATCGGCCAGTGCCTGAATGGTTGCAGCACGGTCGGCTGCTGATACACCGGTGGTACAGCCTTCCAACTTATCGACCGTCACAGTAAACGGAGTACCCAACACCGAAGTGTTATTGTCCACCTGATGTTGAAGACCCAGTTCCTTGGCACGCGAGATGGTAATCGGTGCACAAAGCACACCCCTACCCTCACGCAACATGAAGTTCACCTTCTCGGGCGTAATCATCTCTGCAGGCGTGATGAAGTCACCTTCGTTTTCACGATCTTCATCATCCACCACAATCACGAATTTCCCTTGACGGAAATCCTCAATCGCTGCTTCTATACTACTAAATGTCATTATATCTTTTTTCATTAATCGTCTGTATTAAATGTTCACCGGCATCTATCACGGTCTTCAGATCCTTGCGTAACCGATTGTGAAAACGCGGTTCGGTTCTCAGTATCGGCAAACGGTTCAGGTAGTGGAAGATGGCACGGTCGCGGGCATTCGACAATTCTTCTACACAGTCCTCCAACTCATCGGATATCCATTCCAACTTCTCGTCACGTCTGTTTCGGATGATATGTACCAATAACTGTACCAACAACAGACGTCTGACACCTTTTCGATACGTACGGCATTCGTGTACCAACTCCTGCAAGCGTTCGCTTACTGCCGGATAATCCGGATCGTTGATGATGACTTCCTTTCTTGCTAGATGGCGTTTCACACGGATACCTAGTAACTTACGGAAGAACGCCTTGTACGAATCAATATTGAATACCACAGAGTCGTTATTAGCTTTCACGGTGAAGAAGATGCCCACTGGCGCCAGCACAATCATACTCATGCAGGGGCCTAACCAAGCAGGGATTCCGTCTTCCAACGCCATATTCGTAGCACCAGTGTCGATGATGTAGTAAATGATGAAGATAATCACCGCCACCACTACAGGCAATCCCAATCCTCCCTTGCGGATAATGGCTCCGAGAGGCGCTCCGACAAAGAAGAACAGGATACAGGTCAATGCCATCATGATTTTCTGCCAGAATGCTATCCAGTGCTTACGGATGGCTCGATCTTGACGGTCCATGATGTCTTCCTTGAAGTCCATCCCCATCTGCTGCTGTTCCACTCGGTTCAGTGCCCATCTCACAGCAGTCTGCCTATCGGCTGGTTTCAGTTTCACGAAGAGTGAATCAAGCACTGGACGTTCCATCTCAGCCAACTTGGACTTCACATCCTTCAGTTTAGTCGTATCAGTCATATCCCTATCGGGATTGTACACATACAGCGGACCATTCAACATCTCATTATAATACGAATGCCCCAGACTATCAGCCTCTTCTTTCAATGAATCGATGTCCACCAGCAACTTAGCCAGGTCTTTCGTCTTTTCGGAATTCGCAAAAGCATCAGCATCAATCATATTGAGATTCATATCGAAGTCTATCAGGAAATGCTTCTCTACAAAGGTCTCGCGCCTGTAAGGAGCAAACTGCGTGTTGAGCATACCGCCAGGCAGATTCTCAAACTGCTCGCCGCTATACAAGTGCAGCAGGAGGAACTGCTTATCGCTACTGGTCTCTAACCGGGCAGAGTCCGACAGGATGATATGCACGTTGTCTACCCCGTCTCGCATGTTGTAGATGACCACATCATGTAACATTCCCGTCACCTCGTCCTTCTGCTTTACATATAGGTTGATACCGTCAATTCCATCATAAAATACGCCCTCGGGTATCTCCAGCTCCGGTGATTTCTGAGCCAGCGAATAACGCAACTGCAATAAGTTCTTCTGTGCCTCAGGGGCTACTACATTCTGGAAGTAGAGCGACACGCCTGCCAACACCACCACGAAGAATATCAACGAATAGAACGAACGGAACAGACTGATACCTGCTGCCTTGATGGACAGCAACTCCAATCGTTCACCTAGGTTTCCGAACGAAATCAGCGATGCTAACAATACCGCCAAAGGCAAGGCTGTCGGAACCAGCGTCTCGGCTGCATAGAAAAAGAATTTTCCTATCACATCCATACCAAGACCCTTTCCCACCAAGTCATCCACATATTTCCAGAGGAACTGCATCATCACCGCAAACAAACTGATGCAGAAGGTACCAGCAAACAGCGTGATAAAGTTCTTGAAGATATATAAGTCTAGTTTCTTGATGATGCGCATCGCTCGTTTTTTAACACCACTTTAATCGTTTATGTATATAAATCGGTGCAAAGTTAGTGATTTTAATTCATAATTCACATTTCATAATTCATAATTTTTATTTCAGAATGATGATTAACTCACAAAATTACCTCTTTTTTTCGTATTATTATGAATTATACATTATGAATTATGAATTATTTTGTACCTTTGCAATCGTAATTTCACCTCGTTTCAGCTCTAAACGCTAAACTCTAAACACTAAACTATTCAAGCATGGCACTCAATTACATTTGGATATCATTCTTCCTCATTGCATTTGTCGTTTCGCTGGTCCGCCTCATTTTCTTTGGCAACATAGAGGTCTTCCCCGATATGATGAATGCAACTTTCGAATCAGCAAAGACGGCATTCGAAATCTCGATTGGACTCACAGGCGTATTATCGCTGTGGATGGGAATCATGAAGATTGGTGAACAAGGAGGACTCATCCGCCTCTTTGCCCGTTTGCTGTCTCCGGTTCTCACAAAGATATTCCCCGACATTCCGAAAGGCCATCCCGTCATGGGTACCATGTTCATGAATATCTCAGCCAACCTATTAGGACTGGACAACGCTGCCACTCCAATGGGTCTGAAAGCCATGGAGGAACTACAGGAAATCAACCCGAAGAAAGACACGGCATCCAACCCAATGATTATGTTCTTGGTGCTTAATACCTCAGGACTGACCATCATCCCTGTCAGCGTCCTGGTGTTCCGTGCCCAACTGGGTGCTGCCCAACCTACCGACGTGTTCGTGCCAATCCTGTTGGCTACATTCTTCAGCACACTGGCCGGACTGATCATCACAAGCCTCTTCCAGCATATCAACCTTTTCAATAAGACCCTACTCCTGTTCTTAGGTAGCCTCTGTGTCTTGGTGGCAGGTGTGATATGGGGCTTCAGTCAGATGTCATCCGAGACCATGAACACGGTCTCTACCCTCTTTGCCAACATCCTTCTGTGCACCATCATCGTCGTCTTCATCCTCGCAGGTGTATTCAAGAAGATTAATGTCTACGATGCCTTCATCGAGGGAGCCAAAGACGGATTCCAGACGGCCGTGAAAATCATCCCATACCTCATTGCCATCCTCGTAGGAATCGCCGTATTCCGTGCATCAGGTGCGATGGATTTCCTCATCGACGGCATCGCATGGTTGGTAGGTCTTTGTGGCATCAATACCGATTTCGTAGCAGCCCTTCCTACCGCATTGATGAAACCTCTCAGCGGTAGTGGTGCTCGTGGTATGATGGTCGATGCTATGACCAATTTCGGGGCCGATTCTTTCGTGGGACGCCTCTCTTGTGTATTCCAAGGCAGTACCGACACCACTTTCTACATCCTCGCAGTCTATTTCGGTAGCGTATGTGTTCGCAAGACCCGACATGCTGTTGTCTGTGGACTCCTTGCAGACTTTGCAGGCATCATCGCAGCCATCTTCATCAGCTACCTCTTCTTCCATTAAATTTAGTTTTCAGACTTTAGACGCTAGACTTTAGACATATTTACATTTTATAATTCTTTAATTTTTACATTTTCTCATGACAACTAACGTACGTCCGGCCGATATGGAGCGCATCACCACACCCGCTCTGGCCAAACAATTCATTGACGAACAAATCAAGGAGCTTCGTGCTCAGATTGGTGACAAGAAAGTGCTGCTTGCACTCTCTGGCGGTGTAGATTCTTCAGTAGTGGCAGCACTGCTCATCAAGGCTGTAGGCAAACAATTGGTATCAGTTCATGTAAATCACGGTCTGCTGCGTAAGGGTGAACCCGAACAGGTGGTTCGTGTATTTCGCGATGAGCTGAATGCCAACCTTATTTATGTAGATGCGACCGACCGTTTCCTCGACAAGCTGGCAGGGGTGGCCGATCCAGAGCAGAAGCGCAAGATTATCGGTGCCGAATTCATCCGCGTATTCGAAGAGGAAGCTCGCAAACAAGAAGGTATCAGCTTCCTGGCTCAGGGTACCATCTATCCTGATATCGTAGAGTCTGGTCCTGTAAAGTCTCACCATAACGTAGGCGGTCTGCCTGAAGACCTTCAGTTCGAATTGGTTGAGCCTATCAAACTTCTCTTCAAGGACGAGGTACGCGTAGTAGGCAAGGAACTTGGCTTGCCCGACAATATGGTTTTCCGTCAGCCGTTCCCAGGCCCAGGTTTGGGTGTCCGTTGCACAGGTGCCATCACTCGTGACCGTCTGGAGGCGCTTCGCGAATCCGATGCCATCCTACGTGAAGAGTTTGCCAAGAATGGCCTCGAAGGCAAGGTTTGGCAGTACTTTACCATCGTGCCCGACTACAAATCAACAGGCGTTAAGGACAACAAGCGTAGTTGGGATTGGCCAGTAATCATCCGTGCGGTCAACACTCGCGATGCCATGACAGCTACCATCGAGGAGATTCCTTACACACTCCTGCACCACATCACACAGCGCATCATTACTGAGGTTCCGGGCGTAAATCGTGTGCTCTACGATCTCACTCCGAAGCCAACAGGCACGATCGAATGGGAATAATGATGCTGACAGCCAAGGAAATCATCACCCACATGGAGTCGCTGCAAGATGACAAGCAGCGGCATGAACTTATGCGCTTCTTCAAGACAGGCAAAGGCGACTATGGAGAGGGTGATGAATTCCTTGGGTTGAAAGTTCCACAGACACGCGAGGTGGTTAAAAAAGTAGATCAAGGTTTCCCTTTAAGCGAAATCCCTGAGCTACTGATGAACCATTGGCACGAAGTACGACTCTGCGGCCTGCTGATATTGGTTTCGAAATTCGAAAAGCTAGCTACCAAGAAGCTTGAGAACAATGAGGAAGCGATTAAAGGTCGCGACGAAATCCTTCAAATGTACCTGCAATATGCAGAAAAAGCCAACAACTGGGATCTTGTGGACCTCTCTGTCCCCAAGATTCTCGGTCATTGGCTACTATTACCAACGAACTTAAGCCCCCTCCCGACCTCCCCCCATAGGGGAGGAGATGTGAAGCGTCAAGTGCTGGACGAACTTGCCCAAAGTCCATGCTTGTGGAAACAGCGCATGAGCATCGTCTGCACATGGAAAACATCACAGATGGGCGACCCATCTTGGTGTCTGCGCTATGCCGAAATCCATCTCCATCATCCCCACGATCTCATGCACAAAGCCGTCGGTTGGATGCTCCGCGAAATGGGTAAACGTTGCTCAATGGATCTCCTCCGCGACTTCCTTCGCCAACATGCCCACGAGATGCCTCGCACCATGCTCCGCTATGCCATCGAGAAGATGCCAGAGCATGAACGTCAGTACTGGATGGGTATAAAGTTCTGATGCACGTTTGCTCGCTGCATCAATAATTCTCTGCTTTTATCTGGAAGTAGCTCTGTGGATGGTCACATACGGGACATACCTCGGGAGCCTGCTTACCAATAACGATGTGTCCGCAGTTACCGCATTGCCAGATGACATCGCCCTCACGAGAGAAGACCACTGCATCCTCGATGTTCTTCAGTAACTTGCGATAACGCTCCTCGTGCTCACGTTCAATGGCACCCACCATCTCGAACTTCTGCGCAATCTCCTCAAAGCCCTCTTCCCTGGCCTCCTTAGCCATGCGGGCATACATATCCGTCCACTCGAAGTTCTCACCATTGGCAGCATCGGCCAGATTGGTCTTTGTATCGCTCACACTACCACCATTCAAGTACTTATACCACATCTTGGCATGCTCCTTCTCGTTGGCTGCCGTCTCTTCAAAGATAGCTGCAATCTGCACATAGCCATCTTTCTTAGCCTTACTTGCAAAATAAGTGTACTTGTTGCGTGCCATACTCTCGCCTGCAAAAGCCTCCTTGAGGTTCTGCTCGGTCTTTGTTCCTTTCAGTTCTTTCATGGGTCTCAAATTAAAAATGGTTTAAAGAATTTCCAAGTGCAAATATAATAGTTTTTATCTAAACAGCAAAATTTTCTACTATTTATTTTTGAATAACCTATGGTTATCATCGAATAACCCAGCATTATCGCCAAATAAGGCTTTGTTATTATAAAATAAGCGGAGACTATGCCTCCGCTATTTTATATACCCCATCAGGGCTTGTAAACTATCGCCTTATTTCAGCTTGATGCTGTTGAGGATATCGATAACTGCTGGATCGTTAGGATCTTCAGATGAAGAGCCGATGCGGATAACGCCGTTACCCATCTGAGCGAGATAAACGGTCGCATAACCCTCTGCGTTCTTGTAAACCTGCCAAGTGACATCAGCAGCCGAAATATCGTCAAGCTGTTCGTCTGCTTCTGCTTCCATGACCTTTGCCCAGTTAGCTACGTCAGCCTCAGCCTGCTCTTTGAAGTTGAGTTCTACGGGGCCGCTTACAATCATTTCTGATACATACTGCTTTGCCTCGAAGCCTCCAGGAATGGCAACTGTGTACCAACCACGGTCTTCCTCGGTCGATCCAACCTCTTCTGCCTCAACCTCTACTTTCTCAGCATCCTCTTCAATCTCAACAGCAGTAGAGTCTTCGTTTGTAGTTACATTTGTGTTACCACCACATGATACCATCATTGCAGCCATAGCTGCAACAGCGAATGAAAGGAATGTTTTCTTCATAATGCTTTAAACTATTTAAATTGTTAATATAAGAGTTCTCTCTTTTTATTTCGATGACAAAGGTAATAAATAATTCATAATGCATCATTCATAATGCATGAATATTTGCTATTTTCATCTCTTTTTTGTTAATAATCTTCTTTTTTCAATCTTCAATCTTTATTTTTTTCGTACCTTTGACCCAGAAAACTACAACCATATCGCATGAAACATATCTTCATCATACTCGCGGCCCTCTTTGTGCAGACAGCCAAGGCTCAAACAGCTGAAGTGACACCTTCACAGGCTGACGGCATCCGACACATCCGCATGGAAGCTGTGACGGACCGCATCATCCGTGTACGCGCTACAGCCGAGGAAACATACCCCTCGAAGCAAAGCCTCATCGTTGTGCCGCAAACTGGACAGAAACCACGTGCCAGCATCACCAAGGAAAACGGTACCGTCGTGCTCCGAACCAAGGAACTGAAAGCCCTCATCGACAGTCAGACAGGTCGCGTGGCATTCTACGACAATACAGGAAAACTCCTGTTGAAAGAAGCGGAAAGCGGCACGAGCATACATCCCTTCCGAGTTCCCGAACGCGAAATAGGCGTGGCGCAACGCCCACTTTCCGACCGTGAACTGAACGGTTATTCGTGGCAACTCGTGTTCGATAGTCCCAAAGACGAAGCCTTCTACGGACTTGGTCAGCATCAGTCGGGCGACATGAACTATAAGGGAAAGAACGAGGACTTGTTCCAGTACAACACAAAGGTAAGCACACCGTTCGTCATCAGCAACCAAGGCTATGGCATCCTGTGGGACAGCTACTCTTACTGTCGGTTCGGTAAGGCGGACGAATACCGCCAGCTGGGCGATGTGTTCCATATATATAATAAGGAAGGAAAGATGGGTAGCCTCACCGGTACTTACGCCGAACGAGGAGGCCGTACGCTGAGCCGCGATGAGGACTCTATCTACTTCGAAAACTCCGAAACCATTGTCAACCTGCCCAAGGGAATCCGACTGCAAGGAGCAACCGTCACCTACGAAGGAACCCTTGAGCCACAGATCGATGCCACTTATCACTTCATCCTCTATTATGCCGGCTATGTCCGCGTCTTGATGAACGGAAAGGAAGTCGTAGCCCAACGCTGGCGCACGGCATGGAACCCTAACGCATGGAAATTCGATGTGCCGATGCGTCGGGGCGAAAAGACTGCTCTCCGCATCGAATGGCAACCCGACGGCGGCACCAGCTACTGCGGTCTTCGTGTAGCTCAACCTACAAGTGACGAAACTCAGAACCGCCTATCAATCTGGAGCGAAATGACCCGCGACATGGACTATTACTTCATCGCCGGAGCCGACATCGACCAAGTCATCAGCGGCTACCGCACACTTACCGGTCGTGCCCCCATCCTACCTAAGTGGGCATTGGGATTCTGGCAAAGCCGTGAGCGCTATAAGACGCAGGACGAACTCGTCAGCACGCTACAGGAATTCCGCGACCGTCAGATTCCAATCGACAACATCGTGCAGGATTGGAGCTATTGGGAAGAGAACCAATGGGGCAGTCATGAGTTCGACAAGAGTCGCTACCCCGACCCACAGAAAATGCTTGATGACGTACACCAACTCCACGGACGTTTCATGATCAGCGTCTGGCCGAAGTTCTACGTCAACACCGACCACTACAAAGCCCTCGACCAGCACGGATGGATGTACCATCAGGCCATCAAGGACAACATTCTCGACTGGATAGGCCGCGGCTATCTCGGCAGTTTCTATGATGCCTACGACCCCGAAGCCCGTAAACTATTCTGGCAGCAGATGGACGAAAAACTCTATACAGGTCTCTCTGGGAAAATAGTAAATGGTAAATCGTCAAATAGCAAATACATCGATGCCTGGTGGATGGATGCCTCCGAGCCGAATGTTCGCGACTGCACCCCGATGTGGTACCGCAAAGCACTCTGCGGTCCGACCGCTCTCGGCACCTCTACCGAATATTTCAACGCTTATGCTCTTGTCAATGCCGAAGCCATCTACAACGGCCAACGAAGTGTTAATCCTAATACGAGGGTGTTTTTGTTGACCCGTAGCGGATTTGCAGGCGAGCAACGTTATAGCACAGCCACATGGAGCGGCGACATCGGTACTCGATGGGAAGACATGAGGGCACAGATGACTGCCGGACTTAACTACCAGATGGCAGGACTTCCTTTCTGGGGTATGGACATTGGTGGTTTCTGTGTCGAAAACCGATATGTAGCAGCACAGCAACTCTTCGACCGCAACGGCACGGAGAACGAAGACCTGAAGGAATGGCGCGAGTTGCAGACCCGCTGGCATCAGTTCGGATGCTTCGTTCCCATTTTCCGTACCCATGGTCAGTGGCCTCTTCGCGAAGTATGGAACATCGCACCTGAGACCCATCCTGCCTACATGAGTATCACGTGGTATCACCGCCTGCGCTATTTCCTGATGCCGTACATCTATTCTTTGGCAGCTAAAGTCCACTTCGACGATTACACCATGATGCGCGGTTTGGCGATGGACTACCCCACCGACTCCCGCGTCCTCGACATCGGCGACCAATGGATGTTCGGTCCGGCGTTGATGGCCTGTCCCGTCAGCGAATACAAGGCCCGCTCACGTAGCGTCTACTTCCCCCAAGGTGGCTGGTACGACTTCTATAGCAACAAGTATATCCAAGGAGGTCAAACCCTCACTGTTGATGCTCCCTATGAACGCATCCCAGTCTTCGTCCGTGCAGGTAGCATCCTGCCACTCGGCCCACAGATGCAATGGAGCGACGAGAAGCCTGCCGACCTCATCCATATCCTTGTCTATGAAGGTGCAGACGGGCAGTTTACCCTCTACGAAGACGAAGGTACGAACTACAACTACGAGAAGGGCAAGTACGCCACCATCACGTTCACTTACGACGACACCCATCGTCAACTCACCATCAGCAAGCGTAAAGGCAGTTTTAAAGGAATGCTGAAAGAACGTAAGTTCAACATCGTGTTTGTGAAGAAAGGACAACCGATTCCACTCGATCTCGACAACCCAACGAACAAACAGATCATCATCAATTCCGGTATAACGGTACACTACAAGGGTCAAGAAAAACAAATCAACTACAAATAATCACAACTATGAACAGAAAACTACTAAGTATCGCACTGTTGCTAACCATTGCAACGATTAGTTTTGCACAGCGCACCACCGACCACCTTGACCGCGGTCTCGTAGCTGTTCCCTCTAATTCGGGAAGCGGCAACCTCGTATCGTGGCGCGTCTTTGGCGAAGAATACTATGACGTTACCTATAACCTCTATTGCGACGGCACTCAGATAGCCAAAAATCTCTCTGCCTCCAACTACACACACACCGCTGGTACTGCGACGAGCAAGTATCAGGTAGCTGCCGTGGTTCGTGGTACAGAACAAGCGAAGTGTGATGTTGTCACTCGTTGGAACAACGGTATGCTGACCATTCCCGTTCAGAAGATTACGGGTCGTGACGGTACCGATGTTACGTCGAACTATTCGCTCAACGACATCTCATTAGGCGACCTCGACGGCGATGGCATTGTGGAGTTCATCGTGAAACGTCCGTGTAGCCGTGCTGCCGATGTATCGCAGAAGAACTGCTTCCATGTGCTCGACTGCTACGACCACAAGGGCAAGCGCCTCTGGTGGATTGACTTAGGACCGAACATGTTGGCTGGTGCCGACGAGCAATGGGACTGCGTATGCTACGACTGGGATGGCGACGGAAAGGCTGAGGTGCTGCTTCGCATTCAGGACAACGCCTATATCCACTATGCCGATGGTACGCAGGAACTGATTGGCTCTTCTACGGTCGACACACGTTGGGACGGCATCGAGTACACCTCATCCGGCAACGAATACCTACTCTATTTGGAAGGAGCGACAGGACGTCCCTATAGCATAGGTCCCACACAACACCCACATTACGCCGACTATCCGCTCACGCGTGGTCAGGACAGTGACTGGGGAAGCGGCATCGTGGGCCATCGTTCCACAAAGCACTACTTCGGTGCGCCCTTCCTCGACGGACGCCATGCCAGCATCTTCCTCGGGCGCGGTTGCTACACCATGCATAAGTTTGCCGCCTATGATGTCGACCCATTGACCCATCAACTCACACGCCGCTGGTACTGGGAGAACAACGCCGGCGGACCGTGGTTCGGTCAAGGTTACCACAACTTCGCTATCGGTGATGTCGACTGGGACGGACGCGACGAGATTATCTTCGGCTCGATGATTATCGACGACAACGGCAAGGGTCTCAGCACCACAGGTTTAGGTCACGGAGATGCACAGCATTGTGCTGACCTCGACCCTTATCGCAAGTATGAAGAGCAATTTGCCTGCAACGAAAGCAGTCCGGCAATGAACTACCGCAATGCCGTCACCTCTCAGTTCTATTACCGCCACAAAGCTTCGGGCGATGACGGTCGCGCACTCTGTGCCAACTTCACCAACACCTACCCAGGTTCCGTGGGACGTAGTGTGAGCACAGGATGGATCAGTACCGTTGCCGACAAGGTAGTGACCGAACTCGGTGGCGATAACTTCATCGGCTGGGGCGACCTCAACCAGCGCATCTACTGGGACGGAGACCTGCTCGACGAGTATTTCGACAGCCCTGGAACGGAAGGCTATGGTGCTATCTACAAACCTGCCGAGGCTGGTGGCGGACGTTGGAATTTCCCTGACTCGAAGTGTAACAACTGGACGAAAAACAATCCCGGCGCTATTGCCGACATCTTTGGTGACTGGCGCGAGGAACTCGTGATGCGTCGTGGCGACAATACCGCCATCCTCGTCTATTCGACTGGCATATCGACGAAATACCGCATCCCTACCCTATGGCACGACCACCAATACCGTAACGCGATGGTTTGGCAGAGCATGGGCTACAACCAACCGCCACACAAGAGCTACTTCCTCGGCGAACTCGAGGGCATTACCGTTGCACCGCCACCATTGACTATGACGGGTCGAAAGGAAGTGAAGAACGGTGGTACCATTACCACTACCGATGACCACCTTATCGTGTGTGAGACGAACGATACCCACATCTCGCTTGCCGATGGCGCCAGTCCATATATGGTGACCTTCAACGTGCCGTCGTGGGTACAGGGAACAGCTGGAAGCGGTGCCACATCTGCCAACACGGCTATCAAATATGATTACTTCACCTGCGACGTGACAGGCGGAGCATTGACGGGTAACACACGCGTAGTAAAACAAGGTGACGGCATCCTCCGTCTGCCCAATGTCCAGATGACCTTCACGGGTGGCATGGACGTATGGGCGGGTACACTCTGCTTCGACGGACAGATGCTTTCTTCTCCCCTATGGCTCAACCGCTTTGCCGAACTCAATAGCGACGGCGGACAATTCAAGAGTATTCAGGCCGACTACGGTTCCATCATTCGTCCGGGCGGAATCGATAAGGCTGGTAGCATCACGGTCGACGAAACCCTCTCGCTGGGCTTCGGTTCACGCATCGTACTCGATCTCTACAGCGAAGGCTTCCAAGCCGACCGCATCAACGCATCAACGCTGAAGATAGAGAAAAAGACCGCCAGCGTTTGGCAGAAGTACGGACCGCAATACCTTCAGCCAGTTATCGAAATCATAGAACATAAGGCCGACGGAGCCACGACCCTCGAGCCAGGCGATTACATCATCGGACACGCCAATCAGCTCAACGGTTCATTGGCATCCATCAAAATCGAGGGCATCACCGACCTGAAACCCTCACTCACAATCGATGAGCAGGGACAGATTGTCCTGTCGCTCGGTTCGATGCGTGGACCGGCTGACATCACTTGGAGCGGAGCCACATCGGGCACGTGGGACTTTGCCAAGACAGCCAACTTCTTCCTCTCAGGCGATAATGAGCAAACTCCAGAAATATTCGTCAAGGGCGACATCGTCAATTTCACCGACGAAGCAACGCGCACAGCGGTTGTTCTCGACGATGAGATCGAAGCCGATACGGTTCGCTTCAACAACGATGAGAAGACCTACTCACTCGAAGGTAGCGGCGAAATCAAGGGCAACACCGCCTTTGTGAAGGAAGGCAGCAAAAGCGTCACCATCAGTACCGAGAGCAGCTACACGGGTGGCAACTACCTGCGTGGCGGTACGACGACGGTTAGCATCCTCTCCAACTCCACCAAGCCGAAGGGCAACCTCGGCGGAGTGACCACCAGTCCAGCTAAGTTCACGATGGAGAACGGTGCCGTTCTGCAGACCACCGCAGCCGTGACGAACGGCTCCCCCATTCGTATGGTTGGCGATGGAGGTATCATCAACAACTCCGCCGACTTCACCCAAGAGGCTGCCTTCAGCGGCACCACCCTCACCAAACGCGGCAATGGATGGCTCAAGCCGAGTGTCGAGAGTACGCTCCGCAGGCTGGTCGTCGAGGCAGGTACGGTCGATGCCGGAGCAAAGGTAGCGAACAACGTTGAACTGAAAGGCTCAGCAGCCATCACTGGCAACGGATTCCTCACCACACCAATCCTCGTAGCCGACAAGGCGAAAGCCAAACTAACCACGATGAACCGCCAGACCACCAACCTCGCCCTCACAGGCAACGGACAACTCACCGTCTATTGTGCCACAGAGAAAGGCAACGGCTATTACGCCACACGTACACCCATTGCACTCAACCTCTCGAAGTTCCAAGGCACACTCGTAGCCGAAGCAACCTATGCCGAGGACGGACGCCTCACGTTCGACACCAGTTCGGGTGGCGACGGATGGACACTCAACATCCCCGAAGGACGGTACGTACAGAACTCAGGCAAAACCCTTCGCATAGGACAGCTCACGGGCAAAGGCTCGCTCGGAGGCTACAGTGCCTTCCGCAACGGCGTCACAGCCGTAGCCAACACATGGCAAGTAGGCAACGACACCATCGACTACACGTTCGACGGCACCGTCAGCAGCATCGACAACTTCACGAAAATGGGTAAGAGCCGCATGACCGTGAAAGGAGCATGGGATAATACCGGCAGCGTCACCGTCTCAGCGGGCACGCTGATGCTCGACGGAGGCAAACTCGGCACCGGAGCACTCACCGTAGCACGTAATGCCACCCTCATGGGTGTCGGAACCCTCGCCAATAGTGCCATCACCATCAACGGCAACATCCAGCCAGGCAAGAGCAGCGCAGCCCTCAATGCCACCATCGACTGCGGCGGAAAGAACCTCACCGTCGCATCATCAGGCACCTACACCGTCACCGTTCGCCGCTGTGCCACGAAGTCGAACGACGGATGCGCCAACATCAGCAACATCGGCAAACTGACCCTCAGCGGCACCGTCCGTGTCGAGTTGTCACCATACCATAACTTCGCCGTCGGCGACTCAGTCCGCATCTTCACTTGTACCTCGTTCAGCGGCACACCCAAGTTCAGCCTCCCACGTCAGTACCGATGGGACACCAGCCGCATCCGCGAAGGCCTCATCTTCATCACCGCCATCGTTCCACCCGAAGACGTGAACTGCGACGGTACCGTCGACACCCAAGACGTCCTCTGCATCTACCAATTCATCCAAGATGGTTCACTCCCCATCGAGGGGGAGACGGAGGAGGTCTGTGATGTCAATCAGGATGGCATCGTCGACACACAGGATGTACTGAAAATATACGAGTACATCAGCAATCATTAAAACAAAAACAAAAAGACTGGGCGAACATCTCGTCCAGTCTTTTGCACTTGGGTGAGGGCTATGCTGGAGCGGGCAGAGCAATAACCAGCCAACTGCCGGAATAAAACGCGGCTTATTTCGCTAAAAAGGCCAAAAAACGACACGTTGTAGCGAAATAAAATTATTATTGTTCGGTATTTTTGTCTTTTTGCTTGTTGTTTTCGGTTTTATTTGTACCTTTGCAACCGACAATAACTTAATGTGCATTAAATTAATATTCGTTATATGAGGTTTTATGACAGAGAAAAAGAGCTGGAGATACTCCAGAGGAATTGGGAACAAACAGAAGAACGGGGCCTCCTGACAGTACTCATTGGCCGACGTCGAATTGGTAAGACCACACTACTGAGGAAAAGTTCAGATGACGGTCATACGCCACTGCTCTACCTCTATGTCTCGAAAGATAACGAGCGTGTGCTAACAAGCAAGTTTCAGGAAGCAGCTGAGCAGGTTTTGGGCTTACAGATTTTCGGTCGCATAGAAACATTCGCCCAGTTCTTCGAGTTGTTGGTGCGATATGGTCAGGAGCACCATTTCACACTGGTATTCGATGAGTTTCAAAACTTCATCAAAGTAAACCCAGCTATTCCAAGTCACATTCAGGATATATGGGACCGCTATCATGAGAAGGTGAAGATTAACATGATTGCTTGCGGCAGTATCTACAATATGATGCACAAAATTTTCGATAACGAAGACGAACCGCTCTATGGCCGTCAGGACTGTCGCTTGAATATGCTTCCGTTCCGTATCAGTGTGCTGAAGCAAATCCTCCACGATCACAATCCTCAATACACTTCCGAGGATCTGCTATGCCTCTATGCACTCACGGGCGGTGTGGCTAAATACGTGTCCTGGCTGATGGATGCGAAAGCTACTACGAAACCGAAGATGTTACGATGGGTTACACAAGCAGGTTCACCCTATCTCTCCGAAGGTACAGAACTTATCATGTCTGAATTTGGCAAGGACTATGCAAACTATTTGAGCATACTCCAATTGATTGCTTCAGGTTTGACTACTCAGAGCGAAATCGACGGTGCTATTGGAAAGAACACAGGAGCCTATCTTGAAAATCTGGAAACGGAATACAGTTATATCCACCGTCATCAGCCTATGTTCAGCAAACCAAAAGGCAGGAACTCCCACTGGCAGCTCGACGACTGTTTCTTACGTTTTTGGTTCCGGTTCATCTTGCGTAATCAGGCTCTCGTCGAGATGGAGCGCAATGACCTGTTACTCGAAATTGTTGAGCGTGGCTATGAGCAATACACAGGATATGTTCTTGAGCAGTATTTCCGTCAAAAATGGATGGAAGAAGAGCGAGTAACGATAGTAGGCAACTGGTGGGACCGCAAGGGTGAGAACGAAATTGATATGATAGCTCTCAATGATATAGAAAAGAAAGCTGTAGTAGCAGAAATCAAGCGTCAGCGAAGAAAGTTAAATCCCACGGAACTGGCAGAGAAAACAGCTATACTCGGCAAGGAACTGACAAACTACAGTGTCAGCCATATTTGTTTGTCGATGGAGGACATGTAATAAATACAGACACTATGCACAAAGGATTGTATATCATCGGACTGTTGTTGTTGCTCTTTGTTGCCTGCACGGGTGACAAGGAGGTGAGGGCTGTGATGTCAATCAGGATGGCATCGTCGATACACAAGACGTCCTGAAGATATACGAATACATCAGCAATCATTAAAACGAAGACAAAAACAAAGACAAAACCAAAAACAAAAAGACTGGGCGAACATCTCGTCCAGCCTTTTGCATTCCATCCGTCACCCTCCCCCTCGTGGGGAGGGCTTGGGGAGAGGGGCTTTAATTCTGATCCACACCACCGCCTCCTGTGCTACCGCTGTTGATGACCAGCGTGGCATCGGTCTGAGGCATTTGGAACGAGCCTTCGTAGACGGAGGCGTTCTGAGTCAGTTCCACTTCCTGTCCGTTGAGCGTTGCAGTCGGGGTCTGGCCGTAGGCAGGGGTCACTGCGATGTCCACCTGAGTGCCTGCACCAATCTGACTTCCTGAGTTCACTGCATTGCCGGCAATCGTCACGGTGGACGAGCCTGTGCCTTGCTTCGTGATAGTCAGTGTCATAACGGTTGGAGCAGGAGGTGTTTCACCACCACCATTCTCACTGCCTTGGTTCTCACCGCCGCCGTTTTCGTTTTGGTTTTGGTTTTCGTTAGGGGTGAGGCTGCCCTCGTTGTCACCATCACCATTCTCCCCTCCTTGGGAGGGGTCGGGAGAGGTTGTTCCTTGTCCACTGCTCGACGAGCCGTTAGCACCAGGAATGTAATACTGCTTTGCATACAGTTCGATACCATGGAGCTGGTTGTAGAGGGCAGTCAACTCTGCACTTGGCACGAGGTCCATCATGGCGTAGATGGTCTGATAGAGGTTGGCCACGGCGTCGTCGGTAGCCTTACGAGCAGTCTGCATCTCACCTTTCACGAAATCACCTTTGGTGCGTGCACGTTCCAACAGGTAATGGCGCACTAACTGAGCCTGCTCAACAGCCAACATAAAGTAGGTCCATACACCTATCTCGGTGAGAAATTCCTGATGCGGCTGAAAATTCTGCTGCATCTGGATGACTTTGTCGGCTTTCGCACCCTTGGAATTACTTGCGCTGAACTTGTAGTCTTTGAACACTTGTTTACACACCTCGGCTTCTGCCTTCTTCGCTTCGCCTGCGGGAAGATTCGTATAGGCATCAATCGTCATACGTGAAGTAGTCATGTAGTTGCACATACGTTCGTATGAATCGGTCAACAAATTGACAGCAGGGTCACGCTGCGATTTTAGCCACAACTCGTCTTCATATTGACGACATTGATGTAATTGCTCAGCCTTTAACAAAAAGCGAGCATTGTCAGTTGTAAAAACACGAACACAGTTGTCAATCATCTGTGTCGTGTTGTCGTGGTCGGCATTAGTTAATGATACCAACCAACAAGAATTTAAATAAAACAAATTCTTCATTAAAAACAATTATATAATATTATTATTAAAAATATACCCTGTTTGTCTTAGGTCATCCTCCGAAGGTGCAGAGGACATTTTTGTGCCGCAGGTGGTTTCCTAATCGTTAGGAAAGTACCATTTCACGGATTTCATGGTTTCCTAATCGTTAGGAAAGAACCATTTCACGGATTTCGTGGTTTCCTAATCGTTATGAAAGTACCATTTCATGGATTTCATGGTTTCCCAATCGTTATGAAAGAACCATTTCACGGATTTGGTGGTTTCCTAATCGTTAGGAAAGAACCATTTCACGGATTTCATGGTTTCCTAATCGTTGTGAAAGTACCATTTCACGAATTTGGTGGTTTCCTAATCGTTAGGAAAGAACCATTTCACGGATTTCATGGTTTCCTAATCGTTGTGAAGGTACCATTTCACGAATTTCGTGATTTCCCCCCATCCCTTCGACATCAAAATCTTGTGAAGTATTATCTGCCAGACACTTCCGACAGTCCTTGCGTTTTTCATTTCATCTCCGTCGAACCAATCGACCATGATGATGGGTTATGTTTATCATCCCAAGCAGTACGCATAACTGCTTCTTTTTCATTTTCGCGTGACAAAAGTAGTGCAAGCCGAATGCAGAAGAACGCGTTCTTATGCTGAGGCATCGCCTACTTTAGCATTTTCGGGCGCAAAGATACTTCCTTAATTAATAAAAGCCAAATTTTTTTGCAACTTTTTTTAATTTTTTTTGCAACTTCAAAAAATCGGCTCTATATATAATAAGGTGTACCCTCTTATCATTAATTGAAGGATTATCTCATTTTGTTATACTTTTTTCACATTTTCTTTGTTCCACTTTGCAATTTTGACGCGAATCAGCAAAAAATGCAAGTAATTCTTTGCATTCTCCGCTCCAAAATTTGGAAGTTTCAAGAAAAGTGTTTATATTTGCAGCGCATATCCAAAAGGATAGCAGACATATTGAAGAAAGCGCATTTTTGCTTTATCTTAGACGTGAACTTCGACAACTCACAGTTATCCTATAATGGATGAGTAATACAAGATAAAGGGAAAAACGCTCTTCTTGGTATGTATTCGTATATTATATCGAAATACATCCAAGGGGGCAGTTTGTTCACCTTTGAGTATTACGGGAGTCGAAGCCCAGCGTCTTAGAAGGCAGAATGGATGGCTCCCTTTTTTCGTATGCCTAATCTATTAACTACATAATCGCATTAGTCGAGTCAATAGTGCATATATTACAATAATATGATAAGAGACATAAAATGTATGTTGATTGGCATAGCCATCGCATATATCGGATGTAGTAATATGTCTGCACAAAAGACCTTCACTACCAATGGTGTATCGTTCACGATGGTCTATGTTCAGGGCGGTACTTTCACGATGGGCGCTACGAGTGAGCAGGGGAGTGATGCGTATGATGATGAGAAGCCCACGCACAGTGTGACGTTGAGTAACTACTACATCGGTGAGACGGAAGTGACGCAGGAATTGTGGGATGCGGTGATGAGGGATGTGAATTTGACCTGGGACTTAGCTTCCTCAGCTTACCAAGTAACGGGTTCGCAACGTCCTGTGTGCTACGTGAGTTGGGAAAACTGCCAGCGTTTCATCAGCAAGCTGAACAGCTTGACGGGTCAGCGGTTCCACCTGCCAACCGAAGCCCAGTGGGAGTATGCTGCACGGGGAGGCAACAAGAGCCGTGGTTACAAGTACAGCGGCAGCAACGACATCGGCTCTGTTGCATGGTACTGGGGGAATACGGATGCAAGGGGCTCCCACGACGTGAAGACAAAGGCTGCGAATGAGTTGGGCATCTACGATATGAGTGGCAACATAGCGGAGTGGTGTCAGGACTACTACTGTGATAGAAATGACGCCCACGTGATTCGTGGGGGCCACTTTGGCAATTACGCGAGGAATTGTCGCGTCTCGTGTCGTAGCTGGGTCGTCACGACGAACCACTACTACACCGTCGGGCTGCGCCTCGCCCTCTGAGTTTCAACCCTTCCAAAAAAGTTCTAAGCCCAGCGACATCACGAAGCCACAGCAAGAGGCAGGGGCAGAAGGAAAAAGCCCCTGCTCAGCTGTGGATACAGGATGGGGCAAAAAAAGCATGTGCAGAGTGTGGAATGCAGCGAATACCCAATACTTTATCAATAACGAGACCCACAAAACGTGAAAATTGTTCTCTCACATGAAAAAAAACTAAACTATAGTGCTGCGGAATTTAGGCTATCTTCTTCCTGTACAAACCCAATCCTGCGACGAGTCTTTGGTTCCTTAGGTTGCAGTTCTGCGAGGGCGGTGCTGAGGCTCATATCAATATGGGATTTTGCTATTACAATGGTTATGGTGTTGAACAGAATTATGATGAAGCAGCTCGATGGTACAAAATGGCAGCAGACAAAGGATACAGCGACGCAATGTATTATTTGGGTACACATTACATGGATGGAGACGGTGTCTCACAAAGCACGGATGAGGCAATAAGATTGTGGAAGGCTGCTGCAGAACAAGGAAATGAGAACGCATATAAGGCATTAGTGGAATATGGTTATTAAGTATGACGACAAGAAAGTTTTCAATGGTATAAGAGATAATGTTTAATCAAAAAAAAAGGATTATGGCACTAATAAAATGTAAAGAATGTGAACATGAGGTTTATGAGAAATCCTCGACATGTCAGAATTGTAGTACTCCAATCAAGAGGATACTTGTATTTTTGTCCTTATTAACAATGTTTCTTCCATCATTTTCGGACAATTACGATATATATGTTGATGGAATCGCTTACAAAATAACAGGAAATAACAAGGTGGAGGTTGTTAATGCCTCAATCGTACAAAGTACTTTTGTCATCCCAGAATATGTGTATAAATATGGCATGCCTTTCCGTGTCACCTCAATTGGTAACTTGGCATTCGTTGGCCCTTCAGATATCTTAGCCTCAGTGAGGATACCTAATAGTGTCACATCCATCGGTGAGAGTGCTTTCTCTTTTTGCAGAGGTCTGACCTATATATATATTCCCAACAGTGTCACGGCTATCGGAGAGTCTGCTTTCCGGGGTTGCAGTGGCCTATCTTCTCTAACCATTCCAAATAGTGTCACATCCATTGGCGATCATGCTTTCGATGGCTGTAGTGGCTTGACCTCAGTGACCATCGGAAATAGTGTTACATCCATTGGTTATGAAGCTTTCTATGGTTGCAGTAACTTAACCTCTGTAACCATTCCAAATAGTGTCACATCCATTGGTGATAAAGCATTCTCTGGCTGCAGGGGCTTGACCTCAGTGGCCATAGGAAATAGTGTCACATCCATTGGTTATGAAGCATTCTATGGCTGCAATGGCTTGACCTCAGTGACCATTGGGAACAGTGTTACATCTATTGGCGAAGGTGCTTTCCGCTGGTGCTCTAGCTTGACCTCTGTAACAATTCCAAATAGTGTTACATCCATTGGTAAGTCTGCTTTCGGTGGTTGTAAAGGATTGACATCATTGACCATTGGGAATAGTGTTACATCCATTGGTGATTGGGCTTTCGCTGACTGCAGCGGATTGACGTCTGTGACCATTCCAAATGGCGTCACATCCATCGGAGATGGGACCTTCTCTGGTTGCAGTGGTCTGACTTTTGTGACCATTCCAAATAATGTTACATCCATTGGTAAGATAGCTTTCAAAGGCTGCAAGAATTTGAAAACAGTTATCCTTCCAAGTACTGTCAAATCTATTGGTAAGGATGCTTTCAAAGACACTTACTTCATCATCCAAAAGATAGAGGGTCGATTCCTTATGCCATTTAAACTTATAGTTAATAAGACACGCCCTAAGGAAAATAACAAAGACCAAGGTGGGTGGCAAAGGTTTCCAACAAAGAAATAGTATCCAAGTGATATAGATAGGATTCTCTCCGATTCTGGTACGTATCATAGGATTCAAAGAAGAACTACACAATACTGATGGCAGGATAAAGAGGTCAACCTGCCAGAAGCACAATAATAACCAATCGACTTCAAAAATATATAGTTATGTTAAACAAAGAATTTCAAGAGCTAAAAGCACAATGGGGGACAAATTCTACAGAACGTGAAATCATTATTGAAAAAATGAAAGAGAATCTAAAGAGTAGAAACAATGGGGAATCCAAGTATGTATTCGAATACACCAATTCAAAGAAAATTGTTGACATTGATGCGTGCTCAAATTTTCCAGAAGACTTATTTGAGATAGATGGCGATATGAATCCTATGGGAAAATAGAACGAAAATACTGTATTTGCTATGATAGTACCTAAAATATATCGTAATACAATTTCCCAAATGGAATTTATGTTTGGTTTGGTCGCAATACCATTGCCTTCATTTAATGGAGAAGCGTTTTTATTTTGTCATCATCAAAAGCCTAATAATTATGAGAAAAAAATTGCTGTTAGATTCAACGGTGAAGACGGTGAGGGTTATGATGTATATGACTATGACAAAGAGCTTGAATATGATAATATGTCATTATCGCATTCTGATATGATTGGACCTGCAATAATTAAAAATATTGAAACCATTTTTCCAGACATTCATAAAATGAGAGCTATGACAGCGCGCTTTCATGGTGTCGTTTGACTTCCACATCAGGGATGAAAGTCAAAATAACCTATACCAAAGTCTCTGATAGCTCGATTGACAAGTATTTCAAAAAGAGTTAGCATCACCTTAGCTTTATGACTTCCTCCTCCCCAAAAACAAACAAGCGGCGCCAATGGCGTCGCTTGGTGTGTGTAAGATATATTCTATTTTGTCCAGTCTTCCGTTTTGATGCCTTCGATGCGGTTGAAATGTTTCTGGTTATGGGTGACAACGGTCATATTAGCCGTCCGACCGGTGCGTATCTGCTCCATGATCTCGTTTGTCGAACGCGGGTCATTACTCCATCCTCCGAAGAAACGATCAATCTCAGAGGCTACTCGCTCACGACGGTCCGCTTCTGTCTCGCTGACGCTATCACGCAGACGGCGGGACAAGGCGAGGCGCTCGCTTGCCGACAGGCGCTGGGCCTGACTCCAAATGCTATCAATAGAAATTCCCATATTTGTTATTCGTTATTATTCGTTTCACGCAAAATGCTGCGCATTTCTCGCTGCAAATTTAATGCATTAATTATAATCCACCAAACATTTTAGCAGGAAAACATCAAAAACGTTTGTCCGTTTCACAGATAGTAACTGTTTTTATGCCTATAAGTCACATTCCCTCCCCCAAAAACAAACAAGCGGCGCTGATGCGTCGCTTGGTGTGTGGGAATGTGCTTGAAGTAATTCTATACGATTGCTCCTGCGTATAATTGTTCTATCGGGAAAATCAAGTCCCAGTTCTTTCCCCATACGATATTGCCGTTATCGATAGAGAAGCGGCTGAACTTGCGAGGGTCGAGATACTTGTTGTATTGCGGATGAGGATGGCGACGGATAAAGTCACCAATATCCACCACTTTATTCGTGTTATCGCTGAAAGTCAGGCGAATCATCAGATTGCCTGCGTTTTCAGCTTTTGTAATATATAACCGCTTCATAACCAATCCTCCTTATAGTTTTTTGTTTATTCTCGTGCTTCGAATGCTTTGTTTCAATACAAAGAACTTCACCCACTTCTGGATAATGTTCTTATGGTATTTCCTGACAAACTCCTCTGCTGTACGCTTATCTTTTTCTGGCAATGGATCTGCACCTTTCTTTTCTCGCACATGAATATCCACCAGCTCACCGTCCATCATGATAAGGTCGAATATACTTTCTTTGTCGCCATGAAGCACATGAACGTGTATAGGCTCGTGCTCATTGGAGAAGAAGTAAAAGATAAATCCAAAGTATTCAAATATTTTAGGCATACGCAGTTAGTTTTGTATTTTCACCTGCAAATTTAATGCATTAATTATAATCCACCAAACATTTTTGCAGGAAAACATCAAAAACGTTTGTTCGTTTCACAGAAAGTAACTGTTTTTATGCCTATAAGTCACATTCCCAAAAACAAACAAGCGGCGCCGCTCGATAGTGAGTAGCGTCGCTTGGTGTTACTGAAAGCGAAAAGGTTACTTGAAAAGCAGGGGTACAAAGGTATTGAGGTAGAGGCGCCAGTTGGACCATGTGTGACCGCCTTCGGAGACGAAGAAGGTGTGGTTCAGACCTTCGTCGGTGAGGGTTTTGTCGAGGGTCTTGGCATTCTCGAACAGGAAATCGCTGTCGCCACATGCAAGCCAATAAAGTTTGTATCCGCTCTTCTTCAGGGCACGGAGTTGCTTGAGTGACTCCTCTGATGGATTGGCGCCCATGGATAGTGGACAGATATAGTCGAACACATCGGGATAGAGCTGTGAGGCTGTGATGGTATGGCCACCTCCCATCGATAGTCCGGCAATGGCACGACGGGCTTTACGGGCATCGGCACGGAAGTGTTTCTCGATGAACGGTACGATCTCGGTCACGAGACTCTTCACGTAGGCATTCGCCATCTCAGGCGAACGGGTGTTGATGCGAGCCGTCTCCAGTCCAAGGGTCTGTGCTGCCTGCTGATTGGGGTTTCCGTTCGGAATGACGACAATCATCGGTTCGGCCTTGCCCTGCTCAATCAGGTTGTCGAGAATCTGTGCGGCACGACCCATTGAGAGCCATGCTTCCTCATCGCCACCGGCTCCGTGAAGCAAATAGAGCACAGGGTACTTCTTCGTCGGATTGTCCTCGTAACCGTAGGGCGTGTAAACGGCCAAACGGCGGTTGATGCCGAGCAGTTTGCTGTCGTACCAACGATAGGTGACCGTACCGCGTTTGTTTGCCTCGAAATAGTTCTGGGTACGCTCTCCCTTGACCATCAGCATGTTGAGATAGCGCGTACCGTCGCGTTGCACGAAATAGTTCTGAGGGTCGTTCACCGCTACGCCGTCGACCACGAAGTTATACGTGTAGATTTCGGGCGTAGGAGTCTTGATGGTGGCTTCCCACACACCGTTAGCCGACTTCGTCATGCGCTGACCACGCCCGCCCCAGTTGCCTTGGAGAGATACCTGCTGCGCTTGCGGTGCGTTGATACGGAATGTGACAGAGTCGCCCTTGAATTCGGGTGATACCACCTGCTGACGACCTCCACGATTGAAATTGTTCAGCTCTTGAGCCTGGATGTTGCCACACAGCATCGCCGTGCTTGCAACGATTGTTAGAATAGTTCGTTTCATGGTTAAATGATTGTATGATGAATGATTAAATTATTACATTCTTTATTTTACATTATTACATTTTTTAATTATTAAATTATTACTATTCGTCCATCGGATAGCGGACGCCCCACTTCTCACGCAACTCATCCATCAGCTGCATGATGTAGAGGGTCTCATAGAACGGCATTTCGCGCGGCTCGAGCAGTCCTTCGGCCAAAGCATCGCGACAGGCAATGAACTGGTACTCGTAGCCGGTAATCTGCTCGGGAACGGCAAACTCTTCGACAAACGTGCGGTCGTGTCCTGAGAGTCGTACCCGCTGTGGGTTGTTGATATTGTCGATGATGATATTTCCCTCCGTGCCGGCAATGACGCCGATATTATCGCCTACACAGCAAGCACTCGACTGGAGGTTGGCCATGATACCAGAGGTAAGGACGAGGGTGATGGTGTTCGTAAGATCCATACCTGTCTGCGACTTCACACAATTCCCTTCCATCGACAATATATCCTCGTTGATGAACATACGCACGAAATTGAGCGCATACACACCGAGGTCGAGCAACGCACCGCCGCAGAGGTCGGGACGCATGATGCGCGGCTTGTCGCCCATCGAATAGCCCAGCGTTGCCGTCACGAGGTGCGGCGTTCCAATACGTCCATCAGCAATCATTTTCCTGACCATTGGGACTACAGGCTGATAGCGTGTCCAGATAGCCTCAGCGATGAATACCTTACGGCTTAATGCCAGGTCGACAATCTCCTTGGCCTGACGATGATTCGCCATAAAGGCTTTCTCCACCAAGCAGGGTTTGTTACGAAGCAAAGCCTCGCGAGTCACATCATAATGGTGGGAATGTGGTGTCGCAACATATACCAAATCGACATCAGGGTCGTCGAGCAGAGCGGCATACGATCCGTAAGCCTTCGTACAGCCCCATTGAGCAGCAAAAGCATCGGCCTTCTCCTGCGAACGGGATGCGATGGCATAACACGAGATGTCGTCAAGATGACGAAGGGTGATGGCGGCTTTCTCTGCAATCCAGCCGGCACCGATAATTCCTACTTTCATTGTTTCCATGGTCGTAATCTATAATTTATAATGTATAATGCATAATGCATAATTATACTCTTCACGCTTCACGCTCCACTCTTCAGTATCTCTATCGTTCGCTGGATAGCGTCACGAATCGTGTATCGTGGCGTGAATCCGATGCCCTTCAGTCGGCTGTTGTCGAGTACGGCTTTCGTTGCGATGCTGAACCCCTTCGCTTCGGTCTCAGTTGGAAGGTCGAACACCACTTGTCGGCCAGCACATTCAGCACAGATGGCGGCAAAATCACGCAAATGGACATCGCAGGCCTCGTTGCTGATATTGTATGGCACACCCACTTCGCCATAGAGCAACACATGCAACATCGCGGCTACCGCATCAGCCACATAGGTATAGGAGAAGTATTGCTCGCCCTTGCTCTTCAACACGATATCCTCCCCTGCCACAGCTTTCTGGATGAATTGCGACGATGCTTTCGTGTCGGATGCCAGCATCGTAGGGCCAAACACACGAGAGAGACGCACAATCTTCACCTTCACGCCCTTCTCGGCCATGTAGGACTGACACAACGCCTCGCTCACACGCTTCGATTCAGTATAGCAGGAACGGGCATTCTTCAGATTGAGTGTACCGGTATAGTCCTCCGTAAACACATCATCTCCCTTCGCGTTCCCATAGACCTCCACTGTCGAAGGATAAAGCACCGTAGCACCCGTCTGTTGTGCGAGTTCCAAAGCATACTCCGCCCCCTTCACATTAATCATGATGGTTTCGATGGGGTACTGGGAATAAGCAAGTGGATGAGTATGGCTGGCAAGAGGGATAATAAAGTGGAGAGTGGAGAGTGAAGAGTGAAGAGTGCTGAAAGGCTTCGTGATATCGTGCTCGAGGAACGTGAAGTGAGGGTTGTCGAAGTACTCACCCAATCGCTCGGCAGCCTTATCGCGACTACGCCCCACAGCAATGACATCAACGTCGCCCAACTGCATCAACGCATCGATGAGTTGAACGCCAATCAGTCCGGTGGCTCCTGTTATCAAGAACCGCTTGCCTCGCAACTGCTCGATATCCTTGACTGCAAGGATATTCGCAAGGTCCTCTTGGTATAATGGATGGGATTTATAATTCATAATTTATAATGCATAATGCATAATTGACTACGTCGAACTAAAGTTTCATAATGCATAATTGACAATGCATAATTATATTTTTTACATTCTATAATTTTTTCATTTTTACATTGTTCAAGTACCCTTTAAATATCTCCAAGTCATCAGGCGTTGTGAGTTTGATGTTCTTGTCGCTACCTGCGGCGAAATGAAGTCGCACACCCAGTTCCACCATCATGGTGTTCGTGTAGTGAGAGCCACGAATACCGATTTCCCTCTCGAATGCCTCATGATATTTTTCATCGAGCAGTCCAAAGCGATAGGCCTGCGGTGTACAGACACGACGGAGGGTCTCACGAGGAATGAACTGCGTCGTTGTGGTGTCATCATCCTGACTCACTACGAAAATCTGCTCGTTGTACGGCATCGACGACACCGCGTTTCCACACTGCTGTGCGGTCTTGATGACATCAGTCAGCACCTCGGCGTCGACCAGCGGACGGATACCGTCGTGTACTACGACAATATCATCTGCCGTGCATTTGTCTTCCAGGTTGAACACACCGTTGCGGATAGACTCCTGCACCATTGCGCCGCCTGTCACAATCCACTTCAGTTTCGTGATGTTGTACTGCTTGGCATACGACCACACCACTTGCTCCCACCCTTCGATGCACACCACTTCGATGGCATCAATCATAGGATGGCGCTCAAAACTGTCGAGTGTGTACATGAGAATCGGTTTGTCGTACACATTGATGAACTGCTTCGGAATGGTCTGCCCCATGCGGTTGCCCACCCCACCGGCTACGATGATTGCTGTTGTCATATTGTACTTATTTTTGACAAAGGTAGGAAATAATTCATAATTCACAATGCATAATTCATAATTTTCTTCATTTTTTTTCATTTTTTAAGCGGTAAGCAGTAAGCGGTAAGCTTTTTTTTGTATCTTTGCACATGAAAACGAATAATTACAATGAGTAATCAATATCTGAAAGAATATACAGCGGCTAATCTTCGGAAGTGTCAACTGAAAGAACTGAGCATCTTGGAGGAAGTCGACCGCATTTGCAAGAAACACGGCATCGAGTACTGGCTCGACGGAGGAACACTCTTGGGTGCTGTCCGCCACAAGGGTTTCATTCCTTGGGACGATGATATCGACATCGCGATGACACTCGACGGACTGCGAGCGTTCTGCAAAGTAGCACCCGCCGAACTGCCACAGCACTTGTTCCTTCAGACACCCGAAACCGACCCGAAACTGAAAGAACCGATTGTAAAGATACGCGACCTCAACTCGCTCTATATCGAGTCGAGCGACACCTTCAACGTAGACTACGAAAAAGGTATCTTCATCGACATCTTCCCCTTCGTACCCAGTCCCAATATGCCGAAGAAACTGATGAAGCGCATCGGGAAAGGCATCTGTCATTCCTACAGCATCCTGCACCGCCAGCACTACTACAGCCTCCGTTCGGCTGCCGAGTGGGTATGGTTCACAGGTAAATACTGGCTGTTCCGTACCATCTTGAAACTCTATGAAGTGTTCGGTGACACGAAGCAATATCTCAGCAACCTGCCTGTCAGCAACGGCTATGGCATCCATCACCGCCGCGACTCCATCTTCCCTATCGGCACAATAGAGTTTGAGGGCAAACAGTTTCCTGCGCCCAACAATGCCGATGCTTACCTTACCGATTTATTCCGTAACTATATGGAGGTTCCACCTGTCGAGAAACGTCAGGTGCATGCTGTGGTCATCGTTCCAGAGCTATTAACGTGAAGAGAGGAACGTGAAGAGTGAAGAGATAGTACCATCATCACACGTTCTTATACATCGTAGAATGTACAATGATAGGCATGGATGAATGGAAAGAAGAATCCATGTATCAGGCCGCTCAGTCCTTTTGTCTCGCTGGGATAGATGGTCGCACGATGACGCATACAAACCCAGCATAATTGCAGCAATGCAAAAGGATTCTTGCTGAGCATCAGCCGGCACAGCTTGCTGACCAAACCATTCCCCGCTTCCTCACTTTCTTTCTGCATCCGCTGATGAAAGCGCTGCCACGATGCTTTCTTCTGCAAGTTGCGATAATTGCTCCATCCGTACACATAAGGTTGCCACGTGGGTGCAGATGCCTGTTGCCGATACATGTCTAATTGTATCTTCGTCGATGCAGAGTCATCGTGACTGCGATGCCAGTTCAGCGGTTCAGCCACGTATGCCACACCTCCACGGAAATGCGCCAACAGACTCAGTCCGATGTCGTAGGTCATATAGTCCAACCAGTTATCTGAATCTTGCGCAAAATCGCGTCGCATCAGCAACGAATGCCCCACAAAAGCAGCAAAGAGCTGTCGTTCGGGCGCACACTTATACGTCACCACATGTGCGTGCTCTCGGTCAGCACCACGCAGATGTTGCGAATAGCAAATAGCACACGAGCCTATCGCCTCCACCTGCTTGGCAATCTTCTCAGGGAACCACACATCGTCCTGATCCGACAACGCCACGAAATCGCCTGTAGCCCGCATCACCGCCGTACGGAAGTTCTCCTGGAACCCCAGATTCTGCTCGTTCACAAACACATGCACAAACGGATACCGCAGCTCGTAACTGCGGGCAATATCAACAGTACGGTCAGACGACCCATCATCCTGAATAATCAGCTCATGGACAGGATAGGTCTGAGCGACTATCGAATCGAGTTGTTCTTGCAGATACGGCTCACCGTTATAGGTCGCCATTACCACCGATACACGCTTGCTGTCATTCATCACTATTATCAAATAAGCTGGGCTGAGCATTTGGCTGCTCGTCAGATGTATCGATCGATTTCAACTCTTCGGGAATCCGCTTCGTGGTGGTCAGTCCGTACTTCAGCAGGTCCTGCAACTGCTTCGACAGGTTGCCACGACCTTCCGTCAGACGTTTCACGCCCTCTTCGTAGGTGTTGCTCACCGTGCGTAACTGATTACCTAACGAAACATAACCTTCTGCGAAGGTCGAATATTTCTCATAAATCTTGCTTGCAGCTTGCAGGATGTCGCGGTTATTCTTCTCCTGACGTGTGTTCTGCCACGTGAGGAACATCAGTCGGAGCACCACCATCAGGTTCGTCGGATTGATGATGAGCACCCCTTTCTTATATGCTTTCGCACCCAGTTGCGGGTCTTTGTTCATCGCAAGGATATAGCTGCCTTCGTTGGGCACGAACATCAGCACAATCGGCATCGCACCCGTCACCGTTTTGTAGTATTGTTTGTCCGACAGCTCACACACATGCGTCCAAATCGAGTCGTAGTTGGCCTTGATAGCCGCCTTGCGCTCCTCATCGTTGTCGGCTCCCACATAGTCGGTATAGGACGTGAGTGATACCTTCGAGTCGATGATGATATTCGTCCCGTCGGCAGCATAGACCACCACATCGGGACGCTCCGTATTACCCTCTTCGGCCTTCACGCTCACCTGCTTCTTGTACTCTACCCCTTCGCGCAGTCCGCTGTCAGCCAGGATATTCTCCAACACCTGCTCACCCCAATCGCCCTGTACCTTACCGCGGTTTTTCAGCGCATCGGCCAGACTCTGGGTCGTCTTGTCGCGCTCCTTATCGTGTTCAAACACCGCCTTGATCGATGCCTCCAATGCTGTCGTATTTTTCGTTTGCTCCGCCTTGCTGTCATTGACCAACGTACGCAGCGACTCCAACTCCTTCTGCAACGGACCTACCACCAATGCCATCTGCTCGACATTCTGTTTTTTGAAAGCCTCCGAACGCACCTCCAATTCCTTCTCAAACTGGCTCCGCATCTGCTCGCGAGCCAGTTTCAGTTCGGTAGCGAACCGCTCCTGCCGCACTTCCTCCTCCTTCTTCGCTTGCTGCTGCGTCAGTTCCAACAACTGCTGAGTATTCTCCAACTTCACCACCAATCCCGTCTTCTCCTGCTGCAGCGCCATCTTCTCGTCCACCACCTGCGCCTGTGCAGTCGTCAGTTCTGCTATGCGGAAGTCCTTCTCGTCCTTCAATGCGGCAAGACGTCCCTCCGCCTCCGTCTTCAACTCCACATACCGCCGCTCACCGTCCCGTCGGGTATAAACCACCATCCAGACAGCCAACACAACCACGATGACCAAAGCAATGATTAATCCTATTTCCATATTCGATATTCACTTTTAAATTCTTCATTTCCGCTTTTCACTTCCCTCCCCTTGATGGGGAGTTGGAGGGGGCTAACGTCCTGTACGGATATATTCCAGCGCACGCTCAAGTTGCGAATCACGACCTGTGCTCTGCAATAGATTCCGATCCAACTGCACTTCGATATCAGGAGTCACTCCTATACCTTCCAGAATACCCTCTTTGCTCACAGTCACATCTACAGGGATATAAGCCCAGAAGGGAGTTTCATCCCTCACCCCCACAACGCTGGCATAGTATTCAGAATAGTACGCAGGATCAGAATTAAGCATACACAGGCCACCCCAAGTTTGGGTACCGATGACACATGCGTTATCCAGTTGCTTAGCTCCCAGACAGGTCATTTCCGCCATACTGACCGAATGACAGTTAGCCAACACCACGATGGGTTCGGTAACCGTCACATGGTCTTGTGACAAAGTCTTCAGTTCCTGGGGAGTCAGCGGTGAATAGTCATAACGGCCTATACCCGTCTTAAAACGCGCAGAAGCCACCTGATGGCCACCCGAAGGCAGCAATGCGCCCAACACATACTGATAGTCGTACGTATAACCGCCACCATTGTTACGCACATCGATAATCACACCCTTCAGCCGGCCTGCATTGTGGTAAGCCTGAATCATCGATATCCACCGTTCCCAGGCTGCCTCGACACGCAAAGTGTAGTATTCACCACAAGGCGAACTGACATACATTTTGTAGAGATAAGGTATCAGATGAAAGCCTGTCAACCCTAAATAAAGGATACCATCGTCGATATTGGCGTATTTCACATCAATCCACGAGCTTTTATCTGAAAGGTCGAACGGTTCAAGCGTAATGTCCAGTTCCCTATATTTGGTCGTCAGCACATTGTTATATAAATCCAAATCCACCATCGTCCGGAGTGTGAACGTAGAGAGTTCCTCGCGTGCTGCACGGTATTTGTCAAGGAAATAGTCTTGCAAATCCGTACGGTCGGCTATTGCCTCTAACGGAGCTATCAACTGGTTCAGCGTATCGATAGCCTCATCGATTTCCTTATAGATAAACCTGCCAGGACGTACCGATGCATCGATATACTCCATTGCCTGATTCTGACCTGCTGCAGGCGTAAGGTAGTAGTTCATCGGCGGCACATCGTTGATATCGTAATCAGGTCGGCGAGCATTACGCATATTCGACGGAGCCACCGCAACGCGGTTTCCTGTATGCAGATTCTTCACCTGTACAACCAGATGTCCGTCGTGCAGCGGACTTAGGATCTCCTCATACAACTTCTTGAAATCAGCGTCACTCACGGGGTTCTTTTCCTTATCGCGCTCGTCCAGCTCTTGCATCCTCGGCATGTATTTCGTGTACACGTCATCCCAGTCCAGACCCAACTTGGCCTCATAGTCCCAAATGCCATAATTGCAGTTCAAGGCCGTCCAAAGGGCATCAAACTGTGCCACGAAACTGGTATCAGCCGCAGCAAAAGCGAAGTCGTCATTCTGTCCGTACGACATCACATCATCACTCACATCGCGGCACGAACAGACGGTCATCACCGTCGTTACGGCCACCGCTGCCACCCATATTTTGCTATTGATTGTTTTCATATACCCTCCTTTCTAAAACAAATAAAACACCGCCAACAATCCCCCAATCGCTGTGTTGTATCGAGGGTCATACAGCCGCATATAGTCCTTCTGCGTACTCGTGGTGCTGTAGTAGCAGCGACCTTCCATCTGAGCTGCCCAATGACGGTGAAAGCGATACTCTATGCCTACGCCGCCTACAAGTCCGAAATCCCATCGTTGGTCGCGCTCACTATTGAAGCCCACATTTACATCGTAAAACCTCGTATCTTTTCCGCTGAACGTGTTCATGAAACCACCCGACCATTTGCTACTCAACCAATAGCCGCCATACACACCCAGATTCAGGAAACCACGCCACTTCTGAGCGCCGAAACTGTACGAAGCCATTACCGGCACATGCAGGTAGATGTTCTCCGTATCATAGTCCGTGTCAGCCAGTGTACCCGTGCGATACTGACGATGGTTTTTCTCGATATAGTTCACCTCAAATCGCACAGCCTTCCAATCGCTGATGTTATACTGCCCCACAACACCCATCGTCACACCCATCGCACCATCATAGTGCCAGTCCGTCATGTAGTGCTTATCAATCGAATAATGATTCCATACAACACCCCGACTGATACCGACCCGCCACTGAGCGCACACGGGGAGCACCGATCCCAACAGCACAACAAAGAAAAGAATCAGTTTCTTCATATTTCAATTATTTGAGGTTTTGAGGTCTTGAGGTTTTGAGGTTCTTACAACCAACACGCTTACACTTCCTTATAACCCTATAACCTTACAACCTTTAACCTATTATATTTGGATTGCAAAGATACAAATAATAATTCATAATGCATAATTCATAATGCATAATTATCATTTTTTCATTTTTTATTTTTATAATTCTTACATTTTTCTTATCTTTGCAGGCAAAGAATACCGAAATCCATTTTATAACATGAAGACAATGAAGAAAACACTATTGATCCTTATAGCCATGATGGCTACAACAGGCGTACTGGCACAGCAGAAGAGCCAGCCCGCAGGAATGAGAATGGAAGTAGCTGACGAAGAAACCGACAACGGCGAGTACTCCATCTTTACATACAAAGACGAAGACGGCACCTTCGGCTACTACCTGAGCATCGCACGTACGAAAAAAACGTTAGGTGCCGACGAACTCTTCGGCATGGAGGTAAAGAATATCAAGGAAACCACCATCTATCTGGGCGATACTGCCGACAAGGCATTTGCCGCTATCGACGACATCCTCGACCTCTTCGACAAGGATGTGGACACCACCACCGAGTTCAAGGGTCGCACCACAACCAGCGGCGACCACCTGGGCGAGACAACCACCTCCACCTGCGTGGTGACAAAGAAAACATTGGGTGGCAAACGTCTGAAATTCACGTTCACCAATGGTGACCGCGAGGGTGAAGCCTACCTCACAAAGTCCACACTCAAGGATCTGCGCTCAGAATTCAAGCTTCACCGAAAGATGCATCCCAAGCAGCACACCTGATTACACCCTTTAATCCATTCAATTTTTACCGAATTTATTTGGTTGTTTCGGATTAATGTTGTATCTTTGCAGCGTGATTATAAAATGTGAAATGATGAAAAGAGTATTATCCCTATTACTGCTTGTGGCAATCTGTGCAACAGGATGGGCACAGTTGCAAAAACTTACTGTTAACGGTACGGAGCGCACTTATCTGGAGTACGCACCAAAGAATTTGGGCGAGAACCGCCCGCTGTTTATCTTCTGTCACGGCTATAACCAGGATGCCGGCTGGATGATGAACAATGAGTTCAAGAACGAGAAGGTGAGTATTGAGTCGGTGTGCGACACGGCTAAGTTCGTGATGGTATTCCCCAATGGCATCGACAGGGCGTGGGATGTAGGTGGCGATCGCGATATTAACTTCATCAAGGCTATCATTGAAAAGATGGTGAAGCAGTATAAGATCGACCGCAACCGTGTGTATCTCGGCGGCTTCTCGATGGGCGGCATGCTGACCTACAATGCTATCAACAAGATGTCGGACATCATTGCGGCCTTTGTGTCGTGCAGTGGGCCGTCGGTAGTGACTCCCAAAGCAGGATTACGCCCTATACCCCTGCTACATATTCAAGGAACAGCCGACAATTTCAGCGGTGTACAACCAGCTCTCAACCCGTGGATTAAGCATAATGGAGGCTCCACGACTGCTAAGGTCATCACTAACTATAACGGCTTCAGCGGCGCTACGTTGCATATCTGGAGTTCGGGTAAAGTCAGCGGTGAGGTACGACTGATTGAACTCAAGGACAAAGGTCACTGGATTTGCAAGGAGACGCAGGTGTACACAGGTAAGGAGATGTGGAACTTCTGCAAACGCTTTTCGCTCAACTTCACAGCCCCGAATGTATCATTCACAGCCCCCTACCCTGGCACTTCCCACCTTTTTTTTTCGCCAGCCGATAATCTGACGCTTCCTAACATACAACTGACTGCGACAGCATCCGACCCGAACGGAACGGTGGCGCAAGTGGACTTTTATGACGGCACCGAGTTGATTGGCACATTGACTCAAGCACCTTATACCTTTACTGTACAAACCCCTGCGGCTGGCGAGCATATCTTCAAGGCTGTTGCGACCGACAACGATGGAGAGACTGCAGAAGCAACGGTAACGGTTAACTACAAAGTGGGACGTAGCCACATGTTTCACAATGACTTCAAAGAAGACGGTAGCCTACCGATTGGATGGACCACCTATGACGGTAGTGAACGGAGGAACGGCTTTGGAAATGGGTATTCATCGGGCTGTCGGGTATTGCAATTCACCTCGACTTCCCGCGATTTCGAATATGGGCTTTATTTCCGCAATCAAAACGGCAAGCAGCGAGCAGGATATGCCAAATACGGATTGGATGCCGCACACTCTGCACTGACTCTCACTCCCGGTACTTATATGTTGCGATACAAGATATGTAACTGGAACAATGAGGAGGCAGCTCCAATTGACATCTGTGTAGAGAAGAAAAGTGACGGCAAGGCTATTGCCCAAACCACCTACACACCAAATGTCAACATCGGAAACGACGTATCGAAGAGTTTCAAGGGGACACGCATCCTTACCTTTGAATTCACTGTAGAAGAGGAAGACGACTATCTCCTATCGTTCTATGCTGCAGACAAAGAATGGGGCGACGGTGTGATTGGCTACATGATGCTCGCAGCAAAAGAATTCACAAGCGGAATAGAGACAATTCATAATTCACAATGCATAATGCATAATAATGCGATGTATAACCTGCAAGGTCAACGTATCAACTCGCTGCGGAAAGGATTGAATATCGTTGATGGACGAAAGATATGGGTGAAATAATGGAGCATTTCTTAAAGAATTTGCTGCTTTATGCCAAAAATATGCATTATTAATGATGCATTTCAGATTATTGTTGTATCTTTGCAACCGAATTAGGAAATAATGAATAAACAAATTAAAACAATGAAACCAACATTATTCTTACTTGCTGCTGGTATGGGAAGCCGCTATGGAGGCTTGAAGCAGCTTGATGGTCTGGGACCTAACGGTGAGACCATCATGGACTATAGTATATATGATGCCATCCGCGCAGGATTCGGCAAGATTGTATGGGTGATCCGCAAAGATTTCGAGGAACAGTTCCGCACCCAGATTCTCGCCAAGTATGAGGGTAAGGTAGCTTGTGAGCTGTGTTTCCAAGCTCTCGACGCACTGCCAGAGGGATTCAAGTGTCCGGAAGGACGTGTGAAGCCTTGGGGTACGAACCACGCCGTGCTGATGGGTAAGGATGTCATCAAGGAGCCATTCTGCGTCATCAACTGCGACGACTTCTATGGTCGCGATGCATTTGCACAGATTGGTAAGTTCCTCAGCGAACTGCCAGAGGGAGCAAAGAACAAGTATGCGATGGTAGGTTTCCGTGTATGTAACACGCTGAGCGAAAACGGTTCAGTGGCTCGCGGCATCTGCTCGACAAACGAGATGCATCATTTGACCGACGTAGTGGAGCGCACAGAGATTCTCCGCGTTGACGGTAAGATTTGCTACAAAGACGGTGAAAACTGGGTGGAAATTCCTGAGAACTCACCTGTATCGATGAATATGTGGGGCTTCACACCCGACTACTTTGAGCATAGCGAGGCATTCTTCAAGGTGTTCCTAAGTGACCCAAAGAATATGGAGAACCTCAAAGCCGAGTTCTTCATCCCATTGATGGTGAACAAGCTTATCAACGAGGGAACTGCTACCGTAGAGGTGCTCGACACCACTTCAAAGTGGTTCGGCGTGACCTACGCAGCCGACCGTCCTGACACTGTGGCTCGTATCAAGTCGCTTGTCGAGGCTGGCGAATATCCCGAGAAGCTCTGGTAATTAAGCCTCCTCTTATCCCCACTCAATGAAAGACCTTCGTTCCAAATACCTATACCGCCAAAGGTGTGGAATGGGGGGCTTTCTGTTTTTTATGGGTTTGGTGTGTTGCCTTTTTCAGGCTTCTCTCTTCACACTTCACGCCCAGATGCTGACCGTGATGACGTACAACTGTGAGAACGCGTTCGATACGATTCACGACGAAGGGAAACGCGACGAGGAGTTTCTGCCTGAAGGGATGCGCCACTGGACACGCCACCGCATGTTTGACAAGTTAAAGAATATCGGCAAAGTGATTGTGGCGGCCGACTCACTACGTCCTGTTGACCTGATTGGTTTGGAGGAAGTGGAGAACGACACAGTCCTTACCTACCTGACGCGTCGAACTGCCCTATCGGCATTGGGGTATAAATACCTAATGACCCATTCATCTGACCAACGAGGTATCGATGTAGCCCTGCTCTATAATCCGCTATTGTTCCGTCCCATTTACCATGACTGCATTCACGTGGAGACATCGAGACCCACACGTGATGTGCTGCATGTCTGCGGCGTGACGGGCAGAAATCCTGTAGATACGCTCGACGTCTATGTAGTCCATTTACCCTCGAAGTTAGGAGGGGCAACAGGCGAGCAGAACCGTCGTAAGGTGGTAGATGCCATCACAGTGTCGACTGATTCTGTCTTCGCAGTGCGACCAGCGGCCAAGATACTTATCATGGGCGATTTCAACGACGGTCCGACCTCCGAATTGCTGAAAACGAGTTTCGGCCACTTCAAAAATCTGGCAATGGAGTATGGTAACGTGCACGGGTCGTATAAGTATCAAGGCGATTGGGACACCATCGACCAGATACTCATCAGCGAAGAACTCATTCACCCAAAGGGCGGTGGACTGAAATTCCATGAGGCGAAGGTGCTGACCCTACCATTCCTGTTGGAGACCGATGAAACGTACGGCGGACGGAAGCCGAGCCGTACCTATGAGGGGTATAACTACCACGGAGGGTTCAGCGACCATTTGCCTGTGGTACTGAAACTAAAGAAATAGGGGACTGCGAGTCCCCTATTTCTTTATACTATGCCTTGAGCCATCATCGGGAAAACATTGGCTTCGCTACGCTACGCCGAAGTTTCCCGCTATACGATGCCTTGAGCCATCATAGCTTTGGCAACTTTCATAAAGCCTGCAATATTGGCTCCCTTGACGTAGTTGATGTAACCATCGGGCTGACGACCATAGCGGACACATTGCTCGTGAATGCCGTGCATGATGTGATGGAGACGCTGATCGACTTCCTGTGCACTCCAACTGATGTGCATAGCATTCTGACTCATTTCCAGTCCGCTGGTAGCTACACCACCTGCATTGACGGCCTTACCTGGAGCATAGAGCATCTTGTTCTCGATGAAGAGGTCGATAGCCTCAGGAGTACAACCCATGTTTGAGATTTCCCCTACACAGGTCACTCCATTGTCGATAAGATGCTGAGCATCTTCGCCGTTGAGTTCGTTCTGTGTAGCACAAGGAAGAGCGATGTCGCACTTTACCTCCCACGGACGACGATTGGCATAGAAAGTGCTGCCTGGGAAGCGGTCGGCATACGGTGCACAAATATCATTTCCGCTTGCACGTAGTTCGAGCATATAGTCTATCTTCTCTTCGTCGAGACCTGCCGGATCATAGATGTAACCATCAGGACCTGAGATGGTGATGACTTTGGCTCCCATCTCCGTTGCTTTCTTGGCGGCACCCCAAGCCACGTTGCCAAAGCCAGAAATAGCGATGGTCTTATCCTTGATATCGATGCCTTGATCTTGTAGCATTTCGCGAACAAAATAGAGTCCGCCAAATCCTGTAGCTTCGGGACGAACAAGGGAACCACCGTACTCTAGTCCCTTACCCGTAAGTACACCACTCCAGTCACGAGTCAGTTTCTTGTACTGGCCAAAGAGGTAACCGATTTCACGGGCACCAACACCTATATCACCAGCAGGGATATCGATTTCGGGACCGATGTGACGATAAAGTTCACTCATGAATGCCTGACAAAAGCGCATAACCTCTCCATCACTCTTTCCTCGTATACTGAAGTCGGAACCACCCTTTCCGCCTCCCATTGGGAGTGTAGTGAGGGCATTCTTGAAAATCTGTTCGAAGCCAAGAAACTTCAGGATGCTGAGGTTGACAGAGGCATGGAAGCGCAGTCCGCCTTTGTAGGGACCGATAGCACTATTGAACTGTACTCGATAACCGAGATTGACCTGCACTTCGCCCTTATCGTCGACCCACGGGACACGGAAGGTGATAATGCGTTCGGGTTCTACAAGGCGTTCGATGATTTTCGCACGCTCGAATTCAGGATGCTGGTTGTAGATATCCTCAATCGACAGGAGCACCTCATGTACTGCTTGCAGGTACTCTTTCTCTCCTGGATGTTTGGCCTCCAGGTTTGCCATGATTTTGTTAATTTCCATAGTCTGTTAGTAATTCATAATTTATAATTCATAATGCATAATTTTCTTCTTTTAGAAGTTGGAGTCGATGATGGCACGAACCAATTCCTTTCCGCGAGTGTTGTAGCCGTGACTCCTGTCGACTGCGGCGAAGTCCATGAGGACGATACCTGTAGGGCCGTGATGGATGTGGAGATAGTCGAGCATTGCAGCATGGGTGTGGGCGGCGTTGTCGCGATAACCATTACTACGCGAGATGTCGTGACCGAAGAGTTTCGTTACTTTGGAATAAGCGGAACAGAAGTTCAGCACCCACACAATGTCAAGGGGGAGAACTGGAGTCTCATGCAAACCTTTTGATTTCCGACTGGTACTGAATTCGAGCATACGGTGAAGGGCCGCAAGTTTGATATCGATAGCTCCAGGAGCGTAGGTGGACGAGAAATCCTGCATATAGACTTTCGCCTCCCTGCCGCGAGCACCGATGATGCGCCCCTGAATCTGACGGCGCCAATCGGGACTGCCTGTCCAGTTGCGGAAGATTCCCCCGACGGGTTCGCCACTATAAGTATTCCGACTGAGGATAAGTATCTTGCCACGCAGGTCGCGCACACGGAGGTCGGAACGGAAGTCGGCAAAGTTCTCACGCAAGTCGGGTCGACGAAGCATTTCTGCAATGCGCTGCTCGTACTGACCTTTCACCTTGTCGCCATCACCGGCATGGAGCAGGTGAATGACAATAAACTCGGAGGGATTCTGGCGGAGCCACGTCAGCATTGTCTGTAGCACATCTTCGAGGTGGAGACGTGTGGGCATCATGCCATGATTGAGATTCAGGTGATGCTTATAGACAGCTGGACGGAGATCGAAGGCGCGGATGCCTGCATCCCATAGTGCCTGCAACGAAAGGTCCTGTGTTTTGGCGAACAGATTGCCGATTGGCCCGTTCAGTCCAGCCCATCCACTCCCCGTCGCCGCATCGTGGGCACCAGGGATGGACAGTTCGGCCACCAATGCATCGTCGGGCAGTCGCGCCATCCAGTTTTCGGCTCGCAAACTGGGCACGAGCAAAACTACCAGCAATAGAATGCCAATTATTCGCTTCATTGTGTCAATTATTGGCAAAAATAGAAAATAATTATGAATTAAGAATGATGAATTATGATTTTTTTTGTAATTTTGCGGTCAAAAGCATGAATTAGTTTTAAACTCGCTTACCACACTTAGCAACATGAAAGATTTTATCGCAACACTTCGTAGCAGCATTATGGCCGGCATCTGCATCGGCATTGCTGGCTTCGGCTACCTGATGAGCAAAGACATCATCGGCATCGTACTCTTTACGTTCGGCCTCCTCGCCGTCGTACATTACGGATTCAAACTCTTCACTGGTACCGTCGGTTTCTGTGGCGGCAGTAAGGGACTCCCAGTCAGCGAGATACCTAAAGTGCTGCTGGGCAATATCATCGGTACGTTGCTCGTTGCGCTTTTGTCTTACAACTCCGCTGCTGACTTGCAGGGTGTGGCTCAAGGCATTCTTGAGAGCCGCTTAGCTAACGGCCCATTGCGTTGCGGTCTGCTCGCCATCGGTTGCGGATTCATTATGACGGCAAGTGTAAAGTTTGCGAAATACGAGAACAAATGGTACCCCCTGCTCTATGGTGTGCCCATCTTCATCGTTTGCGGATTTCCCCACTGCATCGCCGATGCATTCTACTATCTGGCCGTTCCAGTTGAATTCTGGTCGGCTCACCTTATAGATATATTGATTCTTTATGTAGCCATCGTTCTTGGCAACACGGTAGGTTGCAACCTTGTCCGCATTATTAACTTCGATAAGGAAGCATAAAAAAATTGTCAAATGTTAAAATATAGAAAAACTTAGCTTTCCCGAGTTAAGTTTTTCTTGTTGTTTACGCAATATAGGTGTATGACCCAAGTGGAGTTCGAACATATGGCCAGCAAGTTGCGCCCTTCGATGTGGAAGGTGGGCATGGATTTCTTCGGCTCGGCCGATGATGCTGAAGATGTGGCGCAAGAGGCGTTGGTAGAGCTGTGGCAATATGCGGAACGGATAAATTCTGCAAAGCGGGTAGAGGGTCTGGCCATTCGTATTGCAAAGCATTGCTGTGTGGACATGCAGCGACGGCGGCGGGCAGTTACCATCCCACTGATGCCAACACACGAACGAGAGATGGAAGAAGATACCTCACCACAGGAGCGGATGGAACAGAAGGAGGCAACGGACATGTTGCAGCAGTTGATAGAGGGGCTGAATCCAAGGGAGCGCGAGCTGTTCGAACTGCGACAAATAGACGGACTTTCGAACGACGAGATTACCGAACTGACAGGTATTCCGAAAACATCAATTCAGGTAATGGTGTCGAGAGCAAGACGGAAACTTTTCGAAGAAATGAAAAAAAGAATGACAATATGAACAGACAAGAAACAGAAAGACTGATCGACAAGTACTTGGAAGGCGCAACATCGCCTGAAGAGGAACTACTACTGGCTGGCGAGGTGAACCGACCCGATGCACCTGAAGAATGGAAAGTCATTGCCACTATGCTGGGCACGCTGACCCTCGACGAAGCGGAGTACGACAGGACGGTGAAGAGTGAAGAGTGGAGAGTGCAGAGCACCTGCGGCCCAAAAACGACCTTGCATGCAGAGCAAACAAAGCCAACGCTAACCGCTAACCGATGGAAGAGTTGGAGCATCGCAGCCAGCATCATCGTTGTAGCTGGCATCGGATTGTGGTTCTACAGCCAGCAGAATTCGTCGACCGACATCGCAATTGCCTATGTGGACGGCCAGACCATCACAGATGAAGACCGTGTACTGGCGATGGCCGAGGATGCCGTTTGCGACATCTTCAGCAACAGCGACGCAGAGTCATCACTTTACGAGATATTTAACCCAGAAGAATAGAACAATATGAAACGATTATTGACATTCATCATCGCAGCAACGATGGCAACGAGCCTGTGGGCGCAACAAGGGCTGAACGTCGATTCGGTGTTCCGCGGGCTTATCGTGCCGAAAAGCGCGCCTGAGTTCAAGGAGACGAACCTGAGTGGCGAAGTCGTGAAGCCTTACAAACTGAGGAAGATGCGCACCATCAGCTTCCTCGCCACTGAGAGCCAGCGCGACCATGTGGAACGGCTTGTGGAAGACGACTACCAGTTCGCCGACAAAAACCGGACTACGCTGACGGACATCGATGGCGAAGAGCGCGAGAACCGCAACGGGCACATCTATTACGTCATCTTCCGCACAGCCGACCGAGACCGTAACGATGCCGGAGTAAGGAAAATCGACCACACCTACGTTTGCTATCAATGCAAGCCACGAGGAGGACGATACGACATCACACTCGTATACCTCGAAGGACCGGCGACGTTCTCTGACCTTATGAAGAATTTTAAACGTAAAAACAACAAAACCAAATAATTATGAAAACTAAACTCATTCTCATCATCACGATGATCATGGCCACGACCTGTGGTCTCAAGGCACAAAACGAAAACAATGACGAAGACCACCCAGGAGGCTGGGACTTCAGCATTCCATTCCTCAGCACCAACCGCAAAGCAAATAATGGTACCGTCGATATTCAAAATGGTACCGTCGACATCCAATACATCAAAACCGACACCAACCGAGCACCCTATCCACATTGTACGTCGTTCCAGTTCGGATTCATCTCCGGCATCGACGAGGCATCTGGCGTCAACATCGACATGGGTCAGTCGTTCGAACTGGAACTGCGCAACCTCGTGGCCTTCACCTCAAGACTCGGCAAGTGGACATTCTTCAACCTCGGCTTCGGAGTCGATTGGCGCAACTACCGCATGACCGGCCACAATCAGTTCCTCCTGAACGACGACGGGCACATCACACTTGCGCCCTACCCCACAGGAGCGAATCCAAAGTTCAGCCGCATCCACACCTTCAGCCTCGTCGTGCCTATGCAACTCCACTTTTCGCTGGGAGGCTACTGGTATTTCTCCTGCGGCCCCGAGCTGTACTTCAACACTTACGCCTCGCTCAAGACGCGCTACAGCCTCAACGGTGAGAAGCAGAAATTCGAAGCCAACGGCTTGCATCGCAACAAGGTGACATACGGATTTATGTGCGACATCACTTACAACCGCATCGGAGTGTATTTCAAGTACTCCCCCTGCAATGTACTGCAACCGGAGTTCGGTCCCAAATTCAAGAGCATAACTGCCGGATTGAAGATCTCATTCTAACAAAAATTCTAAAGAAACCTAAAGAAAGACAGTAACGAAAGTGGCTATAGTGCCAATAGTAAAAAGGATGCCGTCGGCATCCTTTTTTGGTGTCTATTAAGTAAATAATTCATATTACCATTATCAATCAATAACCTATAACCAATAACCTATAACCATTACCACCTATTAAGCTATTAACCTACTAAGCTAAATTACATTTTTACATTTTATAATTTTTACATTGTCCTAGGCCTACTAAGCTATAATTCAATAACCCATAACCTGTCTTTTCCTGAATAAGGTTGACTTTTGACTGCCAACTAGAACAATGCAAGGTTTCATCACGAACCCTTGCACTTTTTATTTCGTTCTATCTAGAATCAAACCGAGAACGAAAAATTACTCTTGTATATTAACTAAGACACCTTATTTCATTCGGAAAATACGGTTGAGTTGATAGGGAAGTGAGGTGCGAACCCAAACTTCTTTCTTTGGATGGACGGAATCTTCATCCAAAGTGAGTTGAATAACATGATCGTTGAGCCACTTGATGGTATAGTTTCCAGATGCCGTCTTTAGTCTCTTCGCTTTCTGGGTATAAGGTTCTAATGTTCCTCTTGTCTCTAAACGTGGGTTGTCTGGTTCAAAACTCATGTAGAGCACATGATCGTCATCAAAAAGCATATAAGATACGGCTGGTTCGTCTGTATCCATCCCATCCCATGCGTTCCAATCGGTGAGACCTAGACCACCCACTTGTTTTTCGTCACCCAGACATCGCCAGCATCCCAACAGAGGTGTTTTCTTCTTTGGGTTATGTTTGTAGTTGCCTTCGAGCATATCCGCTATCTCTCGTATATCTGGCTTTACATCGATGTGCGAATCATACACTTCGTTAACGAAGCTTTGGGGAGGAAAATACATAGAACTACGATTTCCTGTGTACCAACGTAACGTGAAATGGTCAGCATTGCTATCAAACACCTGATTGCCTCGTCCGTCCACACCTCTTGCATGTCGGCCAGTATACAGATGAGGTTCCTCATCATTATTCAACATCACAACGCTCGTGCTTTCATCCGAACGGAAATAGACGTTCACCAATAGTGAGGCCGTATAACTACAATACTTGTATTGCTCGAATGTCGGTACTTTCTCGCTCCCATCGTCATATACAATTTTTTGCAGGCGATACAATCCAGAAGGATTATCCGTCTGAGCACTTACACAGAGTGCAAAAACCATGAGACCGAAAACAATCAAACATTTGTTTGTCATACTTTATGTCTTTATTGGTTAATATAAGCATCTATATCTCTCATGCTGACAGCTGTAGCTACCTGAGTGTTACCCCCACGATAAGGATATACTTTCTTCAGCGAAGCATAATGTTTGAACTTACAGCGACGCTTCACGTTTTGCATCAACTTATATATTGTCTCTAAGGGGAGCACATCACTTTTGGGGGATACAGAGAACAATACATTCGAAATTTCCCCACTTTCATCGATATAAAGCGAAACGGTGAACATGCATTTTCCTGCGGTTTCATCGTAAAATGCTTTGAGAGTTTTCTTCCCAAATGCACGAAGTGTGTTCTGCCTTATTACATTAAAAGTGTTCTGGGTACGCGGGTCATTCGCAAATGTCCGAGTCTTGAGGTCAAAGTTCTTGCTCTCTTGCTCTGTCCGTTCCGGTTTCTTGTCGTCAGGAATGTCCAGATAATAGCTGTACCGAAAATCCGTTTCTTTCTTATACATCCGTTCGTTAGCATCTGTGAAGACAATCATCGTCATCTCCTCCGGCTGCTTCTCTGTGTCAGCCTGCTGAGCAAATACACTGATCGGTATGCTCAACATCATAATTGATAATACGATTAGTTTCATACGTTAATTACTTTCTATTATTTATTTGTAAAGATATTTGTTATTCGCTCTGGCAATTGTGAATACTCATAAAGTTCGGCATATTCAGTACCATTCTTTCCTGTGATACTTACCAAATGGTATATACCTCTGGGATTTGATTTCTGAGCCTGTAATCCTACTGCATTCAGTAAGATGGCGAGTGTGATAATTGTTCTTAGCATATATGAGTTTCTTTTAATAATTAGACATTTATGAATAACAAGTACTGGAGCATTCAACGTTATTTTCTTTAGAATCTTTACCATATGCTTTTCGTTTGACTGTTAATAATGGCTATCTTTTTTTTACTTGAGTTCGATGAATTATGACTTACTGATATTTTTGTATTATTCATTTGTCTAATAAAACACATCAACAATTTTACGTTTCCACCAACTTTGTTTGTATGGCAATTTTTTATAAAAAGTATAAACCTCACCATCGAGATACTTGTATTGTAGTAACCCCTTCGATTTGCTCCATATGAAGTACTCACAATTAGTTCCAGTTTCTTGTGTTATTGATGAATTTGTATCATCCATCGTTATGGCATCATCATACACATCCCCTTTCACAACCACTCTTGATGTATCGCTTTCCAGAAACTTGTCATTAGAATACCTCCTATCAAACTGATTCACAATATTTACGATATTGTCAGATTCTTTGACGATGATTAGTTTACAGTCTATACGATTTCCGTTATGATATATGATGTTTATGTATTCTCCCTCAGCATAGAAAATGGAAAAACAATGTATCCCTAGTAATTCAGGAGAGTTATACAACCTCCGCGAAACAATCATTGTGTCCGTTCCCGTATCTGAAGAATAAAACACCATATCGCCATTCTGATAAGGCGCAAGCCATTCAAGGTCTTTCTTAGAGAATAAAAACACAGCATGCCATGTGGATATTTTCAATAGAAGAAAGACTCCTGTACACGATAAAAGCACAAGCAATACTATTACTATTTTTTTACGCATATATGATCATTTTTGATTCTTATACATTGTGTATATACTATGAGCATCCATTTGGGGGGGTGGAATTATGAACACTAATGTGGCGCCCCCATGCACTAAAGCCTAAAGCATCCTGCCATTCTGTTACGGAATCCTGCCGATTCCCATTTTGGCAGGAAGCCATGAGTATGATGGCTGCTACTCCCACCAAGTGGCAGAGTTGCTCCATGTTCTTATGTGCCATAATCATGATTGCATGTTGCATAGTTCTTGATATGTATTTTATTGTATCACTTTATTTTCTCGCATATGCCAATTGGGGCAACTGAATGTATTAGGTTTTTTCTCTAATCGACCATTAATTATTTTGTGAGTTTGTACATACCGGTCGTATCTCCCTTCAAGTGTGACAGGCAGGTCTATCTGAAGGTCGCGACATTGTTGCTTCACCTCATTTTCATTCATAGGACCATATAGCTCTGGCGCATATTTGTTGACAATATAGAATTGAGATAACTTGCTATCAAATACTTTTGCCTGTCCTTCGTAACTGAATTCACCCAAATATGCTGAAACAATGGAATCATTGACAAGATAGGTTGAATCCAGAATCATGGAAGGTATCTTTGTTTCTAATATAAGCCACTTCTCCAGATTACCGACCCGTTGAATATAACCAACCATCCCTAACTTGTGCCCATTGTAGGTTCCTAATGACAATGTATCTGTCTCACCCGAAAAACGATGAAATAGCAACGTACAAGCCTGCACTGATGAATCGGTTTGAGTTCTATTGGTTTCATAAAACACCAATTCGCGACCATTTCCATATTCATAGTTCTCTTCAATGGTGAAACAACCATCATGTGAATGTGTGCATGAATAACATCCTATTAATAATAGTGTTATCAGGGCACTGGATAATCTCTTTGTCATATTTGATAAGTTTTAATTGTTATTCTCTTCTTCTTGCACAAACCCAATCCTGCGTCGAGGCTTTGGTTCCTTGGGTTGCAACTCGGCGAGGGCAGTGCTGATGGCTTCAATCTGAGCGCGAGTGTCTTCATTAATCTCATTCTGATCATGCAGGATATCCTCGATGTCGAGTTTCAGGTCTTCGAAATCCTTACGTAACTGAGCAACGTCGGCAGCTGTCTGTGGCAGGGATGCAGCCATGTGGCGGAATTCAACGAAAGCACGCATGATTTCACGATTCACCTTGATGGCTACAGGAGACCTCAACACACTGCTAAGCATTGCAACACCCAGTTCTGTAAAGGCAAAAGGAAGGTATTTAATATTATGACCTTGCTTTATGTTCATGGTGCCAATTTGGCATCTTGAAAGTTCATCGCGAGTGACCTCAAACATAAAGTCATCTCCTTCGAAGCGTTCAATGTTTCGACGAACCTGCCTTTTTAATTGCGATGTTTCAATCCCATAGGCTGCGGCCAAGTCAAAGTCCAGCATCACACGCTGCCCTCGAATCACATATATCTTGCTTTGTATAACCTGTAAGTCGTTCATATTGGTTATATAATTGGTATCACCTGCAAAGATAACTAAATTAATTCATAATTCATAATGTACAATTCATAATTATTGAAAAAAACTAGTATTTTCTGTTCAAAATACTCCGTTTTGCTGTATGTGCCTATTATAAGTAAAGGTTATAGGTTATGGGTTATAGGTTATTGAGGTTAATAGGTTAGTTGCTTTGTGGGTTAACAAAAAACCTCGCGAGCTGAAAGGCCTTATAGAGAGATAAATATTAACAGCTGAAGCGTTTCAGCGTTTCAGGCGTTTCAAGGGGAAAAAGGGTATTACACTTTCTTTATTATAACGTATAACTATATAATTATCAATAAGTTATATATAAATAATATAGTTTGCACACCCCATATACCCCCTACTGAAACTCTGAAACGCGAAACGCTAGGCCGCTATACGATTAACGTAAATAACTGATTATCAATGAGTTACGATATCAACAAACCTATTTCCTCTAAGAGGCAAACGCTCGAAAAGGGACAGAACACACCAAAATCCTGCTCTTTTAGGCATCAAATGAAACACAAAAAACCTCGTTCCGATGTTTTTCCCTATACTTTGCGCACATATCACCGCGCAAAGAATTTCAGTCTCCTGACCTCATTTGGAAGGAATTATGTGGCATAATGGCTAATCTGATGCAGAAAGTGGGGTAATAAGGGTCACAATAACCCAGCCTTATGCAACAATAACTCTTGGTTATTCGGCGATAAGGGCGGATTATTGAAATTTACTAGAAATGGAAACAAAGGGAAACGGCGTTTACTTCTTTTAGGCTAAATGCGGAACGTTTGAGCGTAGAATACGATGAGTATTTACGTTAAATACACCTGCCAAGTGGGTACAAAGAATCCTCGCGAGCTTCACAGTCAACAAGGAATCCTATTGCTTTTTGTTCTTGTAATGAATTTATGCCTTTATTCTTTTACCTTAATTTCCGCATCTATGATGAAAATATCACCGTCCTTATCTCTAAGGACATTCCTAGGAACCAAATCCCAAACCACATACTCGTCATTTGCGTAGCAGCCATCGTCATTCTGCTTTATGAAGCCAATGGCAGCCATATAGGTTTCAATCTCAATGGCTGTTGCAGGCACGGCATCTTTTATTAATCGCTGCTGAAGAACGGGCATGATGGTTCGTCCGTCAAATCCAGTAAAGGCACGTAAGGTGTATGCTGTATCATAGAACAGATTATTATGCCACGACACTCGGGTAAGCAATCGGAGGATACTGCCACTATTCAAAAGATTGTTTACCTTATAGATAATATCATTAGAAACGTATGTGTCGTTTTCATTGCCACTTGGACCAGGAACGCCCAATTCGAAAACGTCACTCATAGATAGCCACATGCCATTTTCTTTGGCATATTGCTCAGCCACGTGTTGTTCTATCTCCAGATGGTTTACATCGTCTTGGCCATCTCGAAGTTGCGCTTCATATAGTTGGCAGCGTCGACGGAGTTCATCGGCGATTTCATGGATTCTGCGATTTTCTGCAGTTTCCTCTCCACTGCCTCTTTGTGAAACTGATTGAGATATGTCATAATCCATTTTTTTTGCAAAGATAATAAAAAAAGTTTACGGCTTACAGCTTACCGCTTAAAAAATTGAAAAAATTCAATGTTTTTCTGTTCAAAATACTCCGTTTTGCTGTATGTGCCTATTATAAGTAAAGGTTATAGGAATTTAGCTTAGTAGCTTAATAGCTTATTTGGTTAGTAGGTGGGTTCACTAGTGTCCCCTAGGGGAAACATTTGTTACCCCTAGGGGCTGCAAGTGCTACCCCTAGGAGGTGGGAAAATAGTAAATAAGAGTATGTGGTGCTCTTATTTTTTGTATCTTTTGCTAAAAATAGTAAATAGAAAATGGTTAAATGCGAATTATTTCGTATATTTGCAGCGTAAAAGAGAAAACGCATGTCTTGCATCCTACATATCGACACATCGACCGATGCCTGTTCTGTGGCCGTGAGCCAGGACGGAGCAGTCATCTTTCATGAAGAAGAACTGGAAGGACCTGCCCATGCTCAGGTGATTGGCGGCATGGTGGACGAGGCTATCTCGTTTACTGACAGCCACGCTATCCCGTTCGACGCTGTGGCGGTCAGTTCGGGGCCTGGCAGCTATACCGGTCTGCGCATCGGAGCCAGCATCGCAAAGGGTATCTGCTATGGGCGGAACCTGAAGTTGATTTCCATCCCGACGCTCGAGCTTCTATGCGTTCCTGTGTTGTTGGGTCATGAACTTGAGGACGATGCCCTGCTCTGCCCCATGATTGACGCAAGGAGGATGGAGGTATATACCGCTCTCTACACCCGAGCCTTGAAGCCCGTAATAGAAACCGAGGCGAAAGTGATTGACCCCGATTCGTTCCGCGAACAGTTGGATCAACACCCCGTCTATTTCCTTGGTAATGGTGCAAAGAAATGCAAGGACATCATTATCCATCCCAATGCGCGGTTCATCGATGGCATCCAGCCCCTCGCCAAGTGGATGGGTCCCTTAGCAGAGAAGCGCCACGCCAATGGGCAATTCCAAGATGTCGCCTACTTCGAACCATTTTATCTCAAAGAGTTCATTGCCAAGAAGAGCAAGGACCTCTTGAGGGAAATGTAATAATTAAAAAATGATAAAATGTAAAAATGGGAAGTTAAAGAGGAAGTAAAAAAGGAAGTAAAGCCTGCAAGCAGGCAGGAAGTTAAGCACTTCGTGCAGGACAATAGACTGCTGATGATTCGACTTGCAAAGTAATGTCCACAAGCAACGCTTGTTAACTCCCATGGGCTAAGCCCATTAACTCCATGCCGCAAGGCATAACTCCCACAAGCATAAGCTTGTTAACTCCAACTTCAGAAAATTAAATATAAAAAAAATATAAATGGACTATAACACGCAAAGAGAGAAACTGAAACTCACTGAATATGGACGCTGCATCCAGGAAATGGTGAATTACGCCATGAGCCTTAACGACCGCAAGGAACGCCAGCGCTGCGCCTACACCATTATCGACCTGATGGCCAACATGCAGTCGTTTACCGGCAACGCCGAAGACTTCTACCAGAAACTCTGGAACCATCTGGCCTACATTTCCGACTACAAACTCGACATCGACTACCCCGTCGAGATACAACATATCGACAAGCAGGAGACCCATCGCGACACGGTTCCCTACCCCCAAAAGCGCATTGCACGCCGCCACTATGGAGCCATCATCGAACAGCTCACCAAACAGCTCACAGAGATGGAACCAGGTCCAGAACGCGACGAACTGACTCGGCTTGTTGCCAATCAAATGAAACTGGCACTTGCCAAGTGGAATAGCAATGCTCTCGACGATGAGAAAATCCTCAGTGACCTTGCCGAGTACACCAACGGAAAGATTTCACTCCTTCCATCCGAAATTAATCTCATGAGCGACAAGGAAGCTATTGCCAGCATTCAGCAGAACGAGGGCAGCAAAAGCAGCAATAAAAAGAAAAAGAAGAAGTAAATGGCAACATTCATCATAGAAGGAGGACATACACTCAATGGTGAAATCACCCCACAAGGTGCCAAGAACGAAGCACTCGAAGTAATCTGTGCCACCCTGCTCACCAGCGAGCCTGTCACCATCAAAAATCTCCCCAACATACTCGATGTCAATAACCTCATCAGCCTCATGGAGCAGATGGGGGTTAATGTACGTTGTAGGGGTAGCCACACTTGGACTTTCCAATCACGCGATCTGAACATGGACTACCTGCAAAGCGATGAGTTCATCAATCGCTGCGCATCACTCCGTGGTTCGGTCCTCTTGCTCGGTCCGCTGCTTGCACGATACCACAAAGCATGTGTGGCAAAACCCGGAGGTGACAAGATAGGCCGACGCCGACTCGACACTCACTTCCAAGGTATCAGCGAACTTGGTGCAGAGTTCACATACAACCAGCAACGTGGCATCTACGACATCTATGCCGACCATCTGCAAGGCAAATACATGCTCCTGGACGAAGCATCGGTGACCGGTACAGCCAACATCATTATGGCTGCAGCATTGGCCGAAGGGACGACCCAGATATACAACGCTGCCTGCGAACCCTACATTCAGCAACTGTGCAAGATGCTGAACCGCATGGGTGCAAAGATCAGCGGCATCGCATCGAACCTGCTCACCATCGAAGGCGTGAAAGAACTGCATGGAACAGAGCACACCGTGCTGCCCGACATGATTGAAGTTGGTTCGTTCATCGGTATGGCAGCTATGACGGGTGGCGATGTCACCATCAAGAACGTATCGTACGAGAACCTCGGCATCATACCCGATGTATTCGGCCGAATGGGTATCACCATCGAACGTAAAGGCGACGACATCCATATCCCCAGCCACGAAAGCTACGAGGTGGGCTCGTTCATCGACGGAAGCATCATGACCTTCTCCGATGCCCCTTGGCCAGGACTCACACCAGACTTGTTGAGTGTGCTCCTCGTGGTAGCAACACAGGCGAAAGGATCTGTGCTCATTCATCAGAAGATGTTCGAAAGCCGTCTGTTCTTCGTCGATAAACTCATCGACATGGGTGCACAAATAATCCTCTGCGATCCCCACCGTGCTGTTGTCGTAGGTCACGACCATCGCTTCAAGCTGAAAGGCTCGCGCATGTCGTCACCAGATATCCGTGCGGGCATCGCAATGCTCATCGCAGCCATGAGTGCAGAAGGAGTGAGCCGCATCAGCAACATCGAGCAGATTGACCGCGGATACGAAGACATCGAAGCCCGACTCAATGCCCTCGGTGCAAACATCAGAAGAGAGGACTAGGAATGATAAAGAAAGAGGACACATACCCTATCGGACGCATCACCAAAGCCCACGGATTGAAAGGCGAAGTGGTGTTCAACTTCGAGGACGACATCTTCGACCGCGTGGAATGTCCCTACCTCATCTGTGAGGTCGATGGCATACTGGTCCCTTTCTTCATGGAGGAATACCGCTTCAAGACGGACGCCTCAGCACTCGTGAAATTCGAGGACATCGACTCAGCCGACCAAGCCCAACAGCTCGTTGGCAGCGAAGTGTACTTCGAAAACAAATACGTCGAAGAAGGTGATGCAGAGGAGGTGTCGCTCAACTACTTCATCGGCTTTACCATCAATGATACCGACGGGCAGACAATCGGTACAATCAGAGGGATTGACGACCAAACGGAGAACTGGCTGTTCCAAGTTGAGACACCAACCGGCAATGTCCTCATCCCTGCCCACGAAGACTTCATTACAGATATCAACCATAAAGACAAAACCATAGAGATGAACCTTCCCGAAGGTTTGTTAGACTTATGAACGAAAAGAAACGAATAGCAATATTGGGGTCAACCGGTTCGATCGGCACACAAGCCCTGGAGGTGATTGAAGAACAGAACCACCTCTACGAAGCCTATGTGTTGACGGCCAACAACAGCGCCGACCTGCTGATTGAGCAAGCACGCAAGTACAATCCGGCAGCAGTGGTTATCGCCAACGACCTCCATTACGATAAAGTCAAAGATGCTCTGGCCGACCTGCCGATTAAAGTGTATGCAGGAGCCGATGCCCTCTGCCAAGTGGTGCAGGACGAAAATGTAGACATCGTCCTCGCATCGATGGTCGGATTCGCAGGCTTACGTCCTACTATTAGTGCCATTCAGGCAGGAAAGATGATTGCACTGGCCAACAAGGAAACCCTTGTGGTAGCAGGCGAACTCATCAATCGTCTGACCCGAGAGTATCAAGTGCCTTTGCTACCAGTCGATAGTGAACACTCAGCCATCTTCCAATGTTTGGAACACGGTAACCGCATCGAGAAGATTCTCTTGACCTGCAGCGGCGGTCCGTTCCGTAAACTCTCTGCCCAAGAATTGGCCACTGTTACCAAAGCCCACGCCTTGGCACATCCCACATGGAACATGGGCGCCAAGATTACCATCGACTCTGCAACCCTGATGAACAAAGGATTCGAAGTGATTGAAGCCAAGTGGCTCTTTGGCGTTCGTCCTGAGCAAATCCAGGTGGTGGTACACCCACAATCGGTCATCCATTCGATGGTACAATTCGAAGACGGAGCCGTGAAAGCCCAACTCGGTGTACCCGACATGCGTCTGCCCATCCAGTATGCCTTCAGCTATCCAAAGCGACTGAAAGCATCGTTCGACCGTGTGGACTTCTTCAAGATGAAAGATCTTACCTTCGAACAGCCCGATACCGATCGTTTCCGTTGCCTCGCATTGGCCTATGAAGCGTTGGACAAAGGCGGCAATATGCCATGTATCGTGAATGCGGCGAACGAAATCGCGAACCGCGCCTTCATCGAGGACAAGATTACGTTCCACAGAATCAGCGAAATCATTGAGCAGTCGATGAATCACATGACTTTCTCTACCGATTCATCACTCGACACATATTTATTAACAGATAAAGAAACACGCGAATACGCAAAAACTCTATTGTAAACACCCATGGAAGTAGTATTGATAAAAATAGCACAAGTAGTGGCAGCATTCAGTTTGCTGATTGTACTACACGAAGGAGGTCACTTTCTCTTTGCCAAATTGTTTAAGATCCGCGTCGAGAAGTTCTTCCTCTTCTTCGATTTCCCTCTCATGACGCCTCGACCACAATTTGCTTTCCTCACCTATCGGCAAGGAAAGATCTCATTGTTGAAATACACCAAAATCACGACTCCAAAGAAATCCGATGCCTCCGACGCAGACAAGACATCTAACGAGCCAGACTACAAGGCAAGTGCTTTCTCCGTGCTTAGCTGGAACAAAGGGAAACTGGATATCTGCAAGTGGGAACACGGCCTTGAGAAGATTGCTGAAGAGGAAAGCAAACAGCCTAAGTACGCAACAGAATACGGAATCGGATGGTTGCCATTAGGAGGTTATGTCAACATCTCCGGTATGATTGACGAATCGAAGCAACAGCTGTCAGCCGAACCAAAGCCTTGGGAATTCAGAACTAAACCAGCATGGCAACGTTTGCTGGTGATGCTTGGAGGTATCATCGTCAACTTCATCACGGCCTTTGTCATCTATATGGCAGTCCTCTTCACTTGGGGAGAGAGCTATGTGAAACCTACCGACATCACCAACGGTATGAAATTCAGCGAAACAGCGAAAGCTGATGGATTTGCTGATGGCGATATCATCATTAAGACCGATGGAAAAGAGGTCAAGACTTGGAGCATTAATGTGCTGAGAGACATCTCCAACTCAAAAGAAGTCACAGTTCTTCGTGAAGACAAAGAGGTTGCCATCAAAATGCCGGAGAAAATGAACATGCTGGAGATGGCTCAAAGCAATCCTCCATATATGGACATCCTCGTTCCATTCAATATCGACAGCATCATTCCTGGTTCGCCAGCTGAAGCTGCGGGATTGAAAGTGGGTGATGTCATCACAGAACTCAACGGAGAGAAGTTGAGCGACTTTAATGACCTGGTCTATCAACTGGCCGCTATGAAAGGTTCGCTTACTGAGAATTCCACAGCAGCCGACAGTCTGAAGATGAGAAGCATCTCATTTGTAGTCAACGGCCAGGACACCCTGAACGCGGTTCTCACCCATGAGTTTACATTCGGATTCAGCAACCCGGCACCGAAATACGACATCACGACCAAAGAATACGGACTGTTGGAGTGTATTCCTGCGGGCTTTGCATCGGGATGGGATAAACTCTGCAACTATGTGAACGACCTCAAATACCTCTTCTCCGCCCAAGGAGCGAAGAGTGTTTCGGGTGTCATCGGCATCACGAACATCTTCCCAGAGACTTGGGATTGGCAGAAATTCTGGCTGCTCACGGCATTATTGTCCATTGCACTGGGTGTGATGAACGTTTTACCGATTCCTGCCCTCGACGGTGGACATGCTGTCTTTGCCATCTACGAGATGGTAACTCGCCGCAAACCAAGTGACAAAGTATTAGAGAAAGCCCAGTACATCGGTTTTGCCATCCTGATTGGTTTGCTAATACTGGCAACATGGAACGATATAACAAGACTCTTAGGATTATAAACTGATTCATATCAATATGAAGATACTTGCAGTTGGCATGAATTATGCCTCACACAATAAAGAGCTAAATCACACGTTATTATTACAGAACCCTGTGATTTTCTCGAAGTCAGACTCTGCAATCCTGAAAAATCGGAAGCCCTTCTTCATTCCAGATTTTGCAAAGCGGTTTGACCACGAGATTGAGATTGTTGTGAAGATTAGCCATGTGGGTAAGAATATCTCAGAACGATTTGCACATCGGTACTACGATGAGATAACGGTAGGCATTGATTTCACTGCTCGCGACTTGCAAGACGAACTGACAGCCAAAGGTCTGCCTTGGGAACTCTGTAAGAGTTTCGACAATTCAGCTGCAATTGGAGAATTTGTTGATAAAAACACGCTCCCAGCAGTCAACGATTTGCATTTTCATCTTGACATTGATGGACAGACCAAGCAAACAGGCTATTCTGGCGATATGATTCATTCCATCGATAAGATTATTGCATTCGTCAGCCAATATTTCACGTTGAAGACAGGCGATCTCATTTTCACAGGCACACCTTCAGGCATAGGTCCCGTAGCGGAAGGCCAGCATCTGGAAGGATACCTTGAAGGAAACAAATTATTAGACATCAAAGTAAAATAGCAACTATGATAAGACGGATAATAACAATAGGCCTTGTGTTTGCGTTAGCAATGCAGGCATATTCACAAAGTAGTGCAGAAAGCAGGTATGCAGAACATTCTGCGCTTGCTTCGGGCAAGTGGGTTAAGATTCGTGTCAAGGATGAAGGCGTATATGCCATCACCAAAAGCAAACTCCAGAAGATGGGATTCAGCAACCCTGAGAAAGTAAGCCTTTATGGCTACAACCTTCCAATCCTACCTGAAGCAAAGATTGAGAACATTAGCGACGACATGACAGAGATTCCTGTGTGGCGTCGTAGCGACGGTTCATTACTGTTCTACTCATTCGGAACAACCAAATGGCAACGTAAAAACGGTTCCACAACGACGTTCACACGCATCAACAATCCGTACTCCTCATACATCTATTACTTTGTGACAGAGCAACAGGAGGGTCAACCGGCAACAATGAGCAAAGAGAATGTCAGTTTAGATAGTTCTATCGAGACAACTGTAACGTTCCCTGAACACTCTATCATTGAGAAAGATGAAGTCAGCATCATCAATTCAGGTCGCACATTCTACGAGAACTATAACTACCTGAACGGAAACAAAAAGACTTACACCCTATCCACGGAAGGGATAGCAGACCCATCTGTTAGCCTCAATGTTCAATTTGTCGGCACGAATGGTTCCACATTGACCGTAACTGCGGATAGTACATCCTTCTCACCTGTTTCCATTCGCAATGCAGTAGAATATGAATATGGTATTCAAGTAAACCGCACGTTTACATTTAAGAAAGCATTAGCAGAAACCTCAAAAGTTACCCTCACGCATACCAGAGGAAACGGCATATCGGGTTATCTGGATTATATCATTGCCAGCTATACACGCAAATTGGATATGACGGGCAACGATTATCTGGCATTCCGTTCAAGTGACAGCTACTCTACCGAGAACAAATATGCCATCAGCGGAGCAAACGAAAACACACGAGTATGGCGTGTGACCTCGCCGCAACAAACATGCGAACTTGAAGGCACATTGGGAAACGGAGTATATACCGTTCTTACAGACCAAGATGCGCCAACCCATGAATATGTAGCCGTAAATATCAATGCCAACTTCCCTGAACCAGACATCGTCGGCACCATCCAGAACCAAGACCTGCATGCACTTAGCAATATCGACTTGGTGATTATTGTTCCTGCCAACAATAAACTGACTGCACAGGCGCAACGTCTTGCTGATGCTCACACGAAATACGACAGCCTCAGATGTGTCGTGGTCAGGGCCGATGAGATTTATAATGAATTCTCGTCAGGAACTCCTGATGCTACCGCTTATCGTCGATTCATGAAAATGCTGTACGACAAAGCGGAAACAGAGGCCGATCGTCCGAAGAACCTTTGTCTCTTTGGAGATGGCGTTTGGGACAATAGAATGGTTACGACCACGATGACCAAGAAAGACCCAGACGATTACCTGCTGTGCTATGAATCTGACAATTCGTTACACCATACTGACAGCTATGTATTAGAAGAGTATTATACACTCTTGGCCGATAACAAAGGTATCAGTCCATTGAAAGAGAAGCCCGACTGTGGTGTCGGACGTATAACTGTAATGACCGTCAATGAAGCAAGGAGCGTGGTTGACAAACTAATCGGTTATATTGACAATTCACATGCTGGTGCTTGGAAGAATACTATCTGTATCATGGCAGATGACGGAAATGCTAATACTCATATCAAGGATGCCGATGCTGTTGCCAAACAAGTTGAGGCATTGTATCCAAATTACAGAATGAGGAAGATTTACTGGGATGCCTATAACAGAGAAGAGAGCGGAGCAGGACATTCTTACCCAGATGCCCGTAAAGATATCGTGAATCAGATTTCTGAGGGTGCACTCATCATGAATTACACCGGACACGGTTCTGCTTATACCTTATCACACGAGCAGGTCATCAGCAGATCGGACTTCGCAGAATGGGATTCGCCCAATCTTCCACTATGGTTCATTGCAGCGTGCGATGTTACTCCATTTGACATGAATGTAGAAAACATTGCTGAAACCGCCTTGCAAAACAGCAAGGGTGCCGCTGTCGGAATGATTACCACTACCCGTACAGTCTATGCTGCTCAGAATAGCAAGATTAATCAAGCATTCATGAAAAGCGTGTTGGCACAAACAGAAGGAGGAAGGCAATACACCCTTGGCGAGGCATTGGCAAAAGCGAAAAGCGACCTGATCGGACGAGGAGCCTTATCACATCGTGACTCACTCAATAAAGTTCACTATGTACTGATTGGTGACCCTGCCATCGCATTACCAGTACCTACCTACAAAGTGAAGGTTGACAAGGTGAACGACATTGCCGTTGAAGATACTGTCCAGACAATCAGTGCCGGCTCCATCGTATCCGTACAAGGACACATTGTCGACGAGGACGGGAACGAAGCCCCATATTTCAATGGCCTTATCACCCCTACTATCTTCGATAATCTGGAATTCATCACTTGCAACAACAACGCAAAAGAGGATGTGACTCCATTCCAGTTCTATGCCCACACCCGAACGCTATTTGCCGGTAGTGACTCTATTAAACAGGGCAAATTCGATTTCACCTTCCCCGTACCGCTCGACATCAACTACTCCGACGAAAACGGTTTGATGTGCTTCTATGCCATTAATGCCGAGAGAAATATCGAAGCAAACGGAAACTTCCAGGATTTCCTGATTGGTGGCACAGATAGCAATATATCCAACAACACGGTAGGTCCTGTATTAGTTGCAACACTGAATGGGGAGAAATTCTCGAACGTATTGTCAACAGACTCTATCATTAGCAATGTCATTCAGACCACAAATGTGCCAATGCACGAAACGCCATATTTCTTGGGTGTGATACAAGACGAAAACGGCATCAACGCCACTGGCAGTGGAATCGGACATGAGATTACAATCATTGTCGACAACGATCCTAATATGACTTACGACCTGAATAGGACGTTCAAGTATGCAACAGGCACTTGGACAACAGGTTCGGTCTATTGTAATTTGCCAGAGTTGTCAAAAGGCAGACATACACTTCTGTTCCGAGCATGGGATGTCTTGAACAATTCATCCACACTTGAGATTGAATTTGATGTATACAAAGGCTTAAAGCCCAATCTGCTTAGTCTGCAGATTAATACCCCAGGCCGCAACAACATGCTCTCTGTCGTGATTGAAAATGACCGACCGAATTCTGCATTGAATATTGATGTCAGGATATACGACATGTCAGGCCGGGAGTTATGGCGAGGAGGAGAAACAGGAGTTAGCGCATCTAACTTCTACACATATACTTGCAACCTGAACGAAATGAACGGACATTTGCAACCAGGCATCTATATTTGCAAGGCCAGCATCTCTACCGGAAACGGCGCTCAGGCATCCGAATCGAAAAAGTTTGCGGTTACAGCACAATAAAATCAGAGTTTTTGAGTTATTATATACATAATAAGGTGTTGGCGAGTGTCGGCATCATCATACAAAACAGATTAAGATTATAATATGATAAAGAAATTATTGATTGCATTTAGCATTTTGAATACTGCTTTTTGCATCTTAGCACAAGCACAGGACGTTAAGAATCAGTTTAACCCTGTCTATTACGGAGTGACATCATTAGCCATTGCGCCCGATGCACGTGGAGGTGGTTTGGGTGATGTAGGTGCAGCAACCGATCCTGATGTCAACTCACAGTATTGGAATCCGGCAAAGTATCCATTTACGATCAGCCGTTCAGGCGTATCATTGAACTACACTCCTTGGTTACGCCAGATTGTCAACGATATTGACTTGGCAAACGTAACAGGTTATTATCGCATCGGCAATTACGATGCATTGAGTGGTTCGTTACGTTACTTCTCGCTTGGTGAAGTGACAGTACTTGGAACCGAGGATATCTTAAAGCCTTATGAAATGGCTGTCGATGTAGCATATTCCCGCATGTTGAGCGAAACCTTCTCTGCAGCCGTTGCTTTGCGTTTCATCTACTCAAACATGGGACAGTTGGACGACGATTTAACTCCTGGTTCTGCTTTTGCAGCCGACTTGGCCATGTATCATAACGGATATCTGAACCTTGGCAACCGTGAATGTCAGTTAGGTTGGGGATTGAATATCAACAACATCGGTAGCAAAATCTCTTACGACGAAGGAACTACCAGTGAGTTTATCCCAACCAACTTACGACTGGGTGCATCCCTGATGATTCCAATCGATGAGTACAATACCTTCAGCATCAGTGCCGATGCCAACAAGTTATTGGTTCCTACTCGTCCAACCATGGACCAGTATATTAAGGAAACAGGAGCCGATGAGCAAGACTTCTCGGGATATACCAGTTGGCTGATGGACGAAGGATATTATAACATCTCCCCTATTTCCGGTATCTTCAAATCGTTCAGCGATGCGCCAAACGGCTTCAAAGAGGAGATGCAGGAGATTCAGTGGAGTGCAGGTTTGGAATATGCTTACAACAACCAGTTCTTCCTTCGTGCAGGATACCACTACGAGCATCCTAACAAAGGTAACCGTAAGTACTATACCCTTGGTGCCGGTTTCAAGATGAACGTCTTCTCCATCGATGCTGGTTATATCATTTCTGCTTCACAGAGCAATCCGTTGGACCAGACGCTTCGTTTCTCACTTGCATTCGACATGGACGGAATTGGCGATATTCTCGGTAAAAAGAGAAGATAATAACGAGCAAACAGCATAAGTATGTTTCGAATCGGAATGGGATATGATGTCCACCAGTTGGTAGCAGGACGAGATTTGTGGATTGGCGGTATCAAACTGGAGCACTCGATGGGATTGGATGGACACAGCGATGCTGATGTCTTGATACATGCCATCTGTGATGCCATCCTCGGTGCTGCAAACATGCGCGACATCGGCTATCATTTTCCTCCTGTGAAAGGGAACGAATTCGAGAATATCGACTCGAAGATCCTTTTAAAGAAGACCGTGGAAATCATTGCACAGAAAGGCTATCATGTCGAGAATATCGATGCAACCATTTGTGCCGAACGCCCCAAGATGAATCCCCACATCCCTGAGATGCAAACCGTATTGGCCAAATGCATGAATGTGGATATCGATGCCGTCAGCATCAAGGCTACCACCACAGAAAAATTAGGATTTACGGGACGTGAAGAAGGTATCAGCGCCTATGCCGTTGCATTAATCAGCAAAGAAACAGCAAACACGACAGCATAAAGGAAAATACCAGCTGCCGTTTTGCCCAACACCATATTGAGAGCTTTCCCCGTGAGAGTTCTCATTTTTTTATAGTTGTCTATATGCCAAATCGGGTAAATGGTCACGAGCGGCAAACCTATCAGACTACGATGGTCACAGAAAAAATGGATGGATTCTACGGCGATCATCAGCATCGCTGCCACAAGGCCTAACCACAGATAGAATTGCAAAGCCGCTTGCTTTCCCATCCTCACCACAATCGTCTTCTTCCCACTTTGCCTGTCCTGTTCTATGTCACGATAATTATTCACCATCAAAAGATTGTCTGTTGCAAGCCCCATACCGATACCTGCAAGGGTCAATGGTAGTGTCCAGTTTCCCGTCATCAACAGATAGGTGAACCCGACAGGGACAATGCCGAAAAACAAAAGAACGAGCACATCGCCCAAACCCAGATACGAGAATTTAATGGTATAGAGAAAACAACCTATCACACATGCAATGCCGACAATCAACAATACCCATCGTTGTGAGATGAACAACATCACCAATCCTACCACACAAGCCAATAGCGTACACAACCCTATTCCCCACTGCATCGCCTTCGGAGTAATCCACCCCTGAGCACAAGCGCGTTCGGGACCAAGCCGGTCTTCGCGGTCTGTTCCTTTCTTGAAGTCAAAATAGTCGTTCACTAGGTTCGCATCGATTTGCATGATGACGGCAAACAACAGACATAACGCTCCTAACCACCATGCTTCCAGATCGAGATGAGGCATGTCAGTATAAGCCAAGGTGCCACCAACTAATACGGGAGCGATTGCCCCCGTCAGTGTTTTAGGTCTGGATGCCAGCACCCAAGCTTTCAGTCCGTTAGTCTTCATCGCTGCCGTCCCAATACTGAATCGTCACATTATTATTCTCTTGTTTAAACAAAGCCCCATATCCGCTTTGTTTATTATTCTGGTACCTTCCATAATAGTAGTTCCCGTTCGAATAGAAATAAAGCCCGTAGCCTTCACGCTTATTGTCCGATACTTCCCCCACATACTTATCCCCATTCGGATAAGTCAAGACCATGAACTTGTTCTTCTCACGCATATCGGTCGAAGGGTTATATTTCTGGTTGTCCTTCATGATATAGATAGGATAACCTGTTCGCAAGTCGTAAGCCACATAATGGTCGTTCGTCCCCACCTTGGCCACCTCAGCACCTTTTTTAATACCGAAGGCCAGGTCTCCATTGCGATACAAGCCATACACTTCCCCGTCCATATCGGTATAGAACGAACCATAGCCATAGATATTTCCTTCAGGCGACAACTGGCCGAAATACTGTCCGTACATCGACCTCACAACACCAGATACATAGTTCGTCACCTGATCAACAAAGGCTGCCTCATACTCTACAGGTATAATAGGATACTTGTCTAACCTCACAAACTGAGCGTGTACATTCAATGAAAAAACTACGGAAAATACCGCTATTATCAAGGAATATTTCTTCATACATTTCTGTTTTGCGCTGCAAAATTACGGATAATAAATGACTTATTCTAAGGAATTCGCCTAAAAAGTGGAAATCAAATGATAAAATAACTTAAATAATCCCGTTCTGTCTAAACTAATTTGTAAATTTGCACTCAAATTTTTGTAGCTCTATTTGCTGCTGCTATTTAGTTAAAGGTAAAAAGATTATATCAACTTAAAAGAGTCAACGATGAAGAAATCAGTTTTTCTGATTGCCATGATTGTGCTGTCTATTCTCAAGTTGTCAGCACAAAACACATTTAACATTAGTGGAAATGTAATTGAGAAGGAAACGGGTGAGGCCATCATGTCTGCAACGATTCAATTGTTAGCCCTTCCCGATAGTTCGTTTGTCGAAGGAACGGTCACAGGCGAACAAGGTGATTTTGCGTTCAAGAGTATCAAAAAAGACAAATACGCCATCAAGATTTCCTACATTGGTTATCTCACAAAATATGTGGATGTCGATCTCAACACCCAAAAAAGCCGTAATGCCAACATCGGATACATCACCATGTCATCCGATGCGGTGCTGTTGAAAGCCACCGAAATAACTGCCCATGCAGCCAAGGTAGCGGTATCGGGCGACTCACTCGTCTATAATGCTGCCGCCTATCGTGTACCAGAAGGTTCTACTTTGGAAGCCCTCGTAAAGCAATTGCCTGGTGCAAAGGTCGATAGCGAAGGAAATATCACCATCAACGGAAAGACCGTCAGCAAGATCTTGGTTGATGGTAAGGAATTCTTCCTCAACGACAAGTCGGTCGCTATGAAGAACATCCCTACCGAGATGATTGACAAACTCAAGACCTACGACCGCAAAAGCGACCTCTCGCGTGTGACGGGTATCGACGACGGCGAAGAAGAGACGGTACTCGATCTCACAGTCAAGAAAGGCATGAAGAACGGATGGTTTGGCAACATCAATCTGGGTGCAGGAACCAAGCATCGCTATGCCACTCGCTTCAATGTGAATCGTTTCAACGATGATTTCCAGGCCACCCTGCTTGGAGGTGCCAACAACGTAGCCGATCAAGGCTTCGGTGGTGGTGGCGGCCGTTGGGGCGGCTGGGGAGGCGGACTCCGCACCAGCAAAGAGATAGGTGCCAACTACGCAACCGATAAGCCTAAGTTGGAAAGTGGAGGTAGCATCCGCTATCGTTACGACGGCAACGACAACGAGAACACCTCGTCGACCGAGAACTTCAATGCCGACAAAGGTAAGTTCGGCGAGAGCTTCAGCAAGAACATATCAAGCAACAACCGTGTGTTCGGTAACTTCCGATTCGAATGGAAACCCGACACAATGACGAATATCATCTTCCGTCCTAATCTGACGTATTCGCGTAATCGTGGCATGTCGAACAGCCTTTCCGGTTCGTACGACGAAGACCCGAACCTCTACACCAACAATGCACTGGGTTATAACGACCAGATAGCACTCGTCTCGGGAGGTGGGGCCCTCGATCCTGCTAACACTATCCTCAACAACCTGATGGGTATCGTGGTCAATACGAACACCAATCGCGGGCAGACCTATAGCACAAGCACCAACTTCAATGGTAACATTCAGTTCAACCGCAAGTTCAACAACAGAGGACGTAACCTGACATTGCGTGTTCGTGGCGGATTCAACGAAAGCACCAACAAGCAACTCTCTGCTGCCAACATCACCTATAATTCATTAGGCACGAACCAGCAGAACAACCGCTACTACTACACCCCATCCAACAGCCACGACATCAGCGGTCAGATCACCTATAGCGAGCCTATTGCCGACCGCACTTACCTGCAGTTCAGCTACGAATATCAGTACAGCTACAGCAAGAACGACCGTCGGGCACAGATTTACGATTCGCAGGCCTACCAGAACCTCTCGCAGAGCCTGTCGGCCAATCGCTACAACATCAATGCCGTGCTGCGATTCATGGAAGATACAGGCTATATGCTTCGCGACACAACTGCCCTCAGCCAGTATTCTGAGTATCGCAACTACAACCAGACCATCAACCTCAGTTTCCGCAAGGTTCGTGACGAGTATAACTTCAGCGTCGGTATCGATTTGCTCCCTCAGCGTAGCACGTTAGACTACCGCTATCTGGGCTATGAGTACCCGGAGGTCACACGCAATGTGTTCAACATCGCTCCACGCGTCAACTTGCGTTGGAACTTCAACAAACAGACTAACCTGAATTTACGATATAATGGACGTACACGTCAGCCGAGCATGACCAGTCTGCTCGACATCAAAGACGACTCCAACCCATTGGTCATCACCAAGGGTAACCCAGGACTGAAGCCGTCGTTCTCACACAACATCAACGCCAACTTCAACACCTACAACGCAGATCTCCAGCGTGGCATTTATTCATGGATGTGGTTCAACACGACCCGCAACAGCATCGACAACAAAGTCACTTACGATGCTCAGGGTGTACGCACCACGATGCCGATGAACATCAACGGCAACTGGAACGGCGGCGGCGGATTCGGCTACAACACCGGTCTGGGCAAGGAAAAGGCATTCAACCTCGATGTCGACCTGGGTGGAAATTACTCGCACAACGTGGGATTCTACAACAACGCATCGAACGTCAACGACAACACCGACATCAAGTCCATCACCAACTCGTTCGGCTTCGATACCGGCTTGGAACTCTCTTATCGCACAGAACTGGTAAACATCGCGCTCAACGGCCGTCTGGACTATCAGAACTCCAAGAACAACATGAACACGATGGCCAATCAGAACACTTACGACTTCTCTTATGGTGCCGAGTTCGAGTGGACCACTCCGTGGGGATTAGCCATCAATACCGACATCGGTATGAGCAGCCGTCGTGGCTATGCCCAGCGTGAAATGAACACGAACGAACTGTTGTGGAACGCCCAGATTTCTCACTCGTTCCTTCAGGGCAAGGCCCTCACGGTGATGCTCGAGGTAAACGACATTCTGGGTCAGCAAACCAACATCAGCCGCAACATCACGGCCTTGATGCGCAGCGACTCACGCTACAACGCCATCTATCAGTACGGCATGTTGCGTGTTGTCTATAAGTTCAGCATCTTTGGAGGAAAGAACGTGATGGGAACCGACGATGAACGCTCAGCCGGAGGCGGCCGAGGCGGATGGGGCGGCGGATGGCGCTAACCTATTGAAAGAAAGTGAAGTTCACCGAGCCGTAATTGCGATGCTCCACATAGTGTGGATGCGAAGAAAAGTCGTAATTGCGGCCGTGTTCCAGCACGAAGATTCCCTCAGGACTGAGCAGCGGATGCTCCGACTGAAAGATAAGGTCGGGAATCTCCTTCAGGTTTTCAAGTGCATAAGGTGGATCAGCAAAGATCAAGTCATAAGCAGACTCCGAGTGGGTCTGCTTTATGTATTTAAACACATCAGCCATAATGGGACGCCAGTTCGGGTCTTTCAGGTCTGATGAAATCTTGCGGAGATATTGATAGTGTTTGAAGTCCTTCTCAACCGAGACAACAGGACTGCAACCACGTGAGAGCAGTTCGAGCGAGATGCTTCCCGTTCCGCAGAACAGGTCGAGCGCCGAGGGATGTGCATCAAAGTCCACATACACATTATGGAGGATGTTGAACAGACCCTCCTTGGCAAAATCAGTAGTGGGACGTGCCTTGAAAGTATGAGGCACGTCCCACCGTTTTCCTTTGTATTTACCTGCAATAACGCGCATAAATCATACCCTTCCCTTGTGGGAGGGGTTAGGGGTAGGCTTCTTATTCCCAGTTACCCGACATCTTGTTCTGTGGGTCCTTGAGGTCGCCGATACGCAGTCCGTACCATTCACCTTCGAAGTCATCGGCATTGTCTTCGAAGAGGTCAGCACGGTTCTTGCCGCGTTTCTTCAGGTCTTGCTTCAGCAGGCGAATCTTCTTGGCGCTCATGCCGTCGAGATAGTCTTCAAGATTTGCACGAACTTCACAAACCTTATCGAATTCGTTCGACTTCAGGTTGAATGCCTCGTGCTTACGGAGCTGGAACACAGCACCTGCCTTGCCTATTGGCACGTATTTCAAAGAGTCTGGGTTGTCAATGCCCAGTTTCTCTGCAGCCGACTGCCAAACGGTATCGCTGCGGAACTTACCTGCATCGATGGCAGCACGCTTTGATTCAAAGCTCTCAGCCAATTCGTCAGTCCAGATGTCCTCGTCTACCTTGACAACTGCACGACCATTCTTCACGAAATCAACCAATGAGTCGATGGTTCCACAGAATTCACCTGCGTGACCTTTACGGAATTCATCCTCGGCGTCGCGAATCTGCATCAATCGTGCGATGACCAGTTTTTCTCTCTCCGACTTCTCTTTGTCGAAAGCAATGTCTGTATAAATGCTCATGAAACATGCACCTACGAGACCTAAAGCTGCTAAAATAAGCAAGCAAATGAAAGTTTTTTTCAACATAATGTTCGTATTATTTAATTTTTTCGTATATTCGTGGCACAAAAATACGAAATAATTGATAATTGACAATTGATAATTGACATTTTTTTCAAAATACGATGATAATTGACTACTTTAAGGAGCTAATTTTAAATAATTTCGGTCATAATCCGACTTCTCAACAGCAAGAAGTCGTCGAAGCGTTGGCAGAATTTATCTTGCGCGAAGCATCGACTGACACTTCCCATTCAAAGGCCGATGTTTTCATCCTGCGCGGATATGCCGGAACGGGCAAGACATCGTTGGTTTCCGCTTTGGTCAGGACGATGGAACAGCTCGAACGTCGCTGCGTGCTGATGGCTCCTACCGGTCGTGCCGCCAAGGTGTTTTCGCTCTATTCAAGTCATGAAGCATTCACCATCCATAAACGCATCTACCGACAGAAAGCCATCGACGACGACACCGTCTTCTCGATGGGTTTCAATGCGATGACGAATGCATTATTCATTGTCGACGAAGCATCGATGATTTCCAACGACGCCACCAACACGATCTACGGAACAGGACGCCTGCTCGACGACCTCATCCAGTTCGTCTATTCCGCCCCTGGCTGTCGTCTCATCCTCATGGGCGACACCGCCCAGCTGCCCCCTGTGGGCGACATCCACAGCCCTGCCCTTCAACCCGAAATCCTTGCCGGCTATGGCCTCAACGTCACCTGCAAGACCCTCACACAAGTAGTCCGCCAGCACGACCTCTCAGGCATCCTACAGAATGCAACCAGGCTGAGGGAAATCATAGAACAGACCCCCTCCCCGCTCCCCCTCTATGGGGAGAGTTATTACCAAAGTGAGTTTACAGCTGATGGTGACCACTCCCCTCACTTACAGGGAGGGGCAAGGGGGAGGGTCCGTTTTACACCCGATGTTGTGAACATCCCAGGTTCCGAACTCGTTGAGGAAATCGCCAACTGCTACCACCACTACGGCATCGACGACACCATCGTTGTGTGTCGCTCCAACAAGCGGGCACACATCTACAACATGGGCATCCGCAACCAAATCCTTGACCGCGAGGAAGAACTCGCCTCAGGCGACCTCATCATGATTGTGAAGAACAACTACTATTGGAAAGGCCCCTCTCTTATCTTCCCCAAGGGGAGAAGTTCTGACTCCCCTCCTTTGGAGGGGGCGGGGGAGGTTTCCTTCTCTTTCATCGCCAACGGCGACATCGCCCAAATCCTTCGTGTTCGCAATGAGCGCGAGCTGTACGGTTTCCGCTTCGCCGACTGCGAACTGCGGTTCCCCGACTACGACGATCTGGAACTCACAGCCACCGTCCTGCTCGACACCCTCCACACCGAGGCACCAGCCCTCACGCACGAGCAGAGCGAACAGCTATGGAACCGAGTACTCGAGGACTATGCCGATATCCCTACAAAAAAGGAACGCATGCGCAAGATGAAAGAAGACCCCTACCTCAACGCCCTGCAAATCAAGTACGCCTATGCCGTCACCTGCCACAAGGCACAGGGAGGCCAGTGGTCACACGTGTTCATCGACCAAGGCTACGTCACCCCCGACATGATGGGCACCGACTACTACCGATGGCTCTACACCGCCTTCACCCGAGCCACCGACAAGGTCTATCTCGTGAATTGGCCGAAAAAAGAAGAGTGATACCGATCTTGAGCTCTGCTTCACGAGCATTTACTTTGATTGCCATAGTTAGTTAAGATTTAGTTAGTTAATGATTTGTTAAGTTGTTCAGGAGTTTAGAGTTGTGCGTTCCGGGTTGGCCAATCTCGTTTCGCTCGCCGCCTTACGCTCCCGTTTTTGTTCCCCTTAAGGGGAAATTTTGTAACCCCTCGGGGCTGCAAAAAACATGCTTGATTTTCACGGTGCAAAGATACAACATTAGCATAGCGGTCTACGAATCATTCATTAACTTTTTTACATAAAATAGAAACTATCGAAGCGCTGTCACGACTGTCACGACTGTCAATTGTCATTAAGAGTTTTGAAACCCGAAAAAGGCTCATAAAAGAATATATTATTAATTAATTAATAATATATTCTTTTATGGTATGAAAAGCCAATCCGAAATCCTTAATGACAGTCATGACAATGACAGTGATGACAACGTTCACTGTACTTCCCTAGAAAAAGTTGAATGATTTTTACCTTAACCCTGCCATAGGTTGAATGCTTGTTAGGTATCTTAATCCTAATCCCTGGCAGAAGTTGAATAATTCTCTCTTAACCCTTGTTTCTGTTGAACAGGCGCCTCGGAAAGCCGTTCAATCATATTCTGGGTTTGCGGTGCAAAGGTGTCTTACCCATAGGAGAGCTCCGGCTCTCCTTTTTTGTGGCTTGTTACTTATAATCATATTCCACGATTTTACCGAACAGAGAGGGAAATCCTGGTACTATTCCAACACATAAGGAGCAACAAAAGTATTGAGGTCTGAAGTATAATAATTGCCATTGAGATAAAGTGTTCGCCAGCGGAGTTTCATCATTTTCTCCTTCATCTCTTGGGATAAACCTTCGATAATGCGTGATGTTTCCTCGTCTTGACCTGATGTTCGCACAGTAACATCGCAATCTAACAGACGGCCTTTCTTATTCAATTTCATATTCTTGGCAATGACAACAAGGCTCTTAACACCTGCTAACTCTGGGTAATCGTTGACGTGTAAGCGAAATTGACGAGGAAAACCTTCTGGCCATTCCACCTTTCCCAACGAGAAACCACGCTTATGTAACACTTTATTATGATATGAGTGTCTTTCGACAACCTTCCCTTGTTCGATTTTCAAGGTCTGTTCATTTTTATGAAAACGGGAAAAACCACCATGCACATAAAAGAGGAGCTTGCCTATTCCTGCCCTAATAATGTAGTCGGTAACCCACCTTGCAATAATCACATCACCCTCATAATATTTTCCAAACACATGATGCATATCTTCATCGGAAAGACGCTTCTCCACCTCCACATCATTTCTTCCAATGAAGAAAGTAACCGTTATACTATCTAGATACAATCGGTCACTCTTAACGCTCCAATAGGCTTTATATCCATCCCAGTTTGCCGTAGATATAGATCTTTCTTTAGGTAATATAGCCAAGAGATTAGCACGTAACACGGAATCTGCTTTTATAGGTTTTCCCAGCAGCTCCCAACGCTTACCATTAATTACGATGACATCACTTTCCTGTCCTGTAGCCAATGCACTCATTGCAATACCCAAAACATAAATACACATGACGAAACGCCTCGTCATTCCTTTGTAAATACTCATTGCCTTCATATCGTTTTCTCCTTTCATCCTTTGTTACTTATAATCATATTCTACGATTTTACCGAATTCTCCCCAAGGAATTTCCTTGTAATCATGTTTGCTGTCTTTCCTCCAGTTGAACATATATTCTTTGTATTGACTACCTGAGCCTTTAGGAACATAAAAGGTGCATTGCCCCTTTTTTATTCCAGAATATAATATGTCGCTGACCTCAGCAGGATTCGAAAGTTGCAGATAGATTTCTTTCAGATTATCACAATCTTTGAACAGCCATTGACCGATTCCCACATAGGATTTTGGGAAATAGACGCTTTCCAGATTTGTGCAGCCATCAAATGCGAAACTTCCGATAGACTCTACGCTTTGGGGAATTGATACACTGCTCAGTTCCCGACAGTACTGAAAAGCATCGTACACAATATAGTTAACCGTTTCTGGGATGGTGACAATCTTTATATCTTTTCGGCTGCATATAAGCGTATCAACAGCTCCTGTGTACAAAATGCCATCTATCGATTTGAAATTGGGATTCTCTTCACATACTGTTATTTGCTTTAGATGTGGACATCCGCTAAATGAAGACGGTCCAATATTAATAGCTTCGTTGTGCATTGATGCCAAAGATTTCCCTATATTAATCTCTGTGAGGTTTGAACAACGGGATAAAAAACTCCATCCCGCTGATACGACAGAGTCAGGAATCTTAATCTTCATTAGGTTTTCACACTCCCAAAAAACCTGCTGGCCAATAGTAATAACAGAGTTTGGAATAGATACATCCTTTATCTTCTTACAACCATAAAATGCATAGTCTGCGATATATCTTACGGTATTGGGGATTTCAACGGTTCCTTCTCGCTGCCTGGCACAGAAAAACAGCGTATCGACAGCTTTTGTGTAAAGAACATCCTGTATAGAACAATAACTTGGGTTATCTTCTGCAACAATGATATGGGTATTAGGTAATGCATACCGCCCAATAGATGTAACTGAACTGGGAATACGAACACTTGTCAAATGAGTACAACCATTAAATGCTCGTTTTCCGATAGACTGAAGAACCTCAGGAAATATTACGTCTGTTAGTTCAGAACAATCCTCAAATGCACTCTTTCCAATAGACACAACTGACTTACCGATTGTCACGCTTCTTAGTCCTGAAGAACGGTCTGGTAAATTCATGAAAGTTGAATCTCCGATTGCTGTTACAGAGTTCCCAAATGTGACATGCTGAAGCTTTGGACAATTATAAAACAGACGCGTGCCAATTGACACGACATTGTCCGGGATAATCACACGCTCTAACTTCTCATTATGAGCAAACGCCCCACGACCAATTGTTTTAACTGAAGTTCCAATCGTTATATCCGAAAGATTCTGACAGCTACTAAATGCTCCTCGTCCGATGGAAACGACAGAATTAGGGATGGATATGGTTTTCAAGGCTATACAAGCTCCGATTGCAGCATCTCCAATTGTATGAAGGGAATGGGGCAGTTCTATTTTTATCAATTTAAAACAACGGACAAACGCATAATCGCCCAGTGAGACAACAGACTCAGGAATGCTGACTTTAACCATTTCCTTACAATCCTCAAAGGCATAACTGCCGATTGACGTCACTCCATCCTCTATGATTACTTGCTTTATAAGTGGACGATGGTTCTGCCAAGGAACTTTAGATGCTTCGAAATCCTCCATTGACCCCTTGCCACTGATGATCAAGACACTATCATCACTCAACTCCCAGCGAACACTTGCGGGATTATCCTTCCCACATGTGCCACATGCGATGGTAGCAGCCAACGAACTAAGCGCAATGCAAAACAGCATAAATATAACCAACTTTCTTTTCATATCGTTTCTCCTTTCATCTTTGTCATTTATTGGTCATCAGCATGAGATTATTAATCACGCCACCAAGAACTTTTGATGTATTCTATACCACTATTAGTCTGTTTAAACAAGAATACTTTAGAAAGCCCAGTGAACCATAAGTCTGCACTTTGGGGATTAGACAATTCGCGACTTGCCACTTGTACCGTTATTGTAAAAAAGTCGTTTTCAATCGAGGAAAAACTGATGACTATTTTCCCTTTCTCATATTTATTTAGATCTTGCATTCTCCTGTCTTCATAGGGTTCTCCGGGAATTCCAACTTGTACGCCAGGAATATCTCGAAAATCATATGCATCTTCCCGAAAATCATAAATCGTTGTCATCACGATATATTTTTCCTTCTTTGCACCCCGTTCTTTTAAGTACTGCTTGTATTCTTTATATTTAAGGAGATATTTCAAAGCCTGCTTATAGGTAGCAATCGGGGCGTGCAATGTGTCCTGCTTAAGATACAGTCCATCTAAGCCATCTGTCTTATAAAAATTATCAAGTTCATATTTAAAATCAGCTCTTTGAACAAAGAAATCACCAAAAGGATGCCATACCTCGTAATCAACAGCTATCATTCCATTTAGAACAGTTTGACAAACAGGAATGATTGTCATATGAATCGTTTCCCCTTTCTTAATCTTAACTCCTTTCGACCTCGTCGCTTTATCTCCAATCGTCACAAGTTTATATAAATGTCCCCTGTTTGTTATATAAATATAGTACAACTGCTTGGTTCCCTTCGTCTCTACTTTCTTTATTTTCTTTACATAAAAATCTGCGGTCACAATAGTGTCATTTTCTGCAGATTGCAACAACTTATCTATAAGAGAATCACTTTCTAATTCTACTGGAACATAATAATCTTTACCATTTACATTTTTTGCCATTCCCATACGCAATTCCTGAGCCAACGAACTCATTGCAATATAAAACAGCATGAATATAACCAACTTTCTTTTCATAACACCTATTTATTTACATTAACAGGAATTGAGACAACAATCATTGCTGTAGCTAGCTTGTCCACTTTATCCATATCTACATCATGGCACCATGTCAAGAGATAATCGACTTCCTTATATACACCCAATTCAAAAATAATCTCCTTAGGAACCTGTTTTAGTTTCTTTTTCTTCATTTTTGGCAATACATGGTGAAAACATGACAATTTCTCAGGATGTATGTCGTTCACATAAAGCAAAGATTGAAATGCCTCTTTCGTAATGTTCAACATTAATGAATCATAAGGGGCTATTGTTGTAAACGTAAATGCCATTTGTGCAACGTTCACAAGTTTATCCCTGCCTCTTCCCCATAAGCCATTTAAGCACCCATTAAATCTTATTACAGGAAGAAGAGGCAATAAAGAAAGTTTATATGTTTTCGCTTTCTTATCATACCTATGCACATACATAGAAGTATAAATATAGCCATCATAACATTTCTCAAAATAGCCATCAAATAAGAAAATTGTATCTTGGGTATTGTTGTGAAGACAGAACACGTATTCCTCTTGAGTTTCCTCAAGCAGAGAGAGGCGAATTGAATCATTAGCATGGATTACTATCGCAATACCAAATAGCATAAACAAAGCCAACTTTCTTTTCATATCGTTTCATTTTTTAGTATTCCGCTGCAAAGTTAATGGTTTTTCATGTACTGACCAAGAAAATTAGTTTACAAAAAATTTACATTTTCACTTGTTTCAAATAAACAATTTACAAAAAATTTACAAATCGGCCTTACAGCACATCATGGCCTTGATTTTCAGAAATCGGAAAAGCTAACTGTTCAAATCGTAAAAACTCGCTTTTCGTACGATTTGAAACAAATTGTATGATATGGACATCAACAAAAAGCAGGACTCACACCCTGCCTTTTTGCTATATGTGGCTTATACAAGTTCTAAAACTACAAAAAATCAGCCATTTATTTGTCTATTTCAAAAAAACATATTACCTTTGCACTGCAAAAACAGTCGAATGGTTCGACAATTTTTGCAGTACATGCATTAGTAATTATGATTATCAGTACGTGGGGGTCATTCCATTCCTGCTGAAAGAATCGAGACTTGGATTCTAAATTGAAGTCAATCATCAAAGATTCTCCTTCGATAGGCCAACAAAAAGCAGGGCTTCAGCGGAAACTGAGGCCCTGCTTGTCGTTATGGTCGGCAGGATGATTATTCCACATCCAGGGTTATGGTACCGGGGTTGTATTCACCTGCTCTATCTTCATGAAGTCGTTACCGTTCCAATGAGCTTGGAAGCAAGTGGCGATGCAGTTGTCTTCTTCCTCATCGTCGGTATAACCGATGAGTTCGATGTCCTTACCCTCTTCAGGCAGGGTGACGCTGTACGAGTCGTACTTGTCCACGACGTCCAAAAGCCTTTGTGCAAGTTCGGGCTCAGGGGTCATGGTGTCGGTATCGGGGTCGTAGTCGTAGAAGGCGAGGAGTTGGTACTCGGCACCACTCTCATGCCCTTCGGACAGCCAGAAGGCTACAAGGCTGTGTCCGTTCTTGCGCTTCCAGTAGCAGCATTCCATGTCGTAACCACACTGGAACATGCCTCTGCAACTGATATATCCCTTCTTCGGCTGGCAGTTGATATCGAAGTCTTCGTTGTCGTACTTCGCCGGGTCGCGGAGATAGTCGCACAGCACCTGGTTGGGCTTGTAGTTGTTGTACTCGTAGCAGAATTTGCTGGCAAACTGCTCGATGCCGACATTGCCGTCCTTTGCAACGCCAGTGAGCGGACTCATTTCCCACACACTGCTGACGACCTCGACCTCGCTCTCGGGCGCATAGTCCTCATCTTCGGTTTGGGGGTCGCTTACTGCCTCCGTCTTATCCTCAGCAACAAGCACATCCTTGGCTTTTTTCTCTCCACAAGCTGTGAGCATGAGGGAAAGGGCTGCCATAGCCACAATCATTGTTTTCGTTTTCATAATCGTTCGGGTTTTCGTTTTGGTGGTCACTTCTTCTTCATCTTGTATTTATGCAGTTTCAGCATCTGCTCAGCATAGCGGTAGCCGAGGGTTCGCATCCCTTCGGTACTGAAATGGAACTGGTCGCCTGTGCTCTCGCAGTCCTTTGCCGAGATGATGTAGGAGTTGGGAAGCGTCTTGGGCAGATTGGGCAGGATGTCGACATTGAATCGCCAGCACACACCACCCTGCTCCTGATGCTTCAGTTCGCCTGCAAGCAGAGGAACGTCCTTGGGATTAAGGCCGAGGTCGGCACAGAGGTCGTTGTAGATCTTCTTCACACGCTCAGGCCACTTCTGGTCGTCAGAGTTCGACTCGCCCTGATGGATGAGGATGCCCTTGATGACACCATCTTTCTGGGCAATGCGAGCCATATCGACGAGTCGCTGGTAAGGATTGCCGTCGTACTGGTTCACGATAGCTTTCATCCAGTCGCGCTCGTTGTCGATATATTCCTTGTAGTCGTCCTTGTCCCAGAGTTCCATCTTGGCACCAGCCACAGACACGTTGATGACACCAATGCGATAGCGGTCGTCGATGACCTCAATCATCTTGCGGCCGAAGAAGTCGACAGGTCCCATGTTGTTACCCTCGCGACAGATAGGCGGAATGGCTGTGTACCAATGGCCCATCTCACGCTGAGTTCGCGGCATGTTGACTGCTGCAAGGAACTGGAACCGTGGGTCATTGAAGTCTCTGTCCTGTTCAGCAGGACGTGCACCAGCTTCCATGTTCGACTGCCCGAAGCAGAGGAAGATGTGGAAGTTCTTGTCTGGCTTCTGAGCCTGCACCATCAGCGGCAGGCAAAGAAGCAAGAAGAGGAACAGCCCCCCTCTTATTCCCCCAAAGGGGGAAGACTTAAAGAAAAAGGATTTGATCATGGTGAATGTCTAATTATTTGAATGGTAAATAGTAAATCGTCAAATTGAAAATAGCTCAATGACTTTATCGACTGCGGCCTTCATGCCATCAGGGTTCTTACCTCCTGCTGTTGCAAAGTGAGGCTGACCGCCACCACCACCTTGCATCAACTTGGCTGCCTCGCGAACCAACTGACCTGCATTCTTGCCTTCCTTCACGAGGTCGTCGGAGACAGCAACGGTAAGTAAGGGCTTTCCGCCTGGCGCACAAGCAATGGCAACGAGCAACTGCTCGGGGAACTGTGTGCGGAGCTGGAATGCCATATCCTTGGCACTCTGTGCATCGATAGGCAGCACACCCTTGATGACCTTCACGCCATTGATGGTCTGAGCCTGCTCGATGAGCGAACGCTTGAACTCCTGAGCCTTCTGAGCCGTAAACTCAGCAACCTGAGCCTGCAGTTCCTTGTTTTCGGCAATCGCCTTCTGGATGGTCGACATGAGGTCGGGCGCATTGTTGAACAAGCCACGAAGATCGTTGAGTAGGTCCTGAGCCTTGTCGAGCATCTCCTCAACCTTCTTACCCGTGATGGCCTCGATACGACGAACACCTGCTGCGATACTGCTCTCCGAGATGATGCGAACCATACCCAACTGGCCTGTTGCCTGAGCATGACATCCACCACAGAACTCTACGCTGGTGCCGAACTTCACAACACGAACCTTGTCGCCATACTTCTCGCCAAAGAGGGCAATGGCACCCAGTTTCTTTGCTTCCTCGATTGGTGTGTCGCGGAATTCCTCGAGTGGGATGTTGGCACGAATCTTCTCGTTGACGATATGTTCTACCTCGCGCAACTGCTCTGGAGTAACCTTCTCGAAGTGTGAGAAGTCGAAACGGAGAGAATCGGCTGTCACCAGAGAACCTTTCTGCTCTACATGGGTTCCAAGAACCTGACGCAGGGCCTCATCGAGGAGGTGGGTACAAGTGTGGTTGGCCTCGATGGCACGACGACGCTCCACATCGACACAAGCCATAAACTCGGCCGTAGCATCCTGTGGGAGCTTATCGACGATATGGATGGACTGACCGTTCTCCTTCTTCGTATCTACCACATTGATGGTTTCGTTTTCGTTGACGAGCACACCTGTGTCGCCTACTTCACCACCCATCTCAGCATAGAACGGAGTCTGGTCGAGTACCACCTCGTAAACCACGCCCTTCTTCTGCTTCACCTCACGATACTTGAGGATGTGACATGTGTATTCTGTGTAATCGTAGCCAGTAAATTCGCTCTCACCTTCGCTCAAGACTGTCCAGTCACCCATCTCAACCTGGGCGGCATTGCGGGCACGTTCTTTCTGCTTCTGCATCTCAACATTGAAGCCTTCCTCATCGACCGTCATATCGTTCTCACGACAGATCAGCTCAGTGAGGTCGAGTGGGAAGCCAAAGGTATCGAACAACTTAAATGCCTCCTCGCCTGGGATAACACTCTTGCCAGCAGCCTTCACCTCGTCCATCACGTCGGTGAGCAACTTGATACCATTAGCCAACGTACGCAGGAACGAATCTTCTTCTTCCTTCATCACCTTCATGATGAGCTCTTTCTGGGCAGCAATCTCTGGGAATGCCTCACCCATCTCTGCTATCAGCGTAGGCACAAGTTTGTAGATGAACGCCTCTTTCTGATCGAGGAACGTATAACCGTAACGAACGGCACGGCGGAGAATACGGCGGATGACATAACCTGCCTTTGCATTGCTTGGCAGCTGTCCGTCAGCAATCGAGAAGGCAATAGCACGGAGGTGGTCAGCCACAACACGCATAGCCACATCGGTCTTCTCGTCCTGTCCGTATTGCTTGCCAGCCATATCGCCAATGACCTTAATGATAGGCTGGAACACATCGGTGTCGTAGTTGGAAGTCTTGCCTTGGAGGGTACGAACCAAACGCTCGAAACCCATACCGGTATCGATGACCTTTGCAGGCAGCGGTTCGAGTGAACCATCGGCCTTACGGTTGTACTGCATGAACACGAGGTTCCAAATCTCGATGACCTGCGGATGGTCTTTGTTCACCAGTTCGCGTCCAGGCAACTTGGCTTTCTCCTCAGCCGGACGGGAATCGACATGAAGCTCGGAACAAGGTCCACAAGGGCCTGTATCGCCCATTTCCCAGAAGTTATCGTGCTTGTTACCATTGATGATATGGTCTTTTGGCAGGAACTGCTCCCAGATGGCTGCAGCCTCGTTGTCACGCTCCAATCCTTCCTCGGGCGAACCTTCGAAGACGGTAGCATAGAGGTCGGCAGGATTGATTTTCAGGACATCGACGATATACTCCCACGCCCAACTGATGGCTTCCTTCTTGAAGTAGTCGCCAAACGACCAGTTGCCCAACATCTCGAACATGGTGTGGTGATAGGTATCGTGACCTACTTCCTCCAAGTCGTTGTGCTTACCGCTCACACGCAGACACTTCTGAGAGTCCGCCATGCGGCGACACTTTGGCTGCACATTACCAAGGATGATGTCCTTGAACTGGTTCATTCCTGCATTGGTAAACATCAATGTGGGGTCATCTTTCACTACCATCGGAGCAGAAGGCACGATGAGATGTTCCTTCGACTCGAAAAACTTCTTGTACGATTCACGTATTTCTTTTGCTGTCATCATTTTATTTTCTATTTGACAATTGACTATTTACGATTTTGCTTTAGCATATTTGGGTGCAAAGTTACGAAATATTTACCATTTAGCCATTTACCATTTACGATTATTTCATTTTTACATTATATAATTTTTTCATTTTTACATTTTTCCTTATCTTTGCACCATGAAACTATCCATCATCGTTCCTGTTTATCGCGTCTCAGGCACACTTCGCAGGTGTGTCGACAGCATCGTTTCCCAGACATTTAAGGATTGGGAACTGATTCTGGTAGACGACGGTTCGCCTGATGATTGTGGCACCATTTGCGACGAATATGCAGGAAAAGATGATCGGATTCGCGTGATTCACAAGGCAAACGGAGGGCTGAGCGATGCTCGCAATGCAGGACTGAAAGCAGCTCAAGGTGAGTTTGTCACTTTTGTCGACAGCGACGACTATATCCGTCAGGACACCTACGAACACGTCATGAAATTTGCCGACGAGGAAGACGAGTTGGAAATCATCGAATATCCCATTACGGTCCATGCAGGACATGCCAGCGAGTACGAACTGAAATTCGACAACATCATCTATCCCGACTCGCACACTTATTGGCTCGAAGGGCAAGCTTACGCACATTCTTACGCTTGCAATAAGGTATTCAGGCGCTATCTGTTTCTCATCACGGAATTCCCTAAAGGCTATAAGTTTGAAGACGTGTGGACATTGCCGCAAATACTCAAGCACGAACCTATCGTGATGACCATTGCCGAGGGCATGTACTACTATTGCTGGAACGAAGAAAGTATTACCGTAAAAGCCTCTGGGAGCGACCTCAAGCAGTTGCTCGATGCCCATATCGAAGCAGCCAAGACGCTGAAGGTAGACTGGCAGAGCGAAGATGCCGCCTTGTATTATCTGCATGTGCTCAATATCCAATTGGATGTCTGCAAACGATGCAAGACAGCCCCTATCCTACCTGCTCGCAAACTCCCATCGGCAGTGGCAAGAAACGCCCATGAGCGTATCAAGATTTTCATCCTCAACACGTTGGGCATCCGAATGCTCTGCAAACTCAAACAATGGTTATGAAAGCAAGCAGCATCAGTTTCATCATCCCTTACTACAACGTTCCGTTGGATATGTTGCGTGAGTGTATCGAAAGCATCATGGCTCTTTCGTTGCAGGCGGATGAGCATGAAATCATCGTGGTGGATGACGGCTCGGAGGTCAGTCCAAAAGATGCTCTTGCCCAACTGGGAAACGACATCAGATACGTTCGCAAAGAGAACGAAGGGGTCAGTTCGGCTCGCAACCTGGGGTTGGAGATGGCAGCAGGCGAATACATCCAATTCGTGGATGCAGATGACCGACTCATCAAATCGCCTTACCTGTTCTGCATTGAACGAATGAAACAAGAGAAGGCAGACATGATGGTCTTCGACTTCTGCACAAAGGAGCAAAGCCAGACTGCCTTTTCGGCAGAAGGGCCACTATCGGGTGTGCAACTGATGCAAAGTCGCAATATCAGGGGGACGGTCTGTGGAATCTTGTTCAAACGGACTATAGCCGGCAACCTACGTTTCGATACGGATACAGCTTATGGGGAAGACGAAGAATTTACGGCACGACTGCTGCTTCAGACTCCATCCGTCATCGTGACCAACGCGAAAGCATACTTCTATCGCCTTCACAACGCATCGGCCACACAACAGGCTGAGCGCCATCTAAAAAGACTTCACGACACACGAATGATCATCTCCCGACTCCATACGACTGCCGCCAGCCTTACAGATACCCAAAGCAAGCAGGCACTCCAACGTCGTATTGCCCAACTGACGATGGACTACCTCTACAATCATATCCGTATGGTGGGGTCGACAACAGCCTTGAAGCAAGAAATCGAAGTGCTACGCAAGGAAGGATTGTTCCCATTGCCTGACGAGGACTACACCACCAAATACACTTGGTTCCGCCGTCTGAGCAACCATCCAATGGGTTTGAGACTCTTATCAATCGTCATACCATTAATCCCCAAAGAAAGATGAAGATACTACTCGTAGGAGAATACAGTAATGTGCACGCCACACTGGCAGAAGGACTTCGTAGTCTGGGGCATCAGGTGACGGTCATTTCGAATGGGGATTTCTGGAAGAACTATCCTCGTGACATCGATGTTTCCCGCCCAGAAGGACGACTGGGAGGACTGCGCCTCTTGTTCCGGCTCTATCGGCTACTGCCCAAGATGAAAGGATATGATGTCGTACAACTCATCAATCCGATGTTCTTCGAATTGAAAGCCGAACGTCTGTTTTACTTCTACGACTATCTGCGCAAGCACAACAAGAAAGTGTTTCTTGGTGCCTTCGGAATGGACTGGTACTGGGTTTACTATTGCAGCGTGAAGAAACCGCTCAGATACAGCGACTTCAACTTTGGCGACAGAGTACGCACAGACGAGGAGGCGCTGAGGGAGCAAAAAGACTGGATAGGAACCACCAAGGAGAAACTCAATAAATATATTGCCGAAACATGCGACGGCATCATCGCAGGCCTCTACGAATACTGGGCCTGTTATCACCCGACATTGCCCAAGAAGACCACATTTATCCCTTTCCCCATTCGATACCCCAAAGATGTGCGAGTGTCGGGAGAGGTTCCTTCGAAAGTCAGAATCTTTATCGGCATCAATCGCAGCCGTTCCGTCTATAAAGGTACGGATATCATGTTGAAAGCTGCTCAGGATGTGCTGGCCAAGTATCCTGACAAGATGGAATTGATCAAGGCAGAATCGGTACCTTTTGCCCAATACCAGCAGATGATGAACGGAAGTGATGCCATCCTCGACCAACTCTATGCCTATACGCCTTCGATGAATCCGCTATTGGCGATGTCGAAGGGAATTATCTGTATTGGAGGAGGTGAACCTGAAAACTACGAAATCATCAACGAAACAGAGTTGCGTCCCATCATCAACGTAGAACCGAACTACGAAAGTGTATACAAAGAGGTGGAACAACTGGTGCTCCACCCCGAACGTATTCCTGAACTGAAACGGCAAAGTGTCGAGTATGTGAGAAAGCATCACGACTACCTGAAAGTTGCCAGTCAATATCTCGCCTATTGGGAACTTAATAGACTTTGAATCCGATAATCTTACGAACCTCACGCAAAGTAGCTCCTGCACTCTCGCGTGCTTTCTCTGCACCCAAACGTGCTATCTTATCGAGCTTGTCCTGATCGGACGAAATCTCAATAATGCGCTCACGAATCGGAGCCAACGTATTGACGAGGTCCTCAGCAAGCTGCTTCTTCATATCGCCATAGCGGATGGAGCAATCGTTCCATTTCTCATTGAAATAGTCGTAAGTATCCTTCGACGATGCAATTTCCATCAACGTAAAGAGGTTCTGGATTACCTCAGGCTTCTCGCTATTAGGAGCCTCAGGACCATTATCCGTCACAGCTCGCATCACTTTCTTACGAATCGACTTTTCGTCTTCATAGAGATAGATGCAGTTGCCGTTGCTCTTACCCATCTTACCTGAACCGTCAAGACCTGGAATCTTGATAGCGTGGTCGCCAAAATAGAAGTTCTGAGGTTCCGGGAAGAATTCTACACCATATATATTATTAAAGCGACGGGCACACTTACGCGCCATCTCCATATTCTGCTCCTGATCCTTTCCTACAGGTACCTTGGCAGCACGATGCTGGAGGATGTCGGCAGCCATCAGGGTTGGATAAGTCAGCAGACCCGCGTTCACGTTATCGGGTTGTTGACGTGCTTTCTCCTTGAAAGTCGTCACACGTTCCAACTCGCCCAGATAGCAGTTCATATTGAAATAGAGATAGAGTTCGATGGTTTCAGGCACATCGCTCTGGATATAAATCGTAGCCTTCTCAGGGTCGATACCACATGCCAAATACTCCGCAAGGATGGTACGAGCACTACGTTGAATATCCTCCGGTTTGGGATGAGTGGTAAGCGAGTGCCAATCGGCTATAAAGAAATAACAATTATACTCCTCTTGCATCTTCACGAAACTGCGAGCAGCTCCGTAATAATTTCCTAAATGTAGGTTGCCCGTAGGGCGCATTCCACTTAATACTGTTTCCATTTTATGTTTGTTTAAATTCTTATTTTCCTTTTTTCATTGGGCTTATTAGGCGAATTGGGCCAATATGTCTCATATTCCCACATTGAACCCAAGTGGGTCCATTGTCTTATAAGCATCACGCATTTCCTGTTCCACGTTGGTATACTCACCATTCACATTCTTCAGTTCCTCTGGAGCCAGTTGCAGGCCTTCCTCCACAATCTTGGCTGCCTCTTCTTTCTTTCCTTCTGCCATCAGGATAGCACCCAGTCGGAGATAGGCTTTCGTGACGTAAGGATTGATGGTCTTCACCTTCGTATAACACTCCTTGGCTTCTTCTGGTTTCTGCAGAGCCTCACAACACTCGCCCTTCATCATTAGATATTCGTCGTTCTCCTCATCGAGTTGAAGAACAATATCGATATCGGCCTCTGCTTCTGTGTATTGTTGCATCTCGAACAGGAGTTGTGCTCGCAGATAATAAGCCTCAGCAAATGGTTCGTCGGCACGTTTCGTAATCGCCATTGTACACTGTGCAACAGCATTGATCATATCACCTTTTGCCTTGTACATCTTTGCCAGCAGATAATGGGTAGCAGCTTCGTTCTCATCCAATTGAAGAGTAGCATTGCATACACCTTCCATCTGCTCATATTGCTCTGTCTGGAAATAGAGCTCTGCCAAATTGAACAGCACTTCCTTATCGTCAGGAGCAACCTCACGGACTTTCTCCAACTGCTCTATTGCACCTTCAAGATCGTTCTGGCCGACCAACGCATTGGCATAGATGACACGAGTTTCCATATCGTCCTGAATTTCCAACGCACGTCGGAAGCACTCCAGCGCATAATCCATTTTCCCATATCGCTGTGCCTGAATACCATCGTATTTGAACACATCGAACTGGTTCTTCATCTGCTGTTCCTGCTTCTCTTCTTCTGATTCTTCCTTACCTGTGAATAATGTCTTGAAAAATCCCATATCTTATTGTTTGTTATTTCTGTTTGATTTTTGTTCCTTTCACCACCACTTCTTCCTCAGCAATCATATCCTGCACAAGTGCCCGGATCTCTTCAGCGTTTCCTTGGATAGCGAGCAAATCTTTCATCGTGTGCCATTCACCATCACTCAACACCTGTCGAATCTCTTCTGTCAACGTTCTGGTTGCCTTAGCACTCCCCTTTTGTTTCTTACGACGCACACACACATCGCATTGCCCACACTCTTTCACCTTTTCCTCGCCGAAATACTGCAACAGTTGCTGGCTACGACATAGTTCATCGCTCGAAGCATAGTGGAGTATCTCATCAATCCGTCGAGCGAAATCCGCCTTACGGTCATCATAGACGATCGGTGGCAACCCTATCTCTTCCTTATCAACTCTTCCTATGCGGAACATCACCGTCGGCGTTTTGCGTCGTGGGATATAGTCGATAATGCGCCGCTGATTCAATTCTTTCAGCACATTATAGATCAGCTCCACATCTATGCCTGTCAGATGTGACAGATACATCTCGTCGATATACTCAAAATCGGCAAATAAGCCGGTATAATTCCTAAGCAGAGCCTGTATCACCTTATCAATCAACTCCTCCCTGCTATTCAGCATATAGAGCTCGTCCTTACGGAGAATGAAGCGCAGCCTCGACTTGAAATCGTTGTCTTCCACATAGTCGATATATCCGGCATTGTTGAGTAACCTCAGCGCATTGTTGGCCGTGTTAGCGAAATGATGGAAGTACTTGCAGAACTTCTCCATACTGAAATCGAACGTTCGCCCTCGTGCCTCACCCATTCCTACCTGTAGGAAATGACACACATCCTCGTAGGTCTGACGAATATAGTCAGGATTGGGATAGGTCTCACCGACACGTTTATGCAACTGCACTTTATCCAACGGGTTATATAGCAATACCGCATAAGCTTTCTGTCCGTCTCGCCCCGCACGACCTGCTTCCTGGAAATACGACTCAATAGAATCGGGCATATTGTAATGTATCACCAGTCGCACATCTGCCTTGTCGATACCCATTCCAAAAGCATTGGTGGCAACCATCACACGGTTTCTGCCTTTCGCCCAGTTAACATGTCGCAGGTCCTTCTCAGCATCAGTCAGTCCAGCGTGATAGTTATCAGCCGTGATGCCGTTGGCAATCAGATACTGCGCCAGTTCGCTTGTCATTCTGCGGCTACGTGTATAAACAATTGCGCTCCCGTGTGGCATCTTTTGCAGGATGGTCAGCATCTCAGCTGTCTTATCGGCTGTCTGGCGGACGATATAGGCCAGATTCTTACGTTCGAAACTCATCGAGAACACATTTCTCTCCTTGAATTCCAACTTATCCTGAATGTCATCCACCACCTTGGGAGTGGCTGTAGCCGTCAGGGCCAATACAGGCACATGATAAGGAATGAGGTGTCGCACCTCGACTATCTTAAGGTAAGACGGGCGGAAGTCATATCCCCACTGGGACACACAATGTGCCTCGTCCACCGTAATCATACATATCTTAGGGATGTGAGCCAGTTTCTGCCTGAACATCTCCGAGCACAATCGCTCAGGCGAGATATAGAGGAACTTATAATGGCCGTATATGCAGTTGTCGTAGGCTCTGCTGATATCGTCCGCAAACATTCCCGAATACACGGCTTCGGCTTTGATACCATTCATCCGCAGACGACTCACTTGGTCCTTCATCAGCGAAATCAATGGAGTCACCACGATGTTCAGGCCTTCCATCGCCAACGTAGGCACTTGGAAACAGATGGACTTTCCACCACCTGTAGGCATCAATCCCAGCGTATCCTTTCCTTGGGCAATACTGGTAATGATGTCTTCCTGAATTCCGCGAAACGAGTCATAGCCCCAATGTTCCTTCAACAGCTCCTGAAAGGTCATCACTCACCTCCTTTATCCCCTCGGATGTCTTCAATCTGCAACTGCACCTCACCACGCTTGTGGGTATTCTCCTCGATGGTGTAGACGATGTCGAACGAGCCTTTGGTCTTGATGTAACGTGCCTCTGAACTCTGTCCGAAAGCGATACCATTCATCACGTTGCTCGACTTACTGTCCACCAGCTCGAGTTTGATATGCTCTTGTTCGCGACCCACCACCTTACTGGTGCCGTAATCATACACTTGATGCGTGCAGAAGATAGGCTTGGGGTTCTCTGGTCCGAATGGCCGGAACTTCTTCAGGTCAGAGAAGAACTTATGAGTGATTTCCTTGAAATTGATGACTGCATCTACTTCCAGTGTGGCCTTGATATGCTCAGGATTGATATGCTCTGTGACGTAAGCCATGAAACGCTGCTTGAATTCTTCCAGATGTTCCTCCTTGAGCGAAAGACCTGCCGCGTAAGTATGTCCGCCGAAGTTCACCAGCACGTCTCGGCAACTCTCAATCGCCGCATAGACATCGAAACCAGCGACACTACGAGCCGAACCCACGATCTCATCGCCAGCCTTGGTCAATACGACCGCCGGACGATAGTAGATTTCTGTCAGACGTGATGCCACGATACCTATCAGTCCCTTGTGCCAGTCTTCGTTGTAGATGACGATTGCACTCTCGTCCTCGCTACTGCTGATGTTCGCCACCAGATTGCTGGCTTCCACCGTCATACGCTTGTCTAACTCCTTGCGCTCTTCGTTGTACTGATCAATCTGTTCAGCCATCTTCTTAGCTGTCTCAGGGTCGTGTTCTATCAGCAGCGATACCGACTCCTTACCATTCTGCATGCGTCCTGATGCATTGATGCGCGGACCTATCTTGAAAATGATGTCCGACATCACCACATCACGCTCAGCCAATCCACAGATGTCGAGGATGGCCTTCAATCCAGTACTTGGTTTGGTGTTCAGCTGACGCATACCATGATAGGCCAGAATGCGGTTCTCACCAATAATCGGCACGATATCGGCGGCGATACTTACCACCACAAGGTCTAAGAGCGGCAACAGAGTGTTGAACGCAATACCATTGCTCAGGGCAAATGCCTGAACCAATTTGAATCCCACACCACAACCCGACAGGTTCTTGTCGGGATAGGTGGCATCTTTCCGCTTTGCATTGAGAATAGCCACTGCAGGCGGTAATACCTCATCGGGCACATGATGGTCGCAGATTATGAAGTCTATCCCTTTCGACTTGGCGTATGCAATCTCCTCGACGGCCTTAATGCCGCAATCGAGAATGATGACCAGTTTCACCCCCGTCTCAAACGCATAGTCTATTCCTTGCTTCGACACACCATACCCTTCGTCATTCCTATCAGGGATGTAGTAGTCGAGGTTCGAATAGTACTGCTGCAAAAAACGATAGACCAACGCAACCGCAGTACACCCGTCGACATCATAATCTCCGTAAATCAGGATGCGTTCCTTCTTGCCCATTGCTTCATTCAAACGCTCCACCGCTAAGTCCATATCCCTCATTAGGAATGGGTCGTGGAGGTCATGCAGTTGGGGTCGGAAGAACTTACGCGCCTCATCTTCGGTGGTGATGCCCCTCTTGAGTAGCAGCTGACACAGAACCGGGCTGATATTCAGTCGCTCAGCCAGCTCTTTCGCTTTCTCCTCCTCTTGAGGTGTTGAGGGTTTGTAGTTCCATTGATAATTCATCTATATTTTGTTTATTAATCAGCGTTTTCGGGGGGCGAAGTCAGCCATCTGCCAACACGCCCATATATATAATGCCACATTTCGGCATTCAAAGGTAAGAAAAAAATATTACACCAAAGGTATTATCGGCTTTTTTTCCGATGAAATGCTTGTTTTTTTTAATAAAAAACAGCATATTGTAAAAAAAAGACCTTACATTTCGGAAAAATGTAAGGCTTTATATCATTTGTATTTCTTGGAATTTCCTACAACTCGTTGTAGTCTCGGCTGAAGGTATCACCACGATTCACATCACCCGTCTGAAGTCCCAATTTGAACCAACGCAAACGCTGGGCTGAAGTTCCATGAGTAAACTCTTCTGATACCACAACTCCACGTGCTTTTTTCTGCAAGTAGTCATCGCCGATAACCTGTGCACAGCGGATCGCTTCCTCAATGTCGCCATCCTCCAGCGAGTTGAACATCTTGTTGTCATAGTGTGCCCAAACTCCCGCATAGAAGTCGGCCAGCAACTCCAGTCGAACAGACACCTTATTTGCTTCCTCTTTACTCAACTGTGCCATCTCCTTATGTGCCCTACCCAATGTTCCATTGAGGTATTCCACATGATGACCCACCTCGTGTGCAATCACGTAGGCGTAAGCAAAATCGCCATCAGCGCCCAACGACTGCTTCATGGTCATGAAGAATGAGAGGTCGATGTAGAGAGCCTGGTCGCCTGAGCAATAGAATGGACCCATCTGAGCCGAACCATTACCACAAGCTGTCTGCACAGCATCTGTGTAGAGCACCATGCGAGGATACTCATACTCACCCCAGTTGTTCTGCTTGAACACACTTGTCCATACATCCTCTGTACCAGCTAAAATCTGCTTCGAGAAGGTAGCCAACTGCTGTTCTTCTTCCGTAAACTCGCGCTGCTGACCTTGTGCCACTTCTGTGTTTCCACCAATCACGGCACCCAGTCCACCATTTTGCTGAACTGTCTCCATTACTGCTGAGAATGGGTCTCCTCCACTGATCCATGCAATCAGCGCAGCGATGATAATACCACCAATGCCCAATCCGGCTTTGGTCTTACCGCTCATACCGCGGCGGTCGTCCACATTTGTGCTTTCGCGTCTTCCGTCAAGTCTCATAATTGCTTTTTGTTTATTGTTAATGTTAATCTAAATACAGTTTCTTTACGGCTTCTATCAACTTTCTGTTTGTTTCCGTTGCTTCATGAAAAAGGGAATCCTCTGCCTCTCTCTGCGACTTGTCCTCTTCCAGACTCTCCCTCTTCTTGCGATAGGCATCCAACTGCTCGTCGGTGACTTCCATCATCCGCTTGCATTGTTCAAACAAGCGCTGCATATTCAACAGGAATCCACCACTTATGACAACATAGGGCATATAATAGAACGAGAGGGTGTTTTCCAAGGAATTGGAAACCCCATAATCGATCAACTCAAAGCGTAACGAGTCGCAAACCATCGACTTATACTGTTTACGAGTCAAATAGAATTGGCTGACATTCTCGGCAAAAAGCACATTACCAACCGTGTTGATGGTCTCAATGTTTGAAGAGAAGATGTGTTCCACCGTCTCTGTATAGTTGAGTGTTGGTGCCAGAAGAGTCAATGCGAATCTGTTCTGCTGGAACGTTGTAGTGTCCTCGGCAAACTGGAACTGCATATCAATCGCCTGATGAATCATGGAATCGGCATCTGCTACATCTTGCAGCGTGTTGTACATATCGTACATCACCATCATCACGATTTCGCGCTTCTCGGCCTGTTTCTTGTTATAGTCGATGATAGCCGCCACACCAAACGTGAGAGCAATTGAAATGGTGATGGCCAAAAGAGACAACAGAAACTCCTTCAGGAACGACATTCCGCTGCCGCCCTTTGTATTCTTGGGGGTAAGTAATCCTACAGTTCTTCCTATTGCACCCATCGTAATCTGATTAGATGATGCAAAATTACAACTTTTTTACAATACCACCAAATTTTTTGGGTTTTTTCTTTCGTTTTTATTCTGTTGTTCCCATAAAAACCATTAATGGAACAAGGATAGACGATAGGCGAAAGTGAAGAGGACATACGAAGTCTTACCCAGTGTGCGGGTTTCACTCCACTGAGTGTCTGTCACAGTGGCATTGAACCCACGATTCTGCTTCAGGATATCGTTCCAAGTCACACCAACTGAGGCTCGTTTTCCTTTAAGGAATTTATAAGTTGCCGATAGCGACCAGATGCAATCTGTCGTGTTGGCAGAAGCCAATTCGTAGTCGAACCGCTTTTGAAGATTGAAATCTGTGCTAAATAGCCATGCACCATTGGTGCTGGTATAGTCCACTCTTGCCTGTGTTCCGAACGACTTTCCGTTCGATCCTTGTGCGGTATAGTCACTCTTTCTGTGGTCAATGTTGTAGAGAACTGTTCCTGCAACAACCCAGTTGGCATTGGTGTAGCCTGAGATAAAAATAAAGTTGTAGTTGTCCCACTTCGTGACACTCTTCTCCACATCAGCCATCGTAGCAGTCTGCACGAAAGCCACATTGTTGCTATGATTGTGGAGGGCAATCAGATTGAACGAGACTTCGTCGATTTGCTTCGTAAGGAAAAGGTATGAACGTATACTCCAATTGCCGTTGATATTCTCAGGCATCGTGCGGCGTGCTCCTGTCGTTGGGTCGAGTCGGGTCAGCATCGTCACCTGATTCTCTGTCCGCGAATAGTCCACAGTTGCCCTCAGGAGTGCCTTGTATTTCAATTCGATACCCAAGTTATGAGCAAACGACTTCTTCAGGTTACTGTTACCTGTGTAGATATTCATGGGATTGGAATAGTCGGTCGTAGCCGAGAGCGAATTGACTGACGGCATTGAGCTTCGTCCATTATACTTCAGCTGCACTGTGCTCTCGCCTTCTGCAATCTTGAACTTCACCTGAGCCGATGGTGCCACATCGACAGAGCTGTAGGTATTACGTTCATTAGGTCTGTCGAGCCTGCGGTTCTCAATCACAAGTCGGGTAGGCAACACATTCATTCCCAACCTCATATTCAGCAAGTTGTTGTCAATCAACAACGTAGCAGACAGACGATGTATCAGGTTATGATTGAGTTTGTCGTACGAAAGTGAATCAATAATCATATAGTCAGAAGCAGAGCCACTAACCGCAGACGGGATGTGGTAGCGTTCATCGTTCGAGTTGTGAATGTAATCCAATCGGTACGAAAGTTGTATGTTGTTCTTCTTGCCAAAGTTATGGTTATAGAACAACTCGCCACCTAACGAATAATTATCTGATGGATTTGATCTGACATAATCCGTATTCTGAACCATACCTCCCTTTTGGTCGAAAGTAGACTGGGTATTGTCATACGACGTGGATTTGTTTTGATTATAGCCTACATTGGCACGAAGTCCTATCTCATCACGCCGCTCGCTACCTAAATAGCGATTCAGACCAGCATTCCAATTCAGATTTTTGCCATTCGAATTGGTTCGCGAAGAATGCAAGGTACTGCTCACAGGATTACCAGCATCATCTGTAATCGAATTCTGATAGCCGCTGAGGGTTTTGGAATCGTTGGCAGACAGAGACAGGTTTGTGTTCCAACGTGTCAGACTATCCACAGAACCCGAGAGTGTAGCATTGCCTCCATAAGAGTGGCTACGACTGCTACTGGTGGAATTGGTAACCGTTCGTTGCGAGAAACCTGGCATAAAGATCTGCGTGAACCCTTCCGTCTCTGAGTCTGTGCGATGATAACCATGACTCAGTCGTCCCTCCACATTCGTCTTGCCAAACCGGCGCTCATACGACAAGTTCACATTGGTGTTGACATCACGCAGGGTTGGCGTACCTTGAGAAGGCAAATCGCGGGTATTGAAATCTACTCCAACCTGTGCTCCACCCTTCACATAGGCATTTCCAGAGGCCGACAAACGGAAGTTCTTAAGTGTTTCCGTAATACCTGCTGCAACATTGGCAAACTGAAGATTGTTGACAGGTGCTTTCGTCTGCATATCCATCACCAGATGCTCGTCGCTGTTCACATCGAGCGTATCATCAGGCACCTCATAGACTTTCAGGCTCTTGAGCTTATCGTGAGGCATATTCTGCAAAGCTACGTTGATGTCGTGTTTGAAGAACGTATCACCATTCAGTCGCATTTCCTCGATACTCTGACCCATATAGGTAAGCTGACCGCCTTCGTAACGAAGACCAGGCAGACGGCGCACAAGGTCGAGCAACACGCTACCTGAGGGCATTTCGTAAGCTTCTGCGTTGAAGATGGTGGTATCGCCTCGCTGGTACATCTTCTGCAACTCGCCTATCACCTCAGCCTCAGCAGTCGTCACAGGATTGCTTTTCAGCACAACAGAGTCGAGATTGACTACCAGCTTGTCACCGATCTTATCCTTGTCGGGTGTAGGAGTTAATATCTGATCGAATGTTTCCATACCCACATACGATATTTTGATACGCACTCTGAGGTCTTTCAGTTTGTTACGACAGAAAATGTAGCCTGTGAACTTTCCGTCCTTATCTACTGCTGCACCACCTATCTGCGTAGTATCTGCCACACATATAAGCTGCACATTCGCATTCTGGAGCGGATAGGGATTCGGCTCAAAATCATCTACGCCCATCACCTTTCCCTTCACCTCATAACGATGTTTAAGAACTGCTGAAATGAGTGCTCGCATCTCAGGTGTGATTTCTTCGATGCCAAAACGCTTCAGCAGTTCCTCTTGGGCAAAGCAATGCCCACTCATGAGGGTGAGCATTGCACATAATAGTATTAACCTTAGACTGGCTTTATGCCATTTATTGTGCTTCATGATGATCTATTTATCGAGTTAGATTCATTCTTAGTTATAAAACATACGTTCCTCTTTCGGCTGTCTCCACTGTTTCGGCATTCAAATGTTGAGTCTTGATGTTTCCAGAACCATCACTACCTTTGAAAAGTACGCTGGTTTTGCCTTCAATTCCTATATTGCCTGTTCCATAGCAGTGGGCTGCAATTCTTTTACAATCTACTTCAATCGTAATGTCTCCTGCCTCTGTGGATTCTGTGTAAATCTTACCCGTTTTGAAGAATCCGTTGATATCGCCTGCATCCCTTGTCTGCAAAACGGCATCATCAGACAAGTTCGCCTCCTTGATGGTTGCATCGCCTGAGCCACAAACAGTAAGAGACAGGCTTTCGGCATTCAGTTTACGCAGGCTCAAACCACCTGCTTCTCCCATTGAGATCGTTACATCATTTGCATTCACAGCATTCAACTTTGCTTCGCCTTCACCATGAATGTCTAAGTAAAAGTCGTCGAAAGAAGCAGAATCTTCAATGACAAATTCACCTTCATTGAATAGATCAACCATCGTAAGCGTAGGAGCATATACTTTTACAAGTATCGCAGGCGTGTTAGCCCTATATTCCGGCAAATTCCGACTTATTTCCAAAGTCTGACGAAGATGATTAGTAGTATCCGTCATCGTATCCACTGCAAACGCATAAGCTCCGAGAGCCTTCTCATTACCCACAACTGTCACTTTGTAACTATCGCTCTGGTAATACCTAACTTGTGCACTAGTCCATACCTGGATTTCATCAAAAATATCAAGCGGTATGTCTTTCTCAACTACCTTGCCCCATTTCTCTGAGTCGCGCAAGTCGAGATTGTGCTGTGATGGTCCCATATCCACACAAGAACCAAGGAGGGTAATTGCTCCAAAGAGGGCAACCACATATAATATGTTTCTTGTCTTCATGATTTCCCGATTTTTATCTCTTAACTTCTTTACCACATACCATAGGTTATGATTCCTGTCTTCTCTCCTTTGGTGATATGTATTTCAAAATAGCGATCTTCTTCTGGGTCTTCACCTTCTGGAGCAGGGTATCCATTGCCCCACGTTTTATAGTATGAATAATGAATACTGTCACTTTTATGCCATCCAATTATTGTACTCAACGTGTCAATCTTCTCGAATAGCTCATCCGATGGTATCGATTCGAACTCAATATAAAGAGTGTCAGTAAAATCACCCATTAACATGACTGGTCCAAGGAAAAACCTAGTAACCTCATATTCTGGAAGCTTTATCCCTGTAATCCTTTCTATCCTGTCGGTAGGCCACTCTTCGGGCTTCAACTCTTCTACAGGACGGCATGATATCAAACAAGCCAGCACCAAACCTAAAGCGGCAAACGACCACTTCGAAACTTTGAAATTATCTTTTGTTTCCATAACACGTTTATTTTAGGTTCAATTCAATCTTTTCAACTGTTTTGTCTTTACAGTATCCTCCTCTATTCTAAGTTCTGCCGGCTCTACCTTATCAGCTTTCAGATGACGGGTCTTGATGCCTCCGAGTGCCATACGGGATTTGCGGAGCACATTAGTCGTACCTTCGATTATTACGTCGCCAGCACCTGCAGAGACGGCTGTAATTGAGTTGCAATCAACTTCAAGTTCTATGCCTCCTGCGCCACATGAAATGGCCAGGATGTTATCTGCATTAACCGCACCATCGACATCGCCTGCACCGAATGTGTAGAAACGTGCTTCCCCTGTCAGTTTGGCTTTCTTGAAGGTAGCATCGCCTGCACCATTAACAGTAACTGACAGTTGGTTCGCTTTCAGTTTACGCATGTTCAGGTCTCCAGCACCATCCATTTCAATAGTGACATTTTCTGCGTTCATAGTACCCAACTCCGCATCACCTGCTCCTTTGACTTGCAGATGGAAATCGTTGATTGTCACAGAGTCTTCGATGATGAATTCGCCTGAACCTAAAAGGCTGACACCAAAGATCGTAGGGGCTTGCACACGCACCAGAATGGCTGGTGTCCAACGAGTGTAGTTCCCATTTGCCCTCACATCAAGTACCTTGTTCATCTTGCCGCCAGGACCTTCAGAATCGAACAACTGAAGAGTGTAGGCTTCGATAGCCTTTTTGTTTCCTATCACCGTCACCTTGAAAGTGTCGCTCTGGATGTACTTGATCTCGGCACTCGTTGTCGATGTAATGTTGCAGAACTCACCCAGATCCAAGTCGTTCTCAACCACCTCACCCCATTTTTTTGAGTCGCGGAAGTCCAATTCATGGTTATCAGGACGACGATCCATAGGGATACATGCAGCAACGATGAAGAGGATAGATGCGCAAGAGATGAGCCATCTGCTAATGCCCTGTAAGAGGGACTTTCTTTGACTATTATTCATATTGTTATGCGATTGCTTTGTTAATATAATTGGTTAATTCACTCACTGTGATGCCGAGTGTCTGCATGGTGCGAACAATCTCTGGCACGGATTCCTGCACAAATTCCTCCTTACGGATTTGGTGAATCGTCTGCTTGGCTCCAGGGTTTACATAGAAGCCCAAGCCTCGCTTCGTGTAAATAATCTGCTGATTCTGCAACCAGTCGTAGGAACGCATCACGGTGTTGCTGTTCACCTCGACCTGGGCTGCTGTCTCGCGTACTGATGGCACACGTCCTTCCTCCTCAAGTTCTCCAAGAAGAATCTGGTCGCATATCATGTCAGCGATTTGCAGATATATAGCTTTTTTCCCATTAAATAACATGGTATCCTCCTTTCTTTATCTATTCAACTTGTTAGTCAGCTGAGCCTTCGTATAGAGATGGTATGCCCAAGTCCACACTGCAATACCTGCCACAACAAACACACCCAACATCACATAGGCGTAGATATGAGCGTTATCCAAGAATGACTCAATCTGTACTTCATCGGGCGTATAATTAGAAGTGACATAAATCATTCCGATCAAGAATGTAATAGCCAGACAGAACTCGAAGACCTTCAGAATGATGTAGGTGATTGGAATATTGAACTTATACTTCAGGGCATTACCTAACGCATAGAGCGAAGCGGTGAAGAAGCCTGACGCAAGCGACATATACATCAATGCATTGGTAAGGCGTGTGAGAGGAGTAAAAGTATCGTCTACATAAATTTGATCGGACGATATTCCATTCATGCTGGCATGCATACTTGCAAACATCTTATTGAAATTCAACAGTTGACCGGAATAGACAGTTGCTGTCAACGACTCCACACCCTCGCTGCTCTTGAACACGAGGACACTCAACACATAGTTCAGCAAATCAGCCACGAGTACACTCAAGAATGCAACAACAGCTGCACCTCCTACACAAATCAGCACATGCCAGATGTATTTCTCCAAGTTCGTAGCTGGCATCGTCATGTGGGTGATACGTCCCTGCTTATTGCGCAATGGATGGAGCGTACAGCCTGCACCGATATAGATGGAAGCCCAAATGACAACAGTCGTAAACATTGCAGTCGTCTGCAGGTCATTATACATATATGGCCCCATACCTAATGAATAGGAGAACCAACGGCAGAAAAATGAAATCACAATGATACCTACGATGGTAAATCCAAGCACGAGCGCAAGGTTGCGATAGAAACTCTTATTGATGGTCAAATCAAAATTGGCATAGCGTGCGAAACGCTTGGTATTAAAGCTACTCATAATCAGATTCCTTTCTTTTCCTGTAATAATTTGTTAAACACTTCTTCGAGGTTGATGACCTCATCGTCTTTGAACAGCTGATCCATCTTGGTATTCAACAGCACCTCGTTCTTCTCTATCATCGTCACATGATCGAGCAGCAACTCCACATCGCGAACCTGATGGGTAGAGATAATGACAATCTGATCAGGATCTGTACTTCCAGCAACCACCTTGCGGAACTGACTCTTCGAAGGGATATCGAGACCGTTCGTAGGCTCGTCCATCAGCAACAGATGAGTGCGAGCAGCAAGGGCGATACTCAGATACACCTTCTTCTTCTGTCCCATACTCAAGGCACCAAGGTTGATGTCGCGAGGCATCTCGAAGTTCTCCAGACAGCGGTACATCATATTCACGTCAAAGCGTGGATAGAATGGCTGGATGGCATTGATGTACTTCTGCAGCGAAATGCCAGGAAGATTATACTCCTCAGGCACAATAAACATATCACTCAGCAACTCAGGCTGACGCTTGAGGGTCTCAACATTGTTGTAAGTAACCCAACCAGACTGAGGGCGAAGCAAACCCATAATCAGGTAGAGCAAAGTACTCTTACCCGTACCGTTCTTTCCAAGAAGGCCGTAAATACCGCCTTCGTTGATTTCCAGCGAAAAATGATCCAGCACCGGATTATTCTTCTTATACGCAAATGTTACATCTTGAATCTTTAACATAATCTTATTTTCTATTTTGATAGTTTATTTTAAACCCCTCTCTTATCTCCCCCAAGGGGAGAAGATTGAACCTCCAGTTACAACGCCCCTCCTTGGGAGGGGATGGGGGAGGTTTTATTTTACATCATAATGATGCCACATACGGTAGCGACTGTTGCAATAATTGTTACGATAATCATAATACTTCCCTTTCTTTAAGTTAGTTTTTGGTTTCTTTTGATTGCTCTCTTCTTTAGTATTTTAGTGTACTACTTTACTAAGACACTGCAAAGGTAGGACGCTTTTTTGATTCCACCAAATATTTTTGCAACTTTTTTCATGTTTTCTTGTGTTTTTCTGCTTTTTGGACAAATAATTACACGAACAAAGGAAATAAGTGACAATTTAAAAGCTTTATTGGTATCGTCGAAGTGAAGAGCGTAGCTCAAGCGGTAACTTCGGAGCACAGCGATAACTTCGATAACTTCATTAACTTCTTTAGAATTATCACAATAAACTCATACCTTTTCCGTTATACTATATATAATAAGGTGTACGAACATGAAGCATTCAGCCGAGCCTGCAACAGATGTGGAACTCCATCCACTCGAGCCATTCCTACCCAGCAACACCAAAGTACTGTTCCTGGGCAGTTTTCCACCCCAACAAAAGCGGTGGTGTATGCCATTCTTCTACCCTAACTACATCAACGATCACTGGCGCTTAACGGGCGAAGTGTTTTTCAATGATAGGGATTACTTCGTAGATACAGCCCACAAGACCTTCAAGTTAGAAGCCATTAAGACGTTCCTACGGGAAAAGGGCATCGGCTACTACGACACCGCCAGCGCTGTTCGCCGCCTCAAAGACAATGCAGCCGACCAGTTCCTCGAAATCGTCACCCCTACCGACATCGCTCAACTCACAGCAGGATTGCCCGAACTTCGACTGATTTGCACCACAGGCGAACTTGCAACCGTCACAATTTGCAAGCAATTGAACATTCCTGTTGTACCCAAAGTCGGTACATACACCCCTATTCCCACTCTACCCCAACGAGGAAATCCACCTACGCAGATGGTCAATCTCTATCGATTACCCTCCTCTTCGCGCGCCTATCCTCTCGCATTTTCCAAGAAAGCAGAGGCATATCGGCAGATGTACAAGGTGGCAGGACTGATAGACTGATGCATTGCATTTATTCTCGTTAGGAGAAACGTAATTTCGCTGCCCATGAAACGTAATTGCAAGAGGAGCGAAACGTAATTGCAAGAGGAGCGAGCTTACGTCTTGTCATACTCCTCACCATGAATAGAGATACCGTAGTTTGGATTCAAAAATTCAGAAATTCAGAATTCAGTTTTAAAATAAGCCTATTGCCTCGAAACAGAACTATTCATTTATTCATTATTCATCACGACATCTTGGTTTTGGAAAAACCTTAGAAGCAATTAATATACATTATATTATATACTATAT
>JAFXNA010000037.1 GCA_017529865.1 Bacteroidaceae bacterium
ACCGTGTTCGCATAATCCTGGATTGCCTTTATTTCTTCATTCTCCAACAGTTGCTTCATCATGCGGACAGGTAGATTGTCGTCAATGTCCGAATGCTCCACGATGTCAGCAACCAGTTTCTGAATTTTTTCTTCAAGTATGATTTCCTTTTGTGATTTGTTTTGCATAAGCATATAAAAATGGATAAAAGTGTATGGCCATTTCCATAAAGGAAAGACCATACACGCGTAACTAAATGATATTATATTCTGAACAGATTAGTACTCAGCATTCTGTGGGTCAAACTCTGTCCAGCCACGGAGCCAGTTGTCATTGTTTCCGAAGGCGCCGATGTAGCTGACTTTCTCGAACCATGAAGAGAGCAAAACGTCGGTGAAGCTGGCAGCTCCTAGCAATGGCGAACCGCTCTGTGGAAGGTACTGTACACCAGAATAGATGCCCGAGGTGAGCATCAAGTCGGAGATGCTCTGGAATACCTTGTTGCCCGTCTGCGACTTGAAGAAGGTGCTGCTGTAAGACTCTTGATTGGCGTCAATCACACTCTTCTGCACAGCATCGTAGAGATTGTCCTCGTAGCGTTTGTTAGCATCACTACCCGTCACGCCCATGCCGGCAAAGAAGATGTTCTGTAGCTTCAGGTTGCCAGCCTTTGCCACATCCTGTGTGTTACCCTTTTCTGCATCCACAATCAAACCTACAGGATAGCCTACGGCCACGGAGTTGAAGCAGGCCAGCTGGCTGCTGCGGCGAATCTGCATGGCACTCTGGAATTTACCGAGGGCAGAGCCGTTCTGAGGGAACACCTTGCCACCGTTGATATAGTCGGGTGTGTTCTCAAAGCCGCCACGTCCCATAGGGCCAATGAAGGTCACGTTGGAGAATACGGCAGAAGTGAAAGGTTCGGTGAGTGAACCGTCGGCATCGTTATCGCTCTCAAAACCGTTTGACTGTGAGGTGTCGGCAATGCGCGGGTCGCGGATGGAGAGCGCATACTGCACCTTACCGTTGTAACCGTTGTCGGTATCAAACTCATCATCCCAACCATTATAGGCCACCAGGTAACGGCAGTTGACATTGCCACCAAACCATTCGAAGGAGTCGTCGTTGGTGTAGCTTATCTGCACGTGGTCAATCTGTGTGCCAGCACCTACGCTGCCCAATGTCAAACCGTTGATCTCCTTATCCTTCTGGAAAGGATAACCTGCAAATTCTATACGAACGTATGAGAGCACACCGCTGTTGTCATTGGCATCATTGCCACCGTGTTTCGTGCGAGGACCACCCTCAATCTGCTGACCGAGCACACCCTTGTTGTTTGTACCGCGTCCGCAGATGACCAGTCCTCCCCAGTCGCCAGGCTTGCGGTTGCCCTTTGCCTCTGCTGAGGTAAAGACGATAGGAGCAGTCTCTGTACCCTTGGCGTAGAGTTTTCCACCTGGCTCCACGATAAGTGAAGCGGCAGAAGCCTTCTCGCCCTTGATCACAGTACCTGGTTCGATGGTCAGTTCGGCACCATCGGCTACGTACACCCATCCCTTCATCAGATAGACACCCTTCTTCAGCGTCTGCTTTCCTCTAAAGATAAACTCCTTATCACCATTACCGATGACGTTTCCGTTAGCGTCATCCTTGCCGTCTGCGCTGAAAGTGAGGTGGTCGCATGTCTTGATACTACCATCCGTGCCCCATAGATAGGCCGTTTGTTTCTCATCACCATTGTTCACGTCATTGTCTTTGCTGCATGACACCATGGTCATCGCCAGGGTAGTGGTCATCATTGCCACCGAAAGAAAAACTTTTTTCTTCATTGTTTTTATTGTTTGTTATTTCATCTTGCAACCCGGCCTTTCCGAATTGCATTGCAAAGGTATTCACAATATGTTTCTACTCTGTTACGCTGATGCTACGATTTTGTTTCGTAACCAGATTGTAATACTGCCAGATTTCTTTTTAGAACTGGAAACTAGCCGAGAATTGTATATTGCGCCCGGGGCAATAAGAGCGCGTAATCTGTTCGATTTCCCCTTGTGGGGTCTTTTCAAACTGCTTGAGCTGCACCTTTTGTGCCAGGAGGTCACGAACGGAGAGACGAAGATCGAAACGACCGATGCGCTTGGCAATGTTGAAGTCGAGCTGGTGGCGAGGCATTTCGTAACTGTCGGGGACGCGTATCTCGGTGTTACCGGTTCCCACGCTACGTCCTACACCAATCAGGCGCTTGCCAATCACGTTGTAGAGTAAGGAAGCCGTCCATCCCTGCATCTGCTCTGCTTTGCCGGGAATTTGGTTGCTGTTGAAGAAAAGACCCACATTGACCAAGTAGGGCGACTGTCCTTGCATTGGGCGCGATTCCTCCTTGCTTCCATCAGGGAAAGTGACGTTGCTCTTGATCCATGAGGCGTTGAGTGAGAGAGAGAGGAACGGCAGACGCATGAAGTCTAGCTGTTTACGAATGTCGAGTTCGACGCCATAGTTGTTGGCTCCCTCTGCGTTGAGGTAGGAATATACAAGGTCGGTGCCACCAGCCACAGTATACGTCCACTCGATAGGGTTGCGGAAGTGCTTATAGAAGAGTGAGAGGCTTACCACCTCACCCGCATGAGGATACCATTCCCAGCCAAGGTCGAAGTTATCAATATAAGTGGGTAATAGATTGTGATTGCCTTGCACGTTGCTGGCAAGATCGAAGTCGTAATAGACACTGGAAGAGAGTTCGCGAAACTCAGGGCGGTTGGTCGTGCGACCGTATGCCAGACGCACCTGCTGCTTGTCTGTAAGGTGGTAGGCAAGATTGAGCGATGCGAAGAGGTCGTTGTAGTCATAGAACGTAGAAAGAGGCGAAGGCTCCTGACGACGGGTGTTGGAGATGAGTTCTGTACGTACATACTCAAATCTAACACCACCATATATGTCAAATCGTCGGATGGGGAGTTTTGCGCTCACATAGCCGCTGCCCTGTGTGCTTCGGGCAGAATAGTTGTTGCTCCAGTCGATGAGCTCGTGCCAACTGATGCCATTCGTATTGGTCGGCGAACCTGTCGCACCATTGTCCATGGTCAAGATCATTGGCAGACCTGTCTCTGTATCCCAACCATTAAGTGACCTGGGCAACTGGCCACCCTCATACTGCAACGTCCATTGACGCGTCTCATAAGTTCTGCGACGATGCTCGGCATAGGCACCGGCAAAGAGGGAGGGTGTGAACGAACCGAAAGCAAACTCGTGCTTCCAGTTGGCAGCCGCCGAAAAAATGTGCTCATCCAGTTGGGACGTTTCCCGATTAAAGTCGTTCAGGTTGTCTATCATGAAACGGCCTTCTTCTTCCATCATGCTGTATCGCCTACGGTTGGGCAGATGGCGATTGGCGTACGCATAGCCAAGACTCCAATCAAGTTTGTCTGCTTCTGATGGTGTATGTTTGCCGTCCAACTGAACATTATAGGTGAGTCTTCGCTGGCGGTAATACTCTGCCTGACGCACATGGTCGCCCTGCGCATCAAAGCCATCACGATCCGTGTAACGATCCTTACCCAAGTGATTGAGAATCTGTTTCAATTCGAATCGGTTGCGCCCTGAGGCGGAGAGGTAGGTAAGGTTGAGCAAGGCACCAAGTCGGCGGTTAAGGTTGAACTGCTGGTCAATCATTTGGCGCAGGTAGTTGGAGCGATTGTGTGTCACATCGTAAGCACCAAAGAGATTGTTTTCCATGTCGTACAGTGTACGGTATTGCTGTGTGAAATTGACGCTGGTCACGAGTGCCCATGTCTGTCCTTTGTCTGTACGCCATCGTTGTGCTGTGCTTGCCGAAGCACTGATGTCCCCGACTGGAGAAGATGATTGTGTATGCCAGTCGTTTTCCTTGGCAGAGAGGAATTGACGGAAATGAGATGAAGTATTCCACGATGTCCCTAACGAGATTTCCGTCTTGTTCTCGCTCGGTACATCTTTCGTATTGACCAGAATGAAGCCTCCCGAGAAGTCAGCCGGATATTCAGGTGCAGACGACTTAACCACCATCATATTGTCAAGTTGTGATGATGGGATAATATCGAACGAGAATGCGCGTTGGTCGGCTTCGCTCGAAGGTACAGCGGCACCATTCAGCCACACATTATTATATCGTTGTGAGAGCCCTCGCACCATCACGAACTTCTCGTCGATGATGCTCACACCAGGTATGCGTCGTATCACCTCACCTGCATCCTTGTCCTGTGTCCGTTTGATGTGCTGCTCGCTCACGCCCGTCATTGTGACGTGTGCCTCTTTCTGCTCGCGAGTGGTGGATGCATCGGTGTTGTGGCGCAGTGTTGAGCTGACCGTTACCTCGCCAAGCGTGGTATTGTTGGGCTCAAGCACGAAATCTATTATCAATTCATCTCCTGTCACCTTAACATCCTCTTTTATCATGGTCTTGAAACCAATGAATCGCACAGTCAACGTATAGGTACCATTCTTTAATTTCAACGAGTAGTTTCCATCAATGTCAGCGGAAGTTCCTTGTCCGTCATTCGTTAAGATGGTTGCCCCAGTAAGAGGCTCGTTGGTACCTTGCTCTATAATTTTGCCTTTCACTATACCGGCAAAACTGATGGAAGGCATAATGAGGAGGAGAGTTGCTATTATTATACTTTTAATTTTGTTTTCCATTTTATTTTCAATTTCTTAATCGTCGTCATCATCATCGTCACAATCCTCGTCTTCTTCATAAAAGGAAGACGGAACGAGACTCTTCCATCTCGTCAGCATCAATAATAATGCATTGTCCCTGGCCGGGAAGGGCAGAATCTTTGCACTTTGTAAACAGATTAAATATACTCATATTTCTTTCTTTTAGTGTTCATTAAAATCTAATCATCAGTTCAGCTACGAGTTTGTCCTGCTCGCTCTCCTTGGGGGTACCTCCATTAGGATACCAATAATTCTCGTAGTTGAGACGGATGTCGGTGGGAAAGTACTTATTGGCTACATGAAAGGTGACTCCTGCTGTGAGTCGATGACGCTGAGCATCAGATTGCAAAAGTCGAGTGGTACCCTCATCAAATCCCTTCTTTCCATCACTATGATTGTCCATGTAATCGTAACGGAGAAGATAGCTAACACCACCCAGATAACCTTTCTTAACTGGTATCTTGTAAATAGCCATCGCATCTATGGCGTTACAATCGTCAAAGGCATCTTTAGCATAGAAC
>JAFXNA010000038.1 GCA_017529865.1 Bacteroidaceae bacterium
ACATTTGAGTAAGGATGGATATATGTTTATACATCCGGATTCAAAACAAGCTAGAAGTATAACGATTCGAGAAGCCGCGTGTTTGATGACATTCCCATTAGATTTTCAATTTTTGGGAAGTACACCGTATAATTACAAAATGATAGGGAATGCTGTTCCTGTTAATTTTGCGAGTGCTATAGCTAAAGGGTTATATAAAACATTAGACAAAAGATAATATGAATGTATTAGTTGCATGTGAAGAAAGTCAGGCTGTATGTAAAGCCTTCAGAGAGAGGGGGCACAATGCGTACAGTTGTGATATTTTAGAGTGCAGTGGTGGACATCCAGAGTGGCACTTCAAACAAGACGTGTTGCAAGTTATCCCAAATCACGGAGGCGTCTTGGAGAATGGTATGGAATACTATCTTCCCAAAGGCGAAAAGTGGGATTTGATGATTGCCCATCCCCCTTGCACATACCTGTCAGTTAGCGGCGCAAGATGGCTTTACCATCCCGACGACGCTCATTTGCCCATAGAACAAAGACGCGAACATCCTCACCACCTTGGGAGGAGAAAAATGAAGGAGGAAGCGATTCAGTTTTTTATGGAGTTCACGAAAACAGATATAGAACATTGGGCTATTGAAAATCCTGTTGGATGCATGAACTCAGAATATCGTAAGCCTGACCAAATTGTTCAGCCATTTTGGTTTGGTGACCAAGCCTCAAAGAAGACATGTTTATGGCTTCACAACTTACCATTACTTAAGCCAACCAACATGGTTGATGAAGGACCAAGAGTTGTGTTGTCAAGTGGACGTTCTCTGCCAAAGTGGTATTCAGATTCCTTTAATACAAAAATATCAACAGAAGAAAGAAGAAAACTTAGAAGTAAAACTTTCCCAGGATTTGCTGAGGCATTGGCAGAACAATGGGGTAATCTTTAATAGTTATGGCAGCAAATAAATTAAGACTCCAGAGTTTTAGGACGAATGACCTCGTTAATGATGGTGGTAAGCAATTTGAACTAGGGAAATCCTGGTGTGATGATTTCTTCGAATTTGACAAGACGTTACCCGAAGTTGTTGTGAACCTTAAGTTCAAAGCAATACAAGCGGGTCATGTGTCATTGAATGACAAAATCATTGAGCTTAAGCTGGCCGATGTTTCTACACGCGGCGACAGAAAGGCATACGTAAATGGTAATAATGGAATGTCACAAATTAAGGACTTCTTTATCAATGACCTTCATTTGACACCAGATAACAACCTAACAGACTTTTTTGCAATTTACAAAGTATCAGAGTTTGATTACTTCTTATATTTTGTACCATCTATATTATATAAAAACTTTCTTCAGTTTTTCAAATCAGTATTACCAACTGTTTCTGTAGATCATAACAAAGAGCATTTGGAAACTGATGTAAAGACCTCACTGCAGCAAATCTTCTATGGTGCCCCAGGAACAGGAAAGTCCAACACGATTAAGCGTACTGTGGACGACCAAGGAAAGATATGTTTCCGCACCACTTTCCATCCCGACAGTGACTATTCCACATTTGTTGGTTGTTATAAGCCAACCATGAAACGTAGTACTATTACCAAAGATGGAGTAACAACAAGGGAAGAAAAGATTGTGTATAGATTCGAACCTCAGGCCTTTACCAACGCTTATGTACAAGCTTGGAAGAGCAAGGAGGATGTGTATCTTGTTATTGAGGAAATCAACCGAGGAAACTGTGCACAAATATTTGGAGATCTATTCCAATTGCTTGACCGTAAAAATGGAGAATCAGAGTACCCAATAAATGCTGACACAGCACTAGCTGATTATTTGCAAGTTGCATTAGCTGATAGTAATCGGGACGATATTCCTGTAGAGGTGAAAAGCGGCATGAAGCTAAAACTACCTTCCAATCTTTATATTTGGGCTACGATGAATACCAGCGACCAGAGTCTGTTCCCTATCGACAGCGCTTTCAAGCGCCGTTGGGACTGGACTTACATTCCCATCAATCAGCACGATGAAGGTTACAGAATTAAAATAGATACTGTTACCTACGACTGGTGGGGATTCTTGGAAAAGATAAACCAAGTGATAGGCGACACAACAAGTTCTGAAGACAAAAAACTTGGCTACTTCTTTGTAAAAGCTGAAGGCAAGGAAATAGGAGCGGACAAGTTTGTAAGCAAAGTGTTGTTCTATTTGTGGAATGATGTGTTCAAGAACTATGGCTTCGACAACCCCATTTTCAGCAGAGGTGAAAACAAGAAGTTCGCCTTTTCCGATTTCTTCACGAAAGAAGGCGCACCGGAAACAAGCATGGTGAATCAATTCTTGCGGAAATTGGATGAAACAATAGACAAAGAAAACTCCTTTGAAAAGATTCCCGACGTGAACGATTCGCCTTCTTCGTTGATGGTCAAATATAATGGAGAATCCATCGAAGGAACTTCTGCACGCAACAAGTATGTCGAGCTTGTCAAACTCGTTGTTGCAGAAAAAGGCAGCGAACAAGTTGCCAATTGTATCGGAGCTGAATTAACCCGAACACCGGCAGAAGGCTCTACACGTATGTATAAGCCTATAGGAGATACGGGATGGTATCTTGCTACCAATAACGGCATTGATGCTATAAAGAGGAATATCAACAAAATAAAAGAAGCCTTGGACGTTAATATTGAAATAGAATAGGTTTAGAACGTATGAGGATACTGATAGAAGAACATCCGTACCCTGCTACCGAAGAAATTCTGAAGGTGGTCAGCGAACTTGGTCCTACGATTGGGGTCAAGGGTACAGTGAGTGTGGGTTATGTGGGATATTACTACAATACCCACATCCATGACTGTGTGTTCATTCTGCCAAAGGTGTTGCTCGATGAAAATGGGCTTGCTATGCCAGGCAAGCATCGGCCAGAAGACATTGTTCACCTTGAGAAAGAAGATAATCCTCTAAGTGATGAGGAACGGAAGTTTATCTATGAACTCTCAGTATGGATATATCGTGCCATCAGTGTTTTCAAGGAAAGAAACAAAGACAGCAAGATTGTGCTGCATGAACGTGTGGCACAGATTGGTCACGGGCAAAAAAGACTGAGCAATACATTTTTGGATATTTTGCTCTCGCTGATACAATTCAATAGGGATAACCAAGATTTCTTCTTCTTCACCATCAAAAACCTGCACAGCGGTCACAACAAAATCAATTGGACGAAGACCATTGCCCACTCACAAGCCTATATGCAAAGCGGGCAACCTATATATCTGAGTCCTGTGAATAAACGTAGGCAGGTAAACTTTGATGAAGAGTTGATGGTCATATATTTCTCCATATTGAACTATATTCACAAGGAGTATGGTTTTCCTTTCGATACAGAATGCCACTATGACATCATCAACGACCATCAGTTCAAGAGCTATCTGCGAGGTATGGGCAAAGCCCGGTTGCAGCAGATAAAATACAAGTATTTCTCTGACAAAGCTTTAGAACTGTGGGAGTTGTGCTTCGCATTCTTCGACGAAGCAAGACAAATAGTAGTCAATACGAAGCAGAAGGAATATCTCTTGGTTAAGAGTTTTGAAATAGTCTTTGAGGACATTATTGACGAACTCATTGGAAGCCGAAAGAATGAGCTGCCCAAAGAGCTGCAAGAGCAGCCTGATGGCAAGCAGGTTGACCACATGTACCGCTACAAAGCCTTAACCGAAGCAAGCAGCGAAAACATCTATTACATTGGTGACTCTAAGTATTACAAGAGTGACACCAAGATTGGCAAGGAAGCTCTGTATAAGCAGTTTACCTATGCCAGAAATGTTGTACAATGGAACCTTGACCTCTTTCTTGATGAAAGCCGAAAGGAGGAACAAGAGGTGGAAGCAGGAAAAGGTACAGGCAAACTGCGAGACGAAGAAACCGAAGGCTATAACATAATACCCAACTTCTTTATCTCAGCTCAACAGCGCGACCTACAGAAGCATAGCGATATTACATGGGTTGACAAGGAGAACAAGGATTTTACCTCACGTCAGTTCCACAACCGCCTATTCGACAGAGATACGCTGTTAGTTTGCCATTACGATGTAAACTTCCTCTATGTAGTTTCTCTCTATGGTCGGAAGAATGAAGGGATGAAGACTGTGTGGAGGGAAAAAGTACGTGCGCAGTTCCGCAAAGAAATACAGACCATGCTCGACCATCATTTCCAATTCCATGTGATGACACCCCGTGAACATGTGGATGGTCAGGACGTGTTGCAACAGAACTTCAAGGAAGTGCTGGGTAAGGTATTTCAGCCATATCCGACAGGCATCAATGGTCAACGGTTTTATTCACTTGCGCTGGAAAAGCCAGAAACCATTAAAGATGAAAGGTTAAAGCAGACAGTCATTGAAGAGAACAAGAGGATAAAAGGCCTATTGGAACAGCATTTCGAGATTCTGGAGTGTCAGATTGGTCAAGACAGAAGAGATGAACTGACCACGCCACCACCAGACGGAACTTTCTATGCTAAAGAAGAAGATTTGGTACTGCTCATCACAAAAGAGGGCATCAACTTCGACAATGCTATTCAGCAGATTCAAGAAACAAAGAAAGTGGGCATCGCTTTGAAGATGGATGGTGCCGTCCTGCAACTTGTAGAAGGCTTCACCAAGGCTCGTTATCTGATAATCCACAATAAAGGAAACAAGCATAAAGTATATGGCTTCGACGGAAAAGGTCCAAAACTCATTCCTGCCGATGCAGCAGAACCTATGGTTGTCACGAAGAAAGGAGAATCCTTGTATTTGGTGTACCAGATTGACACTCGACTTAGGTTCTATCTTGGAGAATTGGATTTCTCTGGGGTCATTAAAGGGGGCGAAGGATATAATCCTCAGTTACTACCTTTGAATAAACTTTTGAAAACCATTAATAGGCAGTAAAAGATAACATGAATAAACTGAAAGATAGTTATGAGATACGTCTTCGCTGTTCCACGTGTGGTTGCGAAAACCAATTTGAGTTCAATGATGACAAATCATACATCAAATGTACATTCTGTAACAGAGAATACTTTGGTGGCATTGAGGAACTAAAAGGACTCAACCAAGAAGCCTTTGATGATGTCAAAGAAGAAATACAGAAAGATGCCACTTCTTACATCAAAGACCAGCTAAAAAAGGCTTTCAAGGGAAACAAACATATCAAAATAAAGTAAATATGGATTGGATTGGTTTTATAAAGAGCAACTGGCAATATATCGCTTCTGTAATAGGTTTCTTATGTGCAGTTTATATGTATGTTGCACACGATAGAAAACTCAAAAATTTACAGATTAAGCAGCTGAAAGAGGACGAGGATAAGAAAAAGCAGGCTGATATTAAGTGTAATGCTTATAGGAGTAAATCAAATTCTATCGTTAAGATAGTTAATGCAGGCCCTTCTAACGCATCAAATGTGCGGGTTGAAATACTCGACCAAGACAAGTTGGAAGGGTTAATCTTTTTTCATGAAATCTGGGGACCATACGATTTAATCAATGCCACAAATAGTGTAGAAGAAAGGATTGCATTATGTTGTGGACACACTGAATATATAAAATTGAAAATTGTATGGAACGATGACTATTGTAAGGACAGAGAGACAATTCTCAATGTTCAACTATAATATGAATCAAGCAACATGAACAGACTTGTCATCATAGGAAACGGATTTGATATAGCTCATGGACTCAAAACCAGTTATATGGACTTCATAAATTGGTATTGGGATAAGCGCATAGATTCCTTTGTGGGTAACATTTCAAAAGTATCAGAAGATTGTCTTTGCAAGCTGACTATCACAGACGACACCAATATAAGCTGCTGGAATGTGTTAGCGTTTGAGAACTCATATTTCAGGGACATTCGAGGTAATAAGACGTGTTCGGGTTATGATGTGATAAAGGAAATACAGAATCATCCAGAAATTTTCTCTGTTGATTGTACCCAATTCTTTGGAACAATATTACGATCAATTGAAAAGAGAGGCTGGGTTGATATTGAAAACGACTACTATAACCTTTTGAAGAGGTGTACAGAAGATGCTGACTGTGACTATACCGTGAAGGAACTAAACGAACAACTGGCTTTCCTACAGGATAAGCTGGTAGAATACCTTAGTTCCATCGGGACGAACCACTACATCAAAGAATTGCATGATGCAATGATAACCTTCTTCGACCCTGCCGACTTTTCAACGGAAGGGAGAAAGAAGGCTTTGGATAACATTGGGCTTGACATTAAAAGTTATGAGGAGGTAGAATACAATTACGAGGAAAGGAACAAACTGAGACCTGAGCGCATCATGCTGCTGAGCTTTAACTACACGGCAACAGCCAAGAATTACAATAATTTCAACCTTGAATACAACTTCATTCATGGCGACCTCGAACATCCAAAGAACATTATCTTTGGCTATGGTGATGAACTTGATAAGGACTATCAGGACATTCTCGATAGGAATGACAATGAGCTGTTGAAGAATGTCAAGTCGGTGAAGTATCTTGAAACGAGGCATTACCACGATATGTTGGAGTTCCTGATGGCAGCCCCCTTCCAAGTGCTGATTATGGGACACTCCTGCGGCAACTCTGATAGGACTTTGCTCAACACAGTCTTTGAGCATGAGAACTGCGTTTCAATAAAGCCTTTCTTCCATAGGTGGGCAGACGGCAGTGACAACTATCTGGAACTTGTGCAGAATATCTCACGCAACTTTACCAACATGCGGTTGTTTAGGGACAGAGTTGTAAACAAGGAACAATGTAAAACCATTTAATACTATTATTAAGATCTCAAACGATATCAATATGACCGATGTTCATACCTCCCAACAACGCCACGCTAATATGGCGGCCATCCACGGCAAGGACACAAAGCCGGAGATGGTGGTGCGTCGTTGGCTGTGGGGGCATGGATTCCGTTATCGGCTGAATCATCCACGGTTGCCAGGGAAACCAGACATTGTAATGCGGAAGTATAGGACGTGTATCTTTGTGAATGGGTGTTTCTGGCATGGACACGGGGTGGGACTCACCCCCACCCCCTCTCCAAAGGGCGAGGAGAACAAACAAATAGAGAGTTCCGACTGCTGTAAAATTCCGAAGACGAATAGGGAGTTCTGGATGAACAAAATAATACGAAACAAGGAACGGGATTTGAAAGTACAGCACGAATTGGCATACATGGGCTGGCACTCCATCACCATTTGGGAATGTGAGTTGAAGCCTCCCAAAAGAGAAGATACATTGAAGTCGCTGGCATATACGCTCAACAAGATATTTCTTCAAGACCATAGCATCAGGCGGTATGAGATACCAGAAGAAGAGCCTATGATGGCAGCTGAGGAGATTCCTGACAATTACAATAAATAGAAGAATAGAAATACAATTATCATATATATGGCAAAAGATTTAACAACATCAGCTATAGAGCGCCAGAATGTTCTGAATAATAATTTGGTGTCACAGAACAATATGCTTGCTTGGATTGTCGCAGGGCCTTCCTGCTAACAAGCAAGGGCAATATTATAGAAGCATGAAGCTATAGGCTTGTTCCTACAAAAGAAATATACTGAAGAATATCATTACTCGCGTAAAAAAATGCGCGAGTTTTTGAATTCTTGAAGCAACTGTTTAAGTCTCAATACAAGAGGCCAAAGTATAAAAAACACCTTATTAAGAAAAATATTTCAATAAAACAGTTTATTATCAAACTATTATTCGTATATTTGCAGCACAAAAGTTCAATAATAAACTATTATGGATGACATTTACATGCTTGCCGATACCATTATCTTTAATAGAATAGCTGGTAACTTGAAAGCGGCTAGACTGAAGCAGAATATCACCCAGCAGAGTCTTGCAGATGCTGCTGGGGTGTCTCTTTCTTCTTTGAAGAAAATTGAGAAGGGGGAAATCGGCTCGTTTGATTCTCTGCTAAGAGTACTGCGTACTTTAGGAAAACTAGACGTGCTTCAACCTTTGGTGGATGAAGAGCAGCTGAGCCCGAGCGAATACTATGAACTCGTACATTCAATCAAGGCAAAACATCAACGAAAACGAGCATCCAAGCAAATCAACCCCCAATAACATCAATCTATTGTGTTCCAGCAATCATGATAAATGCCATTATTCCCAATATGACGCTTGGATAACAATGGAGCAATACTACTATAGAATAGAATCCCAAAACAGTTATAAAAGATTCCGACTATAAGGCTGGAGGCGCGTGATTAGGTAAACAAAAAATGAGGTTGCGTAAACAACAAAAAAGATTCAGACTACAAGTCTGGGATTCTGTCGATGGCTGCGTAAACAGATTTAGGCCCCAAACCTTATATCAAAAGTCTGGAGGTGCGTAAACCACAAAATGCTGATAGCCAATCAGAAGCGAATTTTCTTTTGACTGTAGGTCTGGAGGTATTTGCGTAAACAATGCGTAAACTAACTATTTCAGTTAGGGGTATTTTCTGATATTCAAAGAAAATCGAATTCTTGTAAATCGTTGATTATCAGTATGATTTCATAACAACAATATATCATGGAATATCACTTTATGATACTCATAATCTGGAGGTCCCTGGTTCAAGCCCAGGCTGGTCCACACTGAAACACAAGGAGTTACGCAACTGCGCAACTCCTTTTTCTTTGTTTTGTGAACAAAATGCGAACAAGATTCCCATTTATGGTTTGTCACAAAACAGATTCACTTGCCAATCACGTATGTGTTGAACGAATGTGGGGCGGCAGTTATATTCAGATACTTACCTTTCACTTTGACACTCAGGCGAGCATCGGTATCTGTGAAGTTGCCGACTGTGACGACGTATCGCTGACCGTTGTGGAAGACAACAACGGGTGTCTTGCTGTAGTTGCGACCGGCATAGGCAATCATCTCCGTGCCAGGTGCAACAAATTGGCAGAAGTGCTTATAGGCGTAGTACTCGGCGGTGTAACGTTTCTGGCGAGTCTTGCTGTCAACTTGAATGAGGGCGTTTTGCGTCCATCCCCATGTAGATTGGCCGTTGTCGGTGAGAATGAAGTTCCAATTGTAGTATTCGTCGCAACCATTGCCGAGGTTATCTGAGAGCAGGAAGAAGGTATGTTCTCCGGCCTTCCAGTCCATCGAACCATTTCCGCACTCGCTTTCGCTCATCATCAGGCGCAGTTGAGGATAGCGCTCTTTAAGCTGTGGTAGATTCTCGCGGCATTCCCATTGGGTAGCGATGCCTTTGACGTTGGCCTGCAGCGTCTTGTCGTCAATGATTTTCTGCATATAGTCCAGACGGTTGGTGTTGAACGTGCCAATCCACAGTTCCACCTCTGGGTGTTTCTGTCGTAGCGTGGGTGCCAGATATTCATTATTGAAACGTAGCGTTCCCTCAGCCGTCCATGCGCAACCGGGATAGGGTGTGTAGCTGTATGCCTCGTTCTGATACATGACCTTCGTGATGGGCAATCCTTGCTCGGCATAGAGGTCGATGAAGCGACAGAACATGTCAGCGTAGCTTTGAAGGTAACGCGGATCTTGGATGAAATAGTCTTGTGTGGCAAGGCGACGTGGAAAAACGCCGTTACGTTCGCCCATGAGTTTCATTTCGTCTGGGTCAACGACACCATCATAAAGCAGATAGTCCTTTTCCTTCGGCTGCGTGTTGTATGGGCTGCTAAGCACACAGTAGTCTTGATTGATTTTCATCCATGCGGGAGGACTCCATGGGCTCATGAAGAGTTGCAGTTGCGGACAATACTTCTGTGCGGCACGGGCTAGAGGGATGATGTTTCGTTTGTCGCGCTCGATGTTGAAGTACTTCAGGCTGAGGTCGCCGACCACATCGTCACAGCAATACCAACTGCGAGCATAATCGTTGGCATTCATTGACACACGGCCATGCGTGAACCGTAGGTCGCCGTCCTTGGCAAAGAGGTTGCGCATCACCTCGTCCTGGTCATCGCGGCTCAGCAGGTTGAAGGCATCCCAGTCCAGTTCGTTGAATGTCGTACCCCATGCGCGGAAAGTCGTACCATTTTCTGTGCCGTCGATTGTCGCCACTAAGGTTCCTTCGGCTTTTGATGACAATGTTGCCTTCGCCGTCTGCCAAGGCATGTTCTCTGTGGTTGTGTACTTAGTTACATTCTGTGCGTTCAGTGTAAGCGTACCCATAAGCAGTACCAGCCTCGTTTCTCTGATTATTCGAAATAGCTTGTTGTTCATAATAACTCCATTTTGGGGGCAAAGATAATAAAAAATAATGGGTTTCGTGGAAAAATGGTGCCGAAAAGTACTTTTTTTTAGATTATTGTTTGTCAAACGGGGAGAAATGCGTAACTTTGCCACCGCAAACAAAATAAACGCGACAAAATGTCTATTCGTTTGGTATATAGGAACACATTCGACATCCTGAGAGGTTTTGGTAATCAGGCATGGCTGAATAATAAGAAGAACTCGAATAATAATCAGGTTCTCCGCTATGCGTTGTGTCCATCTACCAGTCCGATGGACATGAAAGAAAAAATAAGAATATGATACGTATAGGATATATATAAATAAGGTGAAAGGGACTGGTTCAGGTGAATCAGCCCCTTTTATTTAGTGCCTGCGGTCTAAAATCAACATTGTATGCCAAGCAGGCATGAAGTGTGAAGAGATTTAAACAACACAACACAAAATATACACGAATTATGAAGACATTGTATTCAAAAGATTACGAGCACGATGCATGTGGTATCGGCTTGTTGGCAGATTTGAAGCGAAACAAGACACATCAGTTGGTGGACAACGCATTGACGGTTTTGGAGAACATGAAGCACCGCGGTGCGGAATCTGAAATCTCTATGCTGAAGGGCGGCAAAGCCTCGGGCGACGGTGCGGGCATTTTGCTTCAGATTCCTCATGAGTTCATCCTGTTGCAGGGCATCCCCGTGCCCGAAAGAGGAAAGTATGGAACAGGACTGGTATTCCTGCCGAAGGATAAGAACCTCCACGATGCTTATATAGAGTTGATTCGGAGAGAGGTCGAGGCTATTGGCTTGACTTTGTCTCATGTGAGAAGTGTTCCCGTCAACTCGGACATTCTGGGTGAGGCTTCCGCTGCTACGGAACCAGACGTCGTTCAGTTGTTTGTTGAGGGAGCTACAGACGTAGACCGTTTCGAGACCGACTTGTATCTGCTGCGCAAGCATATCGAGCAGAAGGTGGATGATAAGGACTTCTATATCGTCTCGCTTTCGAGTCGCGTTATTATCTATAAAGGTATGTTGACATCGACGCAGTTGCGTGAATACTATCCTGACCTGAGCAGTCCGTTCTTCACGAGCGGTATGGCCATCGTTCACTCTCGTTTCAGCACGAACACATTCCCAACATGGTCGCTGGCCCAGCCTTTCCGTATGCTGGCGCACAATGGCGAAATCAATACCATCCGAGGCAACCGCAACTGGATGGCGGCACGTGAGAGTGTGTTGTCTTCACCTGCATTGGGTGACGTGAAGGGTATTCATCCGATTATCCAGCCCGACATGAGCGACAGTGCTTCGTTCGACAATGCTCTGGAGTTCTTCGTCCGCTCGGGCATGAGTCTTCCTCATGCCATCTCGATGATGGTACCTGAGTCGTTCAACGACCGCAACCCCATCAGCGAAGAGCTGAAGGCGTACTACGAATATCATTCCATCTTGATGGAACCGTGGGATGGACCAGCAGCCTTGCTGTTCAGCGACGGACGTTATGCGGGTGGTATGTTGGATCGTAACGGTCTGCGTCCTTGCCGCTATGTTGTCACTGAGGACGGTACGCTGATGGTGGCATCGGAGGCTGGCTGTCTGAAGATTGATCCTCAGCTGGTGAAGGAGAAGGGTAAGTTGCAGCCAGGTAAGATACTGATGGTCGATACGGACGACGGAACCATCTATACAAACGACGAAATCAAGCTGCAGCTGACTCAGCAGTGTGAGTATGGCCGTTGGTTGCACACGAACCGCATTGAGTTGGGTAAGCTGCATAGCGGACGTAAGGTAGAGAACAGTGTTCAGGATTTCCAGCGCAAACTCCGTGGATTCGATTATACGCGTGAGGATGTGGACAAAGTCATCGTTCCGATGTGTGTGAACGGTCAGGAGCCACTCACCTCAATGGGTAACGACACTCAGCTGGCTGTTCTGTCCGACCGTCCGCAGTTGTTGTTCAACTACTTCCGACAGCAGTTTGCACAGGTAACGAACCCACCAATCGACCCGATTCGCGAGGAACTCGTGATGTCGCTTACCGAATATATCGGAGCTGTGGGTATGAACATCCTTACACCTAACGAATCACATTGTAAGATGGTGCGCTTGCCGCAACCAGTATTGACAAACACCGAACTCGACATCCTTTGCAACATTCGTTATAAAGGATTCAACACTGAGAAACTTTCCATCCTCTTTGATAAGAAAAAAGGCGAAGCCGGAATGGCTGCGCGGATTGACGAACTGTGCAAGGAAGCAGAGGCGAGTGTGGATCGTGGCATCAACTATATCATCCTGACCGACCGCGATATCGACGACCGTCATGCTGCCATCCCGTCGCTCATCGCCGTAAGTGCCATTCATCATTATCTGATATCTGTACAGAAACGCGTTCAGACGGCGCTTATCGTCGAGAGTGGAGAAATCCGCGAGGTGATGCACGCTGCCCTGTTGTTGGGTTACGGTGCTAGCGCCATCTGTCCTTATATGGCCTTTGCCGTGATTGACGATCTCGTGAAGCATGGGGATATTCAACTCGACTACGCAACAGCTGAGAAGAACTACATCAAGGCCGTAGATAAGGGCTTGCTGAAGATTATGTCGAAGATGGGTATCTCGACCATCCGTAGCTACCGTGGCGCGAAAATCTTTGAGAGTATCGGTCTGGGCGAAGAGGTGCTCAGCAAGTACTTCGGAACACCTACATCGACCATTGGAGGTATCGGCCTAAAGGAGATGGCTGCCGATGCCGTTCGCCGTCATGCTCAGGGTTTCGAGGGGGCAGAACCCGACGACATCCTGCCGTTCGTCGGTCAGTATGCCTTCCGCAAAGATGGTATCCGTCATGCCTGGACACCCGATGCGATTGCTACGTTGCAGTTGGCTACGCGTCTGGGTAGCTACAAGAAGTTCAAAGAGTTTACCAACCTTATTGATAGCGTTGACGAGCCTCTCTTCCTGCGTCAGTACTTCAAATTCAAGTCGAACCCTATTCCGATTGACGAAGTGGAATCCGAGGAGCAGATTATGCATCGTTTCATTGGTGCCGCCATGTCGTTCGGTGCCATCAGCAAGGAAGCTCACGAGGCGATAGCCCTTGCCCTGAACCGCATCGGCAGCCGTAGCAACACCGGTGAGGGTGGTGAGGACGCTGAGCGCTTCAAGGCAGAAGTTGACGGCGTTTCGCTGTCGAGCGCGGTGAAGCAAGTAGCTTCCGGCCGTTTCGGCGTCACGACCGAATACCTGGTCAATGCACAAGAGATACAAATCAAGGTGGCCCAGGGTGCTAAGCCAGGTGAAGGCGGTCAGCTTCCGGGCTTCAAGGTGAACGAAATCATCGCGAAGACCCGTCACAGCATTCCAGGCATCTCGCTCATTTCACCTCCACCTCATCACGATATCTACAGCATCGAGGACCTCGCTCAGTTGATTTTCGACCTGAAGAACGTGAACCCTTCTGCTCAGATTAGCGTGAAGCTCGTGGCCGAGAGTGGGGTAGGAACCATCGCTGCCGGTGTTGCCAAAGCCAAGGCCGACATCGTGGTCATCAGCGGTGCTGAAGGCGGCACAGGCGCCAGTCCTGCCTCTTCCGTTCGCTATGCCGGCATATCGCCCGAGATTGGTTTGGCTGAGACCCAGCAGACCCTCGTGCTTAACGGCTTGCGTGATAAGATTGAGATACAGACCGACGGTCAGCTGAAGACTGGTCGCGACATCGTGAGCATGGCCCTGCTGGGTGCAGGACAGTTCGGTTTCGGAACCATCCAGCTCATCGTTCTCGGCTGTGTGCTGATGCGTAAATGTCATACGAACAGCTGTCCGGTAGGCGTGGCTACTCAGGATCCTCAGCTCCGTGCCCACTTCATGGGCAAGGCCGATTACCTTGTTAATTATTATACCTTCCTTGCCCGCGAGGTTCGTGAGTATATGGCCGAGATGGGCTTCCGCAAGTTCGAGGATATGATTGGCCGTACTGACATGATTGAGATTGACGAGAGCCGCATGAACGACAAGACGCGTACGCTCGACTTCTCTCGCTTGCTTGCACTCATCGACAACGGCAACCCCATCCACGCAGTTTCTCATCCTATCCATAAGATTTACGATGTCCTCGACCGCGACATGATTGAGTCGGCTGTCGAAGGTCTTGCCGCAGGTCAGAACGTGACTTTGAGCTACGACCTCATCAATACCCACCGTGCTGTCGGTGCCATGCTCTCAGGTGAGATTGCCCGTCGTTATGGCGGCGAAGGTCTGCCCGATGGTAGCATCAACGTCCATTTCAAAGGCTCGGCCGGTCAGTCGTTCGGTGCCTTCCTCATGAAGGGCATCTCGTTCTCGCTCGAAGGTGAGACCAACGACTACATGGGCAAGGGTCTCTCGGGCGGATGCATCAGCCTTTATCCACCACGCCACTCGAAATTCGACGCTGCGAAGAACATCATCGCCGGCAACACGCTGCTTTATGGCGCCACGAGCGGTGAGGTCTACATCAGCGGTAGGGTAGGCGAGCGCTTTGCCGTCCGCAACAGCGGTGCCATTGCCGTCGTCGAAGGTGCTGGCGACCATTGCTGCGAGTACATGACCGGTGGTCGCGTCGTGGTACTCGGAAAGACAGGCCGCAACTTCGCCGCAGGTATGAGTGGAGGTGTAGCCTATGTATGGGACCCCGACCATTCGTTCGACTACTTCTGCAACATGGACATGGTGGAACTGTCGCTCATGGAAGACAAGGCAGCCCGCAACGAGTTGCACGACCTCATCCGTCGTCACTACCTCCGCACCGGTTCCGAACTGGCCAAGCAGATGCTCGACGACTGGAGCCGTTACGTCGAGGAATTCATCCAAGTAATGCCGATCGAGTACAAGCATGTCCTCCACGAGGAGCAGATGGCTCGACTGAAGGAAAAGATTGCTGCCGTAAGTCGCGACTATTAAGCGGAGAGTTAAATAAAGGGTTAGCGGTTAGGGGTTAGCGGTTAGTGCGCTACACGCTCAACGCTATACGCTCAACGAATAAATAGAACAAATTATTAAGACAACAAACACAAAAACAATACGACAATGGGAAATCCTAAAGCATTCCTAACTGTGCCCCGCCAGGAGGCAGGTCACAGACCCGTTTACGAAAGAATCAAAGACTTCGCTGAGGTAGAACAGACGCTCAGCACTCACGACCGCAAGCTCCAGGCCAGTCGTTGCATGGATTGTGGTGTGCCCTTCTGCCACTGGGCTTGTCCGCTTGGCAATAAAGCTCCCGAATGGAACGACGCTCTTTATCAGGGCAAATGGGAACTGGCTTACCGCCTCTTGACGGCCACCAATCCTTTCCCTGAGTTCACCGGCCGCATCTGTCCAGCACTCTGCGAAAAGGCTTGCATCCTCAACCACTTCAACGACGAGCCTACCACCAACCGCGAAGACGAGTGCGCCATCATCGAGGCTGCCTTCCGCGAAGGTTACATCAAGCCTGCTGCCTATGAGCGTAATGGTCATCGTGTGGCTGTCATCGGCGCTGGTCCTGCCGGACTCTCCGCAGCCCAGCGACTCAACAGCCTTGGCTACGAGGTCACCGTATTCGAGAAAAATGCCAATGCCGGCGGCTTGCTCCGCTATGGCATCCCTAACTTCAAACTTAACAAGTACCTCGTCAGCCGTCGCACCCAGTTGATGGAAGCCGAGGGCGTGAAGTTTGAGTTCAATTCCGAGTTTTCTGATTACTCCGATTATTCCGACTTCGATGCTATCGTCATCGCTACGGGTACCCCGACCGCCCGCGACCTCAACGTTCCCGGTCGTGACTTGGAAGGCGTTCACTTCGCCCTCGAGATTCTCAGCCAGCAGAACCGCCTGCTCACCGGTGAAGATATCTCTGGCGAAAAGCGTATCAGCGCCGAGGGCAAGAAAGTCCTCGTCATCGGCGGCGGCGACACCGGTAGCGACTGCATCGGTACGTCTCATCGTCAGGGCGCCACGAGCGTCACCCAGATTGAGATTATGCCCAAGCCACCCGTTGGCCACAACCCCGACACACCTTGGCCTTGGTGGCCCGTTGTTCTCAAGACTACGACCAGCCATGAGGAAGGCTGCGAACGTCGCTGGTGCCTCACCACCAACCGCTTTATCGACGACGGCAACGGTCATGTGAAGGGCGCCGAAGTCGAGGAAGTAGAATGGATTGCAGCCAAGGACGGAGGCCGTCCGCAGATGCGTCCAACGGGAAAGAAAGAGGTCATCGACTGCGACCTTGTGCTTCTCGCCATGGGTTTCCTGCGTCCCGAGCATCCCCAGTATCCTGCCAATGTCTTTATCGCCGGCGACGCCAAGAGCGGTGCCAGCCTTGTCGTCCGTGCCATTGCAAGCGGTCGTCAAGTGGCAGATGATGTAGATAAGTTCCTAAAGGAAAATAAATAATAAAGTAGAAACCTCCCCCGCCCCCTCCCAAGGAGGGGAGTCAAGGCTTCTCCCCTTGGGGGAGATGAGAGAGGGGTTAAAAACCATTATATGCGAATCAATACAAACTACCTCCAGTTGGGCGGTCGCTACCTCTTTGCCGAGATAGCCCGACAGGTCAGCGCCTATAAGAGCGAGCATCCAGAGGCCGACATCATCCGTCTTGGCATCGGCGATGTCACCCGACCGCTGCCCGATGCCGCCATCCGTGCCATGCATCGTGCTGTCGACGAATATGCCGACACTAAGACCTTCCGCGGCTATGGTCCAGAGCAAGGCTACGACTTCCTCATCGATGCCATCATCGCCCACGACTTCGCCCCACGCGGCATCAGTCTTGACCGCGACGAAGTCTTCGTCAGCGACGGTGCCAAGAGCGATACCGGCAACATCGGAGATATCCTCGCTCCTGACAACATCGTAGGCATCACCGACCCCGTCTATCCCGTCTATGTCGACACCAACATCATGGCCGGACGAAAGCTATGCTACATCCCCTGCCATGCCGCCAACGACTTCACGGGCGATATTCCCACGGAGCACCTCGACATCATCTATCTTTGCTATCCCAACAATCCCACTGGGGCCGTCATTACCCGCGAGAAACTCTCTGCCTGGGTCGACTATGCCCTCCGCGAGCGAGCTGTCATCCTCTACGATGCCGCCTATGAGGCCTTTATCCAGGACGATGCCCTTCCGCATTCCATCTACGAGATTGAGGGAGCCAAGCAATGTGCCATCGAGTTCCGCAGCTTCTCTAAGACAGCTGGCTTCACGGGCGTCCGCTGCGGCTACACCGTCATCCCCAAGGAACTGAAGGCCGATGATGGTACGAGCGTCAATGCCCTCTGGAACCGCCGCCAGTGCAGCAAGTTCAACGGTGCCAGCTACATCTCCCAACGTGGAGCCGAGGCTGTCTACACCCCTGAAGGACAACAGCAAGTCCGTGTCACCATCGACTACTATATGTCCAACGCCGCTTTCATCCGTACCAGCCTCGCCGACATGGGGCTTACCGTCTATGGCGGTCAGCATTCCCCCTACATTTGGGTCTCTACGCCTGATGGCGAGGACTCCTGGCACTTCTTCCACCGCCTTCTCACCGATGCCAACGTCGTTGTCACCCCTGGCGAAGGCTTTGGAACTCACGGCGAAGGCTATGTCCGCATCACCGCCTTTGGAACCGCCGACGACAGCCGCGCTGCTATGGGACGCATCAAGGCGATACTCTAACGAACATGTCAATCGTAAATGGTTAAATGGTAAATGGTTAAATAGTAAATGACATGGAACCTCTCAAGCACGAATGTGGTGTGGCGATGATTCGCCTGCTCAAACCTCTCAGCTACTACAAAGAGAAGTATGGCACAGCCTCCTACGCCCTCAACAAACTCTATCTGCTGATGGAGAAACAGCACAACCGTGGGCAGGAGGGCGCCGGCATTGCCTGTACCAACCTTGATGCCCGCCCTGGCGAGGAATACATGTTTCGCGAGCGTGCTCTCGGCAGTGGTGCCATTACCGAAATCTTCGCCAACATCGATGCTGACCAGTGGAGCGAGGCTTCCATTCTCATGGGACACCTCCGCTACTCCACCACCGGCAAAAGCGGTCTCGCACACGTCCATCCTTTCATGCGGCGCAACAATTGGCGAGCCAAGAACCTTTGCCTCTGCGGCAACTTCAACCTCACCAATGTCGATGAAGTCTTCGACGAAATCACCGCCAAGGGTCAGCATCCTCGTATCTATAACGACACCTACATCATGCTCGAAATGATGGGGCATCGGCTCGACCGCGAGAGCGAACGCATCTACAACATTGCCAAACTACAAGGTCTCGAGGGCACCGACCTGACTACCTACATCGAGGATAACATCGACATCACTAACATCCTCCGCACAACTACGCCGCTGTTCGATGGCGGATACGTGCTCTGCGGCTTTACGGGCAGTGGCGAGATGTTCTCCATGCGCGACCCTTGGGCCATCCGTCCTGCCTTCTGGTACAGGGACGACGAGGTGCTTGTGGTCGCCAGCGAACGTCCTGTCATCCAAACCACCTTCGACCTTCCCACCGACAGCATCCACGAACTCCTCCCCGGCCAGGCTCTCACCGTCCGCAAGAACGGCAACGTGGCTCTCACCCAAATTCTCCAGCCCAGAGGAAACCACGCCTGTTCCTTCGAGCGCATCTATTTCAGTCGGGGAAGCGACCGCGACATCTACCGCGAACGCAAGGCCCTGGGTGAACAGCTCACGCCGCAGATCGACAAAGCCATTGGTGGGGATTTGGAGCACACCGTCTTCTCCTACGTTCCCAACACAGCCGAAGTAGCTTTCTACGGAATGCTCGACGGTTTCAAGAAACAGTTGAACGAGCAGAAGGTGGAGCAACTTTACCGTCTCACGCAGCAACACAATCCCTCACGTGAGGAATTGCGTGCCATCCTCCACAACTACATCCGCAGCGAGAAGGTCGCCATCAAGGATATCAAGCTCCGAACCTTCATCACCGAAGGCAACCAGCGTAACGACCTCGCTGCTCACGTCTACGACATTACCTACGGCTCTCTTGAGCCGCAGGTCGACAACCTCGTCATCATCGACGACTCCATCGTACGAGGTACAACCCTCCGCGAGAGCATCATCCGCATTTTGGACAGGCTTCATCCCAAGAAAATGGTCCTCGTCAGTTCCTGTCCGCAGGTTCGATACCCCGACTACTACGGCATCGATATGTCACATCTCGACGAATTCATCGCCTTCCGTGCCGCCGTCGCTCTTCATATCGACCGAGGCAGTTGGCAGACCCTCCACGACATCTATCGCCGTTGTATAGAGCAGCAATCGCTACCTGCCGAGCAGATGAAGAACTATGTGAAGGAAATCTATAGCTTCACCACGGATGAGATATCTGACAAGATGCTCGACCTCCTTCGTCCCGAGGATGTCACCACACCTATCCAACTTGTCTTCCAATCGCTCGAAGGACTCCATCGCGCTTGTCCTCATCACCCGGGCGATTGGTACTTCAGTGGTGACTATCCCACTCCCGGTGGTGTGCGGCTGGTCAATCAGGCTTATATCGATTGGTTTGAAAAAATAGAAAATGGCCAAATATCAAATAAATAGAAAATAGTCAATGGTCCAATAGTAAATAGGATTATGGAAACAAAATACATCTTCGTCACTGGCGGCGTCGTTTCTTCGTTAGGCAAAGGCATCATCTCAGCCTCGATAGGCAAGTTGTTGCAGGCTCGTGGCTACAAGGTCACCATCCAGAAGTTCGACCCCTACATCAACATCGACCCCGGAACGCTCAATCCCTACGAGCACGGCGAATGCTACGTGACGGTCGACGGAATGGAGACCGACCTCGACCTGGGACATTATGAGCGGTTTACTGACATCAAGACCACGCGTAATAATTCCGTCACGACGGGACGTATCTACCAAGCTGTGATAGAGAAAGAGCGTCGCGGAGATTATCTTGGGAAAACCATTCAGGTAGTACCACATATCACCGACGAAATCAAGCGATGCATCAAGGAGAACGCCTCCCACGACCACTTCGACTTCGTCATCTCGGAGATAGGTGGCACTATTGGCGACATCGAGAGTGCACCATTCATGGAAGCCATCCGTCAGCTTCGTTGGGAGATGGGTCGCAATGCCGTAAATATCCACCTCACCTATGTCCCTTACCTTCGTGCAGCTGGAGAGTTCAAGACCAAGCCCACGCAGCATTCCGTGAAGGAACTTCAAAGTATGGGAATCCAACCCGACATCCTTATCCTCCGTACTGAGCACCACCTCGAGGATGCCATCCTCCACAAGGTTGCTTCGTTCTGCAACGTCGAACCAGAGTGCGTGGTGCAGAGCGAGGATATGGCAAGCATTTACGAGGTGCCGGTCAACATGCAGCATCAAGGTCTCGATATAGCCATCCTGCGAAAGCTCGGTGCACCTTTGCAGTTGGAATCAGGTGGACTTGTGTCGTGGTATCATTTCCTGCATCTTCAACAGGAGGCCAAGGAGGAAGTGCATATAGGTTTGGTTGGCAAGTACGACCTACAGGATGCCTACAAGAGTATCCGCGAGAGTCTCAGCCTCGCTGCCATCTACTGTGGACGAAAGGCAAAGATTCATTTCATCAATAGCGAAGAGATTACTGCTCAGAACGTCGCGGAGAAACTCGACAAGATGGCTGGTATCGTTATCTGTCCGGGCTTCGGACAGCGTGGCATCGAGGGTAAGATTATCGCAGTCGAATACGGACGCACTCACGACATCCCCACCTTTGGCATTTGTCTGGGTATGCAGATGATGGTCATCGAGTTTGCCCGTAACGTCCTCGGCTACAAAGATGCGAATAGTGCAGAAATGAGACCCACCCCCCAGCCCCTCCCTGAAAAGGAGGGGAGTAATCACTGGGTAAACGTGATTGACCTCATGGAGGAGCAGAAGTCGATAACGCAAATGGGTGGGACGATGAGGCTCGGAGCCTACGACTGCCAGTTGGTAGAAGGTAGCAAAGTGTATGAGGCTTATATGCAGCCAACTGTTTCTACTCCCCTCCCTATAGGAGAGGGGCAAGGGGGTGGGTCTGTGATTAAGGAGCGCCATCGCCACCGCTACGAGTTCAATAATAAATATAGGGAGGAGTACGAGGCTGCTGGTATGAAGTGTGTGGGTATCAACCCCGCTGCCGATTTGGTGGAGATTGTCGAGATACCTGAAAAGAAGTGGTATATCGGTACCCAGTTCCATCCCGAATACTCGTCGACGGTGTTGCATCCGCATCCCCTGTTTATGAGTTTCGTCCGTGCATGTATAGATAATAGTAAATGATTAAATGGTAAATGAGATGATGAAGAGAGAAGCAAAACTGATATTGGATGATGGTTCGGTGTTCTGTGGCTGGTCATTCGGTGCCGAAACGAACACGGTAGGCGAGGTGGTTTTCAATACAGCTATGATGGGCTATCCCGAAAGCCTTACCGACCCCAGCTATGCAGGACAGATTCTGGTAACAACCTTTCCGTTGATTGGCAACTATGGTGTGCCTGAGACGGATGGAGAACCATTGCCCACATTCATGGAGAGCGATAAGATACACGTGAAGGGTCTCGTTGTAGCCGACTACAGCGAACAATATTGCCATTGGAATGCGAAGGAATCGCTTAGCAGTTGGCTGAAGCGCGAAGGCATCCCTGCCATTTCAGGCATTGACACCCGCCGCCTTACCAAATTGTTGCGCGAGCATGGTGTGATGAGGGGCCGAATTATTATTTCTGATTATTCTGATTATTCCGATTATTCTGATTACTCCGAAAACTCCGACTACGGTTCCATCAACTGGGTAGAGAAGGTCAGCTGCAAGGACATCATTACTTACCGCCCAGAAAGCGCAGCCAATAATTGTCAATTATCAATTGTCAATTGTCAATTAAAACGCGTCGTGCTGGTGGATTGTGGCGTGAAGGCCAACATCATTCGTTGCCTTATCAAACGCGGTGTGGAGGTCATTCGTGTTCCTTGGGACTACGACTTCAACCAACTCGACTTTGACGGCCTTTTCCTCGCGAATGGTCCTGGTGACCCCGAGCAATGTACCAAGACGGTAGAACATATCCGCACCTTCTTGAACAACAAAGAGGTCCGTCCCCTGATGGGTATCTGCTTAGGTAACCAACTCTTAGCTCGTGCCGCAGGTGCCAAGACCTACAAACTGAAATACGGTCATCGTTCGCATAACCAACCTGTGCAGCGTGTGGGCAGCACTCAGTGCTTCATCACCTCTCAGAATCACGGCTATGCGGTCGATGCCAGCACCCTTCCCGCTGATTGGGAACCGCTCTTCGTCAATATGAACGATGGTTCGAACGAGGGTATTCGCCACAAGACCAATCCTTGGTTCTCGGCTCAGTTCCATCCCGAAGCCTGTTCTGGTCCGACCGATACGGAGTGGATGTTTGATGAGTTTGTCTCTGTGGTTAAAGGTAATAAGGTCGCTTCGCTCTTAGGTTTTGAGGATAGACTACCTTATGACCTTATGACCTTAAAACCTCATAACCCAAAGAAAGTCCTCCTCCTTGGCTCCGGTGCCCTGAAGATTGGTCAGGCAGGTGAGTTCGACTACAGCGGTGCTCAGGCCCTGAAGGCATTGAAGGAAGAGGGTGTGAAGTCCATCCTTATCAACCCGAATATCGCGACCGTTCAGACCTCTAAGGATGTAGCTGATGTGGTTTATTTCCAGCCAGTGACACCCGAGTTTGTGGAGCGAGTCATCGAGAAGGAACGTCCTGATGGCATTCTCTTGAGCTTCGGCGGACAGACCGCCTTGAACTGCGGTGTGGAACTATACCAGCGTGGTGTTTTAGAAAAATATGGTGTGAAAGTCTTAGGTACTCCTGTGCAGGCCATTATCGATACGGAAGACCGTGATCTCTTTGTCAAACGCCTCGATGAGATTGGCGTGAAGACCATCAAGAGTCAGGCTTGTAGCAACAAAGAGGAGGTTCGAACGGCGGCAGCCGAACTGGGCTATCCTGTGATTCTGCGTGCTGCTTATGCACTTGGTGGCTTAGGTTCTGGCTTCTGCGAGAACGATGCCGAACTGGAGGCACAGGCCGAAGAAGCTTTCTCCTTCTCACCGCAGGTATTGGTAGAGAAGAGTCTCAAAGGCTGGAAGGAGATAGAATACGAGGTGGTGCGCGACCGTTACGACAACTGCATCACCGTCTGCAACATGGAGAACTTCGACCCGCTTGGCATCCATACTGGTGAGAGCATCGTGGTAGCTCCTTCTCAAACGCTCAGCAACAGCGAATATCATAAGTTGCGTGCACTGGCCATCAAGATTATCCGCCATATCGGTATCGTGGGTGAGTGCAACGTTCAGTACGCCCTCGATCCCAATTCAGAAGACTATCGAGTCATCGAGGTCAATGCCCGTCTCTCTCGCTCTTCAGCTTTGGCATCAAAGGCGACTGGTTATCCTTTGGCTTTTGTGGCAGCCAAACTCGGTTTGGGTTATGGTCTCTTCGAACTGAAGAACTCTGTGACGAAAACCACGAGTGCTTTCTTCGAGCCAGCCCTTGACTATGTGGTATGCAAGATTCCGCGTTGGGACCTCTCGAAATTCCACGGAGTGAACCACGAGTTAGGGTCCTCGATGAAGAGTGTAGGCGAGGTGATGGCCGTTGGGCGTACCTTCGAGGAAGCTATCCAGAAGGGCCTGCGAATGATTGGTCAGGGCATGCACGGGTTTGTGGACAACAAGGCGCAGCATGTGACAGACATTCCCGGTGCTCTTCAGCATGCTACCGACACCCGCATCTTCGTTATCGCCAAAGCCATGCTGATGGGCTATTCGGTGGAGCAGATACATCAGTTAACGAAGATCGACCGCTGGTTCCTGCAGAAGCTTCAGCATATCATCATGATCAACGACCGATTGAAGGAATACGCTTGTTTGGCCGAGTACTCGGAATACTCCGATTACTCCGAACTCTTGGAGTTCCTCGAAGCTCCTGAGTTCTTCAACCTGCTATGCGAGGCAAAGATATATGGCTTCTCCGACTTCCAGATAGCACGCGCCATCGGACTGGGTGAGGTCGATCATAACATGGAAAAGGCAAGTCTCACCATCCGCAAATGGCGTAAGGAACTGGGCATCCAACCCAAGGTCAATCAGATTGATACCTTGGCAGCTGAATATCCAGCCCAAACCAACTACCTCTATGTAACGTACTTATAATAATAGTTAATAGACCCCCTCTAACTCCCCCTATATGGGGAGAATAAAATGGTCAAATGGTAAATAGTAAATGGTTAAATGGTAAATAGTAAATGGTCAAATGGTAAATGAGATGATAGAATTCACCAAGATGCACGGTGCAGGCAATGACTATATCTATGTCAACACCATGAAATACGATATTCCCGACCCATCGGCCACATCGATAGCATGGAGCCGTCCACATTTCGGTATCGGTAGCGACGGACTGATTTTGATAGGCAAAGCCTCTACACCTGATGCCGACTTCTCGATGCGTATTTTCAACAACGACGGCTCAGAAGCCATGATGTGTGGCAACGGAACCCGCTGTGTCGCCAAGTACCTGCACGACAAGGGACTCACCGATAAGAATCCCATCCGCCTTGAGACCCTTTCCGGTATCAAGATACTCACCCTCCATCTCGACAAGGAGGGTAGGGTAGAGACCGTAACCGTCGACATGGGTGCTCCCATCCTCGAAGACGAAACCCAGTTCGACCCAGTCTTGGGAAAGAATCTATCTACTCCCCTCCCCCTTAATGTTCCCCTCGCCCTTTGGAGAGGGGTTAGGGGTGAGGCCGAGGGGCAAGGGGGTGGGTCTTCTCTCTTCGTCTCCATGGGCAATCCTCATTACGTTATCTTCACCGATGAAGATGTAGAGAAACTGCCCATCGAGGAATACGGCCCGCAACTCGAGCAGCATCCAGCATTCCCACAGCGATGCAACATAGAGTTCGCACAATTACGAGCCGATGGCACTATCCGTATGCGAGTATGGGAACGCGGTTCAGGCATCACCCTTGCCTGTGGCACGGGAGCCTGTGCAACAGCCGTAGCAGCCGTACTCACAGGCCGTACAGGCCGCCAGTGTACCATCGAAATGGATGGAGGAGTGCTGCAAATCGAATGGGATGAAGCGACCAATCATGTGATGAAGACTGGCCCAGCAGCCTTTGTGTTCGAAGGCGCCATCAACTTATAGATAAGTAGTGTAATAATACGGCAATTATTTGAATCAGCCAAATCTCCAGTACATCTTGTGTGTCGACGATGCCGTCACCATTTACATCCTGCGGAACTCTTTCGATTCACCACATTAGAAGCATAAAAAACGCTGATTAGGTTTGTCTAATCAGCGCGAAGTACCTCAAGAGGGTGGTCATTTGTTCAGATCGGCATATTCGGTCTGAGCATCGAAGCAGGGACACTCTTTGGCGACCTTGGGAAAGTCGCGGTGCCCCATGATCCTGGCCTTTGGATAGGTCTGCTTCAGTTCCTTGAGGAGGTACCAGAGGGAGGCTTTCTGCTCGGGAGTGCGGGTGTCGGCATACCGGCCGTTCTCATCCACTCCTCCTACATAGCATACACCGATGGCATGTCGGTTGTAGTTGGCTACATGTGCACCTGCATACTGCTCAGGTCGTCCAGGGTGGATGGAACCGTCCTGATAGATGACCCAGTGATAACCGCACTGTGCCCATCCTTTGGCTCGGTGCCATCGGTCGATATCCTTGACCGTCACCTTCCGACTGACCTTGGTACTGGTGCAATGGACTACAATCCACTGAACATCCTGCATTCTGTTCATCTTATTAAAGTTGAAAGTTGATAGTGTAAAGTTGATAGTCAGTTGAAAAGTTCATAGTAGAGGGTAAATATACTTGCTAAACTTTAAACTCAATAAACTGACTTTAAACTATAAACATTAAACTATAAACTTGATAATTGGCCATTCGCTTCGCGCAAAATGCTACGCTTCAATAATGCTCAAGCGAGCTTGGCGTTATATTCAGCTTAAACGCATTTTTGAGCCAATTATCCAACCATACAACTCTGTACGCAGAGGGTTCCAGCGATTGTGGTGAGGATGGTGATGATGAACTGGATGATCTTCTTCCAAGTAGAGGGATTGATTTTCATATTTGTTTAATTGGGAGTTAAAAAGGGAGTTAAATTAGAAGTTAACGAGCAAAGCTCGTTGGAGTTAAAGCGGAAGTTAAAGAGGCGGGAGTGAGGGAGCAGGCTGCGTTCATACCAAGTTATCGTTTTGCGTTGAGAGTTTAGAGCCTACCCCTAACCTTCAATGGTCTTTACACCCCCTTCGGTTCCCCCGTTTTCGGGGGACAGAAACCCACAAAGGAGGGGAATTGGTTTTTTAAGAGCTCTCACTGGGATGGCATCGCATCACCCCGGACACATCTCACATTCCACCTCTTCTTCTTCCTTTCTAGTCCTCCCCCTTGAGGGGGGAGTTAGAGGGGGGCTGCCCTTCTAATTCTGATCTACCCCTCCACCACTGTTACCACCGCTGTTGATGACGAGGGTTGCATTGCCGTCCGGCATCTGGAATGAACCGGTGTAGGTGCCCTCACTTTCAGTCAGGGTGATGCTGCTACCGTTGAGCATTGCGGTCGGGGTCTGACCCTCGGCTGGAGTGACGCTGATGGCTACCTCGGTACCCTGTGCGATTTCAGCTCCGCTGCTGACGGCATTACCTCCTATGGTGACACTGGAGGTTCCACTACCCGAGCGGCTGATGGTCAGTTTTGGAGTGCTACTGGTACTGTTGTTACCTCCCGAGGTCGTTCCTGATTCCCCTCCTTGGGAGGGGTTAGGGGAGGTTTCTCCCTGTGAGGGGTTAGATGACGTTTTGCCTTTGCTTTCCACGAGATCCTTGGCATTGATGAACGCCGCTTTCTTTTTGAGCATCTTCGATGAAAGGTTGTTCACATCGGTGCGACTGGGAGCGAAGCAGAGGAACAGACCGTTGATGTTCACACCGAGGTTGAAGTCCTCCTCCTTGTTGGCACCTGTGCTCTTGACCGAGAGGTAGAAGGTACCGAGTTCACCGAACTGCACTTTCTTGCCTTCGAGCAGCTGCTCAAGGATACAGTACTGCAGTTTGTTGGCGACACCCAGGCAGACATCCTCGCCATACACCGAGTTGTGCTCACTCATGTGCTTGCAAAGCTCCTGATAGCTCATGGTCTTGGTGCTGACCACGCGACCGTACCACTTGCCGAAGGCTGTGGTCTTGTCGTTCTTGTTCTGAGATACTTTTACGATTACAGGCATGATTCGAAATTGACAATTGAGAATTGATAATTGAGAATTGAGAGTTGGCTGCGCGCTGGCCTTCTTGTCACTCAGAAGGGATTATCCCTTTCCGAGTGCAAAGTTACGACATTTTGAAAGGGCGTTGGCCGTCTCTGTCCGTCTTGCTCAGAGAAACAGAAAAAAAACAAAAAACGGTGACTCCAACCGGAATCACCGCTTAACTGTTTCTGTCACTTATGATTTAACAACCATTGTTCCAAATCCTTCTTTGTTAATCCAAGAGTGTTTAGGTTACTTTTTACGACTTGCAGAGGAACAGGATCAATGTGCGTTTGTAGTGTTATTGGACGTAAAGCACCTTCCTTCACCCATTTCTCATGACCTCCGCGTCCTTTTGTACCATTATTCACTTTCTTACATCCCATGGATATCAGGAAATCCCTGAATGTTCGAAGTGGAATGTTTGAAGTTCTTATCGTATTCATACACAAAGAGGCTTTGAATACTTGCTAAATTTCTTTTGTCTAAGAACGTTTACTAACTGAGACTTTTTCAGCATAGATGGGTAAGTAGGTCCTGATATGCACCCCTTCTTCTTCGTCCATCCATGTGCAAGCAAGTCCTCTTCAAGCGTATTATTTTTAATTGTGTCTTCCAAATAATCTTTCAACACAACCTCAAAAGAATTTTTCGCACCGGCCTTAGTAACATCATATCCCGTCAGGTCAAGCTCTGGACAATATGCAATATACATATCGCCATTTGGATAGCTTTCATCCTTATATAAATACACAGACAGCTCTGCATTCACAGAATTCCCATTTACTTGTATTGTACCCATGCTTACAAGACTCGTTTTATTGTCAATGTTAATTGATTTTTTCACATTCGCTGTGCAAAAGTACAAAACATTTTGTGTTTGGCAAAATCGGACACATCTTTTTGTACCCGTTTTTATTATTTTTGTTTCCTTTTGTCTGCATTTTGCAATTTTTGCCTTACTTTTCCAACATCAAATATCGATACAGTAGTCCTCGCAGATGTAACGAACTGCCTTGGGAGGCAGCTTGCGGGTTCGGGGACTGACACCCATCGCATCGAGAATCCCTCGACGGGTGGCGAGATAACGCTGGAAGGTACGGGTAGAAACGCCGGCCAGTTCTGCCAACTCGGATTTATACATTGCTTTCATCATGTATACTAATTACGTTGGGTTTTAAGCCTGAATACGGGTCGTTTGCACGCTGAATCCGGGTCGTATTTACGCTGAATACGATGGGAGTGCAGGTTGCTGACATTGCTGACATTGCTGACATGTTTTTTATAAACTTTATAATTTGTTTTTTTTATATGGTATTCATTTCTTTCTTTCGTTTTTTATTATATAGTTTGTGAATTTGATGTCAGCATGTCAGCAATGTCAGCATTCAAGGTCGTTGCATGCATCCTCTCAATATCCATCTGGGACTTCTCACGGAGGACATACCCCCTTGTTCCGTTATGCCCTTTCCTG
>JAFXNA010000039.1 GCA_017529865.1 Bacteroidaceae bacterium
CCCCTGCATCATAATAATAGTACTTTTGCAACAGATTTAATTCACAAAAGTACTAATCAATTTAAAAGTTCAACAATGGAACAACTAAAGAAACTTTTTCTATGTTTGTTGGCTCTCCTGACAAGTACTATAATGTACGCGCAGGCGGAGATCAGTGGCACCGTGATTGATGCCACTGGTGAAACAGTCATTGGAGCCACTGTGATGGAGAAGGGTACCTCGAACGGCACAATTACCGATTTCGATGGAAACTTCACGATTAAGGTGAATGAGGGCACAACGCTCGTATTCTCTTATATCGGATTTAAGACGGTTGAACTTCCTGCCCAGAATGGCATGAAGGTGACACTGAATGATGACACTGGAATGCTGCAGGAAGTGGTGGTAACAGGTTACACCACTCAGCGTAAGGCCGACCTTACGGGTGCTATCTCGACTGTAAGCGTTGATGAGATGGCCAAACAAAACGAGAACAACCCGATGAAGGCCTTGCAAGGTCGTGTGCCAGGCATGAATATCCAAGCCGATGGTAATCCTTCTGGTGCTGCAACTGTACGTATCCGTGGTGTCGGAACCTTGAATGATAACGATCCTCTTTACATCATTGACGGTGTGCCAACGAAAGCGGGTATGCACGAGTTGAACGGCAATGATATCGAGAGCATTCAGGTACTGAAGGATGCTGCATCAGCCTCTATCTACGGTTCACGTGCTGCTAATGGTGTGATTATCATCACCACCAAGAAGGGTAAAGATGGTAAAGTGAAAGTAAACTTCGATGGTAGCATAGCCACATCTTTCTATACGAACAAGATAGAGACTATGAATGCAAGCGAGTGGGGACGAGCCTATTGGCAGGCATCTGTGAACGACGGTGTGAATCCAAACAACAACAACTTAGGCTACAACTACGACTGGGGCTATGATGCTCATGGTAATCCTGTATTGAATAAGATGACCATGAACATGTACCTTGATGAGAATGCCTCAGTACGTGCAGGAGATACCGACTGGTTTAAGGAAATCACACGTACAGGTGTGGTACAACAGTACAATCTCTCGGTGAGTAACGGATCCGAGAAAGGCAACTCGTTCTTCTCCTTAGGCTACTACGACAACCAGGGTACTATTAAAAAGAGTAATTTCAATCGTTTGTCGGCTCGTGCAAATGCCGACTACAAGTTATTTGACGAGAAGGTTATTATTGGTGAGAACTTCACCATCAACCGCACTAAAGGCAATGATGCTCCTGGTGGGGTGCTTGAACATGCGCTTGAATTCAACCCCAACTTCCCCATCTGGGCAGAGAACGGAAAGTATGCTCAGGCGCTTGGTGCTTATTCAGAGCGTGAAAATCCGCTGAGTATGATTGACAACGCGAAAGACAACGAATATACTCAGTGGCGTATGTTTGGTGACGTACATCTGAGCATCACGCCGTTCAAGAACTTTATGATTCGCACCACCCTTGGTATGGACTATACCCAGAAGGAACAGCGTTTCTTCACCTATCCTATTGCCAATGGTAAGGTGATGCGTACCGATAGTGCCGTTGAAGGTAAACAGGAGCACTGGATGCGATGGATGTGGAACGCCATTGCCACCTATAATCTGGAGATTGGCAAACACCGCGGTGATGCTATGATAGGTACTGAGGTTAACCGTCAGGATTATAAGATGAATAGTGCCAAGCGTTATGAACTGGCCATTCTGAATACTGACTATATGTGGCCGTCTGCAGGTGCAGGCCGACAGTTGGCCGAAGGCTTTGGCGAAGGCTTTAGTCTCGTATCATTCTTTAGTAAAGTAAACTATACCTACGATGATAGATATCTGGCATCCTTCACGATTCGTCATGACGGTTCAAGCCGATTCGGTACAAACAACCAGTATGGTACATTCCCGTCTGTCAGTGCAGGTTGGCGCATCAGCGAAGAAAAATTCATGGAGAGCACCAAAGGTTGGCTTGATAACCTGAAACTACGCTATTCGTGGGGTCAGACTGGTAACCAGGAAATCTCGAACACAGCACGCTACACCTTATATAAGTCGGTTGTTTCGACAGGTCTGTGGGGCAGTGGTCAGGCAGGATCATCTTACGATATCGCTGGTAAGAACGGTGGATACGACCTCGACAATGGTTACGTGCGTAATCAGCGTGGTAATGATGACATCAAGTGGGAGACCACCACACAACATAACATCGGTGTTGACTTTGCCCTCTTGAGAAATGAAATTTACGGTAGTTTTGACTGGTTCAATAAAAAGACCACCGACATTCTACTGTTCATGGAAGGTATTGCTGCTATGGGTGAAGGCTCTGGTCAGTGGATCAATGCCGGTGAGGTGAAGAACAATGGTTGGGAACTAACAGTTGGCTATCGTCATCGTCTGCCTAATGATTTCTCATGGGACATCAGCGGAAACATTAGTAAATATGTGAATGAGATTACCAAGTTGCCTGAAACTGTGGCCGCCAACGGTAAATATGGCGGCAATGGCGTGAAGAGTGTTGTCGGTCATCCGATGTTCTCACAGGTGGGCTATATTTATGATGGCATCTTTAAGAGTCAGGAGGAAATAGACAACCATGCTATACAGGAAGGTGCTGGACTAGGCCGCATTCGCTATAGGGACCTGAATGGTGACGGAAGTATCACTGAGGAAGATCAGGACTGGATTTATGATCCCACACCTGACTTTACATGGGGTCTGAACATTTATCTGCAGTATAAGAACTGGGATTTGACCATGTTCTGGCAGGGTGTGCAGGGCGTTGACGTGGATTGTCGCGGCTATAAATCTCAGACCGACTTCTGGGCTAACTCCGCCATCAACGTTCCTTATCTGAATAAGGGCAGACGTGCCCTTGATGCTTGGAGTCCCGCCAATCCAGGTAGCGACATCCCCGCGCTCACTACTTCTGATACCAACAACGAAGGCCGCGTGTCTTCTTATTATATCGAAAATGGTTCGTATGCTAAGTTGCGCACAATACAGTTAGGCTACAATATGCCTAAGAGTCTTACCGACAAGTTGCACTTAGACCGCATCCGTCTTTACGCTTCGGCTCAGAACCTGCTTACTATCAAGAGTGGTAAGTTTACTGGTGCCGATCCTGAGAACCCAGGATTCAACTATCCTATTCCTCTCAATCTTACATTCGGACTCAATGTTTCATTCTAAAATTTAGCAACGATTATGAAAACAATATATAGATCAATCTATGCAATCTGCGCTATCTGTGGTTTGATGTCCTGCTCTGACTTCCTTGAGGAACAGGTGCCACAGGCTACACTGACTCAGGACGAGGTAAAGAATCCTGAGTATATCGACAACGTGCTGGTTTCTGCATATGCTGGACTGGTTTCGATTGAGGACATGAACGCTTCGTTCTCGCTTTGGAACTACGATACTCGCTCGGATGACGCATATGTCGGTGGTTCTGACTTTTCGGATGGAGAACCTTTCCACCGTTTGGAAAAGAGTTCTGGTGTGATGACCACTGATTGGCCTTTCAGTTCAATCTGGAACAGATTTTACAACTATCTTTCACGTGTTAGTCTGTCTCTGGATATTCTGGCAAGTGCCGACCAAGAGAACGCCATCATACAGCAGCGTACTGCAGAGATGAAATTCTTGCGTGCCTACGGACACTTCCAGTTGAAGCGTCTGTTTAAGAAAATTCCTTTCGTGAACAAGCCTAATATGGAAGAATCAGACTACAATACTCTCTCCAACACAGAGTATTCTAACGATGAAGGCTGGCAGCAGATTATCAACGATCTGGAGGATGCCTATGCTGTTCTTCCTGTGACTCAGACAGATAAAGGACGTCCTACAAAGGCTGCCTGTGCAGCATTCTTGGCAAAAGCATATCTCTACAAGGCATATAGGCAGGATGATGCCAATAGTAATCAGGTGACAGGAATCAACGAGGCTGACCTGCAGAAAGTTGTGGAATACACAAATGCTTCTATATATAATGGCTATGGTCTTGAAAGTGACCTCCACAATAACTTCCGTCCTGAGGAACAGTACGAGAACGGTAAAGAGAGTTTGTGGGCCATCCAGTATTCAAGAAACGACGGTACAGTATATGGTAATCTGAATTTCTCGAACCGACTGATTGTGCCATGTATTCCAAAGGTACACGACTCTGGTTGTGATTTCTATAAGCCGTCTCACAACCTGGTTGATGCCTACCGTACCAACAGTGACGGTCTTCCAATACTTGACAATTTTGCTGATGTTGACTATACCGTTGGTAGCAATCAGACCGTTGATCCACGTCTGTTCGTAACCGTAGGCGTGCCCGGTACTCCTTATATGTTCAACACAAGTTTTATGATTAGCGAGAGCAACGCCTGGAGCCGTTCAGGCGGTACCTTCGGATATTTCGTATCTCTGAAGCAGAATGTAGACCCTGCTTTGACCGATAGTTACCTTTATTTGTGCGACTCACAGTGGGCAAGTTCTATGAACCGTATCGTGTTCCGTTATGCAGACGTGTTGTTGATGCGTGCTGAGGCTCTGGCTCAATTAGGACAGACTTCAGAGGCTATTTCACTTGTCAATCAGGTGCGCGATCGTGCAGCCGGTATGGCAACCAACAGTATCGTTTCAAACTATCCTAATAAATATGGCGTACACTATGCAGTTGGCAAGTACAACGGTTCGTACTCAAAAGACGAAGCCATGAAAATAATCAAAATGGAGCGCCGTTTGGAACTGGCTATGGAGAGTGAGCGGTTCTTCGATCTTGTACGCTGGGGCGACGCTGCTACTGTACTGAACAAGTATTATACCAGCGAGAGCGAGAAGATGAATTTCCTGAGTGGATCACAGTTTACGGCAAACAAAAACGAATACCTGCCTGTTCCTTGGGAGCAGATGGCCGCATCGAACGGACACTACACACAGAACTGCGGACAGTGGTAATTTGGAATTAAGATTGTAGAATTAAGAATTTAGAGTTATGAAAACGATATATAGCATCATCTGCGCAATCTGCGTAATGTGCGGGTTTAGTGCCTGTAGCGACGATCATACGGGCAGCATCGACGTGAAAGGTTCATGCCTAGTTGAGAAGTTCGTGCTAAACGGGCAATACGAAGGCATTATCAACACAGAGAAAAGATTGGTGAAGGTGAAAGTACCTGTTGACTTTGACCAAAAGAATTCAATGGAAATAACCAGTCTGACTGTTTCTTCTGGAGCCCAGACAAATATGAAGGTGGGCGACCGCATCAATTTCGATGGCGACAGGACACTGCATATCCAGAACGGCGATCTGGTAATGGATTATCAGATAAGTGTTCGTAACGACGAGGCTCTGATGTCGCTCTTCATTCTGGAAGGCGTGAAAGGTGCCATTAACCAGCAGGACAAGACTATCACCGTGAGTGTGATGGCCAACAGCGGTATCGACCTGAGCAATGCCACTTTCGAAGTAGAGTGTAGCGAGGACGCTACCTGCAGTCCTGCCAGCGGTACTAAAGGAAACTTTACCGAGCCGTTCCAGATAACACTGAACGATAATACAGCCACAACAGTATATACTGTATTTGTGACACTGATAGCCGATCCTGTGGCAATATTCGTGGGCGAGGCTGAGAACATAGAGTTACTCAATGATGAGGAGAAGGCTGCTGCCAAGTGGCTGACAGGAAATATTGAGAGTGCTGCCTATGCCTCATGGAGCGACGTAGCAAGCGGAAACATCTCTTTAGAGAAGTGTAAACTCGTCTTCTTCCACCGTCATTGCTCGTCATATGGTAATTACAACGGCTTTGCAGAGGCCGAGAATGGTGCCATGACTGCTCTGCCAAAGATGAAGGAACTCTGGCAGAAGGGCGTGGGATTTGTACTGGGACGTTCGGCAGTAAACTATGCCATCGCACTTGGAGCAATGCCTGAAGATGCTTATCCCAACAATGTTTGGGGTGGCGGAGGCGGTGAAGGCTCCGACCTCATGGGTGAAGATCCTTGGCATTTCTATGCCTATGACATTACACATTCACTGTGGAAGAACCTAAAGACCTATCCTAGTGCAGCCGACAATGCTGTCTATACTTTGGATAATGGATACACAATCTGTAACACCACATCACAATATGGTTTCTGGGATACCTATCAAGATGGTAAGGATGCCTTTGAGACCAAGACTGGTGGTCGTGCTCTTGGTGGCGACAACAGCGTATCATCGTGGGAATTGAAGGCTGCAAATGGTGAGTTCGGTAAAGGTGGTATCATCTGCTTTGGCTCTGGACTCTTTGACTGGAACTCTCCTACCCCATATGAATCGAACTATCACGACAATATGGGACAGATTATGCTCAATGCATTTGATTACTTGACGAAGTAAAATTGAAGAATTGAATAATTGAAAATTGAAAAGATTATGAAGACAATGATATATTCAGTATTCGCACTCATGCTGTCAGCCTCTGCGCTGACAGCGTGCAGCGACGATGAGTTCAGCGGTGATTCCGCCAAGGACTGGAATGGTACAACAACATTCTTCACTCCTACCGATGATCAGGGCTTCGGGACCTACTATACACCTGCTGTAGGACGCGTGGGCGACCCAATGCCTTTCTATGATCAGAAATCTGGTGATTTTAAGGTGCTCTATCTTCAGGAATTCATAAACAATATGACTTTCCGCTTCCATCCTATCTGGGCAGTAACAACCAAGGACGGCGCCAACTATGAGTCTATGGGTGAGATTATACCCTTCGGAAGCAATGACTATCAGCAAGATGCAGCCCTGGGTACGGGGTGTGCCTACGAGAAAGATGGTATATACTATATTTACTATACTGGTCACAATGGTCATTGCAAGAACCGCGAGGTAGTGATGCGTGCCACATCAACCGACTTTAAAACTTGGACAAAGGACGAACTATGGACTCTCAACGGACCTGAATTCGGTTACTCTGGCAATGACTTCCGCGATCCACAGATATTTGTTGCCGATGATAACCTGTATCACATGGTCATCTCTACCTACCCCAATGGTGGTGGTGACCCTGTATTCGCAGAGTTCAAGTCAAGCGACCTGAAGAATTGGGAGCACGTGGGACGTATCCGTATGATCTGGGACCGTATGCTAGAGTGCCCAGACATCTTCAAGATGGGCAACTACTGGTACCTGGTCTATAGTGAGAGTTTCCGCACAAGTTGGAGTCGTAAAGTGAAATATATGGTGGCTTCGACCTATGAGGAACTGAAAAGTTGCTTCAACGACGGTCCAAAGTGGCCTGCCGATGGCCATGAGGGCGTGCTTGACAGCCGTGCTTTCTACGCAGGTAAGACTGCCTCGAATGGTACCGATCGTTATATCTGGGGCTGGTGTCCGTTCCGTTCAGGTGCTGACATCCATGAGAAAAATATCAACGTAGGTGCTGGTGATGGTAACGAACCTAACTGGAGTGGTGCGCTGGTGTGCCACAAACTTATCCAGCATGCCGATGGTACACTGACGCTCGGTGCAGTGCCTGCAATGGCTGCAAAGTATGGAAAGACTGCAGATGCAAGTGTAAAGGCCAGCAACAATTATAATGGTGGTACACTGAGTGGTGATGACGCCTATGTGCTCTACAGTCGTCTGGGTACTTGCAACCACATCTCGTTCACTGTGAAGACTTCGAACAACTGGGATAAGTTTGGTATATCGTTTGTTCGCGGTACAGACTCGGAGAAGTATTATACGATTGTCGTCAATCCTGAGGATGATAACCACCGGAAGGTTAACTTTGAGCAGGAAGGCTCGGCAGGTAAGGGGTTCATCGAGGGCATTGATGGCTACTGGTTCGAACGTCCTGCCGACAATACCTACAACATCGATATCTATACTGATAACTCCGTTTTGGTGATGTACATCAACGATGTCTGTGCCTATACTCAGCGTATCTATGGCATCCAGAAGAACTGCTGGAGTATTAATAACTACGGCGGTTCCATCACTGTGAGCGACTTGAAAGTCAGCCAGCAATAAACATATAATTATAATAATATAACAACAATGAAAAAATTATTTTTACTGGCAACGATGTTTGCCGCAACAGTGTGTAACGCTCAGACCGTGCTGTGGGATGGCGAAGACAAAGAAGTAGGAAGTGATGGTGGATTCTGGAACCGTGCAGAACCTACCGTAGTGGAAGAAGACGGTAATAAGTGCTTGAAGATAACCACTAAAGACAATCCTGGTGGCTGGGACAAGGAACACTGCAATGCAGGTCTGCCTTTGGGTGATGTCGATTTCAAGGGTCTGCGCCGCATGACCATGCGTATCAAGATGAGTATCAATCACAACGTGCTGGTGAAACTGGTTAAGGATGGCGATGGCGGCTACTCTACAGGACGCCTGTTTTGGTGTGGCGATGCTGATCAGTGGAACATCCTGACCTTCGAGTTTGCTGCTGGTCCTGACAATGAGAAGATTTCGGATACAGGCAATACGGTGCTCGAGATTTGGCCTTTCGAGGATGGTGGCGATGCATTGGCTAATGTGGGTCAGACCATATATATCGATGATGTCAAGATGGAAGGTCCCATGGTGGATGGCAAGGGCATTCTTGCACTCCCCGACAACTCGCTGACAGGTGAGGTGACGGTAACCGGTGTCATCGGTAAGGGTAATTATCAGTGTACTTGGGACGGTGACTGGCATCCGGAAGCCTATGATGACTATGCCTTGTTGGCTGCAAAACTGGCTCCAACAGCAACCAAACTCGACGTAAGCGGTGCAGGACGCTGGGATGAAGACTGGGATGTCATTAAGGCCAAGTGCCCGGGTATCGAGATTATTACAGAAACGTTTACAGGTATTCAGCAAACAAACATGTATCAGGATGCTACCAACGAGACCTACACACTTACTGGCGTGCGTGTGGCTACTCCTACAGAGAAAGGTATCTATATCGTAGGTGGTCGCAAGGTACTTGTAAAATAAGTAGATATCAATTCTTAGGAACATTATCCTAACTTATATGCGCCCAGACATCAGATGGATTGTCTGGGCGCTTTTTAGTATTAGAGACGCCATTAGTCTATATATA
>JAFXNA010000028.1 GCA_017529865.1 Bacteroidaceae bacterium
ACAAGCAACGCTTGTTAACTCCCATGACCGAGCGGAATTGTAGCTCGGTTTGCGACGACGGAAGATTTATCTTCCCAAAGGAGGACTCGAAGAGTCTTACAGCGAATTAACTTCTACGAACGAAGTGAGTTTACTCCCTTCAATAACTTCAGAAAGTTAAATAATATGGATTTCAAGGATTTAGTACAGAAACGCCGAAGCATCCGCAAGTTCACCGACGAGAAGGTGACCGATGAGCAGCTTCGCACCATTCTCCGTGCCGCACTCATGGCACCCACAGGTCACAGTCAGCGAGGCTGGCACTTCGTCGTAGTCGACGATAAAGAGCGGCTCCAGGCCCTCTCACAGTGTCGCGAGGCAGGAAGCGACTTCCTGCGCGAAGCAGCACTCGCCATCGCAGTCTGCTACGATGCAACAGCCACCGATGTATGGGTCGAAGACGCCTCCATCGCAGCCATCACCATGCAGTATCAGATCACCGACCTCGGACTCGGCAGCTGTTGGTGTCAGGTACGTCAGCGCAGCAATGCAGAAGGTGTCAGCGCATCAGCCGTCATCCGACAACTGCTCAGTCTGCCCGACCATATCGAAGTCGAATGCGTACTCGGCATCGGACATCCCGCCGTAGAGCGTAAGCTACAGGACGAAGACAAACTCAACTGGGATTGCGTCACACGATGAAAGTCGTATTCGTAGGAGCAGGAAACCTCGCAACCAACCTCGCCGTAGCGTTGCAGCAAGCCGGACACACCATCCTTCAAGTGTTCAGCCGCACAGCCCGTTCAGCCTCCGCGTTGGCTGAGAGGGTAGGGGTGCCAGCCGTAACCGACCTCAGCCTCTTAGACCACCATGCCGACATCTATATCGTCAGCATCACCGACTCCGCACTCCTCTCGTTCGACTATTCCGTATTCCCCTCACAATCACTCGTCGTCCATACCGCAGGAAGCATCCCCATGGACGTCATCCCCCTGCAGCATCGAGGCGTGTTCTATCCCATGCAGACCTTTTCCCGTCAGCGCATCGTCCCCTTCGACCAGATACCCCTCTTCATCGAGGCAGCAACCGACGACGACACACGGCTCCTCCTACAGCTAGCACACACCATCAACCATAAGGTATATCAGCTCACGTCCGCCGACCGACTCTACCTCCATCTCGCAGCCGTCTTCTGCAGCAACTTCGTCAACCACTGCTACACCATGAGCGCCAATATCCTCCGTCAGCATGGAGGACTGCCCTTCTCCGTCATGCTCCCCCTCATCGACGAAGTAGCAGCCAAGGTACACAGCGTCAGTCCCCGTGAAGCACAGACCGGACCAGCCGTCCGTCACGACGAGAACGTCATCCGACACCATCAGGCACTCCTGGCCGACCATCCCGATCTGCAACAGATATATACCATCCTCTCAGATAGTATACAGAAAAATAGCTAAATAGAAAAAAATAGCTAAATAGAAATAACTAAATAGTAAATATCTAAATAGAAAACAATAGTAAATAGTAAATAGTAAAATAGTAAATAAAACAGTGATTAATTACGACCTCACCCGCATACGCGCCATCTTCTTCGACGTCGACGGCGTACTCAGCCGACAGACCATTTCCCTCCATCCATCAGGCGAACCCATGCGAACCGTCAACATCAAAGACGGCTATGCCATGCAACATGCAGTGAAACACCAGTTCCTCCTCGCCGTCATCACCGGAGCCACCACCGAAGCCGTACAGCGCCGCTACCAGCGACTCGGACTCACCGAAATCCATCAAGGCGTGGCACAGAAAATCCACATGTACGAACAACTCTGCGCCAAGTACCACCTCAGCGACGACGAAGTCATGTATATGGGCGACGACATCCCCGACTACGAAGTCATGCAGCGATGCGGACTCCCCGTATGCCCCGCCGATGCATGTCCCGAAATCAAGGCCATCTCCAAATACATCTCCGAATACAACGGAGGCGAAGGCTGTGCACGCGATGTCATCGAACAAGTGCTCAAAGCTCACAACCTCTGGATGCACAACTCAGAAGCCTTCGGATGGTAATCAATTATACATTATAAATTATAAATTATACATTATAAATTATAAATTATCCATTGAAACTCGTCCTCGCCTCCAACTCCCCACGACGCAAGGAACTCCTTGCCGGACTCGAACTCCCCTTCGAAGTGCGCGTCCTCAGCGGCATCGACGAACGCTATCCCGACATCCTGCAGGGCGAAGAGATACCCCGCTACATATCAGCACAGAAGGCACGCGCCTATCTGCCCACACTCGCCGACGACGAACTGCTCATCACCGCCGACACCGTCGTAATGCTCGAGGGTAGGGTACTCGGAAAACCACACGACCGCGACGAAGCTATCCGTATGCTCACCGACCTCTCAGGTCGCACCCACGAAGTCATCACAGGCGTCACACTCGCCACCCGCGACCGACAGCACAGCTTCGCCAGCCTCTCGCGCGTCACCTTCGCACAACTACGTCCCGAAGACATCATACACTATGTCGACAACTACCGCCCCTTCGACAAAGCAGGTGCATACGGCATTCAGGAATGGATAGGTTTCATCGGTGTGACACGCATCGAGGGCAGTTACTTCAATGTGATGGGACTACCTGTTCAGCGACTTTATGAAGAATTACGCCGTTTTTGTGGGGTCGACCTCACAAAATGAGGGTCAAAATGCAGAAATGCGGTAAAAAAACAACAAAAGTAAAAAAAAACTCGAAAAAGTTTTGCAGAATAAAAAAAATAACGTACATTTGCAATCCACTTCAAAGATTGAAGGCTTCGACTTCGTAAAGCGAAGGAGAACTTCATCATGAAGTAGTTTTGTCGTGTTTTATTTTGTGTTTGTGTTGTGGCTACTCTTATGCGTGAAGTAAAGGGGTAGCCTTTTTGTTGCATCAAAAGTAAATTCTGCTAGCATCAAAAATTCATCAATCTACAAAACATCATTCATTGAACTTACCTTAATTTAGGTTTTTTTTGCAAAAAATAGCAAATGGTAAATGGTATATGAAAAAAAAATCGTAACTTTGTGCCCTAATTGGTTGAATGATTGAATCATCTAATTAAATAATAAATTATTTAAAGCAATTTTTATGGCGAATGTTATTAAATTAAGCAAAGGCTTGGACATCAACCTGAAAGGTAAAGCTGCTGCTGAGGTCATCGCCGCCAAACCATCGAAGGTGTACGGACTGGTACCCGATGCGTTCTATGGCGTGAAACCGAAAGTGGTAGTGAAAGAAGGTGACACGGTCAAAGCCGGCGATGCATTGTTTGTTGACAAACTGCATCCTGAAGTGAAGTTCGCCTCACCTGTCAGCGGTAAGGTTACGCTGGTGGAAAGGGGGGAACGTCGCAAAGTTTTAAGCATTCAGGTGGAAGCCGACGCCTCTCAGCAGTATGCTGACTTCGGAACGGGTGTTCCTGCCGACGGAAAGGCTGTCGTAGAGACATTGCTTGCAAGTGGTCTGTTCGGCTACTTGATGCAGCGTCCGTATGCTGTGACTGCCTGTCCTGAGGACACTCCGAAGGGTATCTTCGTCTCTGCCTTCAGCGACATGCCGCTTGCCGCAGACTTCGAGTTTGTGGTGAAAGGGCAGGAGGCTGACTTCCAGACGGGTATCGACGCACTGTCGAAGGTGGCAAAGGTGTATCTCGGTGTGAAGCCGGGCAGCGCTCTCGAAGGTACCAAGAATGCTGAAGTGACTGTATTCAAGGGCAAGTGCCCTGCAGGTAATGTGGGTGTGCAAATCAACCACATCAGTCCTGTGAACAAGGGTGAGACTGTATGGACCTTGGGTGCTGAGGAGGTAATCTTCGTAGGCCGTCTGTTCAATACGGGTAAGGTGGACCTCACTCGTTTGTATGCCGTAGCAGGTAGCGAGGTGAAGGCTCCGAAGTATGTGAAAGCACTGGTGGGTGCCAAGATAGGGGACCTGATAGAGGCTGTGGGCCTCAAGCGTGAAGAGAGTAGCGTGAAGAGTGAAGAGAGTATTCGTGTGATCGACGGCAACCCATTGACGGGTATGAAGTCGAGTGCTGACAGTTTCGTGGGTGCTCATACCACTGAAGTAACTGTGATACCTGAAGGTGCTGACACGCACGAACTGTTCGGTTGGATTTCTCCACGTCTGAACGAGTTCTCTGTAAGCCGCTCTTATTTCTCATGGCTCTTGCCTAAGAAGGAATATACACTGGATGCCCGTGTGAAAGGCGGTCATCGTCACATGATTTTCAGCGGTGAATACGACTCTGTATTCCCAATGGACATCTATCCTGAACAACTCGTTAAGGCTATTATCGCAGGCGATATAGACCGCATGGAAGCTCTCGGCATCTATGAGGTGGCTCCTGAGGACTTTGCCGTAGCAGAGTTTGTCGACAGTAGTAAAGTTGAACTCCAGCGCATTGTCAGAGAAGGTCTTGACATGCTGCGCAAAGAAAACGCATAATCGCTATGACATTTATCAAAAACATGTTAGACAAGATGAAGCCTACCTTCTCAGAGGGAGGTAAGCTCAGCGCTTTCGGCTCACTTTTCGACGCAGCAGAGACTTTCTTCTTCGTGCCAAGTGAGACTGCAAAGGTCCGTGGTGCTCAGATTCACGACGCCATCGACTCGAAGCGTTCTATTTTCTTTGTGGTGATTGCCTTGATACCTGCCATCCTGTTCGGTATGTGGAATATCGGCTATCAGCACGACCTCGCAGTAGGATGTACGGAGGATTGCGGCTGGTTCTGCCAGTTCCTCTACGGATTGGCTGTGATGCTGCCAAAGATTGTGGTAGCATACGCTGTCGGTCTGGGCATCGAAATCGCTATCGCTCAGTGGAAGAAGAAGGAGGTTCACGAAGGTTTCTTCGTAACCGGTATGCTGATTCCATTGATTGTTCCTGTGAACTGCCCACTCTGGATTATCGCTGTTGCAACTGCTTTCGCAGTAATCTTCGCGAAGGAAGTGTTCGGCGGTACGGGTATGAACATCTTCAACCCTGCACTCGTTACGCGTGCGTTCCTCTTCTTTGCTTATCCGGCAATGATGTCGGGCGACAAGGTGTGGGTGAATGCTGAATATATGGACTGTATCAACGGTACGGTTGACGGTTACAGCCAGGCTACTCCGCTCGGTCAGTTGGCTGCAGGTGAACCTGTAAGCTACAGTGCGATGGATACGATCATCGGTACCATTCCTGGTTCTATAGGTGAGACTTCGTTCATCGCTATCATGATCGGTGCTGTGATTCTGATCTGGGCAGGTGTGGCAAGCTGGAAGATTATGCTTTCGACTTTCGCCGGTGGTGCCTTGATGGCTTACTTGCTCCGCTACGGTGATGCAGAAGCTCTGAACTTCGAATGGTGGGAGCAGCTGACTGTCGGCGGATTTGCATTCGGTGCTGTATTCATGGCTACCGACCCTGTGACTGGTTGCCGTGTAGAGGCAGGCAAGTGGATCTACGGATTCCTGATCGGTGTGATGGCTATCATCATCCGTGTATTGAATCCTGGTTTCCCTGAGGGTATGATGCTCGCTATCTTGCTGATGAACGTATTCGCACCACTGATTGACTATTGTTTTGTTCAAGCAAATATCAACAAGCGCGCTAAACGTGCTCAAATCAAATAAGGAGGAACAGAATTATGGCTAAATTAAATACGAATGGCAATGTCTATACGATAGTATATGCTGCCGTAATGGTCATCATCGTTGCGTTCCTTCTCGCCTTTGTCGCTTCGGCACTGAAGGAGACACAGGACAAGAACGTAGCACTTGACACGAAGAAGCAGATTCTGGCAGCACTGAACATCCGTGACTGCGAGGATGCTGACGCTAAGTATAACGAAGTGGTAGCTCCTGGTGACCTGAACCGCGACACACTCACCGCAGTAGTTGACGGTCAGGAGAAACTCATCGTACGCGTAAAGGGTGCAGGCCTTTGGGGCGGCATCTGGGGATGGGTTTCCATCAATAAGGACGGCAAGACCGTCTTCGGTACATTCTTCAACCACGAGTCGGAGACCGCAGGTCTGGGTGCTCGCATCAAGGACGACCAAAGCTTCCAGGATGCTTTCCAGAACAAGCAGATCTTCGATGCTGACGGCAATGTGGCTCTCAGCGTGCTGAAGAAAGGTAAAGAGGGTAACCTCAGTCAGGAATATGTGGTAGAGGCTGTAACTGGTGCCACGCTCACATCGAACGGTGTGAACGACATGATTCAGGCAGGACTGAAGAAGTATGCCGATGTCATCAAGGCATTTGCCGGTGGTGAAACTGCAAATATCCCTGAAGTTGAGGAATATGAGAAAGTGGCTACGATTGACAAGCCAATTGAACCAACAGTAGAAGAAATGGAGGACTAAGAATATGAGTTTATTTTCTAAAGAGAATGGTGCCGTATTCACAGGCCCACTGAATTTGAACAACCCGATTGCCGTTCAGGTGCTCGGTATCTGTTCTGCGCTTGCAGTCACTTCGCAATTGAAGCCAGCTATCGTGATGGGACTTTCTGTTACCGTCATCACTGCCTTCTCGAACGTGATTATCTCATTGATTCGCAAGACAATTCCTAACCGCATCCGTATCATCGTGCAGCTGGTAGTGGTTGCTGCGCTCGTAACCATCGTGAGCAACATCCTGAAAGCATACGTGTATGATGTGAGCGTTCAGCTCAGCGTGTATGTCGGACTGATTATCACTAACTGTATCCTCATGGGACGTCTCGAGGCATTTGCTATGCAGAACGGTCCTTGGGAGAGTTTCCTCGACGGAGTAGGAAACGGCCTCGGCTATGCATTCGTGCTGGTAGTGGTAGGTATCCTGCGTGAAATCTTAGGATTCGGCACGCTGCTTGGATTCCCGATTATTCCCGACAGTGCATACATGGATAACGGCGGTCTGTATATCAACAACGGTATGATGACGATGCCTGCTATGGCGCTGATTCTGGTGGCATGCTTCATCTGGGTACACCGTGCAGTGAATAAAGAAGAAAATAAGTAATAACATACCTAAACAACAGAAAAGAATATGGAACATTTCATTAGTTTGTTTGTCCGTTCGATTTTTGTGGACAACATGATTTTCGCATTCTTCTTAGGTATGTGTTCTTATCTGGCCGTATCTAAGACAGTAAAGACCAGTCTCGGACTTGGTATCGCAGTGACATTCGTGCTGCTGATTACCGTTCCTGTTGACTACTTGCTTCAGACGAAGGTACTCGCTGACGGCGCATTGGCCGAAGGTGTTGACCTTACGTTCCTTGCATTCATCCTGTTTATCGCAGTCATCGCTGCAATGGTGCAGTTGGTAGAAATGATTGTTGAGAAGTTCTCACCATCGCTCTACAACGCATTGGGTATCTTCCTTCCATTGATTGCTGTGAACTGTGCCATCATGGGTGCTTCTCTCTTCATGCAACAGCGTATTCTGTTGGACCCAGAGACTTCAACTCAGGCCATCGGTGGGGTAGGTGACTGTATCGCTTACGCACTCGGTTCGGGTATCGGTTGGACGCTCGCTATCGTAGGTTTGGCAGCTATTCGTGAAAAGATGGCTTACTCGGACGTACCAAAGCCTCTTCAGGGACTTGGTATCACGTTCATCACTGTAGGTCTGATGGCTATGGCATTTATGTGTTTCTCAGGTCTTAAACTCTAAAAGAAAGGAGCATACAAATGGATATGACATTTATTTTATATAGTATCGGAGTGTTCTTGACAATCGTATTGATACTGGTTGTCATTCTCCTCGTAGCTAAGAAATACCTCTCTCCAAGCGGACAGGTGACTGTCACGATCAACGGAAAAGAGAAACTGACAGTAGATCAAGGTGCCAGCCTTCTTTCAACATTGGCAGGTCAGAATGTGTATCTCCCATCTGCTTGTGGCGGTAAGGGTTCATGCGGACAATGCAAATGTCAGATTGTAGAAGGCGGCGGTGAGATTCTCGACAGTGAGAAGGGTCACTTCACCCGTAAGCAAATCAAGGAAGGTTATCGTCTTGGCTGTCAGGCTAAGGTAAAGGGTGACCTTTCCATCAAAGTGCCAGACTCTGTTATGGGTGTCAAGGAATGGGAATGTACCGTTATTGGCAACAAGAACGTGGCTACCTTCATCAAGGAATACAAAGTTGCATTGCCTCCAGGCGAACACATGGACTTCGAACCTGGTTCGTATGCCCAGATCAAGATTCCTGCATTCGATTGTATCGATTACGACAAGGACTTCGACAAGAGTCTTATCGGCGATACCTATCTGCCTGCATGGGAGAAGTTCGGTCTGTTCCCACTCAAGTGTGTGAACCCCGAACCAACCATCCGTGCATACTCAATGGCCAACTATCCAGACGAAGGCGATATCATCACGCTCAACGTACGTATTGCCACACCTCCGTTCAAACCTAAAGACCAAGGTCCTGGCTTCATCGATGTGAACCCAGGTATCGCATCATCTTATATCTTCTCGCTCAAACCAGGCGACAAGGTGACGATGTCGGGTCCTTACGGAGAGTTCCGTCCACAGTACGGTACTGGTCGTGAGATGATTTGGGTCGGCGGTGGTGCCGGTATGGCTCCGCTCCGTGCACAGATTATGCACATGTTGAAGGGTAACGGTGTGAGCGATGAAGACCGTAAGCGTCCAATGCACTACTTCTATGGTGCACGCGCGCTGGAGGAAATTCCATTCCTCGACGATTTCCTTGCACTCGACAAGGAATTCGAAAACTTCCACTTCCATCTGGCTCTTGACCGTCCGGATCCAAAGGCAGACGAGGCTGGTATCAAGTACACTCCAGGATTTGTGGCTCCAGTAATGGGCGATACTTATCTGAAGGCTCATGAAGCTCCAGAAGATTGCGAGTACTACCTCTGCGGACCTCCAATGATGGCAAAGACCGTACTCGATTTGCTTCACAGCCTCGGCGTGGAAGACGATATGATTCGCTTCGATAACTTTGGTGGTTAATCACCAATAGTATTTATATATAATAAGGTGGTAGTGACAAGAGCTACCACCTTATATCTAACAACAATCATTAATACCTAAACAACATCATGAAAAGATACTATTCATTCATAGTTTTACTGCTATGTACTGCAATCATTAGTTTCGCTCAGAAGACCGCTCTCGAGGAAATCCGTGAGAATCCAGGAAAGAGTGGGGGAGTGTACTATGCTTATCCGGTCCCTACTGACGTGAAACTGACGCCTGCTCCGAAAGGCTATAAACCATTCTATATCAGTCATTACGGTCGTCACGGTTCGCGCTATATGCTGAACAACAACGACTATCTGCGTCCACTCAACACGTTGAATCAGGCTTACGAACAAGGAGAACTGACAGATAAAGGCGTTGAGACCCTGACAAAACTTTGGGACATCTGGGACGAGGCAGATCATCATGTAGATGAGTTGGCACCATTAGGAAAGCGTCAGCATCGCGGCATTGCAGAGCGTATGTACAAGAACTATCCTGACGTATTCAAGCAGAAAGGTGTCATCACGGCACGTTCTACTACCAGTATGCGTGTTGCATTAAGTATGGTTGCCTTTATCGGTCGGTTGACTGAGCTTAATCCCAAGCTTAACATTGATTGGGAAACCTCTAATGCTAATATGTGGTATCTCAATTCGCATACTGATGAATACAACCAACTGAAGAACGATTTCAACGGATGGCGTAAGAATCACAGTGACTTCGGAAATCGCGGTATTCCAGACGAGACTCGCTTCCTGTCGTTGCTCTACAAAGACCCTTCAAAAGGTCCTAAAGGACTGATGGGACAAATCTTCAACATCGCTGTTGACCTGCAGGATATGGAAACTGAAATCGACATGTTCGACCTTTTCACTCCTGAAGAGATGTACGAACTGTGGAAAAACGAGAACTGCTGGTTCTTCCTCTGCGACGGTGACAGCCCGCTGAACAAGGGTACTGCTATCGAAAGCTGCAAGACCCTCCTGAAGCACTTCATTGACCAGGCAGACTTGGCCGTTCAAGGTAAGGGCGATGTAGCAACATTGCGTTTCGGTCACGACGGAAACATCATCCCTCTGGCTGCCATCATGCGTCTGAAGGACTGTGACTCGAATGAACCGGATGTCTATAAGATTGACGAGAAATGGCGCGATTATTATGTGTCTCCAATGGGAGCGAATATCCAGCTGATATTCTACAAGAAGAAAGGTTCGGACGATGTGCTTGTGAAGTTCCTGCATAACGAACGCGAAACATCGATTCCTGTACCGACCGACATTGCTCCTTATTATCATTGGAAGAATGTCCGTCAGTTCTTTGCGAAGCAAGCAGGTATCTAAAAAAGAATATCCTCAGCCACACAAGCTGAGGATATTCTTTTTCGTTAGAATAGGGGAGGGGAGTACCTCCCAACGAATAGCTCTGTGATTACTTCACGATTACCTTCTGACCCTTTGTGATGTTCACGCCCTTCTGAAGACTGTTCTGACGAACACCATTCACGTTGTAAACGTTGTCGCTTGCATTCTCTGCCTTGACAGCATTGATAGCTGTTACAGGTGCTGCACCGTGGTGAGCCTTGAATGTAGGATTCTTCACACCGTCAACCGTGATAAAGCAACGAGTTGCATAGAAACCGCTTGTCTCAGGTGTAACGAGTGAGAATGCAGCTTCTGCATTGTCCTTTACATAGATACCGTACATTGCATCCTGCTCATTAGCCTCGATGTGCTTTGCAGCACCGTTGAACTGAACGAATGCATTGTCAGCAATGAACAGCAATGCTGGAGCATCGTTTGCTTCGATTGTGGTCTCGTTAGCAACCATCTTCACAGTCTTGGTTTCGCCTGTGTAGTGAAGCAGATAAGGCGTGTTAGCCTTCACACCTTCAGACTTTACATCTGTAAAGTAGAGGTCAATCACATTGCCTTCTTTTGTGATAGCAGAAAGAGTTTCAAGTTTGCATCCTGCACCAAAAGTAGCATTGAGTTCTTCAGTCGTCATGCTGAAAGGTACACAGAGAGTATTCCAACCGTTAAAGACAGAACGCGACATAGAGACGTTACGAGTCTGTCCGTCATACTGAGACACGTTAGTGCCTTCTACACTGCTCAGATACAAAGTCTTTGACTGAGCCATCATTGCTGCACTGAATGCAAAGCATCCTGCAACAACTGCCATTTTCTTTAAAATCCCTTTCATATTAGTTACTTGTTTAAAGTTAGGTTTATATTATTTAATTCGTTATTTCACACTTGATTAATTATTATGCGGATTCAGTCAACTGCTCGGGTTATGTTTAATTTGACCTTTGTCCTTCAGGAATTGATAGAATTCCATACAGGAGTTTTCCAGCATCTCTATCACACGTTCAAATCCCTGATCGCCTCCATAATAAGGGTCGGGCACATAATCCACACCTGGTATCGTGCAATAATCAGCCATCTTGACGATTTTCTTTGCATCTTCGAGCGTTGGAGCCAAGTCGTACAGTCGTTCGTAGTTATCCTCGTCCATAGCAACGATATAATCGAAACTGTCGAAATCGTGCTGACGTATCGGACGCGATCTGTGCGTGATATCGTAGCCGTGACGCTTTGCATGCATTCTCATCCGTGGATCTGCCATCTCGCCTTGATGGTAACTGATCAGTCCGGCTGAGTCTACGTAGAAGTCGTATTGTGCATCATGGTTCTCAAGTATTGTGTTGAATATCGTTTCAGCCATTGGGCTTCTGCAAATATTACCAAGACACACAAACAATACCTTCGTTCGACTCATCACTTTATTTTTGTGCAAATATAGAAATTTATTTTCTTATAACAATACAAAATGTAAATCTTTCTTCGTTTTTTATGCATTTTTATCATTAGATACAAAATATTTTGCTAAATTTGCACACAAATTATAAAAAAGACTTAGCTATGTTTAGAATTCCCGAACTTTTAGAAATCGCAGGATTCATCCTGATAGTTATCTTAGCAGGTGTTGCATTATATCTGTTATTGAAGCTTATATTGTGGATTAAGAATTTAATAGACAAATCTTGATAATCAGTGTTATGTTTAATTAAGAGAGTGGCATCCTTACCTATTTATATATAGATACGTATACTTCTTTGAAAATTATATAAAAGAAAAGCAGATTGCAAATCCGTATGAAAACGGCTAATGCAATCTGCTTTATTTAGTATGTCTGACTTGAATTACTTCAACTCAGCGAGATACTTGATTGTGCGAACCATCTGAGAAGTGTAAGAGTTCTCATTGTCGTACCAAGCAACAACCTGTACGAGAGAGTTGCCATCACCGATCTTAGAAACCATAGTCTGGTTAGCATCGAACAATGAACCGAACTTCATACCGATGATGTCGCTAGAAACGAGCTTCTCCTCAGTGTAACCGAATGATTCGTTGGTAGCAGCCTTCATAGCAGCGTTGATACCTTCAACAGTTACTTCACCCTTAACAACTGCGTGCAGGATTGTAGTAGAACCAGTTGGAGTTGGAACGCGCTGAGCAGCACCGATCAACTTACCGTTGAGCTCAGGAATAACAAGACCGATAGCCTTAGCAGCACCAGTTGAGTTAGGAACGATGTTCTGAGCACCAGCACGTGCACGCTGAAGGTCACCCTTGCGCTGAGGACCGTCGAGAATCATCTGGTCACCAGTGTATGCGTGAACAGTTGTCATGATACCGCTCTGGATTGGAGCGAAATCGTTCAAAGCCTTTGTCATAGGAGCCAAACAGTTAGTTGTACAAGAAGCTGCAGAAATAACTGTGTCAGAAGGAGTCAAAGTCTTGTGGTTTACATTGTAAACGATAGTTGGCAGATCGTTACCTGCAGGAGCAGAAATAACAACCTTCTTAGCACCAGCTGTCAAGTGAGCTGAAGCCTTCTCCTTTGATGTGTAGAAACCTGTGCACTCGAGAACAACGTCTACGTCGAGCTTACCCCAAGGAAGCTCAGCAGCGTTAGGAATAGCATAGATAGTAATCTTCTTACCATCAACTACGATGTTATCCTCACCAGCCTCTACAGTGTGCTTGTTCTCACCGAACTTGCCACAGAAACCACCCTGAGCTGTATCATACTTAAGAAGGTGTGCAAGCATCTTAGGACTTGTCAAGTCGTTGATTGCAACTACTTCATAACCTTCTGCGTCGAACATCTGACGGAATGCCAGACGACCAATACGGCCGAAACCGTTAATAGCTACTTTTACTGCCATTTTCTTTTACTAATTAATGTGTTAATTAAAAAAAATATACTTTATGAATTATCTCCTGTCAACCGCAATTACAATAGTGTTTCTGCGATGCACATGCCACAATCAGCAATACAAACATCACCATCCAAAGTATGTATAAAATGCGGTATTTCATCCTAAATTTTCTTTTCAGCGTGCAAAGTTACAAAATAATTATGAATTATTAATTATACATTATGAATTATTTTTCTCCCCTACCCTATTTTTTTTCTCAACTGTTAAAAATGCAACCTTGACTATACAACTAATCTTTAATTCTCCCCTTTGAGGGGGAGTTAGAGGGGGCCTTACTTCATCTTATACAATTTATACTGGAACGTCAGCAGTACATAGTGCGGATTGCCCGATGTACGAAGCTCTGAACGTCCTGTTGCCGAGATATTGGTGCTGAAGTTACTACGCTCCTTCAGGATGTCGTACCACGTCAGTTTCAGCAGCCCTCTGTAGTCCTTCAGCAGCTTATATTCCACACCCATATTCCAGATGAAGTCCGTACGGTTCACATCCCTCATCTTACCACCTGCTCGTCCGGAAACGTTCAGGTCCGTATTGAATGTCAACCTCTCCCCTATCCAATAATTGAAGGATGAGTTGATTTGGTAGTTATGCATCTTATCCATTGAGGTTGCATAGTCGCTGTTACCCCATTGGTAGTTATAACGTCCACTCAACGACAAATCGAAATGCTGAGTATACAGTGTGAATTGAGGATTCACTTCTATGTTCTGAACGTTCGACATACCTTTCTTCCCTTCCGCGTCACTCGTCTGAATGTAGTTCACCGAGTGATTGTAGTTGTGAGCCACGTTTATCGCGATATTCGCATGCTTGAAGTCTGTCCCATACCTTGCATTCAGTCGTGTGCCCCAGTTGCCGTTGATATTCTCCAGGCTCGATATCGTTCCACCCGTCTTCTTGTTATAGATCGAGCGCGACGATACGTTATTACGTGAGAAGCCATAATTGGCGCCGAACGCCCATGCCCCCAGGTTTGCATGCATGTTGAACGAATGTCTCACAGGCTTCTTCAGGTTTGGATTCGTCACCCTGATGAACAGCGGATTGTCGATTGTCGTAGGTTGCACCAGGTTGGAACCCGAAACCATTTGTGACGATACATAATAGTATAAAGACATCGAACGGCTTGGCGTAAAGTGATACGACATCTGCACCGTTCCGCTTATGTCAGCCGTATGTTGTGTCGTGTCGGCCTTCACCCCGTCCAGTCGCACATATTCATACCTGTTACGTGTTGGCATATATGCTACATTCACACTGAGGTTCACACCTTTTATATTGATATTATAGTTTGCCTGTATTCGATGCTCCACATTCATCGTCCGTTCATGCGAACTCAGGCTGTCCAACTGCCGCCCGTCGTTCATCAGGTCGTAATACACGTTATCACGCTCATTGCAGTCGTGCTCGAACTCATAGGTCAGATTGATGCGTTGACGTAGCTTCTCGGGGCCAAATTGGAAACCATAGTCTGTCGATGCTGTGAATCGTCCCGAATTGCTTGGCGTAATGTTCCTACGCCTGTAGGTCCACACACTGTCGCCATACTGCAGGTAGTCTGTCTGCTGCCATTCGGTCGACGACCCATACTGTTCGTTGCCGCTATAGGCAACATTAAAACTGATGGATGGGTACTTAAACACCTTATTTCCTTCGAAACTACTATTGAAGTGACCGTTTATGCTATACTGTTGCTGATGCGAACGCGACTGACTCTCACTCGTCTGCCTGTTCAGCCCTATGGCCTTCAGCTGTGTTTCGTCCAATAGCTCGTTGTTCTCACCCCCATACGGATTACCGCTGTACGAGGCATTTGAACTCCTGTCGTAATCTTGCGAGTCGTTATAGCTGTAGTTCGTGTTGATGTTCCAGAAGCCACGCTCCGTCAGCATCCCGTTTGCGCTCAAGTTGTGGCCGGTGTTGTTATTATAGTTCTTCGACTCACTTGTCGATATCGAATACTGCTCATACTCCGGCATGATGGTCGAACTCAGCAATTCGCTGCTGTATCTGTTGTCAATATAGTTGTAGTTAGGTCTGTATGCGATAGAGGTGTTACCAAATTGTCTTCTCAAACTACCGTTCACGCTGTTATTGCTGTTTTTCTTTGTGGAAGCACTTGGCAAGTCGTCCAGCCTCACATCTGCATTCCACTCTCCCCTATTGCCCGACTTCCATTGCAGACCCGTCATCATGAAGTGATACGTATTCTTGATGTTCGTCGTACCCACCTCAGGTTTCGTCATCACTACGTTGTCCACAGGATTCTTCGTAATCATGTCCGCCACCAGGTGTTTCGTAGTGTCCGTACTCAGCGTGTCCGCCTGTGTCTTGTAGATGCGGAACTGCTTCAGGTCCTGGTTCTCTATGTTCTCCAGCGCAATCCTCATGTCGTGCGCAAAGAACGACTCACCGTTCAGCCTGATCTCATGAATCACACTATCCCTGTAGGTCAGTTGTCCCTCCTCATACCGCAATCCAGGCATACGTCTCACCAGGTTCAGCAACACCGTTCCCCGAGGCATCTCGAACGCATCAACATTAAAGATTGTCGTGTCCCCACTCTCATACATACGCTTCAGCTCCCCTACTATCAGCACCTCCTGCGTACTCATCGGTGTGCTCTTCAGCACCACAGAGTCAAGATGCAATCCCCACTGATAGTTACCCTTCTTCCGCTCCTCATCTTCATACTGCTTCTCCAGCGTCAGCACCTTCTCATACGGCTCATATCCCACAAACGTCACCTTCATCTGCACCCTCGGTGCCTCATTCTTCTTGATACGTTTCTTCACCACATTCAACCATCCATAAAACATACCATCACCCCACGACGTCTCAACGGTCTTTGCAGTCGTATCGTTCAGACACACCAGTTGGATATGAGCATTCGGCAACGGGTACGGCTTCTCCTCCAGCTCATCCGAACCATATATCTTACCCGATACGCTCAACCCCCACGTGTCCCCTACCGGCCGCTGTTCTCTCGTCCTACTCGACCCGATGCTTCTCCCATCCGGTACAGTAATATACACAGCTTGTGCCTGCATTCCCAACGACATGCAAAGCAACATCAAAGTTGTTATGACTGATTGAATAGTTTTCATTATGTTTCTTATTTCATCCTATACAGTTTATACTGGAAAGTCAGCAATACATAATGCGGATTGCCCGAAGTTCGATACTCATACCGTCCTGTGGGTCCGATGTCGATATTGTAGTTGATGCGTTCACGCAGGATGTCGTACCAAGTGAGTTTCAGCAGTCCACGATAATCACGCAGCACCTTATATTCAATACCTATATTCCACATGAAGTCCGTGCGGTTACCTTCACTCGTCTGGCTACCAGTCTGCCCCGATATGTTGAGGTCGGTGTGGATGGTGAGCCGGTTGCCCAGCCAGTAGTTCAATGCGGTGTTCAATCTATATGTGTGCACTTTCTCCATCGACATCGCATAGTTGCTGTTTCCCCATTGATAGCCGTAGTTTCCATCGAGTGTGAGGTCGTAGTGCTTGGTGTATAGCACGAATCGTGGCGTTATGTTGATGTCATGCACATCCGATGCCCCTTTCCCGCCGTCTGTTCCGCGGGTTTGTAGGTAGCTCACTTGATGATTGAAGTTGTAATTGGCATTGATGTTGATGTTCGCATGACGGAAGTCCGTTCGATAGCTGGCCGAACCGTACATTCCCCAGTTTCCATTGATATTCTCGTATGTCGATACGGTTCCTCCCGTTTTTGTGTCATAGATTGAATGATTGGAAATTGCATTTCTTGTGAAATGGTATGAACCGCTGAGCGACCATTCGCCGAAATACATGCTCAGGTTTAGACTGTGATATTCCGTTTTCTTGAGGTCCGGATTCGCTTGCTGTATATAGAGCGGATTGTCGTTCGTAGTTGGACGTACTAAGGTTGACAGATTAGGCAAATTGTTACGGAAGGTATAGTAGAGTGACATCGAGCGGTTCTGTTTGAAACGATACGACATCGATGTGGTGGCATTCATGAGTGGGGCATGCACCGTTGTGTCTGCTCGCACTCCGTCACGTCTGATATGCTCATAGCTCTGACGAGTCGGCACGAATGTAACGTTTTGGTTAATGGTGAAGTTTTTGATGGAAATATCATAGCTCAGTCCAATTCGGTGTTCTGTCGTCATATTTCGTTCGTGGGTGCTGATGCTGTCCAACTGCTGATGGTTGTTCGTCAGGTCGTAATACACACGCTCCGATTCGTTGTCGTGGTGCGTGAATTCATAGCTGAAACTGACATGTTTACGAAATTTTTTTGAAGAGCCTAAGGTGAAGCCATAGTCTGCAGAAAGGCTCAGACGGTTTGTGTTGACAGGCGAGATGCTCTGACGATGATAGCTCCACACACTGTCGCCATATTGCAGGTAGTCGGTCTGCTGGCGTTCGGTCGATGAACCATAACTCCGGTTGTTGCTATAGTTCATCCGAATGTTTATGTTAGGATACTGAAACGTCTTGTTTCCTTCAAACCCCTGGCTATAGCTGGTCTGCATGTTAAGATTCTGCTGATGGGAACGGCTCTGCGATTCGCTGCTGCTTCGGTTCAGTCCGATAGCTCTCAACGATGCTTCGTCGAGCAGTTCGTTGTTCTCACCACCGTACGGATTGCCGCTATACATAGCACTGGTATTTCGGCTATAACTTTGACTATCACTGTAGCCATAGCTGATATTGCTATTCAAATACCCACTATTGTCTTTCTTTGATACCCGTCCGCTGAAATTCAAGTTTTGATTGGTGCTGTTGTTATAGCTTTTCGACTCTCCCGATGATATTGAATATTGCTCAAAGTCAGGCATGATGGTCGACTGGAACGTCTCGCTACTGCCGCGATTATCCGTATAGTTATAGTTCGGCCGATAATTGATATTAAAGTAATGCTCTTTACCAAATTGCCTTCTGAAACTTCCTTCTATGCGGTTTTGGCTGTATTTCTTCGAGTTGGCAGATGGCAAGTCATCCAAGCGCACCGTTGCACTCCATTCGCCTTTGTTGCCCGACTTCCATTGCATATTCTGCATCTGGAAATGGTAGGTGTTCTTGATGTTCGACGTACCGATTTCAGGCTTTGTCATTTCCACCCGATTCACTGGTTTCTTCGTAATCATATCCGCCACCCAGTGCTTCGTTGTATCTGTACTGAGTGTATCTGCTTGTGTCTTGTACACTCGGAACTGCTTCAGGTCTTCGTTCTCGATGTTCTCGAGCGCAATCTTCATGTCGTGCGCAAAGAACGACTCACCGTTCAACCTGATCTCGTGAATCACACTGTCTCGATAGGTCAGCTGGTCGTTCTCGTATCTCAGTCCTGGCATTCGGCGAATCAGGTTCAGCAACACCGTTCCGCGAGGCATCTCGAAGGCGTCGACATTGAATATCGTTGTGTCGCCACTCTCATACATCCGCTTCAACTCCCCTACGATCTGCACCTCCTCGGTACTCATCGGCTTGCTCTTCAGGACGATGGTATCGGTGTTGACTTCCCACGTAGAGCCATATTCCTTATGCTCCTCATCGTAGTATCGTTCCTTCGCCTTTAGTTCCTTCACATACGTCTCGTAGCCCACATACGATACCCGTATCGCCACCCTCAGCCCCTCTTTCTTCTTGATACGCTTCTTCAGCACATACATACTTTGAGAGAATCCTCCTTGCTTGTTTGACACCGCAACAGCCGACACAGATGTATCGTTCAGACACACAATCTGGATATTCGCATTGGGTAGCGCATACGGTGTTGGTTCCATGTCGTCAGTACCATAGATGTTGCCATAGACATGGAAATACTGCTGCTCCCCTACTGTTTGCTGTTGTCTTGTCTGACTCGAACCGATGCTGTTCCCTCCGCCGCCTATAATAACATACTGCGCCTGCATCGTCAGCGACATGCAGAACAACATCAGAGTTACTATGACAGGTTGCAAAGTTTTCATAACGAATAGTTGTGCGTACAAAGGTACAAATAATTTACTGATTAGCAATCCGCTTAGTCATATTTTACGATTAATTAACAGAAGTTCTGTATATCTTCACGCTTTCACCCATACTTTGTGTGATCCGTTTCCATTCGCCTTGATTCCCGACGAAGGGTTAGCAACCAATTCTTTCAGTTCTAATGAAGCAGCAGTGCGGCTCAGCTGGTTGAGGTTGGCATACTCAGTGAGCGTGATAAATCTGTGCTTTTCGAGATGAGCGAGTGTGCGCTCAATGCGTTGCTGTAGCGTGTAGGAATGCCGTCCCATTGTCACCACTTCGTTGCCGTTACGCTCGAAGTTACTCTTTTCGTTTATCTCATCCACCAACTTATGATCGACCTTTAGGTTGATGCTTTTTGCCTGCACTCTGTAGTACTCACGCACATCCTTCTTTTCCTCAGTAGCTTCGCTTTGTTGTGAGTTGCAGAATTCAAGCGAAAGGCTGAACACGCCTAACCCATCGATTTTCACTGTATGGCCCTCTGGCAATGCGTTCACAAGCACTTTCGACAGCGCTTCGAACACACTGCTGATAAGGCCTCGATTGAGCATCGGATTGTATTTCACCATCCACTCCAAAGTCTTTTCGTTGTCGAACATGCTATAAACTTCTTGCACAGGAAACTGTTTTCTTTCGCTGTTGGTCATTCCTGAACTCATCTCTTTGATTTTGTAGCTACCCATGATGCTGAATTAGTTATTGTTAGACTCAAAATTGATTACCGCTCGATAGAAAATATTTTTCTCCTAAGGATTGTCTCCGTTCCAAGTCTTTGAACGTACGTTCCAAGGCTCTGAATGCGCATTCCGAGACTCTGAACGGAACTTTTCCTTAGGCAAAGATAATGTTTTCTCTTGGAATAGACAATTTTTTCTTTACGAATCTTATCTTTTCACACCTATTTTTAATAGAATACAGATGTAAATGACACTTAAACATAAATTTCTTGCTGATAAATTTGGTACATTGTTGAATTTATACTATCTTTGCCCTCGTAATTTTTGCAATTTATTGTTTTTTTATTTTCGTACGACTATGGCAAAATTTGTAGAAGAATTCAAAGAATTCGCCCTCAAGGGAAACGTGATGGACATGGCAGTCGGTGTAATCATCGGCGGTGCATTCGGTAAGATTGTGACCAGTTTCGTATCCGACATCCTCATGCCACCTCTTGGCGTACTGCTCGGCGGTGTCGACTTCACCGACCTCAAGGTTGTGCTCAAGGATGCAGTTCCAGCCCAGTTAGATGCAGCCGGCAACGAAGTTGCAGCAGCTGCAGAAGCCGTTACATGGAACTACGGAGCATTCATCCAGAATGTCATCGACTTCCTCATCATCGCATTCTGTATCTTCCTCATGATCAAAGGAATCAACAAACTGACCAGCTTGAAGAAGAAGAAAGAAGCAGAGGAAGCAGCTGCAGAGCCACCAGCTCCAAGCAACGAAGAAGTACTCCTTACCGAGATTCGTGACCTGCTGAAGGATAAGAAGTAAGCAGTCCCCCTACCCCATCAACGACAAGCGGTGCCAGCTATGCTGGTGCCGCTTTGTTTATCCTTTACCGAGCGTTTACCGAGCCTTTATACGAAGCGAGGTAGAGGAGCGTTAGTAGAAAGGTATAGGCGGAGTAAAGTGGATATTAGTAACGTTGTAAGTGAGAAATGAGGAAAATGTGTTGAAAAATGTTTTTTTATTTCTGATTGTTTGGTAGTATCATTAATAATTTGTATATTTGCAACAGAAATTAATAAACGGACCCACCCCCTTGCCCCTCCCTCAGTCTTCCCCCTTTGGGGGACTGAGGGGGGACTAGAACGGATTTCTCCCCCTTCGCGCTCCCCCCAAGGGGAGAGAGGAGGGGAGTATAAACCTATGGAGGAAGTATATACTAAGCGATTTATTCGAAAGAGATAAATATGACACGAAACATTACGCTTATCATCGCGATGATGCTCTCAATGATAGCAAACGTGACTAATGCTCAGAACGAGAAGGATGCCAACCCGGTGGTTCAAATCCGTCAGGACTTGAATCCTGTAGTCATCACGGGTACGGGTACTTACCACAAGAACGACAACTCACCGGTAGCTGTTCAGGTGATCAGTGCGAAAGAATTGAGGGATGCGAAGGTGACGAACTTACAGGAAGCACTCTCACGACTGACGCCGAACATCACGACCCAGACGAACGGAATGGGAACGACGGTGAACTTCAACGGTGTGAGCGATGACTATCTGCTGATTATGATGAACGGTAAGCGTGTGAGTGGCGACGATCGCTGGGACCGTATCAGCATCGACAACATCAAGCGTGTGGAGATTCTGCCTGGTGCCGCCAGCGCCTTGTATGGTAGCGATGCCATTGCAGGTGTGGTGAACATCATCACCGATGACTCGAAGGATAAGCTCAGTGTGACGAACACAACTCACCTGAGCAGCAAGAACCGACTGACGGAGGATGTGAATGTGGATGTAACAGCCGGAAAACTGTCGAGCCTGACTTCCTATAGTTACAAGCAAGCGGACAACTGGCAGGTGAATCCTTATCAAGCATTCGATGAGGACGGTACTGAGGTGCTGAAATTGACTGGACGACCGATGTCGATGGGGTTCAAAAGTCATAACGTGACGGAGAAACTGGGATGGACCTTCTCTGACCAGTTCGACATCTACGTGAATGGTGACTACTACACGAACGAGACCTGCAGGCCACAGGATGCCACTTACTTCACCCAGAAATCAACAAAGGATGCTGCTACTGGCACGAAGACCTACAGCTACACGAGCAAGAAGGCATACACGTACGACATCGGGCATGAGTCGTACCATTATGGAGCTGGTGCCCGATGGGTACCGAATCAGAGGACTCACGTGTATCTCGACCTCTATAGCGACAACTTCACCTCGAAGTACGACTACTGGCAAACGGAGGATAAAGAGTCGTATGACGAAGTGAGGAAACGCACACATTATTATAATGAGACACTGAAGGGCATCTTCCGTCTGGCTTCGTGGAACAAGCTGTCGGCTGGCATCGAACTGGAGCAGTCGACGCTGGACAGCCATAGCGACAATATCGACGGTGAGCATACCTCAACCTATAACCTGTTTGCTCAGGACGAGGCGACCATCACAAAAGGTCTTGAAGGTGTCGTAGGACTGCGCTATACATACAATACGAACTTCCACAGCAACCTGACACCCAGCGTGTCGTTGTTCTATCACACAGGTGGGCTGCGCCTCCGAGCCAGTTATGCCGGTGGCTACCGCACACCTACCCTCTCACAGCTCTATGCCAGCGACCAGGCAAAGACCACTTCGAGATATACGACCCCTAATCCTGTGCTGAAACCCGAGAAGAACCACTTCTGGAATGCCAATGCGGAATATAGCAATGAATGGTTGAACATCAGCGTGAATGCTTTCATCAACAACATTCGCGATATGATTAACTACCGCACGATGAGTATGACGGAAATCAATAGCGACCCCGTGCTGACGGCCCTATACGCAGAAGGATGGACCACCATTCGTCAGCGCGACAACATCGACCGTGCGAAGATCCGGGGTATCAATGCCAACGTGAAATTCATCCTGCCATACGGGTTCTCCATCGCTGCCGGCTATACCTACACCGACTCGAAAGCCACCACGGTGACACTTGACACCAAGACTCAGCAATATGTCGAGACCGAGACCCCTATAGACAAGAGCGTGAGAAATGTGGCAAACCTGTCGGCCACATGGGATCATGTGTGGAAGAACTATCACCTGAACATCAACCTCAACGGGCATATTCAGGGTCGGCGCTATAGCAGCACTTACGGGTATGCTCCGCGCTATCAGCAATGGAACCTCAACACCAGCCATGCCTTCATCATGGACACGTTTGTCCTCGAACCTGGTATCGGCATTGAGAATATCTTCAACAAACGAGATACAAGTACGTGGAACTCGAACTTCGCGACCATCAATCCCGGCAGGGCATTGCATGTGAGCGTGAAGGCAAAATTTTAGTAGGTATATGAAGCGAATCATCATAGCAGGCATAGGACCTGGCAGTAAAGAAGACATCACCCCTGCGGTGCTCGAAGCGGTGCAAGAGGCGGATGCCATCGTAGGATATAAGTACTACTTTCAGTTTATCGAGGCGTATGTGAAGCCGGGCTGCGAGTGTATCGATACGGGCATGAAGAAGGAGCGCGAACGGGCAGAGCAAGCTTTCGAACTGGCCGAACAGGGGATGACCGTATGTGTCATTTCGAGTGGCGATGCAGGTATCTATGGGATGGCTCCACTCATCTATGAGATGGCGAAAGAACGGAACAGCAATGTGGAGATTTCCGTACTTCCAGGCATCAGTGCCTTCCAGAAAGCAGCGTCTCTATTGGGTGCTCCCATCGGTCACGATCTATGCATCATCTCGTTGAGTGACCTGATGACCCCTTGGGAGGTGATTGAACAACGCATCAAGGCAGCAGCTACGGGCGACTTCGTCACAGCCGTGTATAACCCCAAATCGCATGGCCGCTATTGGCAATTGTATCGTCTGCAGGACTTGTTCCTGCAAGAACGTTCTGCTGATACTCCTGTGGGATATGTACGTCAGGCAGGTCGTGATGAACAGGAAATCAAGGTCACTACCCTCGCAGCGTTCGACCCCGAAGATGTGGATATGTTTACGGTGATACTGATTGGAAATAGTCAGTCGTATATTAGTGATAGCAAAATCATCACACCACGCGGATATTATCGGGAACAACAAAAAGATAGTGACAAGGTGGGACAAAACATCATGATAGAATCATTCCGCACCATCACAGGAGAACTGAAAAAGGACTACCCTATCGACCACAAATGGGCACTACTGCACGCGATTCATACGACTGCGGACTTTGAGATGGAGGACATTCTCTATACTGACGAAGGAGCTGTAGAGACATTATACAATAAGGTAAAGGATGGCACACTGAAAACCATTATCACCGATGTCACGATGGTGACAAGTGGCATCCGAAAGGGAGCTTTGCAACGTCTCGGAATCGAAGCAAAATGCTATCTGGCAGACCCACGTGTGGCTGAAATGACGGCCCCACAAGATATCACTCGTACGCAAGCAGGTATACGTCTGGCTGTAGAGGAACACCCCGATGCACTCTTCGCTTTTGGTAATGCACCGACTGCGTTGATGGAACTCTGTGAACTGATTCGTAAGGGGATAGCTCACCCTGCAGGTATCATTGCTGCTCCTGTAGGCTTTGTGCATGTGAAAGAATCGAAGCACATGGTGAAGCCCTTTAAAGATATTCCCAAGATTATCGTGGAAGGCAGAAAAGGAGGAAGCAATCTCGCTGCTACGCTCTGTAACGCCATCCTGACATTCGATGATGCAGCACAACTGAAACCAGGCCGCGACTTATGAAGTTCATCGTTATAGGTATTACAGACAGTCATCGACCTTTCTTTCCTCCTGAAGTGTTGGAGGTTATCAAACGAGGAAAGGTTTTCTCGGGTGGTAAGCGCCACCATGAGATTGTAGCGACGTTGCTGCCCAGTGATGCGGAATGGATTGATATCACCGTACCACTCGATGCTGTGTTCGAAAGATACTCTTCACTCTTCACTCTTCACTCTTTGCTCATCGTTTTCGCCTCTGGTGACCCTTTGTTCTTTGGTTTTGCCAATACACTACAGCGTGAATTCCCCGATGCTGAGATGGTGGTCTATCCTACGTTCAATTCGCTTCAGATGTTGGCTCACAGGATGGTGATACCCTATCACGACATGCATGTCGTTTCGCTTACTGGTCGCCCTTGGGACAAACTGGACGAAGCACTCATCAACGGCTATCCGCTCATCGGGTGTCTTACGGATAAACAGAAAACTCCTCATGCCATCCATCAGCGGATGACGGAATACGGCTACGATAACTATGTGATGACAGTCGGTGAGCATTTGGGTAACAACACCGCGGAACGCGTGAGCCGATATGACAGCAAAACTGACTATGATAACCCAAATTGTGTGATACTGCAACAAACAGAGCCACGAATCCGACGATTCGGCATTCCTGATCAGGAATTTACCCTCCTTGATGGTCGGGATAAGATGATTACGAAGATGCCTATCCGGCTATTGACGCTCCAAGCGCTCGAACTGAGAACGAAACATGTGCTTTGGGATATCGGTTTCTGTACGGGTAGTGTTAGCATCGAAGCAAAGTTGCAGTTCCCCCATCTTCAGATAGAAGCTTTCGAGATTCGTCCGGAGTGCGAGGCAATCATCCAAGAGAATGCACGTCGATTCGGTGCTCCAGGTATCAATATCCATATAGGGGACATCCTGGAAAATGAAAGAGTGAAAAGTGAAAAATGGATAAATGGTAAATGGATAAATGGTAAATGTCCAGATGCTGTCTTTATCGGTGGTCACGGGGGCCATTTGAAGGAAATCATGGAGAAGGTGCTGACTGTACTGGCTCCCGATGGTGTCATTGTGATGAACAGCGTGATAGCACCCAAGGTGACAACCGACAGCCAAAAGCTATGGAACGAAGCTTGTGAAGAATTAGGACTCAAGCAAGACCCACCCACAAGAATACAACTCAACGACAATCATCCAATCACGATACTGAAATGCAAAAGATAGCGATTATACAAATCAGCGAGGCAGGAAGCGAAATCGTCTCAACGTTGAAACGTCAGTTTAGTGCCAAGATGATTCAACGCACAGATGTCGGCAAGGAATGGAAAAAACAGGATGCTTTCATCTTCATCGGTGCGATGGGCATCTGTGTCCGTACGATTGCACCTTATATAAAAGATAAGCACACAGACCCTGCAGTAGTCTGTATCGACTCGCTGGGAAAGAACGTCATTTCTGTGCTAAGCGGACATGTGGGAGGTGCAAACGACCTGACACGCGATATTGCAGGCATCCTTGGTGCCCATGAGGTCATCACCACCCAGAGCGACAATGCAGGACTTTGGGCGCTTGATACGTTCGAGCAACGATTCGACTGGCCTGTAGCAAGTGAAATCGAAGACATGAACGACTGCATCTTTGCATTCGTTAACCGTAAGCCAACCGCCCTGTTGTTGGAAGTTCGTGACGAAGGTACCGACTATCTGGAAGCTACAAAGCCCGATCACGTCACCATTATCAACGACATCAGTGAGGCCGATCCTCGGAAATACAAGTTGCTGATTATCGTGTCGCCTTATAACCGCTGTGCTCCATACGGTATGCTTGAACTTCATTTCGTACCGATGGTGGGTACGATCGGTTTCGGTTTGGCACATCATCCTGATGACTATTATGCTATTTACGACCAGATCGACGAGGCATTTGCCCAACGAGGTATTCTGCCCTGTGCACACAAGTATTGCACGATTGACGTGAAAGAGGATGAAGAGTTCTGTGCGATGCTTGAAGATGAATACGACGAAGAGGTGGTATTCTTTACGACGGAGGAACTCGCTGCTGTGGAGGTGCCGAATCCTAGCGAGACGGTCAAGAAGCACGTAGGGACACCAAGCGTATGTGAGGCTGCAGCGATTCTCGGCTCTAATCACGGCAAACTCATCGTCCCCAAAGTAAAAGGAAAGAACTGGACAGCTGCTTTGGCAATCGACAAGAAGCATTTACGTTCTCCCCTCGCATCTCCCCACATCGAAATTGTCGGTGCGGGGCCTGGCGACCCTGATTTGGTGAGTGTAAGAGGAAGAAAGATGCTCGAAAAGGCTGATTTGATTCTCTATGCAGGCTCTCTCGTCCCTAAAGCTTTGACGGAGTGCCACAAGTCAGGTGCGGTAGTTCGAAGCTCTGCTGACATGAATCTCGAAGAGCAATGCGCTTTGATGAAGGAGCATTACGATAAGGGGCATTTCATCGTTCGTCTGCATACAGGCGACCCCTGCATTTTCGGTGCCATTCAGGAACAGATGGCCTTCTTCGACGCTAATAACATGTCATATCACATCACGCCAGGTATCAGCAGTTTCCTTGCAGCAGCTGCCGAACTGCGCTCTCAGTTTACCATTCCTGAGCGCACACAGACCATCATCCTGACACGTGGTGAAGGACGTACACCGATGCCCGAAAAAGAACAGTTGCATCTGTTGGCTAAGAGCCAAAGCACGATGTGTATCTTCCTTTCTGCTGCGATTGTGGATGATGTGCAGCGCGAACTCCTGCAGGAGTACCCAGCCGACACACCCGTTGCAGCTTGTTATCACCTTACTTGGCCCGACCAGAAAATCTATCGCGGAGAGTTGAAAGACTTGGCAAAAATCGTTCACGATAACAACCTCACCCTCACTACGATGCTTGTTGTTGGTGAAGCTATTGATAATCGGGAAGGACACTCTGAGTTATACAATAAAAACTTCACGCACCTCTTCAGAAAAATGTAATAATTAAAAAATGATATAATGTAAAAATTATGCATTATGAAACTTTAGTTCGACGTAGTCAATTAAGATGATACTCGTATTCGGAGGAACGACAGAGGGTCGAAAGGCCACAGAGGTACTGGAGGAGGCAGGAAAGACGTACTACTACAGCACGAAGACAGGCGAGCAAGAGCTTACGCTGCATCATGGTGTGCGCATTGATGGTGCGATGGATGGTGAGGCGATGATGTCGTTTGTCCGTAAGCATGAAATACGGCTGATTGTAGATGCAGCCCATCCGTTTGCTGCTAAACTGCATGAAACAATAGCAGAGGTGGCTGAGTCGTTGCACATTCCTATCATCCGTTACGAACGCATCTACCCGCCAAGAGACCCTGATATCACATGGATTGACGACTACTCGCAAGTGCCGACAGATATTCATACCCTGCTTGCGACAACTGGTGTTCAAAGCATCAGCCGCCTGAAATGGTTGGAGGCGAAAGGAGTAAAGGTGATATACAGGATTCTGAAACGCGAAGGCAGCATTGAGTTAGCGCATCAGCAAGGCGCGAGCGATGAGCAACTCTGTTTCTATGAAGACGAGACCATGCCCGATACAGATGCCATCCTATTGAAGGAGAGCGGCATATCGGGTGGCTTTGTTGAGAAAGTTACAGTAGCGAGGGAGAGAGGGATGAGGATTATCGTATTGAAACGAACCCCTCTCTTTTCTCCCCCAAGGGGAGAAGACACAAAGCAACAGGAATCCCCCGCCTTCGGAGGGGTTAGGGGAGGTTTTTCCATTGTTAATGGCCCTCATGGATTGCGGCGAATGGTAGAGCAGCTCCTGCCCGACTTCTTCCCTATGAAGACAGGACTGACAACCGGAGCCTGCGCTACAGCTGCTGTGAAAGCGGCATTGTTGTCGCTGATGGGCGAAGAAGCCGACGAGATACGTTTCGCACTGCCTGACGGTGAGACGCTGAGCATCCCAGTAGAGGTAGAACGACCTGGCGTGGCAAGTGTGGTGAAGGACTACAGCGACGACCCTGATGTAACAAGGGGGTGCAAGATTACAGCAGAAGTACAACTCACAGATACAACAGAAATACGTTTCATGCAAGGCAAGGGAGTTGGCATCGTAACGTTACCAGGATTGGGACTTCCTGTGGGCGAACCAGCCATCAACCCTACCCCACGCAGGATGATTGAGCAGACGATACGTGAACTAACCAATCAAGGATGCGACGTTACCATCTCGGTAGAAAACGGTGAAGAGATAGCCCAGAAAACGTTCAACGCACGAGTGGGCGTCTTAGGTGGTATCTCGATTATCGGTACTTCAGGCATCGTGTCACCGCTGAGCAACGAGGCATTCATCGAAAGCATCCGTCGCGAAATGGAGGTAGCGAAAGCTATAGGATGTACGGAAATCGGATTGGTATCAGGCAAGACAAGCGAGGATGCGCTGATGAAAGAACGTGACATCCGCTGCATCCATTACGGTAACTTCATCGGAGAAGCGCTGAAGATAGCCTCAAGTCTGGAATTCCGACAAGTAACAATTGCCATCATGATAGGCAAAGCAGTGAAACTTGCAGAAGGACATCTCGACACCCATTCGCACAAGGTAACGATGAATCGTGAGTTCCTGAAGCAGATAGCAGGCTCGGATACCAACAGGATAGACCGCATCACTCTCGCTCGCGAACTGTGGGACATCATGCCCCCAGCATTCTTTGAGAAGATACAAAATTTGTGTTACAAACATTGCCGGAAGGTATTCCCTGAAGGCGAACTAACAATAAAGATTATCAAGAACTAAAGCAATGGTAAATGGTAAATGGATAAATAGTAAATGTGTGATGACATTATTGATATTGAGCATCCCTATCTTTGCTTTGCTCAACATCACTATTGGCTCGGTAGCCATTCCCATCAGCGAGGTGTTCAACATCCTGTTGCATCCCGACAGCTATGACCCCTCGGATGTAAATCTGCTTATCGTGATGAATACCCGTCTGCCACAAACACTCACGGCATTAGCTTGTGGGGCTGGACTGGCCGTAGCAGGACTGGAAATGCAGACCGTATTTCACAACCCTCTAGCAGGTCCTTCAGTATTAGGAATCAGTAGCGCTGCCAGTCTAGGCGTGGCTTTCGTTGTGTTGCTCTCAGGAACCATCGGAGGCGGTATCATGTCGCGTTTTGGTATCTTCGGCAATACCGCTCTTACTTTAGCTGCCATTTCAGGAGCACTGGCTGTGATGATGCTGATTGCATGGTTGTCACAGAAAGTGCAAGGAAACGTCACGCTGCTGATTATCGGTGTGATGATAGGTTATATCGCTTCTGCGATCATCGGCGTGTTGAAGTACTTTTCTTCGGAAGAAGACATTCGCGCCTACGTTATATGGGGATTAGGCAGTTTTGCTCGTGTAACAGGTGGACAAGTCTATGTGTTTGTCGGCCTGATGACCCTGCTCCTACCATTCTGTATGTTGCTGGCCAAACCGCTCAACATGCTTCTGTTAGGCGAACAATACGCCATTAGTCTGGGACTGAATATCCGTCGTGCCCGACTGCTCATCATCACCTCAGCAGGTGTACTCATCGCTATCGTCACAGCCTACTGCGGTCCCATTATGTTTCTCGGACTGGCTGTGCCGCATATCTGTCGCGGACTGTTCCGCACCGATGATCACCGACTACTGCTGCCTGCTACCCTATTCTGCGGTGCATCCATCGCACTTATCTGCAACCTCATCGCCCGACTTCCAGGATTCGAGGGAGCATTGCCTATCAACTCTGTGACAGCCCTCATCGGTGCACCTGTAGCGTTGTGGGTGTTATTAAGAAGAAAATAAAGACCCCTATGAATAAATTACTAATCGGTGCTGCTACATCCAACAGTGGTAAGACCACATTTACAATGGGACTGCTGCGTGCTTTGCGAGAGCGCGGATTGAACGTACAGCCGTTCAAGTGTGGACCAGACTATATCGATACGATTTTTCACGAAATCGCGTCAGGAAACGAATCGGTGAATCTCGATACGTTTCTCTCCTCGCCTGAACATGTTCAGGACCTCTTCGAGCGCTACGGAGCAGAGGCTGACGTGCGTGTTGTAGAGGGTGTGATGGGATTGTACGACGGATACGATCGTTGGCACGGATCGAGCGCAGAGATTGCCGAACTTCTCCAAATACCCGTCATCCTCGTTGTTAATGCCAAGTCGGCAGCATACAGCGTCGCCCCTCTCATCTATGGTTTCCGACATTTCAAATCGTCTGGCATTGCTGGTGTTGTCTTCAACCAAGTAGCCTCACCCTCTCATTTTCAATACTTGAAGGAAGCGTGCGACGATGCAGGCGTACCCTGCCTAGGATATATGGCACGCAATGACCGACTCACAATTCCCAACCGCCATCTCGGTCTCACCATTTCCGCCCGTGAAGAAATGGAACGGCTCATCGCCCTTGCTGCAGAAGAAGTAAACCAACATGTAGACATAGATAACCTGCTTGACTTATGAACATCCTCATTGCTCACGACGAAGCGTTCAATTTCACCTATCGAGCCAATATCGATGCTTTGCGTCAACTAGGCGAAGTGTCTTTCTTCTCACCGCTGAGAGACACTACCTTTGACTCTAAACTCTCAACTCTCCACTCTTCACTCTCCACTCTTCACTCTCCACTATCCACTATACTCTACCTCCCTGGTGGCTATCCCGAACTCTTTGCCGAACAACTATCAGCCAACCGCTCGATGCGTGAAAGCATCAAAGCATTTGCGGAACAAGGTGGACGGATCTATGCAGAGTGTGGTGGATTCATGTATCTCACCCACGATATTGACGGTCTGCCGATGTGCGATGTTTTCCCTTTCGGAGCCACTATGAAGGATGCCCATCTCCATCTCGGCTATCGCCGGATGACTATCGGAGATAACATCGTTCGCGGTCATGAATTCCATTACTCGGATATCGTGCAACAAAAAAAGTTGCCCGACGAGATTATCGTCGAGCAAAATCAGTATTCTGCGCGTGGTACAAAAGTACCAACCGCCATCTATCGTTACAAGAACGTCATCGCAGGCTATACCCATTGGTATTGGGCGGAGAATCCATTCCTATTTAACTCCCTTCTATAACTCCCACTTTAACTCCCTATTAAGTTATAATACTTCGGTGTGTAGTGTGGTAACAATTCCGGATGGAATGCTTTCACAAAGTCTGCCAACAAGATATGTGGCTCTACTGGCGACAGTTCGCGATAAGGTGTACGACTTAGGTTGCAGAAAAGTACCTGCTGACGTTTGAAGGCATTCATGTGCGCATAGCGAGGGTCTTCGTTCTCCAATGTCGCAAGCGTATAGTCTCCATCATACGCCCCGTCAATCTGCCAGAAGTCGGCATTGACACTTTTTGCAAATGCTTCTTCGAAATCAAGTGTTGTTCCACCGGAATCATCGTTATCGGCCATTACATATTCGGCTCCAGCATCCTCGAATATCTGAGCCAGATAACTTTGTCCTCCAACGATATACCATCCGTCACGAATCTGGCGTCCACTCGCTACAGTTGGGAGCACTTTCGTACCCATCATCTCCTTCACTTCGTCTTTTAGTTTCAGATACTTCGTCTCGATGTCTGCAAAGACTGCATTTGCCCGACGGGTCTCACCTGTCAGGAGTCCTATGAGTTTAATCCACTCGGCTTGTCCCAGCGGATTGGTTTCCTTGTATCCGTGATGGGTGATAATAGGGATGCCGCTTTCGAGTAAAGCTTCGAATCCTCCATGTTTGCTGGCCGATACGAAGATGTACTCAGGACGTATTGCAATGACGGTCTCAAGGTCGAAGTTACCCTCCTTTCCTATCTTGACGGTTTTCTCCTCGTCCATCTGCTGACGTATCTTGCTATCGAAGATATTCTTCAACGAATTCATGCCAACGATACGGTCTTCAAGTCCAAGAACCTCAAAATTTCCCAACTGCAGTGCAGTGGTACAAATGAAACGTGATGAAGGACTGGTGATGAGCAATTCCTCTGGTTTGCTTTGCGTTACCGATGGATCGGGATTCGTAATCTGTACATGAATACCATCTTCCAGATACTCCACTTTCAGTCCCTTTGCATATTTAATAACGATGGTATCGGAGTACTGATCCGCTAAAGCGAAAAGGGAATCATGACGTTGGAAGAGCGAATCGGCAGATACATATGCAGGCTGTTTCGTACTGTTGCCGCACGACAGCAACGAAAGAACGAAGATGTAAAATGTAAGATGTATGATGTAAGAGTTTCTGACGTTCATAGGCCGTTGTTTTTAAAAGAAGAATAGGGGTTGTTCGAACGCCTTCGCCCCCTATTCTCATCATTAACTAGTTAGGCAAAATGTTAACTAATTACCAATACTATTTATTTTTATCACGTATTAACCGTCTATTTATTACTCTGGATTCTTTGAGTGGTAATAGTCGAGCAAACCGTAATCGTTGGTGATGGCACGCTTGATATGGTCGATCCAGAGCTGACGTACAGCAGTGTTCTCAAGCAAACCAATGACACAACCATCAAGTACAGCGTCGTTACATGTATAACCACAGCGAGCGAAGTAGCACTTCCATGAAGTATCTTCCACCTCACCTTCCTCGTTCAGTTCATATCCGTCTTCCCATGCATCGTCGTCACCAGCCATATCATTGTGAGCGTGGTCTCCTGCGATTGACATCAATGGATAGCAATATACAGTACCAGAGGTAAAACCGTTATCTTGCATACGGAGAAGTACGTCGGTCTTATAGTTCTCTGGCATGTCAACAGTACCTACATAATACTGCTTTGTACCGCTGAGTGTCTGCAGAGCATTCTCCAGTTCGGTGTAACGAACATTTGCTCCGTAATAGTCGTAACCTTCTGGATTGCCATGTCCCATGAATGCAACAACGCTGTTGTTCGCAAGTTTAGACTTCGTTGAGTTGTAGAGTACCTTTGCAAGTGCATCTACGTCTTCGTCTTCAGCCATCAATGGAGTACCAAGATAGATCTTTACCTTTGAGAGGTATTCGTCATCGAGGTCACCATAGAAGTTGTTGGCGAAATTCTTGATATAGCTGTCGCGTACGTTCTTGTATTCCTCACCAGGGATTACCTGCAATGACTGAATAACGATTTCCTTGTACTGCACATCCTTGTCAGCAAATGCATTGAGCCAGAATGATGGTGCATAGAAGTTACGAGGCTTCACGTTCTCACCTGCTGCTGCACGGTTGATACAGATAACACTCGAGAAGCTGAGGAATACGTCATAGTCTGGGAACTGCTTCTTTGTAGCCTCAACTGTTGCGTCGAATGCATCATAAGCCTGCTGCCAAGTACTACCGAATGCAACGAGCAAGATAGCCTTGTCGTGCTTCTTGTTAGCTTTTACATTTTCTGTAACAGCTTTCTGATAACGGTCGTGATTTGACATTTCATCGTCGTCATCACTACAAGCAGTGAAACTGAGCGCTCCACAAATTGCCATCATGGCAATCATTAAAATCTTTGCTTTCATACCTTTGATTGTTTTGAATTTGTTAATAAATAATGTATAATTAAATTCTTCACTCTTCACTCTCATCTCTCCCCATAGAGGGGGAGCTGGAGGGGGTCTTTTTCAGTTTTCCTTTGTTGAACTTCACCGTCAGTGTGGCGTAGAATGTGGTGCCCGGCGATGTGTTACCCACATGATAAGGTCGTGGGGTCGTATCCTTAAAATTGAAGACGTTGTCCACACCTACTTCTACACGATAGGTAGCGACTTTGCTATGACCGAGGTCATGGGTGCTATTAAGTCGCCACAACTGGAACGCCCGTCCGTCACCGTCGTTCTCATAATATCGACGGCTCGATCCGCGAGCACTGAGGTTCAGCCCCAAGCGATAGTCATTGGAGAAACGATGATTCCAAGTGACATAGCCGTTCCACTTATGATGAGCCATACCATCGATAATCACCTTGTGAAACACATTGTGTGATGTGTTAAACACATTGGCTTTCGTATCCAGATAGCTGTAGTTTCCACCCATCGTCAGTTCCTTGCTGATGTTCCATGTGAGGTTCACATCCACCCCGTAGGTCTTGGCATCTTCTGCGTTCTTATACATACGTGGGATGATGTTCGTGCTTCCGTCGCCCGCAAAGGCAGAGGTGGCACCTGGAGGAATCTCGCTTACTGGCACATTGATGAGCGAAATCATGTTCTCGAGTCGATTGATATATCCTGTGACCGAACATGTGAAGCGGTCGGTGCGATATTCCACATTGGCCGACCAGTAGTTGCTGGTCTGTGCATCCAGTTTTGTGTTACCCATATAATAATAGGTGTTGGCACCCATCTGCTTCACATAGTGATAACCAAGTTCTTTCGTTGTGGGCGATTTAAATCCCTGACTCCATCCGACACGCAGTCGCCAATCACCTATCGACACCATCGTACTCAACTTCGGAGTGATATGCACACCGAACGCATGGTTATCAATCAGTCGCACTCCGGCTGTGATGTTCAACCAACTGAGAGGGTCGAATTCGTCCTGAGCATACACCGCAGCCGTCCAATCGTCAGCCTTTCCACCGTTGACACGCATGGGAGCCTTCAGATAGTCGTAGCGGTATTCCGCTCCCACATTCAGCGTATGGTCGTGAGCCAGATAGAACACACCCTTCACACTGGCCATCGTACGTTGCTGGTCACTCTGTAAGTCGGTCTGACCAGGAAAATACGGATAGTAGTGAGTTAGCTGACCACGATAATAGCCGTCCTCCAACGTAGTGTCGGTGAAGGCATAATAATAAGCGTGACGATCCCAATTGACATCGAACGTCAGGTAGTCGGCGCTGCTGCCTATCATCCATTTGCCTCCTACAGCAGCCGAAGAATTCCGATACTGCAGGTCGTAAGTATAGACATCGCACGAAGGATGTCGCCCATCAGTAGGTCTGTAAATCCGCTTCTGGTAATAACTACCGTCAGCATAGAGCTCAAGCCCCTCAGTCGGCGTGTAAGTCAGACGTTCCGATAGCTGCCAGTTCGTATATTTGTTCACCGTGTGGTTCCTCGTGTCTGTAATCATCATGGCCTCCGTATATTCGTTCCTCGTATTCTGCCATCCGTCCGTATGCTGCAGTTGGAAGTTCGTGTACGATTGCACGTTTCCCCATCGCAGTCCGATACCGTTATGCTGACGTAAGTCGTTATGCGAACCATAGCGGGTCGAGTTTTCCAATAGCCAACCCTCCGTATCGTGCCGTTTCGTGATGATGTTGATCACACCTGCCATTGCGTCGCTTCCGTAAAGTGCACTCTGAGCACCCTTCACGATCTCTATACGCTCGATGTTGTGAGGGTCAATCAGTCCTAAGTCGTTCTCGCCACCTACATCACCATGAATACGCTTGCCATCAATCAGAATTAAGATATAGTTGTTACCCAATCCGTTCAACTGAGTCTGACTACCCATATCCCCTTCATTGAAGGCAAACGAAGCCGTCAGTCCACTCAGGATGTCCTCAAGACTCTTTCCTCCGTAACTCTCCAACATCTTCTTAGAAATCACCTCCGTCTGTACAGGCGTATCCTTCAGCAGGTGCTGCGTACCTGTACTGGTAATCACCACCTCCTGCAGTTCATGCACATGCTCTGCATGTATTTCCTTATTTTTGGCCGCAGGCGCTATTATCCCTTTGGCGGCATCTTTGTTTTGAGCCGTCAAACAGACACATAGCCCCATCGCTATGATGAGTGCAAGCACTAATCGCTTTACTTCTTGCGGATTCATTTCTACGATTTTGACACCCTTAACCTGAGGGTTTAAAACTCTGTTAGGTCATTGGCAGGTCTTCTGGCTCACCGGCAAAAACTTAAACTGTCTTCCCGAAACGTATTCAGTGACACTTATTGTTCAGTTTTTAGAATGCGGTTTACAGCTGCAGGTACAGCTCAGGTCTTTCACCTGATTCCCTTGCACTTCGTGTGTTTGTTAACCATGAGGCTTCCACACGTTGTTACCAATTCCGCTACAAAGATAAGTAATAATTCATAATGTACAATTGACTACGTCGAACTAAAGTTTCATAATTCATAAAAAAAGGCCTGTTTGTACTAAGATTGATAGGTTTAGTTTGCAAAATAGGTTAAAGTTAATGTTAGAATGACGCTGAGCACTTCAACAACGAAACAGATACGAATACTCCGACGCATATCATCTGTGGTCAATGCACGTGGATTGGTACCAATGAAAGGCTTATAGACCTGCTCCCCGAAATAATTGTGAGGTCCTCCGAACTGACAATCAAGAATGGACGCAAGGGCGGCTTCGGGCCATCCACTGTTGGGTGAGGCATGTTGCGGCCCATACTTGAGGACAAAGGCTGCCCTCTCCAAACCTCCCCGCCTTCGACGGGGGAGTAAGAGGGGGGCCATCACCATCAGGAGCGCTGTAATTCGTGCTGGGATATAGTTGGCGATATCATCGATATGGGCTGCCCAGCAACCGAACTCGCGGTATCTGCTGGTTTTATATCCTATCATAGAGTCGAGGGTGTTGATCATCTTGTAGGTCATCATCCCTGGCACACCCAACAGCACTAACCAAAATAGTGGTGCAACAACTCCATCGCTCAGGTTTTCTGCAAGTGTCTCGAGTGCTGCTGTGCGTATCTCCTGTGCGGTGAGTTGGCTGGTGTCGCGCCCTACTATCCTACTGACTTGTGCTCGTCCGGCTTCGATACTTCGATCGACGGCCTTGAACACGTCTCTCACTTCTTTACGAAGGGTATGGCCTGCCAGACAGAAGAAGATGAGGACTACGGATATAAAGTTTAAAGTTGATAATTGACAATTGATAATTGACAATTGACAATTAATAGTGGAGAAAAGTTCAAGAAGTGCATACACGAGGAGGAAGACGAGGGTGATACTGGTTAGAGCGAAGAGGGCTCCCTTCAGCATTCGGTGACGGCCTCGATTGAGATGGCGTTCACCCCATGCAATCCATTTGCCAAACCCCACTATGGGATGTGGCAGCCATGCGGGATCGCCTAACAGGAGATCGAGCAACCATGCTATGATTATTTCCAACACCATTGTTTAATTGCTTCTATCAGTTCATCGTTTTCTTCAGGGGTTTGTACGGCTATGCGGAAGTAGTTGGGGCCGAGTCCTGCAAAGTTGGATGCATCACGGATAAGGATTCCGTGCTCATGTACCAGATATTCCTTCAGTGCAGATGCTTTCCCAATGGTGAGTTGGCAGAGCAGAATATGGGTATCGGAGGGCCACACGATCACGCCCCCTATAGCCATCAACTGCCGGCTCACTCGCTCACGTTCGCTCATCAAGGCACTGAGGTCGAACTCATACTCATCAGAATGTGCCAAGAGATAGTAGGCTGCATCGATGGCTACCTGATTGACTGCCCATGGCATGCGTTGGCGGCGCAGGTCGTCAAGCAGAGAAGCATTGCCTGTCACATAGCCGATTCGCAGTCCTGGGATGCCATACTCCTTAGTCAGGGAATGAAGCATGAGCAGGTTAGGATGAAACACCGCTTCGGATGTGGTGATGAGGGGACGTTGGGTGAACCGCGCATAGCTGGCGTCGACGACAAACAGGATGTCGGGATGGGCTACGATGCTGGCTGTCAGGTCGTCTTTGTCGATGACCGAACCTGTAGGGTTGTTCGGATTGCACAGCCACACGATGTCGTAATCGTTATGAACCTGACTCAGATTGTAGACATGATTCAACTGATGATCATGCATCCGACATGCGTCAGCGTATTCTGAGAAGGTAGGTGTGATGACTGCACTTCGTTTATGGCGAAAGGTCTGTGCAATGAGATAGATTGCTTCGGTGGCGCCATTGGTTACCATCAGTTGCTCTGCCTGTAGTCCAAGTAGGGGCGCCATCGATTGCTCCAGACCAAATGGTGCTGGTTCAGGATAGTTCGACACATGGTCAAGCTGGTTTGCCAGATGGCAGAACAATCGTTCGTGGTCGAAATGATTATAAATGTTCGATGAGAAGTTGATACGAATGCCGTCATACAGATGGATGTCGTCGCCGTGTCCGTTTATCATGACTTAGGCCCTCCCATAATTTGATACAAAAGACTGATATCCATGTGCTTCCTAACGTGGTCGGCAAGCAGATTATATTGATGGTCTTTGAACTCAGCCAAAGAGACGTTAGGCTCTTGACTTGAGACATTAGACTTTAGAAGATAGTTGATGACTGCCGCGTTGTCGAGAAAGCCATGAATGTAGGTTCCGATGCAATGATCGGTTTGAAGGATAAGCTCTTCGGTATCGCTGACACCTTGATGAATCTCGTAACCTTGACATTCCTGACCTTCGAACATGAACGTCACTTGCTTCGTGGTCTTCTCTGCTGTCATGGTAGTATGAATGGGTAGAAGTCCAAGACCAGGCAGACTGGTGACACTACCTTCGATACCATCAGGGTCGTTGACCGTCTGTCCCAACATCTGATAGCCGCCGCAGATTCCTATCACCGTCTTACCTTCTCGATGAGCATGCTGGATGGCCTGTGCACAACCGTTGCGACGCAGTTCCATCAGGTCGTCGAGTGTGGCTTTCGTTCCTGGAAGGATAACGATGTCTGCCTGCTGGATATCTGAGGTGTTGTTCGTGTAGAAGAGATTGACACGAGGGTCGCGCTCCAATGTGTCAAAATCGGTATAGTTGCTGATATGACGAAGCAGCACTACCGCTACATTTATTTTACCCTCAGCCAGTTGACGGTGTTTCTGCTCCAATGCCACACTATCCTCCTCGTCGATATAAATATTATTATAATATGGTATCACCCCCAGAACCGGTATGCCACATAGGTCTTCTATCATCCTACGTCCATCATCAAACAATCGGATGTCGCCTCGGAACTTATTGACGATGATGCACTTGATGCGCTTACGGTCTTCCAGACTCTGCAGCATGACACTTCCATAACAGGAAGCAAACACTCCACCACGATCGATATCGGCAACGAGAATGACATCTGCATCAGCGTATCGTGCCATAGGCATGTTGACGAGGTCGGTATCGCGTAGATTCAGTTCCGACACACTGCCAGCACCTTCCATCACAATAGGATTGTATTTCGCAGCAAGACGGTCAAAGGCTGCACATACCGCTTGTCGTAACTCCTCCCTACCCTCTTTACGAAAATAGTCGTAAGCAGAGCGGTTCCCGATTGGCTTTCCGTTAAGAACAACCTGAGTGGTATGTTCAGAATTGGGCTTGAGCAACAATGGATTCATATCCGTCTCGCATGCAATCCGAGCAGCTTCGGCCTGCACAGCTTGGGCCCTTCCTATCTCAAGTCCGTTAGGGGTGACATAAGAATTCAAGGCCATATTCTGTGCCTTGAATGGAGCCGGATGATAGCCGTCTTGCTGAAAGATGCGGCATAAGGCTGCGTTCAACACACTTTTACCTACATCGGAACCCGTTCCGACCAACATCACAGGATGTAACTTTGATGGTTTCATAATGCAAAGTTACAAAAAGTTTAGCGTTTAGTGGTTAGCGGTTAGCGATTTTTGCATTTTTACATTCTAAAATTTTTTCATTTTTACATTTTTTCTTATCTTTGCATCTCCAAAATGCGATGCGGAATATGAGAAAGATTATATTAATCACAGGAGGTCAACGTTCAGGCAAAAGCAGTATGGCCGAGCAATTAGCTCTCTCTCTCTGCTCAGACCCCATATATATTGCCACAGCTCATATATGGGATGATGAGTTTGCGGAACGTCTTCGCAGGCATCAGGAACGGCGTGGTCCGATGTGGACAAACATTGAGGAAGAGCGTGAGCTGAGTCGCCATCATGTGGAGGGGCGTGTGGCGCTGATTGACTGCTGTACACTCTGGGCAACCAACTTTTTCTACCCATCGTCGGATATAGAAACTGCGCTCTCACAACTGAAAGCAGAGTTCGACAAGTTTACTGCACAGGATGCCACATTCATATTCGTTACCAACGAGATAGGAATGGGTGGAGTAAGCGAGAATGCTGTTCAACGCCATTTTACAGACCTCTTAGGCTGGTTTAACCAATATATCGCATCAAAGGCCGATGAGGTGATATTGATGGTCAGTGGAATTCCTATGAAAATAAAAGTTTAATGATGATAGATTACTCACTTGCTCCTGCTTTGCAGGAGAAGATAGATAACCTGAACAAGCCGAAAGGTTCATTAGGACGATTAGAAACACTCGCTTTGCAGGTGGGACTCATCCAACATAGCTTGACGCCGCGACTCACTAATCCTTGCCATATCCTTTTCGGAGGCGATCATGGCATTGAGCGAGAAGGAGTATCACAATCACCACGTGACGTCACTTGGCAACAGATGATTAACTATGTAAAAGGAGGTGGAGGCGTCAATGTGTTCTGTCGTCAGCATGGGTTCAAACTGAGGGTGGTCGATGTAGGAGTTGACCACGACTTCGACCCAAAGCTATATCCGAATATCATTCCACGGAAAATTGCTTATGGCACCAATGACTTCCTCCACACTGAGGCGATGAGCCGCGAACAGTATGAGCGATGCATGGCTGTGGGGGCCGAGATGGTGGACGACTGTCAGAGTGAAGGGTGTAATATCATCTGCTTTGGAGAGATGGGGATAGGTAACACCAGTCCGTCGAGTATCTTGATGCACCTGTTTCTCGATATCCCCCTTGAAAAGTGTGTGGGAGCTGGTTCGGGACTCGACTCGGAGGGCGTGTGTCACAAACTTGAAGTGTTGACCAATGCTGTATCCAACTATAACAGACGGGCAGTCAACCCTTATGCTCCGCATAGCATCGGTTGGGCTGAGACCATCATACGATACTTTTCAGGATATGAGATGGTAGCTGCTATCGGTGGCATGCTTCGAGCAGCGCAATATAACATGGTGATTATGGTCGATGGATTCATTATGACTGCATGTATGCTTGCAGCATCACAGTTAAATCCTGACATCATTGACTATGCTGTATTCGGACATTGTGGTGACGAAAGCGGACATCAGCTGATGCTCCAAGCGATGGGTGCACAACCCCTGCTTCATCTCGATATGCGATTGGGCGAAGGTACGGGTGCCATCTGTGCATACCCTATCGTTGAAAGCGCAGTCAATATACTGAACGAGATGGACAACTTCCAACATGCAGGAATCACTAAATACTTTTGACCCAATGAAACGCATCATCGCTGCCATTACATTCTTCACCCGTCTTCCTTTGTGGCGATGGGTGACAGTAGACAAGAGCTACTACGAACGTGTAGTACCCTTGTGGTCTCTCATGGGATGGCTCACTGGTGGTGTTATGGCATTGGTGTTTTGGCTTACCTCCATGGTGTTTCCACTATCAGTCAGTATCATCCTTTCCTTGCTAGCAAGAGTATTGCTAACGGGGGCACTTCACGAAGACGGCTTTGCGGATTTCTGCGATGCATTCGGAGGCGGAACCGATCGTGAGCGGACACTTGCTATCATGAAAGACTCGCACGTTGGTACGTATGGCGTATTAGGACTCTCGTTCTACTACCTTCTCTTCTATCATTTGCTGCTCCATATATTGCCACAAGTTGGAAGTCCATTTATCCTGATTGCGGTCGATACATTCTGTAAGTATCTCAGCTCCACAATCATCTATTTTCTCCCCTACGCACGCAAGGCTTCCGAAGCAAAAAACGGTTTGATATATGCTCATGTCACGATTCCTGAACGAATCATCAGTTTTCTGTGTGGCATTCTGCCAATCGTTGTCATGATGTTTCTGGTTGTAGGTTTCATGTTTCAATTCTTCCTTTCTCTCCTCTCGATCATCATTATTTATCTGCTGCTGCTATACATGATGCGTCGTCGCCTCCATGGTTATACAGGCGATTGCTGCGGCGCGACCTTTATCATTCTAGAAGCCACATTCTATCTTTTTATGTGTTTGTTTCTCTTTTCCTCTTAAGCGAAGATAACAGACCCAAAAGAGAAATAATATGACGACAGGCTGAAGTGTACAGAATATTTGAAGAGAAAGAAACCTAGCGAACAACGCAGGAGTGCCGAGCCTTTACCGAACCTTAATGCAAAGCGAGGTAGAGGTGCTTTATTAGAAAGGAATAGGCGGAGTAAAGTGAGGTGCCTGGTAAAGTTGAAAGTGAGAAAAGAGGAAAAAAACATGGGGTTTGAGGAAAAGATTAGGGTAAATTGAAAAAAAAATCATTATTCATGATTCATAATTCATAATAATATCGTAACTTTGTGGCGTAAAACAAGTGCTTAGAATCCACTCGTTACAAAAAAATTACAAACCAACAAAGTATTAACATTAAAATGTTTCTTATGAGAAAAACAATTACTACAATGCTGACTACGATGGCAATGCTGTTTGCCATCAGTGCTAACGCGCAGAAGGAATTCGTTTATGAATTCAAGTCAATCTGTGGTGAGTATTACGAGACCTACACCCAGACATTGGATGAGGAAGCTATTGCTGCTGAAATTGGCTGCCCGTTGGCTGACGCATCTGCATTTGCCGTTCAGTCAGACGGCACTCTCGACCCTGACTACAAGTTGGGTACTACAGACGGTTGGCGTAATGCTGACGGTGACTGGGAAGGCTGGGGAGATAATGCCCGCATCTGTGTAAAGGCGGACTTTGCTCCAGAGCCAGACGAAAACGGCGACAAGGATCCCCACATCTACTACATCGGTGGTATGGCTGGTCAGACCGGTACGCCTGCAACCTATAAGGCAACCTATCGCATTGAAAATCCAAGCGACAATGCCAAGTACTGTTTCGTCATCATCAAACTCACTTACGAAGAGTTGCCTGTGTACAATCTGAAAGAACTCGACATCGTAAAGCAGTTTGAGGTTAATGCTGAGGAATATCCTCGCACCAACACGGCTTCTGAGACGTTTGCTATCAAAGTAGGAGACCTTGCATCGCTTATCGGCTATGATGCAGAAAAGTTCAGCAGTGTGTGGTATAAACAACTGGTATATGTAGGGCAGTTGGACGAGAACGAGGTGAAGAGCGATTTGCTCACAAACCTCAACTACTCTTCAACTGCATGGATGAATGCCCTGTTCGATGAAAACACTGGTGAAGAAACCGAAGAGTGTGTACAGGGTGCAAGCGGCGAATTATCAAAGTTCCACATTCATTTCTCATCATCTGGTTATGATGGTGACACGCTGAAGGTACAGGTTGGTCAGAACGGTAAGTTGAAGGTGGGTGACACCAACTATGCAAAGGTTTACTTCGTAGGTCCAGAGAAGAAGGCTGTAGAACTCACAATCAAACTCAAGATCATTGCTAAGGAAATTGAAGAACTCCCATGGGACAAGAAGACATGTGTAGGTAGTGAAACCGTTTCATTGAAACGTGATATAGACCAAGGTTATTCTGCAACTACTTATTATATCAAGATTGACTCAATCGTTGGTCTCTTCAAGCCTGGCACAGTTGTTGCCGACCTGCAGTTCACGGCACTCGATGCTGACGGTAATCCAACCACCGTTTCCACAACAGGTGAAGGTGAGAGAAATGAATGTGCTGGTGGATACTGGATGGATATGGAATCACATCCTATCTCTTGGAACACATCTGTGAAGAGCTACTACGTTAACAACTTCAACTCCTACATTCAGATTGGCCACATGGACAATGCCAGTTTGTGGGAAGGTGGTGAAAAGACAACGGGTTCACTCTTCTATGTACTCGACAACGAATACTATGAGCTGAAGATGGACATCCAGATTGGTGAGAAAGAAGATACAACGAAGGTGATTACGAAACCAGAAGAGTGTGCAATCGTAGCAACAAAGTACTATACGTACAGGATTGTTCCTAACAATAATGGCGAATATCAAAATTATGGCTCAAATGCTGCTGGAGAGAGAGATTATCACCTGATGGATAAGCCTATTGATTTGGATATTAACTTCATCGAGGCTCAGTTAGGTACAACAAGTCCTGTATTCTATGGCGAGGTAATCGATTCTGCAGGTGTTGCAACGTATTCAAAGGCGTACTCATGCGATCCTAAACCAGGCTTCTGGATGGAACCAGCACCTGTTGAGAACAAGTCATCTGTAAGTACTTGGAAAGGTGGCGACACATATGGTATCTGCTATGCAAATGGTGTATTCCAGTTCTTCCAGTATCCAAGTTCACAGTCTGTAGGCGCTAAGTACACCGATAACTTCTACCTTGTAAACCAGGATGCAGGTAAGCAGATTAAGTATGTCATCACAGTAGTTTATGTTGAACAGATTCAGGCAGAAGCAGAAACCCTTGAAACCTTCACATTGAATCTCCCTGCACGCGATCCTGCAGATCCAGAGAACGGTATGTACACTCCATACGACCTGACTCCTATGTACGAAGCATTCGGCTGTACGGCAGAAGAGTTTGCTGAGAATGGCAGTTGGATGGCGATTGACCCAGATGGAGACTTGAGCAACAACTTCGACGAACTCGAAGGATTTGCATTCGACAAGAATGCTAAGTTGACTGACGACGACGCTGCTCTTGTTGCTAAGGTAGGTTACATCGCAGAAGAGAATGCATTCTTCAGCTGGATTCTCGACGACGAGAACCTTGAGAATACATACACCTTCACTATCTATGCATATTACGACAACAAGCGTTGTGAGTTCACCATCACAGTTGACCAATCAGCTGCTGCTATCAACTTCGTTGAGCTGAACAAGAGCGACAGCAAGATGTATGACCTCACTGGTCGTCTGGTGAAGAATGCAGAAAAGGGTATCTACATTAAGGACGGTAAAAAGTTCTTTGTGAAGTAAATCCTCACTTATAATAATAAATAAGGTGTGTCTTTTTGAAGATGCACCTTATTTCGTTTTGTACTTTCACGAATTATTTGTATCTTTGCAGCGTAAATGGTAAATGGTTAAATAGTAAATGATATGATGAAACAATTTGTAATCACATTGATGCTCTCAATGATAGCAAACGTGGCTAACGCACAGAATCCAAAACGGTCGGAACTGACCATCGTTGACAAGGTAGAAGTGATACTCGAAGCGAAGGAAGCAAGACATATCAACAGCTCACAGCGAGTGACGGTAGACCTGACTGACGCTTTTGCAAAATTTGGTGGAGGAGGCCTGGGAATGGCACTTCATAAGTTCTACATCGCTAAGCATGACGAAGAGACGGAAGGCAAGACTGACGAGCTAACAGCCGAATACAACTATCGTGAAGGCTGGTGGCTGACTGATATTTACGATGAGACTACTGGTGAACTGACAGGCGAATGTGTGGCTGATACTGTCTGCGGCTCTTTGATGTACATCCGTGACATCGAACTGGATGGCAAGCAACTCTCACTGACGGTAGGACAAGTGGCAGGAGAAATGCTTCCAGGCAACACCTATTCTGCCCTACTCTACTATATCAATGGCAGCAACGCTATCGAAATCGACATTCAGCTTACCATCACAAAGGCAGAGATGCCAAAACTGGCAGATTTGACCAAAGTTGGCGAGAAGACTATTGACACGTCTATCTTCTACAACTCCATATATAATTATCGTGTCATCAACTTCAATGCCGACTCACTCTACGAGTCCATTTATGCTACCCTTCCTGTGCCCGACTGTATAGGTTACGAAGAAGGCAAGCTATGGGGAGAAGACATGAAGCTGGTACTCTACGGAGAAAGTGCAGAAAATGTGCTTACAGACAATTCGACAGCCTTCTACGGAGGCTATTGGGTAGATACCGACGGCTATGTATGCGGATACAACGACGAGCATCCTGCCTTCTTCCTTGAGCCAGCCGACGCAACAGGACTGAACGTCTTGCACGCAGGTATCTATCCCAACTATTCTTTCGTAGGGACAATCCTTAAAGGTTCATTCTATATCATTGGCGCAAATTATTACTACAAACTCAATATCAACCTGACAGTCAATCCTTATCCACGATTCGACGAATGTGAAATTGTTGACTCATTGACCTATGCAGTGGAAATCGTACCTGATATGACGGCAGAGCATACCACAGATGTGAAACTCGTGCAAGAAGACTACATGATTCATGCTATCACCCTCAATCAATACGAATTGGAAGCACTGCTCGGCGAGGGAACATACGAATTCTGTGTTGAAAACACCTTGATGAGTAACGACGGTGAGATTATCAAGAACTATAACAGTGCATTCTCAAACGCTATCACCAGAGGCAAAGGCTACCTGATGATGAACACATTCGGGCTCTTCCAGAATGAAGCCCTGCTGCATATCGCCGCATCGCTCAGTCCATTCCCAATGATGACAAAGGCATACGGTATAGGTCAGGAAAGCTACTTTGTTGTAGAAGACCAAGAGACCAACGAAGGATATACTGAAGTCGGCTTCAACTTCTGGTATCAGCCAGGCGATGCTGCTGTGGGCGACTATTATCAGAATGTGTTCTATCTTGTGAACTACGAAACAGGCAAGAAGCTCCAGCTCAACATCAATGTTGTCTTTGTTGACCAGCGTAATCCTGTGTTCGACATCGTTGGCGGACAAACCATTGAATTGCCACAGAGCAATGCAGAAGGAACCGACTACGGAACCACAACTATCGACATGAGCGACATGCTTGCCACATTGGAGTGCAGTAACATCAATGAGGTGCAATGGGCTGCATACAACAATCTGAATCAGCTGCTCATTACTCCCGACTACGACGACATCTATGGTTACAACTTCGATGCAAAAGGATACTTGACAGCAGAAGACACGAAGGTGTTCAGCGTAGGATTTGCCGACGAAGCATTCCATTCATACCTCATGAACGGCAGTGCCGATACTGACTATACAACCACCATCGTAGCTACTTACAACGGTAAAGGCTATAAGTTCAATGTGAAGGTAACGAAAGATCCGAAGAATGATACGGGAATCAATAACCTCACCCCAACCCTCTCCCAAGGCGAGGGAGCCATTTATAACCTAAGAGGTCAGCGTCTTTCTGCTCCAGTGAAGGGTATCAATATCATCAACGGCAAGAAGGTTCTTGTTAAATGAAACATACGCTCCTCCTTACAATCATGATTGGCATTGCAGCACTTCGCTGCAATGCTCAAGTCACGTATTGCCCTGATGAGGACTGTCATCGCTGCCAGCTTCTGCGTGCGGTCGATTATCAGTTTCATGCCATCCGCAACGATATCACCTTGCCTCAATCAATTGATGGGAAGACCGTTCGTTGGGAACTGAAGCTCAATGAAGGAGCAACCCCTTATCTTTCGTTCGATGGGCACACACTTCGTGTGAAATCCCTGCCAAAGGGACGCTACATGGATGCTGGTACCTTGATTGGTGAGATAGCAGACGAGCGATGCTCGTTTCCGCTTACCCTTGCGCCCGATGATGAGAAATACGGCTACCTGTATTGTCACATGGCTGGAACCAGCGAGAACACCCTCTATGCATTGGGCACGAAAGCCGATCGTGGAGTGCTGTTTCATCCGCTGCTCGACAACCAACCCATCTATGATGCTGAAGCGGTGGCAGGCATTGAGGGAGGTGTGCGCGATGCATTCATCTATCGGGGTCAGGACAACAACTATCTCATGGTCACCACCGATATGAGCAACCGTAAATCGCGTACGTGGTTCAACTACGGTATCAATCTGCTCCGCTCCAACGATCTCATTCACTGGACATCCACCACGTTCGACTTCCGCAAAGGCGATTCCATCTTCGTTGACCCAGACAGCAAGAGTTGGTTTGCCGACTGGACGAAAATCAACCGCGTGTGGGCACCGCAGGTTATCTGGGACCCAGACTACAACAACGGCGAAGGCGGCTATTTCATCTACTACTCCATGCTGAGTACCAACCCAGGCGATGATCACGACCGCATTTACTACTCGTATGCATCGCGCGACTTCACTACCCTGACCAAACCCCAGTTGTTCCACGATCGTGGCATCGCTATCATTGACTGTCATATCGACTGGAACGATTGCGACCGTCAGTATCATGTATTCTTTAAGAAAGAAGGTGTGGCAGGTGTCGATCGTGGCATCTACGAGGCGGTGTTCGACAAACTGCCGAACGGTCAGTGGCGCGACATCCTGCACATCACCAACGAAGGAAAGAGTCAGGTGGAAGGTGCCAGTGCGTTCCGACTCATCAACGAGAACCGTTGGAAGGTAGCGTATATCAACTATGGTGTTAATCCCAAGATCTATCGCATCTGCGAAGCGAATGCGACCGAAGAACAGATTGACCGAGGAGTTGAAATCGGCACGAATGTCAATCCCCAGCACGGCTCGTTCATGACCGTTACTCAAGCTGAATACGAACTGCTTGAAACATGGTCGGCACTTACCCTCCGTGTTCAGGAACTGCAGAAGAATCCAAAGTACAAGACGAACAAAGCTGTCATGCAAGCAGAAGCATCGCTCAAGACCACTTTCGCAGAACGCCCTATCGAACAGCTTACAGAACTCTACAATGCCCAATTAAAGAAACTCAAAAACTACAAATAACTAATTCACATGTTCAAATCACTCATCTCGGCAATCATATTTGCTGTTTCACTCACACTAAGTGCACAAGAGAATCCAACACAGTGGAACACCCCAGGAGCTGGCAACCCCTTCATTCCGGGTTATTTTGCCGACCCAACCATCCGTAAGTTCGGCGACACCTTCTACATCTACGCCACGACCGACGGAACCGGTAACGGTTACGGTCCTGCTCAGGTATGGATGTCGAAAGACTTTGTCAACTGGCGCAATGTCGTCATGAACTGGCCTGTCACCGAAGTTGTGTGGGCACCCGAAGTCATCCCTACCAAAGACGGCAAGTATCGCTACTACTACTGTACCCCCTGTCAGGTCTATGCAGGCGAGAGCGACTCTCCCGTTGGTCCTTGGACCAATATGCTGGGACGTCCCGATGCCGTCCTGATGCGCGACCGTTATTGCGACCCGATGGCCATCACACTCGACCCACAGGTCTTCACCGACGACGACGGTTCTCAGTATATGTTTGTCGGTACATGGGGCATCTACGAAAAGTCAGGATGCGGATGGGCCAAACTGGCTCCCGACGGTAAGTCGTTCACCGATAAGGGACTCGTTCCCAATACCCAACTGACCGACTTCTTCGAAGGTCCGTTCGTGTTCAAGCGCGACGGCATCTACTACTTCACCTATTCGGCAGGCAGCTGTCACAACGAAACCTATCAGGTACGTTATGCCACGAGTACCGTCAGCCCTATCGGTCCCTACACTTACAAAGGCCCTATTTTGGTCACCAACGAAGACGGAACCATTCACGGTCCAGGCCACCATTCCATCCTTGTTGACGGGAAGGACTATTACATCGTCTATCACCGTCACAACAACCCCCACTCCGTACATGGATTCAATCGTCAGCTCTGCATCGACAAGATTGAGTTCGACAAGAATGGCGACATCCTGCCCATCAAGCCGACACATACGGGTGTGCTGCCAAGTTCGTTGGCCAAGAAAGCAAAAGCCAACACCCTTCCAAACCTTGCCTACAAGGCACGTGTGACAGCTTCGTCCGAACTCAGTCGCGACTTCAAGGCCGACTATGCAGTCGATGACAACAACGGTACCTTGTGGCGTCCGGCCAACAATCAGGGCGAATCATGGATTATGCTCGATCTGGGTAAGACGACCCAGTTCAACCAGGTTTGGCTGCAGTTCGAATACCCCACTTTCTTCTACCAGTACAAGGTCGAGACCTCCGACGATGCGAGGCAATGGGCGCTCTATGCCGACCGAACCAAGAACACCGATGCAGGTTCACCGATGATTGAGAAAGGCAACGTAAAAGCACGATATGTCAAGGTGACCATTACCGACACACAGAAAAACGGACACTTCGGTGCCTTGTGGAATATAAAATTGTATAACGCCACCAAGTCCAACGACCCCTCTGCCCTACTCCCGTCCGTCGAAGGGATGGACTATGAGGCCGTCAATCGCGGCTATCCAAACCTTCACAAGAAGGACCTCGAACCCGAGCAGCGCGTACAATACAAGGATGGACTCGTTGTCGACATCAATGCCGACGATTATGCACAGGGGAAAGCACTGACAATCAAGTCTGTCAAGAACCGCGCAGGTGGAAACTTCACTTCTGATGACGACCTGCTGGTCGAAATCGTTCAAAGCAAATACGCCTTCTTCTTCGATGGCAAGCAACACCTCACCAGCACCTTCAATTGTCCAGCCAATTTCACCTACAACTCTGCCTACACCATCTCTGCATGGATACTCAATCCCAGCGTTGGTGCCAGCGAGTGTATCGCTGCTGTCACCCCTTCGAGTGGCGACCTCACCGCCTTCCAGTTCAATCACAACAAGAACCGTGAGACTGGTATCGTCGATCATGCAGGTTCGTTCGAGAGCGCAGGCTTCCCTTCTGAAGTCAATGCAGGCGAAGGCAAGTGGCAACATTGGACCATCACCTTCGACGGATGGTTCCAACGGTTCTACCTAAACGGAAAACTCATTCGCGAGAAGAACAACTTCATCATGCTCCGTCCCGGAGGTCCGATTACCATTGGTTCGGATGCTCGTGGCGGTGATGCCTTCAGCGGCTACATCCACTCCCTGCGTCTCTACGACCGTGCCTTACGTTCCGATGAGGTACTGACCGACTATCAGTTGAAGTCCGACACACAGGACAAGATTTCCGTCGACCTCGACAACATCGCCGTCAAGGCAGAAGTCATGACACCAACGATGGTGAAAGTCACCGTCACCGATCGTGAGGGCGCCCCACTCCACTCCGGTCAGCTGCATTTTGCCTACGGAGCCCGTAGTGGCAACCAAGAGAAAAGCAATCTGCCAGAGATGAGTCAGCCCACCAATCTCACTTCTACGCTTCTGACCGTCGATGGTAAACCCGACCAGACCATCTTCGTCAACATCCGCGATGATAATGGAAGTTCGGTGAATATCGCACAAGGCGTCACCATCGACTCCAAAGCGTTCAGCATCTTCACCGACGACTTCAAGACCTTCCGTGAGTGGGACGGCAAGTACACGACCAACGACCGTGTGAAATACGAAGTCATCGATGGCATACTCCGACTCACCTCTGCAGGAACCGACTTCAACGCAAACGGAAATCCGAAGCTGAACGGACCGATGATCTACAAGGAAGTGACAGGCGACTTCGTCGTTCAGGTACGAGTAGCTGACCTCATGGGTTCGGAGCGTCGCAACACACCAGCCTACAACGAAGGCGGACTGATGGTCATCCTGCCCGAGAGCGACACCCGTCAGCAACTGGTTCAGCTCGGTGTTTTCCCGGCCTACAACTGCGGCAACATGCTCACCACCATCTTCCGTGGACGTCCTCAGTACAACAACCAGCAAGGATGGAACTACGACCCCTACATGCAGCTGCAGCGTACAGGCGACCTCATCTATGCACGCACCTCACGCGATGGACAAACCTGGATCGATATGCCTGCCAGTCCGGTACGCGTACCACAGTTCGCAGGTAAGACCCTCCGAGTCGGACTTTTCCAAACCACCTATAGCGACAACAGCGCATGGGTGAGCTTCTCCGACTTCAAATTATGGCAAAAAAAGTAAAAAACAAAAGAAAAATCAACTTTTTTATATAAATTTGTAAAATAATTACGAATTATGCATTATGCATTGTGAATTATTTCTTACCTTTGCGGCGGTTTTCGAACCAAAAAAAGTTCAAACAAACAAATTGAGTTTAGTAATTTAAGGTTTAACAATCAAAAAGAGAGAAGAAAATGAAGAAAATTTTAGTAGCATTCGTTGCAGTAGTTGCTATTTCATTCGCATCATGCGTTAACGGCAACACAGACAAGGCAGCTTGTGACTCAACAGCATGTGAAGGTACTTGTGGTGCATGCCAGTGTGACTCTTGCTCATGCGGTGAAGATCCTTGCACTTGCGAGGCAGCATGTGACTCAGCAGTATGTGACACAGTAGCTATGTAATCGCTGCTCATACAGCCAAACAAAAGAGTTGGAACTTCCAAGTTTCAACTCTTTTTTGCGTAGGGATAAATGCAGAAAAGTGTAACAACTGAATTACAACTTCACCTTTACTGGCTTTGATTCATTCTGCATGCGGTCGAGGGCTGTGACGACAAAGGTGCTGCCTGTCTGATTGCCTTGCAGTAGATAGCGGGGTTCGCTGACTATTGCTACAAGATGTGATGCATCGTCGGGTGTGAGGGTCGGTTTCTCACCTGGGGCGAAACGATAGACTGCATAACGGGTTGCCTTGTCTAACTCTTTCTTGGCTTTGGGTTCTTTCCATGCAAGGTAGATGCCATTCACCACAGAGGCTTGCGGAGCTACGATTTGTATCTTGAGTTTTCCAACTTTCTTTGGTGCTTTCTTGTCAATCCACGGCATGAGGGGCTGAAGAGCGGGACGTTTGTGATATTCTTGCTCTAACATGGTGCGGTAGTTGCCTGGATTGTTGACTACAGCGGCTGCATACCATTGGCAGCTTCCCTGCACATTGGGCAGGCTACGCTGCAGTGCGTATTTCGAAATCATCTGATGAACTTGTGGATTCTTCGGGTCGGCTTCTTTCACAGTTCGTTCTACATCCTGTCCGATGTAAAGGGGACGATGGCCGCAGTAGTCATTCCACCAATGAACGAGTACTTCGTAGTCTGCCACAGCATAGCCGATGTTCCAGTAGATCTGAGGTATGAGGTAGTCAACCCACTCGCGCTCTTGCCACAACACAATATCGGCGTAGAGGTCGTCGTAGTTCTGTGTGCCGCGTGTAGCACTACCCTCTTTTGAGTTTTTTCCATTAGGACTATTGCGATAGATACCGAATGGTGAGATGCCAAACTTGACCCAAGGTTTCACGCGACGTACAAGGTCATGAATCTCCTGAATAAGGATGTTGACATTGTCACGACGCCAATCGGCTATCGAGGTGAAGCCACGTGGGTCGGCACGGAAGTTGGCCTCATCGGGGATGGACTGCCCTGCTGTTGGGTAGGGATAGAAATAGTCGTCCATGTGGAGTCCATCGACATCGTAACGCTTCAGGATGTCTTCGATGACCATGCAGGTGTACTGACGGTTGATTTCCAAAGCAGGATTGAAGATGAGCAAGTCACCATACTGGAAAAGTCGTTCGGGATGAGTGGCGGCTATGTGGTTTACTGCCACTTCTTTCGTGCCTGCCGTCTTGGCACGATAGGGATTGATCCACGCATGACACTCCATGCTTCGCTTATGACACTCCTCTACCATCCACGCCAAGGGGTCCCAGCCATCATCGGGTGCCTTGCCCTGCGTACCCGTCAGATAGCGGCTCCAGGGTTCAAGGTCGGAACGATAGAGCGCATCGCCTTCTGCACGTACTTGAAAGAGAATGGCATTAATACCTGCTCCATGAAGCACATCGAGCTGTTCGGAAAGCATGCTTCGCAGCTGTTGGGGCGTTTTCCCCAGATACTGTCCATTTACGCATTGAATCCATGCACCACGGAATTCGCGCTTGGGCTGTGCTGTTGCTGTCAAGGCTGCAACAAAAAGAAGGAATGAAATGAATAGTTTTTGCATATTTCTTGAATTGATTGTTTTAGAACTTATGTGACTTACGAGACTTACAAGAACGGTGTCAGCAGATTGCCAAACCATGCTACGAACCGTTTCCACTTTGTCTTACCCTTCCAATAGGCATCGCTCATGAGCACGCTGCTCTTTATGTCGTCTTCGAACATACGTGTCAGTTCTGCGGTGACTTCGCGGTCGAAGATGATGGTGTTGACCTCATAGTCACAACGCAGGCTGCGGCTATCGAGATTGGACGAACCGACCGTACAGAACAGGTCGTCGACCATCATGATTTTCGTGTGATGGAATCCGCCTCTGAACATATATACTTTCGCACCGAGCTTCTGCATCTGCCTGCCCACATAATGGCTGGCATCGGGCGTAAGCGGAATATCGCTCTTCTCGCTCAATAGAATCTGAACGTCCACTCCCCGTTCTATGCATCGCTTCAGGGCGCTGCGTACCTGATGGGTAGGCACGAAGTAGGGATTGATGAGCAGCACCTTGTGGCGTGCATTGTCCAGCATGCTACAGTATAGCTGACGGATGGATTTGTTGGTCTCACGCGGTTGGCGGTCGATAATGCCGAGCATAGACTGCCCATCCTGTTCGTTATGCTGAGGGAAATACTTAGAGCCGACAAGAATCTCGCCAGTCTCGTCAGCCCACATACGGCAGAAGATGTAGTGCAGATTGTTGACTGCTGGACCTTCGATGCGCATGTGCATATCGCGCCAGGGACCTATTCCCTCAAGACCGTTGATGTAATAATCTGCCACATTCATGCCACCCGTATATGCCACCTTACCGTCGATCACGACAATCTTGCGGTGGTCGCGTGGGATGATGTGGTTGACCCATGGAAAGTTAATAGGGTCGAACTTCACTAACTTAATACCCAGTGAGCAGATGCTGTCGTGCATGGCACGTTTCACGGGCTGGTTGTTCGACGAGTTTCCGAAGGCATCATACATGGCACGCACCTCGACACCTTCCTTCACCTTTTCAGCCAATTCGTGATAGAGCAGTCCGGCGATGGAATCATTGCGGAAATTGAAATACTCCAAATGGATGAACACCTTGGCCTTGCGGATGGCGTCAAACATATCTTCAAACTTCTCGTGGCCGCTCTTCAACAGCTTCACACGGTTGAAGTCAGTCAGTTCGATACCCTTGAGGGTCAGATAGTTCTTCTCGTCTATATCGCTCTGTGCAAAAAGCGAGCAACTGGTCATCGCAACCAGCAATATTGTCAATAATCGTCTCATAAGCTTCCTAATAATTCCTCTAATGGACCTATCCAGTCTTCATCTTTACCTACCAACAGACCACGCATGCCTACAGCCTGGCATCCCTCGATGTTGCGTGGACTGTCGTCCACAAACACACATTCCTCTGCACGCAACCCCGCTGCATCCATCATCCTGTGGAACATAGACGGTGCAGGCTTATAATCACGAAGCTGGAAGCTGTAATATAAATAAGGTATGTAATGGCGCAACCCATGTCCGTCACCACTGAAAGCATCGCTCTCAGCCCATTGCTGAAGGAACGGGTTGAGGTTGCTCAGCAAGTACAGACGATAGTGCTGCTGGAGGCGAAGCAACGCATCAAGATTCTTGCGAGGTACCGCCTTTACATATCCCATCCATGCCCAATGTGCCTCTTCATACGAATAGGAAGGATTGTCCACACCCACGAACTTACCACACTTCTGCTGTGCTTCTAGTGCCAGCAGACGACAGAACTCATCGGTTGTAATCTCACCCTTCTCCACCTGTCCGAAGATGCCAGTCTGCCCAAAAATGTTCATCTGCTGACGTGCGTCTGTGATGCCCAAAGTCTCGAAACGCCGCATTGCCTCCTCGGGCTGAAGATGTATGACGACACCTCCGAAATCGAATATGATATTCTTTACCATTGTATTTCTGATATTCCTTTTGAACGTAAATAGCTGTTTGCCAAACTGAAATGATGATTACCGAAGAATCCGCGATAGGCAGACAGGGGCGACGGATGAGCCGAACGCAGGATGCAATGTTTCGAGCCGTCAATCAAACTGCTCTTACTCCCTGCATAACTGCCCCAGAGGATGAACACCAGATGTTCACGCCGCTCACTCAGGATACGGATGACAGCATCGGTAAATTCCTCCCAGCCCTGTCGTTGATGCGAACCTGCCTGATGTTCGCGAACCGTCAGTGTAGCGTTGAGCAGCAACACACCCTGCTGAGCCCAGCGTGTGAGATTGCCTGTCGAGGGAATCGGTGCCCCGATGTCGTCGTGTATTTCCTTAAAGATATTATTCAGTGAAGGCGGAAACGGCACGCCGTCGTTCACCGAGAAACACAAACCATGCGCCTGTCCAGGCTCATGATAAGGGTCCTGACCAATCAGCACGACTTTCACACGATCGAACGGACATTGGTTGAACGCGTTGAAAATCAGTCGGCCAGGGGGAAAAACCGTATAACGGGCATACTCCTGCTTCACAAAACCTACCAGTTTCGCAAAATAAGGCTTATCGAACTCGCCCTGCAACTGCTGCTGCCACGATGGTTCTATATTGACTTGCATAATGACTTATTTGAATAATTCTGCGAGTTTATCCTGCAAGGCTTCTTCGCGCAGGTTCTTTGCCACAATCTTTCCCTGTTGATCGACGAGCAGGTTGGCAGGAATCGCTTGTATCTGATAGAGCACAGCACCTTCGCAATCCCATCCTTTCAGGTCGGAAAGTTGTAGCCACTGCATCTGAAGCTTCTCAATCGCTGCAAGCCAAGCCGCCTTGTCTTCGTCAAGCGAAATGCCAACCACCTCGAAGCCCTTATCGTGATACTTGTGATAAGCCTCAACGACATTCGGCATTTCTGCACGACAGGGACCGCACCACGATGCCCAGAAGTCGACCAACGTATATTGATTGGCGGCAACGACAGACATGACACTGACAGGATTCTCGTCGGTATCGGCCATTGTGAAGTCAGTAAACAGTCCGCCTTCGTCAGCATTCTTCAACACCTCTATCTGCTTCATAATCCTGTTGTAATGAGGTCCGTCAGGATTCTTGGCTACGTAGTCCTTCAGCAGCAAATCTTTCGTCTCAGCGTTCGATGGATTATTATAATAACCCTCAAACAGATAGTCGGCGATGCCAGTGCCGGCATGGTCTACGATAAACTTACGCTCTGCCTCATGCATTTTTTCGGTAATGGAATCGAGTTGCTGCTGAGCCTTTTCAATCTCTTCAGGCGTTCCCTGCTGATTGAGTACAATCTGCCATGGAGCTTCCTGACGAGCTTCCCAGTCTTTCTGCAACTGCTGCCACTCTTCCCATAATGGTCCGTCGGGACCATGGTCGGTATATGTCGAAGGCGATTGGCTTCCCGGCTTGAATACCTGCACATCAATCAGCGAGTTCTCAAAGGGGATATCCAACAGACCGAGACCTTCGTTCGTACCATTATGAGTAGGCAACACATAGCAGATGTTTACCTCGCCGGCAATGCCGGTAAACTCAAACCGTCCATCCTTCACGATGGCAGTATCGAATGGAACAAAGGCGAAGAATCCTTCCATGTTACAGAGGAATACGGTATCACCGTCCTCTGTTCCCTCAGCTGTACCTCTAATCACATAGCCTTCCTTGTCGGCACAGGCAGCAAGCATGCACAACATGAGGCTAAATAACAATCCTACAAACTTATTCATATTTCATCTATTAACTATTAACCTATTAAGCTACTAAGCTATATCTCTCACTTCACATGTCCCCCGGCAACCCAGTTCTTCACCCAATAACTGCCGTTTATATCGTCCACAACTACTCCTCTTGAGCTACTCGCGTGGATGAACTTGTTATCCTTGAGATAAATGCCTACGTGGTTGATATTGCTTGCCGTCTTAGTATTATCCGATGTAACAAAGAACACAAGGTCACCACTCGAAAGTCCCATGCGACTTACGTTGCGGCAATCTTGCGTGTATTGGTCTGCGCTGCGGCGATGCAGCTGCTTGTTATAGACGGTCTTAAAGATAGCGGTCGTGAGACCCGAGCAATCAACGCCCGACTTGGTATTACCTCCGTATTTATAGGGTACGCCCAACCATTTGGCCGATTCAATCATCAGTCGCCAGTTGTCGTGTTCCTCGATGTCGAACCCTAATGCAAGTCCGGCACGAGCCAGCTCACGCATGTCGACATCCTTGTACATCGACCTCGATGAATGGCAGGACGATAATAACAGGAGAAGGGTAAGGCAGCAAAGTGCTCCCCACCCTTTCACATGTTGGAATAATGTCTGACTATATTTATGCTTCTGTCGTAATCGCCTCATGGTGAACATTTCCTTCGAAATACTGTTCAATCTCAGCAATCATATCAGTATCGGCCTTACTATAATCCTTGATGATATGACCATGTTCGAGCAAGGCAACACGAGTACAGATGTCGAGTGTATGCGTCAGGTTGTGACTCGATACCATGATCGTCGCACCCGTCTGTTTGTTATAATCTTCCAAAAGATACTTCATAGCAATCTGACTCGAAGGATCAAGGAAGTTGAATGGCTCGTCGAGAATCAACAGGCTTGGCTGATTGAGCAATGCAGCGATGATACCCACCTTCTGTTGATTACCTGCTGAGAGGTTACGTATCAACTTGTTCTGTCCACAAACCTCTCCACTCATAAAGTCGGCATAACGTTTCAGCTGCTCGTCAATCTCCTCCTTCGGAATGTTGTTCACCTTACCGATAAACGAGAAGTACTCGTCGGGCGTGAGATAGTCAATGAGGAAACCCGAATCGATGTGAGCACCCGTAAACTCTTTCCAGTCTTCGGTCTTTGATGTGATATACTCTGCATCCTCAGTCTTAATGGTTACTTCACCAGTATTAGGTTTCAGCAGATCGAGTACCAGACGGAAGAGTGTCGTCTTACCGGCACCGTTGTTTCCTACCAATCCTAATACATCACCACTGTTGACGGTAAATGCATCTATGTCTAACGCAACATTATCGCCGAATACTTTCTTAAGCGTTGCGAGTTGCACGGAAACTTGACATGTTTTCATATCTTCTTATCATAAATTGTTTATAAATCGCTTTCATCCATACATGGTGCAGAACCACACCAATCAATCCGAGTGCCGTCATTACAAGACCTCCCCACATACTGCCCAACAGCATCACCAATACATACATGAGGCCCATAGGAACGAACATCGCAGCCATCGACACAAAGAACTGAGCCTTCGAATTGGTTGTCTTCTGCTGTATCTTCTGCGTGAGGTTCATCGTGGTGTTGTTGAAGATAGCCAAAATGAACAAGCAAGGGAAGATACAACCTGGCGTGAAGAACAGGCAGCCCAACAATTCGTATATAGTATACTTGCCTGTAGAGACAGGAGCAATCATCGAGAGTGTCGGTATCAAGAGCATGGCGATGTAGAAGTAATACTTCGCTTTCAGGAGCGACAGCACCGATTCCTTACGGCTCATCAGTCCGTCGATATAGTTACCTTCCACACCCATTATATTGGTGAGGGTCATGATGCCATACACTGCAAAGCAATACACACAGATGAAGACATGCATGAATCCACCGTCGTAAGCTGGTGTGAACGCTGTGATCGAACAGAAAATCAGGGTAATGATAAGACCTGATAAGAATATCTTGCGTACCACGTTATTGCGGGCAATCGATTTGATTTCCAATTTCAGGTACTCACCGATGACACCGTAACGGTTGAGGAAGCTCATCTCCTGCGACTTCACTTTCTTCACCTTCTCAGTTTTGGCAATCTCCTCATAGAGGAACTTCTTCTGCAACCACAGATTCACATAATAGAGTACTAAGATGCACAGCAATACTGCGAGGAAGCAAAGCGGATTCCAGTCGATAAATCCACGCATGAACAGCATAGAACCAGTGAAGAGCCAGTCGGTTGCAACCATGCCTAAACCAATAAGGGCTGCATAAAAGATAATGGGCACCAAAATGTAGATAATATGTTGGTTGATGAGTGTGCGCCAAATCAAGTACCAGTAAGCATTGAGGACAAACAGCAACCACACACCTACCATATATCCAATGAAACACATCCAACCGAAGTACGGCATTTGAGCAACGGTGATGAAGCCAAACGGGATGAAGAAGAAAAGGAAGAATACATTGTACCAATTCCATCCACGCTTGATTAAGAAGATGTGCACGATAGCATTGGTGGGAATCGGCATCAGCTTATAGGGCTTCACTTCCTGAGCAGGTGTTTCCTGCATACCGAATCGTATCCAGAAATCGAATATCAACAAGAAAACGATTCCCTGATTGAGCATATCGCATGCCTCGATACTTCCATCCAGAAAGGCATTACCAAGTACCACTCCGAAGAAGATGAAGTAACATGCCATGAAGGCAACCATGCAATAAGTAAAGATTTTCATGAAACGATTGCGTTCGAACATCGGATGACGTTTCTCGCTCAGTTTCTTGTTCTTTGAGATTAACTTATACAGTAATCTGAAATGTTTGAAATCCATCTGTTTTTGTTTTGTTTTATCCGTTTGACGCACAAACCTGGAATAAACTACAAACTAAAGCAAAAAAAATGAAAATAAATTACAACTCACTAAGATATTTCTCCGCCTCCATCGCAGCCTTACAGCCCGAAGCAGCTGCTACGACAGCCTGTCGATACGTTGGGTCGGCTACATCACCTGCAGCAAATACACCTGGGATATTCGTTCGAGGAGAAGCACCTTCAGTCTTGATGAATCCTGTCTCGTCGGTCTCAATCCATGGTTTGAACACTTCAGAATTCGGACGATGACCAATAGCAAGGAAAAATCCATCGATAGGCAAGTCATAACGACGCTCACCCTCCTCACCTCTTTTATAAACGAGGTGTGCACCCTCCACTCCGTCCTCGCCATACAGTCCTTCGGTATTAGTTTCGAACAACACCTCAATCTTTTCGTTGTTCATCACACGATCCTGAAGAATCTTAGAAGCACGGAGATATGGCTTGCGAACGATGATATAGACCTTCGAAGCCAATGAAGCTAAATAAAGCGCTTCACCACAGGCTGTATCGCCACCACCAACAACGGCTACGACTTTCTTGCGATAGAAGAATCCGTCGCATGTAGCACAGGCGCTGACACCCTGACCCATATATTTCTTCTCGTCTTCCAATCCCAAGAACTTTGCAGAGGCCCCCGTTGCAATAATCACGGTGTCGGCCTCTACCTCACTACCATCCTCGAACGTAAAGTGATAAGGAGCTTTGCTTAGGTCGCTCTTCACACAAATATGTTCGCGTACCTCAACGCCGAACTTATCGACCTGCTGACGCATGAGGTCCATCAAGTCCTGACCCGAGAGTTCTTCGGGGTGACCAGGGAAATTCTCAATGATATCGGTAATGGTGAGTTGTCCACCAGGTTGGATTCCTTCATATATCACAGGAGCCAGATTGGCACGACTGGCATAAATCGCAGCAGTATATCCTGCAGGACCTGAGCCAATAATCAAACATTTAATATGTTCCATTTGGTTATTAAATTAAACTAAAGTTGGTTGATGCGTCAACGCAAATCGATGATTTCTGCATGTGGATACTTACTCTTGTTGAATCTGAAAGTACTATCAGCCTGCTTCTTTCCCTTTTTATAGGATGTGACCTTGATTTCGATCTCTGCTTTTGACCCACCCATCATGATGTACTTCGGTTGATAGCTGAATCGGTCGATGCGGACGATTGCTTTCTGAATCGAATTCTTTGAGTTGGTAGAGGTCAGCACAACTTCATAGTACGCCTTGGTATTGACTCCGAATGACACGTCGTATCCTTTCTTATACATGTCGATGAATGCGTATGGATTCATCTTGGCCAATTGGGCTGACTTCGGTTCTGTCACATTTACTTCTTCGTTGTCCTTCACATACGACCACATTGTCTTACCATCGAACCACGTGGTAGTATTACTCAGTTGGGTGTGGAACTTACTACCTTGCAACAGAATCGTACCTGTGTCGGTATCGTCGCCAATAGCCACTTCGAATGTTACATTCACACTTGGGCACTTACGAAATTCTGAGGCAGCTTTATCGAGTACCGACTTGGCATCCCAAGCGGCATACGAACTCAAAGCGAAGAGTAAGCTGCATATCACTAAAACAAATCTTTTCTTCATATATCTTACTTACCTTAAATTATTAATAATGTTGTCCAATGTATTGAAGTCCTGTACCAGCACATCACGTGGTTTGGCTCCAACCTGTGCACCGACGATACCTGCTTTCTGAAGTTGGTCCATAATCTTGCCAGCACGGTTATAACCAATAGAGAAGTTGCGCTGAAGCATCGATGTGCTACCCTGCTGCGAAGAAACTACCAACTTGGCACATTCCTCGAACATCGGGTCGAGACGTCCTGCCAACTCTCCACTATCACCACCGCCTTCACCATCTTCGTCCACTTCTGGGAGGAATGCCGCATGACCGAAACTCTGTTGACTGCTGATGAACTTACAGATGCGCGATACTTCAGGCGTGTCGACAAATGCACATTGTACACGGGTTGGATCTCCACCATTCAGGTAAAGCATATCGCCACGTCCTATCAGCTGATTGGCACCAGGACGGTCGAGGATGATTCGCGAATCCATCATAGCTGCTACACGGAATGCAACACGAGCAGGGAAGTTCGCCTTAATGGTACCCGTGATAATCTGTGCGGTTGGTCGCTGAGTCGCAATAATCATGTGAATACCGACAGCACGAGCCAACTGAGCAATACGGCAGATAGGCAATTCTATTTCCTTGCCTGCGGTCATAATCAGGTCGCCAAACTCATCGATGATGACAACATAATATGGCATGAAATCGTGACCCTGCATCGGGTTCAGTTTCCTTGCCTTGAAGGCTTCGTTGTATTCTTTAATGTTACGTACACCAGCGGCTTTAAGCAGGTCATAGCGTGTATCCATGAGTTTGCAGAGCGAGTTGAGCGTCTTCACCACCTTCTGCACATCAGTAATGATTGGTTCCTCCTCTTCTTCCAACTTAGCAAGGAAGTGGTTCTCGATTGGGTTATAAACGCTGAACTCAACCTTTTTCGGGTCCACCATCACAATCTTCAATTCCGATGGATGTTTCTTATATAATAATGAGGTGACGATAGCGTTCAGTCCTACCGACTTACCCATACCCGTAGCACCGGCAACAAGCATGTGTGGGGCTTTGGCAAGGTCGATCATGAACACTTCGTTGGTGATGGTCTTACCAAGAGCACACGGCAGTTCCATCTTCGTCTCTTGATAGGTCTTCGAATTGAGGACGCTTTCCATCGATACGGTACACTTCTTCTTGTTCGGCACTTCGATACCGATGGTTCCTTTTCCTGGAATCGGCGCAATGATACGAATACCTTCGGCTGCAAGGCTCAAAGCGATGTCGTCCTCGAGGTTACGGATCTTGGAAATACGCATACCTTCAGCAGGCGTAATCTCATAGAGCGTAATGGTCGGGCCGATAGTGGCTTTGATACTACTGATTTCCACGCCAAAGCTGTGAAGCACTTGAATGATGCGGTCCTTATTGGCTTTCTGTTCGTCCATATCGATAGCCGGACCTGTGTCTTCGCCTTTGTCGAGAAGGCTCAGGGTCGGATACTTATAATGTTCGAGCGACAGTTTAGGATCGTATGGGGTATTGATATCGCCACGCTTGAGGTCGGGCTGAGTATTGGTTGCTGTAGGGGTAGCTTTGCCCGCTACAACGTCGAAGTCAATGGCGACTTGCTCATTAGGCTTATTGACCTCGTGGGGCATATTGACCTCATTAGACCCATTAGGATTATTTAAATTGACCGTATTTGCAGGTGTAACAACTGGCTCAATCACTTCTGGCTTTTGAGGAGTGAGATCAATGATATGAGCGGTGGGATCTTCGAAACTATCTGGGTCTTCTTCGGTTTCGATTTCATCGTCATCATCATCGTCATGACGGTGCCACAGACTACCGAACGGATTGCCAACACGTTTGATTTTCTCAAGGCGAATCATACTGCGAATCACATCAATAGTGCGGCTGCTGAGATAAAGGAGTATGAAGATTGCAATCAAGGCTAAAGCGCCATAGACACCTGGAAGACCTATCATGAGGCTGAGCCACTTCACTATCTGAGTGCCGCTGAAACCTCCTAAATAATAGAAATTATCGCCTAACGACGGGATGCTGAGGGTCAAGGCACCAAGGAACAGACTAAACCATGCCATGAGGATACCCATCAGGATGAAGATGCGGACAATGCGGATGCGGAACGAGCCAATAAGCTTCAGGCCCAGCAATATCAGGAAGATGGGGATGAAATAGGCAGCCAGTCCGAACCAACGGTTGATGAACGAGTATGCTGTGAGTGCTCCGAAAGCACCACAGATATTCTTAGCTCCCTTATTCTGAGCAATAAGTTCATAATAGAAATCATTGAAATTCTGTGTATCGACGATGCTATAGTCGGATGCGCCGCTGTAAAGGAACGAAGAGAAAGCGATGAGCATGAAGAGTGCGATGAATACAAGCGTGATACCAATAATAAACTTCGTGATAGCTGCTTTCGACATGATGTCGGTATTCGAACTACGTCCTTTAGTTGTTTTTTTCTTAGAAGATGTGTGCGTATTTTTTGCCATTTTATTTACATATATATAATTTAGGGTACAAATGTATATGTTTTTTTTCAATTGGCCTTATGTTTTTACGATTATTTATAGATTTTTCAACACTATAGGCAATAAATGTTCGTATTTTGCGTTATTAACTACGACAAGATTGAACGAAATGGAATTTAAACATAGATTTTCGGAACATAACTTCGGAGCATTTACGAAGCTTTTCGCCGGAGTAGTCGCTGTGCTTTTCATAAGCGCTATCGTTTCGTGCAGCGACGACGATGAAGAATTCGTAGATTCTCCTTCTGCACACATTTATTTCTCTGAAGACACGGTACGATTCGACACCATCTTCACGGATGTTGGTTCAGCAACGAAAGAACTTATTATATACAACCCGAATAACAAGGGAGTTCGTCTCTCGTCAGTCCGTCTGGGCAGTGGTGGAAGCAGCGGCTTTCGCGTCAATCTCGACGGACAATTTAATACGCAGTTCAATGACGTAGAGATTTTTCATGAGGACAGCATCTTCTGTTTCATCGAAGTGACAATCAATCCTCATGATTCCGATTCTCCTATCCTGATTACGGACTCCCTTCTTTTTACACAGTCGAACGGTGTGACGCGTCACGTGCTGCTCGAAGCCTACGGGCAGGATGTCATCCGGATGCGCGATGTTACGATTACTTCCGATACCACGCTGGCGCCCACTCGGCCCATCGTGGTGTTCGACAGTCTGGTGGTTGACACAGGTGCCACGCTGACGATTGCTGCCGGCACGACGCTCTGTTTCCATAAGGGTGCAGGTCTTCGTGTACACGGAACGCTTGTTTGCAACGGAACGCTCGAACAACCTATCACAATGCGTGGCGACCGTACCGACAAGCTCTTCCCTTATCTCCCCTACGACCGCCTCGACGGTCAGTGGGACGGCATCATGCTCTATCCTGAGAGTCACGGGAACCTATTCAACTACTGTGACATCCATAGCGGAAACTACGGCATCGTGGCACCCAATGAGAAGGATAAAGAGAAATCGTACGACTACGACGAGGATTCGATAGCGAAGTACACCATCACGAACTGCATTGTCCATAACGTAGCGACAGATGCCATCTACTTGCAGCGCACAAAGGCAGATATCTATAACACGCAAATCAGCAATGCAGGTGGTAACTGTGTCACAATCGTTGGTGGTACCACGCGCTTCTACCATTGTACCGTTGCCCAATTCTATCCGTGGAATGCCGAGCATGGTGCAGCACTTTTGTTCACCAACCACGCAGATAAAGTTCCCTACCCTCTCCATCTCATCGAATTCACCAACAGCATCATCACGGGCTATGCTGATGACGAACTCTTTGGTTCACGCATGGAGGACAGCGATGCAGCGTTCAACTATCGTTTCGTTAATTCACTAATTAATACCGTCATTACCGACGAAGAAGCAGTAGATTTCCCTAACTGCCGCTTCGAGCCGAGAATGAAGGAGCTCAACGACATGAAGGAAGACGAACGCCCAGTAAATCGCGCCAAACAGTTCCGATTAATCGATACCGAAATCTATCAATACGACTTCCGTCTCGACACACTCTCCACTGCCCGCAGTCTGGGCGATGGTAATCTCATACCAGAACAATGCCGCCATGATTTACGCGGTATCCTCCGTCCTACCGACAATCCTGATGCAGGATGCTATCAATGGGAATACTAGCGCATTATTCGTTCACCAAGAACTGCCCATATCGGGTGATGCCTTCGGCTGATACATCGATGATGTTACACACGGAATTGTTGTAGAACTCGATGCTGGCCTGGCCGAAGTTGTCGGTGGTCACGTTTGGATTCCAATAGAGGGTGCGACGGTAGTCCTTTATCTCTGGCAGTTTGGCTTTGCTGTAGTCGGGGTTATAGTATTCTACCGGGCGGGTGAAGCCTTGGAAGTTGTATTCACGACCTTTGAGTTCACGACGCTCTTCCTTTGGGTATGTGGTGATATTGATAAAGGCATCTATACCCGTCGTAGGCGGACCTTCCTGCCGGTCTTGATGGAAATGTTCGTATGGAGTGGGACGGCGTGGAGCATCGCTGACAACCTGCAGTTCCTTAAGGTTGTTAATGAAGGAACTGAGAGGTGCGCGTTTGATGTAATTTGCAGAACTCCAGTCAATGGCAGTAATGTGGGTCTCATGGGTATTATACTGAGTCTCGTACTGATGGCGTACAAAACCGTCTATCAGGACTTGTCGAGCGAGGAGTGGGTATTCGTTATTGTCGAGCAGAGAGATAGTATTGTAATAGCCCTGATCCCATTGGTCGTTAACCAAGTCAAGGAAATTGATGCTATAGACCAGCTTGTCACGCTGCCGCTTAGCGTGTGGACGTCGTTTTGCTCTGATATTGACCTGCGGAATCCATTCCGAAGCATAGATGTCTTCCTGAAACTCTTCCCATGTAAGTTTTCTGTCCTTGAAACTCTCGGGGTTATGGGTCTCATACCAGCTGTAGGCCTTCAGCCCCTGAGGATAGAAGTACTGCTTACGGAGGAATATCTTTTCATCGTGTTCCACTTTGTCGTAGTTCTTCTTCTCGAGTTTCTTGACGAACTTGGCACGAAGACTGAGACGGGCCGTACCATAGAATGGCTCGTACGGTATCTGGAAATATCCAGCAGTATCTGCTTCTACATTGCCCTCGAACAGATAGGTTTCGCCTTTCTTCAGGTCTTTGGACGTATTAAACAGCCGGGCGGTGATTTGCAGCAATCCCTGATCCTTCGTGAACAGGCTACGGCGCAGAGGCATTGCATTGCCATATATCACCATCTTCTGCTCGGGAAGGTACTGTAGCTTGAACTCCGATGGTGAGACCACATCGTGCCAGTCGTAGCGTCGCCAGCCCTGAATCATCAGCAGGAGGTCGAGTGCTTTCTGGTGCTTCTCGTCGTTCGACTCGAAATAATAGTCGGGATTCTCTACGAAACCTTTGATTTCGGATTCCAACAGCAGGTTGGTCATGATGTTGCCTGTAGCGAATGTTGGGTCAAGCTGTGCCTCATCCCTCACAGACACCGAGAAGGTTTGGTTCTTCACCGGACTTCCTTTCGGGTCGGTAGCAATGAGATTCAGTTTTATCTTCTCTAGTGGGCGGTATGGACGGTTGGCAACACCAGCAACGATGATGTTTCCCTTAGCCTCTTCAATACGGTTGATGAAGAACAGGCGGTCGGCATACACATTACCCTGTTCGTCCGTCAGCACTGCTTGGTTGACGCCCTCAGGCAGGTCCTCTTTATAGACAGCTACAACCTCTCGGCCCCCCTCTAACTCCCCCCTCAGAGGGGGAGAACTTAGGGGAAAAGATTGAACCGCCTTTCCCCTGCAATATATATTTAGAGACAGCTTTTGGGGCTGTGTGAAAACTTGTGCCACATCTATATATACACCTTCCTCGTCCTGCTCCACCATAAGCCGTGCCCCTTCCTGCTCGGCTTCCGGCAGTTTGAAGGTAAACTTATGCTCTCCGAACTCAAAGCGCACCCTGTATTTTTTCCCATGCTGCGGGGTAAGGGTCAACATACCACGACCTGCATGGAAGGGAATGAGGGAATCTATTTCCTCATCGTCCTCCAACAGCACACCCCGTACGTTCAGACGTTCCAATTCCTGATTCATCGCCTCCCAAGCTATGCGGCATGGCTGACCTTCCAACAGATAGCCTCCTTCGGGATAGAACTTAACATCGAACTCAGGTGTTAGCCAGTTAACCGTATAATCGCCCATTGTAATCTTCGTCGGCATAATCTTCTGCATATAGTTCGCTGCCGTATCAGGACGGCTGTAGACAGGGATGACACGCGAGAAGAGGTTGTTATAGAGACGGTAATTGCGTTCCATACCATCACGGTCGATACTGAAGTTGCTGTCGTGTTCCGTTGAATTCTCTCCCATAAGAACATCAATCCCCCCCTCTGAAATAGTATCCATTTTGAAGGGAAGCTCACCACCATGCCAAGTCTTAATCATGAGTGCTTGGTCAAATGGAATGGGATATGCACCATCCTCACTGCTTGCCAGCAGCCATGATTTGGAATACCATGAGGGAACAGGTTCGTACCCGAAGTTCAGCATCCATTTGGTATATGCACGCACTTCGTAGTAGCCTGCAAAGGTAGTATCGCTGATAGCAAAGCACCCGTCAGCTTGCCCATTCTCATTGACCACAAGTTGCTGACGCTCCATCGGATAGCCCTGCTCGTTCAACAGTTCTACATACAGTATACGGCTCAGCGGCTCAGGAGAGTTGTCATCAGCCAGTACCACGTATGCCTTATACCAGATGGTATCACCAAGAAAGTAGCAATTGTTGTCGAAATGCAGGTACACCTTCTCCTGTACCGGCAACACCTTCTCTGGTTTCTTGTCGGGTACAGAGGCAAAGGAAACTGTCAGCAGCCAACAGCCTATCAACAACAATATGTACTTTCTGCTCATAGATACTTCGTTATGGCTTTCTATCTATATAACGCACAAAGGTACAAAATGTCAATGAAAAAAATGACTTTTTTTGATAAAAACGCAAAAAAAGTTGCAGGTGACAAGAAAAAGGCGTCATTTTTCACGATAACCAAGCCTTATTCACTTCGTGCAAAATGCTATCGCTCGGCAATTTAAGCAAGCTTAATTGCACTCTCATAATCGCATTATTCACTTCGTGCAGAATGCTGCGCCTCAATAATGCTCAAGCAAGCTTGGCATTCTGTTCGGCTTAAACGCATTATTCACTTCGTGCAGAATGCTGCGCCTCAATAATGCTCAAGCAAGCTTGGCATTCTGTTCGGCTTAAACGCATTATTCACTTCGTGCAGAATGCTG
>JAFXNA010000040.1 GCA_017529865.1 Bacteroidaceae bacterium
ATTACCTATCATCGTTGGATGTTCAATAGTTCGATAACTGCCCGCACATAGTTGCATCAACAGCTTTGTCTGACCATCCTTGTAGGAAGTGAGGCAAATTCCTTCGTCGGACTTTGTAATCAAGAAGATTTGTTTTCTATAGATGAAGGCATTGAGTATGTCTATCGATTTGTCTATTGTAAACAATACATGAGGTATAGGGTATCCACTGCGTTCCATTTGTGTATAACGTTCGCCTCCATAGGTCTTTGCCTGTTTTGGACGGCGGATCTCCCATATTTTCCATCTGCCAAAGAGATAATAACGGCGACCCAATTTGAGGATTCTTCTTGCAGTAGCCCTATAAACATGTCGTAGACCTGTCTGCTTATCCTTGAACATGCAAAATCCACTATTTGTAAAAAAACTATAGACTTTATACCGACTATCCTCATAGAACAAATCATCAGAAATCACTTTGTCCCGTATTGTCCAACCGATAGTATCAAGGTAGAAATCATGCATGTCTTCCGGAAATGATTTGGGCTCCTTCCCAAGAAGCATTCCGTATTCGTAGAGGTCTCGCTCATTGGAGTCATGAATATAGTCTTCATTCCTTTTCAGTATCAGTGAGTCGTTACGTACAAACATACACTGGACGACATCTCTGTCCGAATGGATAAACTTAGGAACTTTGATATCCTTCAAGATGTTTCCACGACCATCCAATGCAATAAGGTGTTGGCTTTCATCTTTCAAATGCGCTAACAGATACCAATGCTGATGATACATCACAACCTCGGTTATGATATTCTGGTAAAGATAGTCCAACTTTGGCAACACGATGGTATCAGTGGATACCTTGAACTTCTGTGCATACGCGGAATCAACACCTATAAATAATATAATTAATATGATTATAGCTTTCATTATCTAATTAGTTTCAGGGTTATAACGTATAGCTTCTCCATAAGACATTGCCTCGAATTCATTTGGGGTCAAAGAATTTGGATTTACAATACCAAAAAAGGTATATCCTTCCTGTTCGTATAAATATGCCGCATATTTGTCTGCATCATCCGCTCCTGTATTACTATCTGGATGCGAGTGAACCATACTATTAAAACCTTCTATTGGATCACCACACATACCATTATATACAAATATAGTTCTAATAATACATTTTGTGTCGTCATGAAAGTTCTCACCTCCAGTGTATAGCACTTGCCATTCTTCTTCGGTACCGTAATTTTCCACGAGTAGTTTGTATAACTTCAAGGTTCCCCCTTCAATAACCATGAGTTTATTTCTGTCATTCGCAGAATCTTTCGGTTCATAACAGATATCCATAAAGTATAGTTTAAAAGTTTTATCACACTTGTATCTTTCATTATTTACTATAAAATAATCGTTATCTCCATCAATCTCTGTTTTTATAATCTTGTTTTCAAAATCCTGTATTTTAGAATTAGGAACGCTGCTTATTGAATATTCATAATGTTTCCTTCCGTCACTATTATTCTGCCCATTCCCATTGCCACCACCATTATTTCCATTGCCACCGCCGGTGCCATTTCCACCGCCGCCACCTCCTCCACCAGGAGGATAGTTGCCACCATTTCTACCAGTTTCATCAGGACTTGGATTTGGATGGGGATTTATTCCATCATCATCCCAGTCGTCATCATCAAACGGATTGTCTCCAGATCCTATGTAGTAGTCACCATATATGACAATATCAGGAATGTCGTACATGTCTTTATAACCATATCCTTCCACATAACCGCCCCGCCATTGATTGGCACGGAACAAATCAAGATATTCTTGATAAGTATACGGATTGGTTTCCGTTCCCTTTGTTGGATCTACACCTGTCTGCCCTGAGCCTGTCTGCCCTGAGCTTGCCGAAGGTGTCGAAGTTGTCGATGTGCTCGCTGGAGCATTCAACATTACCTTCTTGATAATCTTACCCATAATGATTTGATTTTAAATATTAAAATTGGTTTAGTTATTTTCGTTCACTCTCTTGAACATCATATATTTTTTCCTTTCTTTTTCATTCAGTTCCTTCAACTGGCGGTTGAGAAGTGTGTCTGTCGTATAGCCTACTTCTGACATCAGGATAATCATATCCTTCTCGGTGTAATAGGTAATGGGCAGTGCAGAAACATGCTTGCCTTCATACCAAGTCAGCAGGATATACCTATCTGACAGCTTTGCCAGGTTCATGACCGCCTTCTTGATTTGTTCCGCTGGTATATAGGGCAACACATCCTTACATAGCACCATATCGAACGGACTCTCCGCCTCCAACTCATCATCCAGCAAATCCGCCTGCACACACGGCTCCTGATCTTTCTCTATCAGTCGTGCCGACAGTTCCTCCGTATAGGGGTTGGCATCAAATCCCGCGGCAGCAATATGCTGTTCCCTCAGTACTGCCACATCCATACCACATCCACACCCTGCATCCAACACCGACTCTATGCCCGTCAGTTTGCACAGCTTGACAACAGCAGATATATAGTCCTTGTCAAAGCCATACGCTTTGTAGCCATCATAATCCCATCCTCCGTTCGGCATCGCTTTCAGAGGCTGCTTGTCATACACGAAATACTTATCCAGCACCTCCATCATCTCATGGCTGATAGGCAATTCCATTTTCCTTGCAAACACACATGGCCTTTCCAACATGTACCTCAGATGGTGGGCATCCAGATTGGCAGGACAGTTACCGTTCTCATGCTTCATGCGGATGAAACGGAAGTTCGTGAACAGGATATCCTTACCCTTCTTCAAGTTCACCAGTACCGTTGCCGTGTACATCTCCTCCGGAGCGAACGTCATCCACATGCGCCAATACAGTAGCGGATGTCGATGCGTGTAATCGACAATCATCTGTGTGGACTTGCGGGTGATGGAAAACCACTGTGAGCAGCCATACAGATGATCGAACTGCTTCGGCAGCGAACGCTTGATGTCGTGTTTTCGCTGGAAACGGAGAATACGATGCATCTTACCCCATGCCTTATATCGGGTGGAGAACCAGTCGTAAGGGTAGTAGTACTGCAAACGCTGGAACGTGTTCCGCTCCCAGTTCATGTGAGGCAGGTGCACATATTGCAGACAGTCCTTATCCTTATACTGCTCAAAGAACGAAAGGAACTCACCTAACGACATCATCGGGTAGTCCTGACTGCTGATAAGATGTACATACTCCGCATCACATCGTTTCAATACCTCACGCATCATATACAGCTGGCAGCGCAACATACTGAATCCGCCCCAGTTCACATCGAACTTCTGGTATACCTTAACCACTTGAGGGAACGCCTCCAGACGTTCCCTCTCCTCCTTGCTCACCTTAAACTTCCTGTCCAAATGGATAAACACATAACAGTCATGAGTGAAGTACTCCACCAAGTGGCAGAGCTGCTCCATGTTCTTATGTGCCATAATCATGATTGCGTGCTGCATAGGCTTAAAGTATCATTAATAGACGTTTTTTGCTTTTTGCCAATAATCATATATGGCTGAATTATTCCACAGCTTGTTTTCAAATTGGGATGAATCCCTATAATCCATTGATTTAATCTCATACCGTTTAGATGATGTATTTATGATAGGCCTTTTGATTTCTCGATTATTACATTTTATTACAATATCATGAGGCAATAGAGCATCTTGACTCATTGATATAATAAATGAGGGGGCATACCCGAAGTTAACTCCTACATGCCTACTATTGATAGACGTTGGATCATGACCGTCTTGTAATAAATCTCGAATGTCATCCATGTTATAGTAATAAACAGAAAAGTCATTATGAACGAATTCCATCCTATCCAAACTATCACCTTTACACATGCAGACTTGACCAAATTGTTCGTTTAATCTCTCTTGAGTATCTGATAGTATGTAGATGTCTATTACACTATCTACACATCCCCCAATGATAGCATATTCATTACCAAACAGCTTACGTTTATAGTTAACAGGTGTAACATCAAAACTTAGCCGATAAAACCTATTGTCTGAGAACAAACCATCACTAAACTCAATACGTTCCATGCGAACATCATCAATTCTATAGTCGACTGGGATTTTGGGGATACAGTTTACAACAATATAAATCCCTAATATGAGGAGTAAAACAATGATGATTATTGTTGTAATAATCGTCTTCTTCATACAACTATGTTTAGGATTCTTTGTGTAATTATAATTCATAACAGTGTGGTGATTATACGTTTAATCTACTTTGGAATATCTATAATTATCTATATTCGATTGTAGTGAATAGTAGTTATACTGAGGGCATTTACTTAGAAGCGCGACCAATGCGAAATAGTTATTAGTGAACTCTAGTAAATCTTTAAAACATAGGATGCGATACCGCCAGTCAAATACCAATTATCAGATCCCCATTGCCAAAATTTTATTTTCTTATTTGTTCCTTCCCCGTTTTTTTCTAATAGCTGAATATAATGGTCTGGTTTGTAATATATGGCTGTGTATTCTCTGTATCTTATTTGTTCCAAATAGACTGCTGCAATTATATAATTATTTGAATAATCCATGTCTATTAAATCATCAAAAGATACAAAAAAAGAGTAATCTGCCCGCAAATGTAAAGTTTGCGTAAAGAAATAATATATTTCTTGTGGCCATGCGAAAGAATGTGTTCCAGAACCATCAGTAAAAGGATTGTAAGTAAGACAGTAATTACATGATGAAATAATTGCTCCTTGCATTATTGCATCAACTAATGTGATATTCAGATTCTGCAATTGTTTTTGAGTGCCTATTGATGAATCTGGAGCCATGGTTAATTCCCATTCGTTATAACTGCCCGTTTCAAATAAAGATATTGCAGCTTCCACATATTGGTCAGGAAGAAACTCTGCCAAGAATTTACATATAACAGCCGCACCACATGTCCCATTAAGACCCTGCTGTACAGATGAAGGGTTGAGAATATGATTCTGGAGAGCCGTAAGAAATTCTGATTTGCTAAAATTTACAAAAAAAGGATTTGTTGGCCCTACTTGAGATTGATACTCAAGAATCCTACACATTGCATTTGCTTTTCGAGTCTCTTTTAATGCCATTAATGTGTTATTACCTCCGCCTGTACCACCACTATTACCTCCGCCTGTACCACCACTATTACCTCCGCCTGTACCACCAAAGTATTCTCCAAAATGATTCAAAAAGTTTCCTGATAGATCTTGAACATCCCACCCCCAAAGGCCTTCTTCTGATGTGCTACCAGTGATTAAGATATTTGTTATTACATATCCCATCCCTTCTACCCATCCTCCAGGCCAGCATTCCAAGTCTAGCAAATAAAAGAATTCCTCTTGAGTATACGGATTTGTTTGTGTCCCCTTTGTTGGATCTACACCTGTCGATGTGCTCGCTGGAGCATTCAACTTCACTTTCTTCAATATCTTTGTCATAATTGATAAGTTTTAATTGTTAATAATGTTATTTGTTTGTAAATCTCGTAATTTGTCTTTGAAGTACTCAATCGTTTGTTTCAACCCTTCGTCCAAAGGAACCATGGGCTTCCATCGGAGTACGGTCTTCGCCATTGTGATGTCGGGTTGGCGATGATGTGGGTCATCGGGTGGTATAGGCAGGAACATAAGCTCTGACTTACTGCCTGTCAGTTGGATGACCAACTCTGCCAACTCCCTGACGCTGCGTTCATCGGGATTGCCGAGATTGACAGGACCCGTGAACTCATCATCTGTCTGCATCATCCGCATGATGCCCTCAATCAGGTCATCAACATACTGGAACGATCGGGTATGACTACCATCGCCATAGATTGTGATGGGTTCTCCACGAAGTGCCTGCACAATGAAGTTCGACACCACACGTCCGTCACCTATCGCCATCCGTGGACCATAGGTATTGAAGATTCGGATAATCTTCACCTTCACACCATGTTTGCGATAGAAGTCCATACACAGGCTTTCTGCACACCGTTTGCCGATGTCGTAACAGCTACGCAGTCCGATGGGATTGACATTGCCCCAATAGTCCTCCTTTTGAGGATGCACGGAAGCATCGCCATACACTTCGCTGGTGGATGCTTGCAGGATAGGGCAACCATGATTCTGTGCCAACTTCAATAGGTTGAGCATCCCGATGACACAAGTCTCGGTGGTGTGGATGGGGTCATCCTGATAGTGAATGGGCGATGCAGGACAAGCAAGGTTGTAAATCTCGTCAATCCGCTCCAAACCCATGTAGGGTTGCACGATGTCATGATTGACAAACTGGAACAGCGGATGATCGATGAGCGGCTGTATGTTTCGGATACTTCCCGTCTGCAAGTTATCGATACATACCACTTGTCTGCCCTCATGAAGCAGACGACGGCAGAGGTGGGAGCCGATGAATCCGGCTCCCCCTGCCACCAATGATATGTAAGGATGGCCCTTCATACGTGTACATTATTCAATCTCGAAGTACCCTTCGTACTCTCCAGAACAGCTCGGCAGATAGATATCCACACGGTAGATGCCATGTGTAAGAGCGGAAATGTCCACTTCTACAGTCCCACTTCCGCCTGTGATGAGGTCGAAGGTTTGCAACACCGTCTGATTGGTTAAGGTGTTGACCACCTCTACTTCGATACCTCCACTATAGTCCTCTACATCTATAAATAATGTGTCAGTCGTGTAGGATGCGGATACTGGAAGTTCGTAGCCATTGGAAAGGCTTTCAGGACCAGGATTTGAACCTCCTTTCACTTTAATCTTAATAGGATTCCGAGGAGGAGTTCCATTACCACCACTCTGCGCATAGAGGCTTACAAAAGCCAAGCAGAATAACAATGCTGTTAATAAACTTTTCTTTGCCATAATTGATTCTGTTTTTAATTGTTTGACAATAAATCCGATTTTCGGCGGCAAAGTAAAAAAATAAATATTTATTGACCAAAACAAAAATGGTGGTATTTTTCAATTATGTAATGCAAACGGTAAAACGGCCTCACAGCATGATGAGAGACCGCTTTACATACTCTTTATGTTACAAACAGGTGGTGGTATGTATCATTTTTGATAGAAAATACCCCTATGATATAGGCCTAAAATGATATCCTGGAAGTCTACATCTAGGTCCGAAAGTCCGAAGATTTGATTTTTGATATGACGCTTACGTCGCTTAATTGTGGATGAATCGCGGTTCATCAGTTCTGCCATCCGACTATTGGACAATCCGATTAGTGACAGCATACATATTTGAATATCCAACTCATCCATCTTATGGAAATTTGAACGCAATAAGGAGATAAAATTGTTTTTATAGTGATTAAGATATAATTCCAATTGCTTCCATGAAGAGTCTGTCATGCTAACTGAGATGTCTTCATCGGTAATCTGTCTCAGAAGTGTGGAACCATCCTTAAGATGCACGTCTAATTCTGATTTAAGCGTTTTGAAACGTAAATGCTGTTGTTTCGTAATCTCATTTGATTCTTTCTTATATGTCTCAAAATCATTTTCCAGACTGCTTACACGTTCGGCTTTCTCTTTCAAATCTTGTGCTAATTTATTGATTTTGAAAGAGTATTCTCTATTATCGTCTTTGCGGAACATAATGGAATTAACTCGTTTTTGGCATGCAATTTTCAGGTTTTTATGGTAGATAATCAAGGCAAACACCGATATGACAACAATAAAGATAATCGCTCCCCATAAAATAATGGCTTGTTGTCTTTTGTGTTGGGCTAATTGCAGATTGAGTAATTCTTTCTTCAGGTTCTCTTGATAATATTCATCCTTTGTCTGTTGGATGTTGGTGAACATGTCAACTGTTGCTGCCTCCAAAGAATCTGCATAACGCCTTGCTGCTTCATAATCTTTCTGGACGTGTGCAAGTTGCAACAATTCCTCAAAAACCACTTGCCGTGTTTTTTTTTCAGAGGAATAAATTGACAGCAAAGTGTTTTTTGCTTGCTCCAAAGAATCACAGGCAAGATAGCAATCAGCCAAAGAAAAAAGGGAGGCATCGCGTGTCTGGTCAGTAAGTCCTTGCAGACCTTGTTTTACCAGTTCAAGGGCTTTTTGGTAGTTTCCTGTTTCGTAATATAAATTAGACAAAGTTCTTAACGAGGCATATTGCATATCATCTAATTGATAATCACAGGCTATCTGATATGCTTCTTCTGCATAACTGAAGGCAGAGTCAGTAAAGCCCACAGAAAGGTAGTCATTGCTCAGAGAATTAAGTAAAGATATGTAGTTAGCAGGTTTATCCTTACACCTATTATATATATCAATAGCCTTCTTCCTCAACTGAATAGCCAACTCTGTATTGCTCCATGTGATTGTACTAGCAAAATAATTATACGCCATATAGCATGTACGCCAATCCTCCACCTGCTCCGAGCAACGAACCGCCTCACGGAAGAGGTCCTCTGCCCGTTTCGTACTATCACGGGAAGCCTCGAAGCGAGCCAAATAGAATGCACTACGACCCAAACGACGGATGTTCTCATCCGACTCTCCCTGCTCCCTATAATATTCATAAGCGGGACGGATCAAACTATCGGCAGTCACACCCTTCCCCTGCATCGCATCGGTCATAGTACGCAGCAAGGCATACAGGGAACGGACCCTCTCCCCGCTCTCCCTTAAAGGAGGAGAGTCAATAGACTGTAAGAGTGCATCTGCACTATCAGGCATGTCAGGCAAATAACGCTCCGCCCGCTCCAGCACAGCCCTCACCTCCCTGTCGCCCGTACAGGCAACAAAGAGCAACAACAGCAGTCCGATGATATACAATCCTTTGTGCATATATGAATTTTGTGTTGCAAAGATAAAAATTATATACCATTTCACCATTTACCATTTACTGTTTTTCTGCAAATCAATGTGTTTTTCTCTTCAAAATACTTGATTTTTGCAGTTTGAAACCTGTCAATTAACCCAAAGGAAGCGGGCAAGGCGTTTAGTTCCTATGGGTTGGGGAGGTGGCTATGCTCTTGAAGTGGCGATCGAACTGCGCAAGGCGCTGAAGGGTCTGGTAAAGAGATAAGTATTAACGGCGTGTTTTCTTCTTCTTCCTTTTAACTTTTCTTGACATGTGTCAATATATCGTTAATAATTCGAAAAAAGTTGACAAATTGTTTGGTGGGGTAGGGAAAAGGCCGTAACTTTGCAGCCAAATTCAAAGATATACGACAAAATGACATCTGCGAAGGTATATAACACAGCTGTTCTGAATAATCAGAATAATAATCAGCAGAACCAGAATAATAACTGGCTCTCTGTTGTTCGTTGTGTGAATTCTACCAGTCGGATGAACATATAAAGACTGAACAATAGAGATTATATATAATAAATAAGGAAAGGCTGGTTCGAAAGAATCAGCCTTTTTTGTAGCTACAACACAAACACAGAGTTAAACAATTAAGTATTAACAACACAACACAAGGTAAAACATGAAAAAGATTGAAGCAATTATCCGAAAGACGAGGTTCGAGGATGTGAAGGAGGCTCTTTTGGAGTCGGACATCAACTGGTTTGAGTATCATAACGTTCATGGTATCGGTCAGAGCCGTGAGGAGAGAATCTACCGCGGCGTGCAGTATTCGACTGACGTGATTGAGCGTGTGGCTATCACAATTGTGTGCCGCGACCAGTTTGTAGAACCTACAGTCAACGTCATATTGAAGGTGGCTCATACTGGCGAGGTTGGCGACGGCCGTATCTTCGTGAGCGATATGATCGACACATGGAGCATCCGAACGGGTGAGCATGGCGACACGGTTTTAAGGGACAAGAAATAGGCCCCTCTCCTGTCCCCCCCCCTCAAGGGGGATGATAATAACAACACAACACAAACACAAACCCCGCACCTCCGTTCGGGTTCCCCCTCTTAGAGTAGGGGGTTAGGGGGAGGCTTAATAATATGAACGAAATAGGTTTATCACTCGATACAGTTTGGATGCTTTTGGCAGCCATGTTAGTTTTCTGGATGCAACCAGGTTTTGCATTGTGCGAAGCAGGTTTCACTCGTCGTAAGAATGCGGCAAACATTTTGATGAAGAACTTTGTGGACTTTATGTTCGGTAGTCTGTTGTTCTTCTTTATAGGCTTCGGATTTATGTTCGGAGGTGATATTCTCGGCGGATTCGTCGGTATACCTAACTGGGGCGACCTGAGCTTTTATTCGGGTGACCTGCCAGTAGAGGGTTTCTTGATTTTCGAGACAGTTTTCTGTGCCACAGCTGCTACCATCGTGAGCGGAGCCATGGCCGAACGCACTAAGTTCTCTATGTATTTGGTCTATAGCGCCTTTATCTCACTGATTATCTATCCTGTAGAAGGCCATTGGACTTGGGGCGGCGGTTGGCTCTGCAACGATGCAGCTGACGGATTTATGATGTCGACGTTTGGCGATGTATTCCACGACTTTGCAGGTTCTGCTATTGTGCACAGCGTAGGTGGCGTCCTGGCTTTTGTCGGTGCGATGGCACTGGGTCCACGTCTTGGTAAGTATAGCAAGGACGGTAAGAGCCGTGCTATTCCTGGACACAACCTGGCACTTGCTGCTCTTGGCGTATTCATTCTCTGGTTAGGTTGGTTCGGCTTCAACCCAGGTAGTCAGTTGGCTGCAAGCGGTGAGGTAAACCGTACGGCCATCAGCCATGTATTCCTGACAACCAACCTTGCAGCAGTAGCTGGCGGTGTGGCAACAATGTTCGTCACTTGGTTGAAATACGGTAAGCCATCACTCTCTCTGACCTTGAACGGCATTTTGGCAGGACTTGTGGGTATCACAGCTGGTTGCGACCTTGTATCACCTGTTGGAGCCGTTATCATCGGTCTTGTCTGCGGTACTGTCTTGGTCTTCGCCATTGAGTTCATCGACCACAAGCTCCACATTGACGACCCTGTAGGTGCAAGCTCAGTACATGGTGTATGCGGTATCCTTGGCACCCTGATGACAGGTTTGTTGGCTACAGAGAACGGAGCTTTCTACGGCGGCGGTTGGGGTTTCTTCGGAGCTGAGTGTTTCGGTATCCTCATGATTGACCTCTGGGCAGCAGCTTGTGGATTCGTCCTGTTCTACGGCATCAAGAAACTGCATGGACTCCGTGTGGATGCCCGTATCGAGGAAGAAGGTCTTGATATTTATGAACATGGAGAGAGTTGCTATAACTAATAAAGTTGAGAGTTAATAGTTTAAAGTTTATAGTCAGTTAATAAGTTAAAAGTAAAAAGATTATGAAAAAGATATTTGCAATGATATTGCTCTGCGGAGCAACAATGGCCATAGAGGCACAAGAGATTAGTACAACGATTGGTAGTGACATCGTAAGTAGTTATATTTGGCGTGGTCAAGATCTGGGAGGTGTGAGCCTGCAACCGACACTTGGCTTGGAGTATAAAGGCATTTCGCTCTCGGCTTGGGGAAGTGTAGGACTTGCCGATCCTGCCGATACGAAAGAGTTTGATATCACACTCGGGTATACCATCGGAGGTCTGAACATAGGCATTACTGACTACTGGTTCAATGCTGGACTTGACCCACAGGATCGTTACTTCAAGTATGATGCCCACGGTACAAACCATGTGTTCGAAGCAAACATCGGCTACGATTTCGGAGTGGTAAGTGCACAGTGGTACACGAATATCTCTGGCAACGATGGCGTGAACAAGGATGGCAAGCGCGCCTATAGCAGTTACTTTGAGGTTGCCGCCCCCTTCAAACTCGCTACCTGTGATTGGACAGCTACCGTCGGTGCAGTTCCTTTTGCCACTAATTTCTATGGCACAAACGGCTTTGCAGTAACCAACCTGGCAGTTCGTGCATCGAAGGACATAAAGGTGACAGACTCGTTCTCCATCCCCATCTTCGGAGAAGTCTCGGCCAATCCTTGTAGTCAGAAAGCCTATCTGGTCGTAGGAATGAGTTTGGGATTGTAAGTGAAAAATGAAAAGTGAAAAGTGAAAAATTAATTATACATTTTACATTTTACATTATACATTATAAATTATACATTATAAAATGAATTATGTGTGGATTTGTAGGAATATTAAAGATCAAGGGCGATGCTCACCAGAAGCGTGAGCAAGCCCTGAAGATGTCGGCCAAGATTCGTCATCGTGGACCAGACTGGAGCGGAATGTATAGTAGTGACAAGACTGTCATCTCACATGAACGGTTGGCCATCGTCGATCCGCTATCTGGCGGCCAGCCTCTCTATTCGCCCGACCGAAAGAAAGTACTGGCAGTCAATGGTGAAATCTACAACCACCAACTTCTGCGGATGGAGACTGACATCCAGTATCAGTATCAGACAGGAAGTGATTGCGAAGTAATCCTGGCTCTCTATGAGCAGTATGGAGTCGATTTCATTGATAAGCTCAACGGTATCTTTGCGTTCGTACTCTACGATTCAGAGACCGATGACTTCCTCGTGGCTCGTGACCCAATCGGCGTCATACCTTTATATATAGGATATGATAGCGATGGAACGATTTATGTGGCTTCTGAACTGAAGGCTTTGGAAGGTCAGTGTGAGCTATTCGAACCGTTTCCTCCCGGACATTTCTGCACAAGCAAGCACGGCGGCAAGATAGAACGTTGGTACAAGCGTCCATGGATGCAGTACGAAGGCATGCATTGGAGTACATCCGACCGAGCTGAGGCGGTGCAGCAAGTCAAGCAGGGACTGATGGCAGCCGTGAAGCGCCAGTTGATGAGTGATGTGCCATACGGAGTGCTCCTCTCAGGTGGACTGGATAGTTCAGTCGTATCTGCCATTGCCAAGCTCTACGCAGCCAAGCGTATTGAGACCAACGATGAGCACGATGCCTGGTGGCCTCGCCTTCATAGCTTTGCTGTTGGCTTGAAAGGTGCGCCCGACTTGGCGAAAGCGAAGGAAGTAGCCGACTATATCGGTACTGTGCACCACGAGGTGAACTACACCATCCAAGAAGGTCTCGATGCTATCCGCGATGTGATTTACTATACTGAGACGTATGATGTCACGACCATCCGTGCATCTACCCCTATGTACCTGTTGGCCCGTGTCATCCGTAGCATGGGTATCAAGATGGTATTGAGTGGTGAAGGTGCTGACGAGATATTCGGAGGTTATCTTTACTTCCACAAGGCTCCGAACGCAAGGGAATTCCATGATGAGACCGTGCGGAAAATCAGCAAACTTCACTTCTACGACTGCCTCAGAGCCAATAAATCACTCATGGCATGGGGTATCGAAGGACGTGTACCGTTCCTCGATAAGGAGTTCCTCGACATCGCTATGTCCATCAACCCGGAACTGAAGATGTGTCCTGGTTCAACCATCGAGAAAGGTGTGGTTCGTGAAGGTTTTGCCGATATGCTTCCTCGCAGTGTGGCTTGGCGACAGAAGGAACAGTTCAGCGATGGAGTAGGGTATAGTTGGATTGATACGCTAAAGAAGATTACCTCAGAAGCTGTCACAGACGAACAGATGGCACATGCGGCCGAGCGATTCCCGATTAATCCCCCGCTCTGTAAAGAGGAGTACTACTATCGTAGCATCTTTGCAGAACACTTCCCAAGCGACTCTGCCGCCCGTAGCGTAAACCAAGAGGCCAGCGTAGCATGTAGTACAGCGATTGCGCTCCAATGGGATGAAGCATTCAAGAACATGAACGATCCTAGTGGACGCGCCGTAAAGGGAGTACATGAGCAAGCATATTAGAAAAATGTAAAAAAGTAATAATTAGAAAATGTAAGAATAAACTTAAAAACTTATCCTTTCAACTTAGAACTTAAAACATAACACAAACACAAACCCCACACCTCCGTTCGGGTTCCCTTTCTTTAAGGAGGGTTTAAGGGAGGCTATAGATTATGAGTAAACTAAGATTTGACGTGGTACAGGATGCTTTCAAGAAGAAGGCCGTACCAGCAGAGAGTCCAGCCGAGAGGACTTCGAAGTATTTCGGTGAATTAGTGTTCAACCGTGAGAACATGCACAAGTATCTGAACACAAAGACCTATGAGGCACTCATCGACTGTATCGACAACGGTCACCCACTTGACCGTGCTACAGCTGACGAGGTGGCTGAAGGTATGAAGACGTGGGCTATGGAACATGGTGTGACACATATCACCCACTGGTTCCAACCTCTCACAGAGGGCACCGCCGAAAAACACGATTCCCTGATGGAGTACGACGGTAAGGGTGGTATGCTAGAGCAGTTCGACGGCAAGTCGCTCATCCAGCAGGAACCGGATGCCAGCTCGTTCCCAAGCGGCGGAATCCGTGCAACATTCGAGGCCCGTGGCTATACGGCATGGGACCCGACTTCTCCTGTATTCATTCAGGACGATACGCTCTGTATCCCTACGGTCTTCATCTCTTATACAGGTGAGGCACTCGACTATAAGACCCCGCTGAAGAAGTCGCTGAAGGCCGTGAGCGATGCAGCAGTACCTATCTGTCAGCTGTTCGACCCCAAGGTGAAGAAAGTCTACTCATATCTGGGTTGGGAACAGGAGTACTTCCTTGTTGATGAGGACCTCTATGCAGCCCGTCCCGACCTCATGCTGACAGGCCGTACCCTCATGGGACATGAGTCATCGAAGAACCAGCAGCTGGACGACCACTACTTCGGCGCCATCCCGTCACGTGTGATGGAGTTCATGAAGGATGTCGAGATTGCCGGCTATCGTCACGGCATTCCTTTGAAGACCCGCCACAACGAGGTGGCACCTAACCAGTTCGAGTTGGCACCGATCTTCGGCGAGACCAACCTTTCGAACGACCAGAACCAGATGATCATGAACCTCATGCAGCAGATTGCCCGTAAGCATGGATTCGTACTCCTGCTCCACGAGAAACCATTCGCAGGTATCAACGGCTCAGGAAAGCATAACAACTGGTCATTGGGTACAGATACCGGCACCCTGCTTCTTGCTCCAGGTAAGGATGCGATGGGTAACCTGCAGTTCGTCACCTTCTTCGTGAATGTGCTCGTAGCAGTCCAGAAGCACAACGCCCTGCTGAAGGCATCCATCGCTACCGCAACCAATGCCCATCGTCTGGGAGCTAACGAAGCACCACCAGCCATCATTTCATCCTTCCTGGGACACACGATGACCAAGGTGCTTCATAAGTTGCTCGAAGTACCGTCAGATACTCCGATTGAGATTGCAGGAAAGAAAGGTGCATCCGTGGGATTGGTCGAGATACCAGAGATATTCATCGACAACACCGACCGCAACCGTACCTCTCCATTCGCATTCACAGGAAACCGCTTCGAGTTCCGTGCCGTGGGTTCGAGTGCGAACTGTGCAGGAGCGATGACCACCCTGAACGCAGCCGTAGCCGAACAGCTCACAGCGTTCAAGGCAGCAGTCGATAAGGAGATGGCAGCAGGCAAGCCAATGAATATCGCCTTCATGGACGTACTCAAACCACTCATCGCTAGTATCATCGACACCGTCTGCTTCGATGGAAACGGCTATACCGAAGAATGGAAGGAAGAGGCCAAGCGTCGTGGACTTGACACTGAGACCTGTGTGCCCATTATGTTCGACGAATTCACCAAGCCGGCATCCGTTGAGATGTTCGAGAAGACAGGAGTCTATACAAAACCAGAGCTTGAAGCCCGCAACGAAGTGAAGTGGGAAACCTATACGAAGAAAGTACAGATTGAAGCACGTGTGATGGGACGTATGGCTCAGAACCACATCATCCCTGCTGCCCTTGCATACAAGAATCGCCTACTCACCATCATCACCCAGTTGAAGGCCCTCTATCCCGATGATTTCGAGTCGATGGCTCAAACCGAACTGGCTTTGCTCCAGCGTGTTACCAAACTCGTTGAGGATATCCGCACCAAGTGTGCTGCGATGGTCGATGCCCGCAAGGCAGCAAACAAGATTGAGGACGAGCGCGAAAAAGCTTTGGCTTACTACGCTATTGCAGAATCACTCTTCGCCATCCGTCGTCCTATCGATAAACTCGAAGAAGTGGTCGACAACGACCTGTGGCCATTGCCAAAGTATCGTGAGCTGTTGTTCATCAACTAATAATGAGCATTAGTTTATAAGGTTAATAGATGAAAATAGGAGGATGTGCCAAGCACATCCTCCTTTCTGTTTCATAGTGTCATGTCGGGGCGCATGACATCGTGGGCTTTCACGTTTTGTTGTTTAGACTGTGAATAAACGGCAGTGCAGCGGATGTCATCGACATGAGCGGCAAACTGCAGTTGATACTTACCGGCTGGAGTTTCCCAACTTTGGCTCGCTTCGTTGTAGGAGGCGAGGTCGTAAGTGGTGACACGCATGGTGAGGGTTTGGCTCTCGCCTGGCTGTAACTGACGGGTCTTGGCAAATGACTTCAGTTCACGTGCAGGTTTTGTTAAGCCGCTTGTAGGAGCTGATACATACAATTGTACAGCTTCTTTGCCTGCTACACTTCCTGTGTTGGTAACGGTGACAGATGCTTCGAATCCGCCTTTTGTGGCCTTGACTTTGGGGTTGCTATATGCGAAGGTCGTGTAGCTAAGTCCGTATCCGAAGGGGTAGGAGACCGCTTTGTGTTGGGTGCTGAAATAGCGATAGCCGACGTCGAGACCTTCACGATGGAGTGTGAAGTCACGGAATTCGGTCTTCCCATTAACGGGTGCGCCTGCTGGACGGGCATTGGGGAAGTTGGCACTCGAGGGGAGGTCCATCAGGTTGATAGGCCAAGTCATAGATAGTTTGCCGGATGGGTTTTCCTTACCTGTCAGTACGTCAGCAACCGAGTAGCCACCTTCCTGACCTGGTTGCCAAGCGAGCAGGATGGCATCGGGTTTAGACTTCCACGATGCGGTCTCGATGACATTACCCATATTGAGTACGACTACTACATGCTTATTGGCTGCATGGAAGGCTGCACATACATCATCGATGAGTTGTTGTTCCACATCGCTCAACTTGAAGTCGTTTTCTTCCTGACGGTCGGAACCTTCACCGGCCTGACGTCCGATGGTGATGATGGCAATATCGGATTCCTGTGCCTGCACATTGATAATCTGACGACTTACAGCCATTTCGGGCAGTACTGCCTTGCCCCAGAACCATCCTCTGCGAGCGGGACCTGCTGCTGTGAGGCTGGCCTGATAGTCTTTATAGGCTTTGTAGACATTAGACAGTTTTTCGTTGACAGAGAGTCCTGCTTCGTTCAGACCTGTGAGGAGGTCGATGGTATAGGCTTTGTTGACATCGCCCGAACCTGTGCCGCCAGCGATGAAGTCGTAGGATGTAAGGCCGAAGACCGATACATTCTGAATACCCCGCATCGGAAGAGTGTTCTGGTCGTTTTTCAGCAGTACCATGCCTTCCGTAGCACTTTTACGTGTGATAGCTGCATGGGCTTTCAGGTCGGGTTTGTTAGAGAACGGATAGCCTTTGAAACTTGGCGTCTTGACGATGTATTGCAGAATGCGACGCACACAGATGTCGAGATCGCTTTCTTTGAGGTCGCCGCTCTGTACCTTACTGATGATATCCTGTGTCTGGTTTGCAGCTCCAGGCTCCATGAGGTCGTTACCTGCCATGATTTGTGCAGCGGTATTACGCAGGCCCGTCCAGTCGGTCATGACGATACCTTGGAACCCCCACTCATCGCGCAGGATGGTGGTAAGTAGTTCTTTGTTTTCTTGGGTAAAAGGTCCGTTCAGGCGGTTGTAAGACGACATGATGGTCCAAGGATTGGCTTCGCGAACTGCAATTTCAAAGCCTTTGAGATAGATCTCACGCAGGGTGCGTTGTGTCATCACCTCATTGACTCCCATTCGGTTCGTCTCTTGCGAATTGCCTGCAAAGTGTTTCATCGAAACGCCCACACCTTGGCTTTGTACACCACGAACGTATGCTGCTGCAATCTTACCAGTGAGCAACGGGTCTTCTGAATAGTATTCGAAGTTACGTCCGCAGAGTGGGGAACGATGGATATTCATTCCAGGTGCCAACAATACATCACAGCCGTATTCCAACACTTCGTTGCCGATGCACTTACCTACCTCTTCGACAAGTTCTTGATTCCAGGTACAAGCGAGTGCCGTACCTACAGGGAAACCGGTGCAGTAGTAGGTGTTGTTGTCGTTCTGACGGGTAGGGGAGATGCGCACGCCGGCTGGACCGTCAGTGAGTACGGTGGACGGAATGCCAAGTCGGGTGATAGCTTGCGTATTTCCAGCAGCTCCAGGCACTTGATGGGAGTGACCTCCCAGCATACCGTTAGCTTGGTTAGGTGCTGCCTGACGATTCGTGCCAACCACCAACGTGGCTTTTTCTTCGAGCGTCATTGCTTTCAGAATTTCATCGATATTGTTTGCCTTGAGCGTGATCTGGGCAGAGAGATTTTGTGCGTATAATGAAAAGCACAAAAATGCGATTAAGCTGAACACAGTGCCAAACTTGCTTGAAGCAATATTGAGGCGTAGCATTTTGGACGAAGTCAATGTAAAATGTAAAAGGTAGAATGTAAGTCGTTTCATGATATAATATAATGTAAAAGGAGAAAGATAAAACATAAATTGTAGTAAAAAAGCACTCAGGGATTGCCTTGAGTGCTTATTAAGTCGGTTGAGGCAGATTACTTACGAGATACGTAGCTGCCGTCACGAGTATCAACCTCGATGAGGTCGCCTTCGTTGATGAAGAGCGGAACGCGAATTTCTACACCAGTCTCGAGTGTAGCTGGTTTGGTTGCGTTGGTTGCAGTATCACCCTTCAATCCTGGTTCTGTGTAAGTCACTTTGAGCACAATCTTAACTGGTGCTTCTGCTGTGAGGATAGCACCTGTCTGGTCATCGATAGATGCCATTACCATTGTTTCGCCTTCCTTGAGGAAGTCACCACCAGTGATGAGGTCCTTGTTGATGTTAATCTGCTCGTAAGTTTCTGTATTCATGAACACCATGTCGGCACCTTCTTTATAAAGGTACTGGAACTGCTGGTGAGATACGGTTACGTCGTCGAGTTTTGCTGATACAATCCATGTACGTTCAAGCACTCGTCCGTCTTCTACGTTGCGAAGTTTGGTAATCATGACTGTATTACCTTTACCTGGTTTCTTGTGAAGGAAGTCGATAACTACCCAAATTTTGCCGTCGTCGAGGCGGAGGCAAACGCCTTTCTTAATGTCTCCTGCTAAAATAGCCATAATTTGATTTACTATTAGACGATTTACAATTTATAATATTGAATTATTTTTACGATTTATTCTATGGGGCAATTCTGCATTTTTTGAATGCCACTTGCCCTAAATCGAATGCAAAATTAGGTGTTTTTCGCAAAATAACAAAAAAAGTAAGCAAAAAACCGCTAATTCTTTGGTCGATTTATTTAAAATCACTAATTTTGCACGCTGTTTGTGCAAAGAAACGAACGATATTAGAAAATTCAAATAAGATAAAGCAATGAAAAGAACATTCCAACCTCACAATCGTAAGAGAATTAACAAGCACGGATTCCGTCAGCGTATGACAACAAAGAACGGTCGCCGCGTGTTGTCAATGCGTCGCAAGAAAGGACGTAAGTCTCTTACAGTATCAAGCGAAAATCACGGAAAGTAATTCCGCGAAGAAGTTGATAAGAAATAAGGTGGAAATCCAAAATGGGTTTTCTCCTTTTTCTTTTTTTATAGGTACTCAATGCTTATTCGAGATGACGAAAATGGAGAAAAACAATCGTTTTTTTGCATTTTTTTTGTTTTTTTTTCAATTTTTGTTTGGCTGTACATTTTTTCTTATTATATTTGCGGTACAAATTGATATGAGTGAACAACAAACCTAAAAGTTATTGAGTTATGAAACGAACACTATTATTACTATCGGTGATGCTATCTACAGTGATGGCATCTGCACAGATTTCGCATGAAGTATTCGGTATGGCACTTGGTTCGGATGAGCAGGAGGTCTTTAAAGCTTGGAACGAAGCAGGTGTGAAATACGAACGTTCGAGCGAATTCAGAGACATGTATCACATCAAATCCAAGAACGAGAACCGTAAACCTACACCTACAGCCATCGATGTGATTTTCGTAAACCACAGGCTGTTTATTGCTCGCTACACCTATCCAAAGGATCACTTCCAGACTGTATGCGAGTTGTTGAATATGGCTTACGGAAGAACTCTAAGAGCAGATGAGGACGAAATGAAGGTGTATTACGATGACCGTACGAATCAGTTCATCAACATCAACATGTTTGGTGACAACACCATTCTGACTTACGGTATCAACTTGGCGCCACCTCAGCCAAACCGTGGTCCGTTTGGAAGACCTGGAGGTGTTTTTGGAGGTCGCCCACGTCAGATGCAAACACCACCTCAAACGCAGCAACCTCAACGCCCGTAAGTGTGAAAATAAAAGTGAGCAACTCGAGTTGCTCACTTTTTTGTTTGCTTAGAACTTTACGTAGGCTTGGAGGTCGAACGTGTTGTAGTTCTTATCAAGCTCAAGACGTGCATGGGTGAAGGTGTAGTTGGCTTGCAACTGCACGTATTTACATGGGCGGTAGTTGAGTGCCAGCCCATAGTTAGTCTTGGTGCTGTCCCAATGCTTGGTGCCACGATAAACGTCCCAACGGCCATAGAGTTTCAGCTGGCTGGTGAGTGGTGCTCCTACAAGGGCATACCATCCGTCGGCATTCTTGTCGCCGATATATTCGGCACGTGCCGACCAGTCGCTTTCGTACTGCATGCCTGCTGACCAGCGTTTGCGGTCGAGGGTTTGGCCTGCGTTGTTCACATAGTTTCCGTTCCATCCGTAGGCTCCAATCAAAAGGTCCTTGATTGGCTCAACCCATACGCCTGCGAGGTAGTCCTTCCGTTTGTTTTTATCGGAGTGGTTCACACCCTGACCGTTGTAGACTCCTGCGTGATAGTGAAGGAATCGGTGATCGCCTTGCGGGAAGAGGTCACCGCTGACGGCCAATCCGACATCACGTCCGTGGCTAAGCTGCTCGCCTACGATGTCGGCATATCCGCCGATGAAGGATACGCACTGTGAGTAGGTGCCCAAACCGATGTCCATAGGGTGGTAGGGGTTCTCGAAGGTGAAGGCTCGCTTCTGCTGACCGAGTTTCACCTTGAATTCAGGATATTTCTGCCATTCGATCCATGCGTCGACGATGTGTGGTCCGCTTTCTTTGGCGGTACCTGAAACTCCTGTGTATTCGAACTGTACCAGATAGGCGTAGTCGAGCACTTTGCCTGCGACGTGCAAACGGAGCGAGCGTGCGGCAAAGTCTGTCTTTGCCTCTTTGGCTTCGTTGTCAGTCCAGTTGGCCTCGGTGATGACACATCCGCCGAAGGTGAATGAGTTGATGAGATCTTGTTTTGCCTGTTCTGCCAGATTGTTCTGTGCAGAGAGTGTCAGAGCCGTAGCGAATACGGCTGTGGAAATGATGAATCGTTTCATGGTTGTGTTTGTTATGATAATACTTGTTTGAATTTCTCAATGAATTGCTGCGCCTCATCCATACTGAGACAGAGTGGGGGTAGCAGGCGGATGACGTTGGTGCCGCTACAGCCTGTGAAACAATGCTGTTCCTTAATGAGACGTGTACGTGGCTCCTTGTAGGGAATATCCAGCTCAATACCAATCATCAGTCCTTCGCCACGAACATCAACGATGTGATAGCTGCCTACCAACTTCTTCAGCTCGGCAATCAGGTATGAACCTACCTTGTCAGCATTCTCTACAAGGTGTTCGCTTTCCATCACATCGAGTACAGCCAATGCAGCCGTACAAGCGAGGTGGTTGCCGCCGAAGGTGGTGCCCAGTTGTCCGTAGACGGCCTGGAACTTCGGAGCGATGAGCACTCCGCTCATGGGGAATCCGTTGCCAATACCTTTGGCTACGGTGATGAGGTCGGGCTTGATGTCATACCATTGATGCGCAAAGAACTTACCAGAACGTCCGTATCCGCATTGGATTTCGTCGCAAATGAGGATGGTATTGGTCTCGTCGCAGAGTTGGCGCAGTCCTTGCATGAACTCACGGCTGACTATGCGGATGCCACCCACACCTTGGATGCACTCGATGATACAGGCACACACATCGCCCTTCTCCAGTTCCTGACGCCAAGCGTCTAGGTCGTTGAGCGGAAGATAGGTGACGTGGCCATTGGCATTGATAGGAGCGATGATTTTCGGATTAGCTGTTACCTCGACTGCCAGAGAAGTACGTCCGTGGAATGCCTTCTCGAGCGAGAGAATGCGTGTGCGTCCGTTGTAGAACGATGCCAACTTCATGGCGTTCTCGTTTGCTTCTGCACCGCTGTTGACGAGAAATAGACTGTAGTCTTCGTATCCGCAAGCCTTGCCCAGCCGCTGGGCCAGTTGCTGTTGTAGGGGATTGATAACAGAATTACTATAGAACCCCAGCTTGTTGAGCTGCTGGGTCAGCATGTCGATGTAGTGAGGGTGGCAGTGCCCAATGCTGATGACTGCATGTCCGCCATAGAGGTCCAGGTATTCCTGACCTTTTTCGTCCCACACCTTACATCCTTTGCCACGTTCGATGGCAATATCGAATAATGGATAAACGTCGAATAAATTCATAATTAATAGTTCATAATTAGAAGGCACTGGCCTTCAAGTTCAGTCCGGCTTTCTCTTCGAGACCAAACATTAGGTTCATGTTCTGTACTGCTTGTCCGACAGCACCCTTGAGCAGGTTGTCGATACACGAAATCATCAGGAGTTGGTCCTCGTATTTCTCTACATACACTACCGCTTTGTTGGTATTAACCACCTGCTTCATGTCAGGACTCTTCATGACAAAGTGCGTAAAAGCTGCATCGCGGTAATAATCTGCATAGATTTGTTGAACTTCCTCCAAGGACTTGTCACATTTGGCGTATGCCGTCACAAAGATACCTCTTGCGAAACATCCGCGCTGAGGGATGAACAGTACACGGCCGTTGTAGCCTGGGCAGAGTTCCTGCACGGTCTGGTTAATCTCCTGAAGGTGCTGATGGGTGAAGGTTTTGTAGACAGAAATGTTATCGTTTCGCCAAGAGAAATGTGTTGTGGCACCTGGCTTCTGACCGGCTCCTGTACTGCCTGTAATACCATTTACATGAATGTCTCCGCTGATAATTCCAGCCTTCAATGCTGGCAACATAGCCAACTGTATGCAGGTCGCAAAACAACCAGGGTTGGCCAGATGCTGACAGTCTTGAATTGCAGACTTATGTGTTTCGGGTAGACCATACACAAAATCATGATTACCTGCAATGCGAAAATCTTGTGCAAGGTCGATAATCTTTACATTCTCAGGAATCTTATGTTCCTTCAAAAACTGCTCACTCTTACCATGACCAAAACAGAGGAAAATGACATCGACCTTGTCGAATGGCATCTCTGCCGTAAAGTGCAGATTGGTTTCTCCGACCAGTCCTTCATGCACATCGTTGATAGGATTGCCTGCGTTCGATTCGCTGTTGGCAAACACAATCTCTGCCTGAGGGTGGTTCAACAGGAGACGAATCAATTCCCCTCCCGTATAACCTGCCGCACCAAGAATTCCTACTTTTACCATATTATCTTTCCTCATTAGGGTGTGCCAGATAATATGCACGGAGTGGGGTAGAGGTCACTTTGATAAAGCCCTTTGCATCTTCACTGGTCCATGCTTTTGCTGTCTCGCCATATTCGCCGAGTTTGTTTTTCACCAAATCATTTGGAGAATCAACACCTACGGTCTGGAACATGAGTGGTCGCAGTTCGAGCGTTACCTCGCCTGTTACGTTGCGTTGTGAACTGGTGAGCATTGCTTCCATATCTGGCATCACTGGCTCCAAATACTGGCTCTCGTGGAGGAACATACCATACCAGTTACTGATTTGGTCTTTCCAGTACTGCTGCCATTTCGACAAGGTGTATTTCTCAAGGAAACGATGAGCACCGATGATGAGCATAGGAGCGGCAGCCTCGAAACCTACACGTCCCTTGATACCGATAATGGTGTCGCCCACATGACAATCGCGTCCGATGCCGTATGCAGCACCGATTTCCTCGACTGCCTGAATGGCTTTCACCTTGTCGTCGAAGTGCTTACCGTTGACAGAGCACAACTCACCTTTCTCGAAGCCTAGTTTCAGCAGCTCAGGACCTTCCTTTGTGGGGTGCTTCAAATAGGCAGACTCTGGCAGACCCTGTTTGGAATCGAGAATCTCGCCTCCACAAATGCTGGTACCCCATAGACCTACGTTATAGCTGTACTTCAACTTGGCGAAATCGGCGGCAAAACCATTCTTGTTCAGGTAGTCGATTTCTTCCTGACGACTGAGGTTTCCGTCGCGTGTCAGGGTGATAATTTCAACACCTGGAGCCATCACAAGGAAAGTCATATCGAAACGAATCTGGTCGTTTCCTGCACCGGTACTGCCATGAGCAATAGCTGAAGCTCCAATCTCCTTTGCATAACGGGCGATTGCCAGCGCCTGGAAGATACGCTCAGAGCTGACCGAGATAGGGTAGCAGTTGTTGCGAAGTACATTGCCGAATACCATGTACTTCAGACTCTTCTCGTAGTACTCCTGAGTGACATCGAGTGTAACGTATTTCGTAGCGCCTAACTTGTAGGCGTTCTCTTCGTTCGTTTTCAGTTGCTCAGCACTGAATCCGCCTGTATTCGCACATGCTGCATGAACTTCATAACCTTTTTCTTTGGCAAGATACATCACGGTGTAGCTTGTGTCCAAACCGCCGCTGAATGCGACGACAACTTTTCTCTTTTCCATATTTCTTTTATTTTATTTGTCTTATCTATCCTATAGTCACTATTGCTACTATAGTCACTATATCCTACATATACCCTCGTTTTACCATTTCTTTCATGATTTCCTGGAAAATCTCGATAGGGGTTGGTTCTCCTTTATGTTGCTCAGGGTCGTAGAGCATACCTGTACAGATGCAGAACTTGCGTTCTTTCATCTCAAGGATGGGGTAGTTGATACATCCCTTACAACCATGCCAGAAGGCATCATCATCTGTCAATTGTTTGAACGATACAGGTACATAGCCCAGTGCCGTATTCATTTTCATTACGGCATCACCGCTGGTGAGTGAAAAAATCTTGGCATGAGGCCAGCGTACACGAGCCAGAGTAAATGTATGGTCTTTGATACGTTTCGAAATGTCACGACCTTGGTAGTCAGGATGCACGATCAGACCTGATGTGGTAACATAAGCTTTGTTGCCCCACGTTTCGATATAACTGAATCCTGCAAATGTGTCGCCAAGTTCTCCTTGTTTGCTGGGGTCGAGTGCAAGTACGGCTTTCCCTTCTCTCATCTTCGCTGCCACATATTCGTGGGTGCGCTCTGCTATGCCTGAGCCTCGTTTGCGAGCAGCGTCACGTATGGTGTCATTAATCAAGTCTACATACTTCTCATGCGAAGCATCGGCAACGATGACCTTTATTCCGTCTGAATATTCCATTTTTATTTGTTAAATATGCTTTCTAATTTCATGTGAACAACCTCTCTTGAACACTTCTCCTCGAGGGCAATGATGATGGTGTCATCGCCTGCTACCGTTCCGATGATTTCCGGAATGTTGGCGTCGTCGATATCGTATGCCACACTGCTGGCATAGCCTGGACGGGTACGGATGACACACAAGTTGCCGCTGAATCGGATTGATTTCACACCGTTGTGTAGCATCATTTCCTGAATAGGCATGTGTTCCCTGATGCGTTTGTACATGGTGTTGTTGGGCAATACATAGAATGATTTGCCTGTGATTGATGCCGCTTTCGCTACTTTCAGTTGTTTGAGGTCGCGCGAAAGGGTAGCCTGAGTAATGTTGTAGCCTTCTTTTGCCAGTTCTTTTACTAGCTCATCTTGGTTGGCAATCTCCTGACTTGAGATAATCAGTCTGATTACTTCTAATCTCGATGATTTTTCATTCATGATTGTATAATTATTCGTAATGAGCTGCAAAATTACAACTTTTTATGCAAACAACAATGGATTTATGCAGAAAATCATGCATAAAACAGCAGAATTGTTTGAAGATGATGAAAGTTTCGCTCTCGATTGACAATTGTGACAGAATAATTATAACTCAGTCTCGCCTTCGATATAGTTTCCCATGGTGAGATTTTCGCCGTCGAATCGGGCGTATGTGAACAGACTGTACCACTCGCCGAGAATCAGCATACGGCAATCGTGACTGAGCATCAGGTCGAGTTCGATGTGCCGATGACCAAACATGAAATAGTTCACACTAGGGTGGGTCGACAGATACTCTTTTGCATAAGCTACCAGGTATTCATCGTGTTCTCCCTTGTAAGGGTCTTCGCCCTTCACCACATGTTTGTCGCGACTATGCTTTGCCCAGTTCAGACCGAAATTGACAAACCAATGTGGATGAATCATGCGAGCTATTCGTTGCAGGTATTGATTCTGGAAGCACCACAGCATAAACTTAGTCTTTGTGTCGTTCTTGTCGATATCCATCAGATGCCCGTGAGCCAGATAGAATTCTTTCCCATAAATCTCAAGCAGGGTAGGTTCGCGGTGGATGTTGACACCACACTCCTTCTCTAAATAGTCGCCCATCCACATATCGTGGTTGCCCACGAAATAGTGTACCTCTACGCCATTGTCGGTCAGCTCACTCAGTTTGCCAAGAAACCGAGTATACCCTTTGGGTACCACTTCTGAGTATTCGAACCAGAAATCGAACATATCGCCAAGCAGATACACTGCATCGGCTTTGTCTTTGATTTTGTCGAGGAATCGCACCAGCTTACGCTCCTGCGTCCTCTTATGTTCGAATGCGCGACTGCCCAGATGGGCATCAGAGATAAAGTATACCATATCTGTTATTGCTTTGAGGTGTTAGAGAAATCCAAGGTCCAGTTTCGCCTCTTCCGACATCATGTCTTTCGTCCATTCCGGTTCGTAGACAAGTTCTATGTTAACAGCCTTCACACCCTCTATCGAGCTGACTTTCTGGTTGATGTCTTCCATGATGAAGTCGGCTGCAGGGCAGTTGGGTGCTGTCAGCGTCATATCGATATTTACAATAAAGCCCCCCTCATTCCCTTCAAGTGGGGATGAGTTGACATCCGATCCGTCCTCCTCCCCTTTGGGGGAGGTTGGGAGGGGACTGTCAGTCACGTCTATCTTGTAGATTAATCCTAAGTCGTAGACGTTGACAGGTATTTCGGGGTCGAACACTGTTTTCAGCATTTCGACGGTCTTCACTTCTATATCATATTTTTCCATTGTCGGCAAAACTATAGTAATTACCATCGGTGACGATAACATGATCAATCAACCGTATGTTCATGGTTTGGGCGGCTTGCTTGATGCATTCTGTCAGATGAATGTCATCCCGACTGGGTTTGAGCGAACCCGATGGGTGGTTGTGACACACCACGATATTCGTGGCATTGGCTATCAAGGCTGCACGCAGGATATGTCGCACATCCACAGCAGTCTGTGTGATTCCTCCCATACTCAGGCGCACTTTCTTGATGAGTCCTGCCCGATTGTTGAGCAGCAGCACCCAGAACTCTTCATGATCCAGGTCCTGCATCATGGGGTGCATAATGGCGTATGTGTCCTCCGCATTCTTTAGCTGCGCGCGGCTCTGTCCGCTCTCCATCGCTCTCCGTCGACCTATCTCGGCTGCAGCCTTAATGGTAATAGCTTTGGCTTCACCGATACCGTTATAACTCATCAGCTCGTCAATGGTCATCGCACTCAGTTGCGATAACTGTCCGTCACAGGCTTGCAGGATGTCCGACATCAGGTCGACTGCCGACTTCTTCGGCGTACCCGAACCAATGAGGATGGCCAACAGTTCGGCGTTGGTCAACGCTTCCTCACCTTTCTCCCTGAGTTTCTCACGGGGACGGTCTTCGATTGCCCAGTTCTTGATGGATTGATTGTCAGTCATAAAAATTCTTTTCGTAAGCATTGAATTCGCCTTTTCTCAACACACAACGCTGCCACCAGGCTTTGATGAATCCCAGCCCATAGCCAAACAGCTGTACAAAGGCAGCTTCGACAGCCAGAATACCAATCACCATGCTTTTGTTCTGAATGCTTGCATCGATGAAGATCAACAGACAGTATAGTTCGATGGGTAGGAGGGCATAGAGCCACATCCACGACCCCATGAATCGCAACACCAGCGCAAGGATAATCAGTGCGGTCACTCCCACTGTGAACGCGGTTGGGAGCAGATGCACCAGCTTCATACTGCCTGGATGCCGTTTCTCTAAGTTGATACGTGCGATACCCGAATTGAACACCTGTTTGAAAAACTTGTCCATATCGGTCCGACGTTTATGCCACACCCATGCTTCCGGGAACAGTCTGCAACGATAGCCGCCCTTGAAGATGCGGATGCTGAAGTCGATGTCCTCGCCGAAGCGCATCTTCGAGAAGCCGCCAAGCGCTTGATACACATCGCGTCGTACACCCATATTGAACGACCTCGGGTAGAACTTATCCAGCTTCTTCTTTCCACCACGGATACCGCCTGTCGTGAAGAAGCTCGTCATGCTGTAGCTGATAGCTTTCTGAACTGGCGTGAATGAATCGTGAGCACGGTCAGGTCCTCCGAAGGCATCACAGGGATTGCTGTTGAGTTCCGTCTCGATAGCTTCCAAATAGGTAGGCGGCAACACACAGTCGCTGTCCAGTATCAATACATAGTCACCATTCGCACGTTCCACTCCGTAGTTGCGAGCCGGTCCGGGACCGCCATTTTCCTTATAATAATATATAAGGTGCAGCGAGTCGGCATATTTGTCCACAACATCCTTACAAGGAGTCTTCGAACCGTCTTCCACGATCACCACCTCAAAGTCCTTCACGGTTTGCTCCGTGAGACTTTGCAACAACTCGTCCACTTCATCCGGACGGTTGAACACAGGTATGATGATGGAGTATCTCATGCTTTTTGGCTGTTTCTTATATCCGTTTGTTACGTTTCATCCAAACGATGAACCACACCAATGCAATCAGGCACGTTGCACCTGCAATGCACGATGCATAGGTTATGTCGAGGCTGAACACCTGCTCCGAGAACAGATAAGTGGTACATACGGTCGTCATCAGCAGGGCTGGAATCAAGGTGACGAAATAGTTCTTGTGCTGCTGTACCAGATAAACGGTGATAGCCCACAGGGTGAAGACCGACAGCGTCTGGTTGCTCCAGCCAAACCAACTCCAGATGACATCGAAGCCCTCTGGGTTCGCCATCTGCCAGATCAGCAGGGCAATGACTGCTGCAAACATAGGAATGCAGACATACAGACGTTTGCGGATGCTCTTCTGCTCCAAATGAATGAAGTCGGCAATAATCAGCCGGGCTGAGCGCAAGGCCGTATCGCCGCTGGTGATAGGTGCTGCTACCACACCTAAGATTGCTAAGATACTACCGAAGACGCCTAACCAGTTCTCGCAAATCAGATTCACGATGCCAGGAGCCTTACTGATAACATCCTCGCCACCTGCCAGTTCCTGATAGCCTGGAGTCGGTTCGTTGTAGAAGAAATACATTGCTACCGTAGCCCATATCAGTGCCACCAGACCCTCCGTAATCATCGCGCCGTAGAAGATAGGGCGTCCCATCTTCTCGCTCTTCATACAGCGTGCCATCAGCGGACTCTGAGTAGCGTGGAAACCACTGATGGCTCCACACGCAATCGTGATGAACAGACAGGGGAATATATTCTTCGTTGTGAGCGATGCTTCACCAACGCCTTCCCATAATTCAGGAATCGTGGGTTGTTTCACAAACAGCATCACCAACAATGCACCAGCCATAAACAGCAGAGAGAAGGCAAACAGCGGATAGATCTTACCGATAATCTTGTCGATAGGCATCATTGTCGCGATGATGTAATACACAAAGATAATGATAATCCAGAACGTGCTGTTGCCCAGCAACTCTACGCTCGGCGCTGTGTCCATACACAACTTCTGAAGCAACGAGGCAGGACTGTATACAAACACAGCACCCACCATCATCAGCAGGAACACAGAGAAAATCAGCATCACCTGCTTGGGCGCATTACCCAGATACTTACCGATAATCTCAGGCAGGTTTGCTCCTCCGTTCCTGATCGACAGCATACCGCTCAGATAATCGTGCGTAGCACCTGCAAAGATGCATCCCAGCACAATCCACAAATAAGCCGAAGGACCGAACTTCGCACCCATGATGGCACCGAATATCGGACCTGTGCCCGCAATGTTTAGGAACTGAATCATGAATATCTTCCACGAAGGAAGCACGATGAAGTCCACACCATCGGCCTTGGCAATGGCCGGAGTCGGTCTATCGTCAGGTCTGAACACTTTCTCTACCAATCGGCCATACAGAAAATAGCCGCAAACGAGAGCCGCAAGGCTCAACACAAAAGTAATCATTGTGTATGCATTTATTATATTTGAGTTGCAAAGATAGTAAAAAAATGAAGAACTGAAGAATGGAAGAATTGAAAAAGTGATAAAAATTATGAATTATGAATTATGAATTATTTCGTATCTTTGTGCCAACAAACGACTTCGAAATGCAATTACCACAGGATTTTATCCTTCAGATGCAAGCCATCCTCGGCTCCGACCAACTCCAGCAACTGCTGGCAGCTATCGACAGTCCTAGTCCTACTACCATCCGCATCAATCCGGCGAAAGCCGACCGAGCAATGTTGGATTGTACTGAGGCCGAACAGGTGCCTTGGTGTGACGAAGGAGTCTACCTGCTCCAACGCCCTTCGTTCACCCTCGATCCTCTGTTCCATGCAGGGGCATATTATGTCCAGGAAGCTTCATCCATGTTCATAGCCCATCTGCTTCGCAAGTATGTGGGCGATGCTGATGTCACGGCTCTCGACCTCTGTGCCGCTCCGGGAGGTAAGTCCACTCTGCTACAGGCATACCTGTCAGCAGGTTCCACCCTCATTGCCAACGAAATCATGCCCAAGCGAGCATGGATCCTGCGTGAAAACATCAGCAAGTGGGGTGGGGGAAACGTGCTGGTCACCAACAACCGCCCAGAGGACTTCCGAAAGATGCGTGAGGCGTTCGACCTCATCCTCTGCGATGTACCGTGCTCAGGTGAAGGGATGTTCCGCAAGGACGAAGGAGCCATCCGCGACTGGTCTCTGCAGAATGTCGAGATGTGCGCCGAGCGTCAGCGTGACATCGTAGCCGACATCTGGGACTGCCTCCGACCAGGTGGACTGATGATTTACAGCACCTGCACCTACAACACCCACGAAGACGAAGAGAACGTCCGCTGGATTCGTGACCAGTTGGGGGCCGACATCCTTCCCTGCTGTGCACAGCCAGAGTGGAATGTCGTCGGCAATCTCATAGGCGACGACTTCGACTGCTGCCATTTCTTCCCACATCGCATCCAGGGCGAAGGCTTCTTCTGCGCCATCCTCCGCAAGCATGGTTCCTCTCTTCACTCTTCACGTTCCACTCTTCACTCTTCACTTTCCTCCCTCCGCCTCCTTCCTGATCCTCTTTTCACTCTTCACTCTTCACTCTCCACTGTTGACATTGACCACGACACCGCCCTTCGATATCTTCGTGGTGAAGCCCTCACACTTCCAGCCGATACCCCTCGCGGTCTCGTCACCATCACCCATCGTCAGCTCCCCCTCGGACTCGCCAAGAACATCGGCTCCCGTGCCAACAATCTCTATCCCAAAGAGTGGCGTATAAGAATGCAAATAGAAAGAACAAAGGATTAAAAAAATAAAAAAATTATGAATTATGCATTATGCGCTATGCATTATCATTTTTTTTTACTATCTTTGCAACCCTGATAACTATAAACATTAAACTATAAACTTTAATAGTCAACATAATTATGAACTTATACATTCGATATTTTGATCAAGACACACTGGCAACCAACATGGACGAGGCTGTCGCATTCCTTGAGACCGTTAAAGACCTGAAACTCACTGGCGAAGTCATCAATCGCGTCAGCGGATTCTACTCCTCCAACAATCAGTATCCCTATCGACTCAAGGTAGGCTACTCCAACTATATTCTCTTCCTCAAGACCGAAGCCGAAACCCTTGAGGAATTCAAGGAACTCGAACGCATCCGCAACGAGCAGAAAGCAGCAGGTATCTATCAGCCCGAGAAGAAGAAGTCCGTACTAGAACTCATGGCCGAACCCAACCCAGGTTGGTACGATGCCGTCCTCTCCTTCAAGCGTGTCGTACCTATCAAGGAAACCAATAAGTTCCAGTATCTCGACACCCGCTTCCGTGCCAAGCTTAAGGCACAAAGCCCCCTCGACTGCTATGAGCGCATCGTCGAACACCTCCGCAACCGTCAGGATGTCGACCCTCGAAGCCAGTTCCCCTCAGCCAAAAGCAATAACTTCGAGTATACCTTCCTCGGTGATTCCCCGGAAGCATGAAGTAAGAAACAAGACAAGGTGTAGCCAAGCTACACCTTTCTTCATACAATCGCCGACCCAACAACAATCTTCCTCTATTAACCTCAATAACCTATAACCATTATCAATTAACCTATTAAGCCATTAACCTATTAAAGATATTGAAGAAATAAGGGAAAAATGTAAGTTTTTGAGTTAAAAATCATTGGAAAAGTGTCATTTTTGAACTAAATAATCATTGGAAAAGTGTATTTTCGTTTTCGTTTTCTTGTTGGATAATGTAATTTTTACTATATTTGCAGCCGGAAATAACATCATTGAGTATGATAGAAAGAAAGGCAAACGAGTCGATTCGCGACTTTTTCAAGAATGAGAAACGTGCACTGCTGGTAACAGGAGCCCGTCAGGTAGGCAAGACCTTCGCTATCCGCAAGATTGGCAAAGAATGTTTCGAGCAGGTTGTAGAAATTAATTTCATCGAGCAACCTGAAGCCATTACTCTTTTCAGTGAACCCAAGGACGCCAAGGGTATATTACTTCGCCTTTCGGCATTCACTCACAAGCAACTGATTCCTGGCAAGACACTGATATTCTTCGACGAGGTGCAGGAGTGCAAGGAGATTGTTACTGCCATCAAGTTCCTGGTTGATGAAGGTAGCTACCGTTATGTGATGAGCGGCTCGCTGTTGGGTGTCGAACTCAAGGACATCAGGAGCGTACCTGTTGGCTATATGGGCGAACTCGAAATGTATCCACTCGACCTGCAGGAGTTTGCCACCGCTGTTGGTATCAGCAGCGATGTACAGGCTCATTTGCGTGAGTGCTTCGAGCAGCAAAAGCCTGTCGACAACTTTATCCACGAGCGTATGATGGAGTTGGTGCGCCTCTATCTGATTGTGGGCGGAATGCCAGCTGCCGTTCAGCGCTACCTGGATACCAACAACCTTCGGCGGGTTTTGGGCGAGCAGCGTGACATCATCCGCGCCTACAAACGTGACATTACGAAATACGACCCCAAGAAGAAACTGCTGATAGAGGAGATCTACGACCTGATTCCCTCAGAACTCAATGCCAAGACCAAGCGTTTCATTCTTAAAGAGTTGAATGAAAAAGCCCGTTTCAGTCGCTATGAAAGTGGTTTTCTGTGGCTGAAAGATGCTGGCGTGGCCCTTCCTACTTATAATATCGAGGAGCCCAGACTGCCCTTGTTGTTGAACAAACAACGCAATCTGTTCAAGCTCTTCCTCAACGATGTCGGCCTTCTGGCAGCTATGTATGGCGGCGATATCCAGTTGCGATTGTTAGAGAAGGATACCAACATCAACTTCGGCGCTGTATTCGAGAATCTTGTGGCGCAGGAACTCTATGCTCATGGCTTTGCACAGGATCACGACCTGTTCTA
>JAFXNA010000004.1 GCA_017529865.1 Bacteroidaceae bacterium
CCGAACGCCAACGGAACCAAGTCCTTGAAGTAGCCTATCGCAGTCGGCTCGTATTCGCCTTTGCCGTTCTTCAAGTAGAGCATATACTTCTTCATTTCGCTACCGCCTTTACTAGATAGATGAGACCGATGAGAGCATAGAGAAACATAATAGGTGGATAGAACACCGCTAGCAGAACTAGCACCACAAAGAGTAGCAGTTTCATTTCCTGCCCCCCTTGTAAATGCGGAGACCCATTTTGATTGCAGTGATTTTGTCTTTCGTTGTAGGTTTCTTTGCCATTGTCTTACCTCGTTGTTTGTATCTATAATATAGTTAATTAAATCTAGTTTGTCAAGGGGTGCAACGAATTTTTTTATCGCCCGTCGGCAGCTGCAGACAGGCCATGGGTGATAACCCATGTTGAATATCGGGCGGAGACAAAACGAATGGCGGTGGCTACCCGCCAACCGCCTTACTGCATAGCCCACTCTATCGCCTTATCCCGTATGACGGACAAGGTATCATTAAGCAACGGCATAGTCCAAGCGTTTCCGCACTCGTCTATGCAGGTAATCTCGTTCGTGTAGGTGTTCAGCCTATACCTATACTCACGCACCTTTTTGCGTCTGTCAAGGGGCTTTGCCACGCAACACATCGTAAAGCAGAACTCCCCATCGTGCCCATTGATATGTTCCGCACCCCTTTCGCAATGCCGAAACAACTCGCTCAACGCAACCCCGATATAGTTCATATCGTAACTATCTCTTATCATATTAGCCAAGCGGTTGAGACGGCCAATAGTATCTTCCATCAAATCCAAGTTCAGTTCGTTGACGATGAACTCTGTTGCTTTCTTCTGTGCCATAATATACCTCGTTGTTTCTACTATAAATATAGATAATTAAATCTAGTTTGTCAAGAACTTTTTTAACTTTTTGCTATCGACAAACCCAGCAACTCCTCCTGGCGGCCACGGTCAATAGGTGATAACCCAAGTTGAAACCGCAGACTAAAAAATAAAAAAGGGTTTAACCCAATGGGTCAAACCCTCTTTTTTGCGGAGTTGATTAAAACTTAATCTTGTAGTAGGCGAGTGCCTTGTAAACAATCTCCACGAGTTCGTCCTGCACCGACTTGACCGCAAGCCTACGCTGCTTCTCGGTGTTGCGGTTGCACTCCGCTATGGTGCAGTTGCCACCCCCGAACATCAGACAGCGATAGCCGAGGTCAGTGAGTTCAACGGGCGTGATGTTCAGGTAGTAGGAACTGGGGTAGTTGTGCCCGTCATAGAACGAGTGGCCGCCCTTGCGATAGTCCACGCTCATACGCAGGGCGTTGCACTTGTCGCTGCCGCAAGCCGTAGTGACGTCCTGCATAGGGAACGGGATGTTGAACGCCTTACCGAACTTGACTTCAATCCCATCGCAAAGTTCCTTCGCCTTCTTGTAGAGTTCGCTCTCCTTGTCAACCTCAATCCCGACTTTCATGATGCTCATGTTTCAACTCCGTTGTTTAGCCCTTGGCAACACCGCCTTGGGACACCCCTTAATATAGGGGGGGATACCTCCAGTGGAGGCGACTCTGGGGCAGGGTGATAACACAAGTTGAAACCTGCTGGCAACGCAAAAAGAAAAGGGAGCCTTACGGCTCCCTTTGTTTCAATCCGTTTGCTACACCCGTTCAATCTTGTCTTCGTCAGCATGGACGGCAAGACCGCCCCAATCCCCATGCAGTTGCCCAATATCGTCAATGTGGGTTATAGTTCCCTCTTTCCCGTTATACTGCGGTTCACCCGCCATCTCAACAATGCGGATTTTATCACCGACTTTAAAGCCTTTTGTATCGTGTTTCTGCATCTTGTTTTACTCCCGTTTATTTCTTGCTGAAAATGTTCAATCCCATTTTCTTAGCGGTTATCCGCCAAGTTTTTTCTTGCTTTGTAAGTTTGCTTTTTGCCATAAATCCCTACTCCATTTTTATAGTGTTCACCATTAAACACTATACTAAATATACATAATTAAAAGCAAAAGCGTATAGTATAGTTATAGGTTTTTGTGTAAAGTTTCGTTTACAAAAGAGAACAAAAACATCGGTCTGAAAGACCCTGATTTTTCGAAGCTGCAGTCATCGCATAGGTGATAATGTAAGTTGGAAATTTCGTGGCGATAAAAAGAAAGGGAGACTTTCGTCTCCCTTTGTTAAAGGTGAATGTTGTTTTTACTTACGGCGGGGAGAATAAATCTTCAAACCCATTTTAATTGCCGTAATTCTGTCTTTGTTAGTAGCCATAATTTTACCTCTTTGTTTGATTGTTTGTTGTTTGTTTTGTTTGGTGAAAAGAAAAAGGAAAAGGGGAGACTTTCGTCTCCCCTTTGTTTTTAGAATTCGCATTCTTCTTCATTGCTCTTTTTCTGAGAGTTATTCAGAACATCGGCAACGAAGCGGAAAGCAGGATTTTCTTGGAGATTTTCACGAATAAGAGCCGCTTTCATAACCCCGTAAAGTTCCGTTTTAGAACCCATAATCGGAGTGCCGTCTGCGTTCATCGTTCCCGTAGGATAATCCTTATTAAGGAAATCCTTCAAAGCGGAAGTTTCAACAGGGGAAATAACCTGCTTTTTGGAACGGTTGCGGAAACCGAACAAAGTGGAAATTGCGTTAATTCCAATAACCACTTCGCTTTGCGTTTTTACCACAACTTTCCCCGAAAGATAGTCTTCGCCGGTCGGAATGTCAAAATTCTTCACGAAAGTGATGAACTGCTTTGCGACTTTTTCCGAACCCTCAAAGTTGATTTCAACACGCATTTTTGCGTCCTTATCAAAATTGTGGCTATCGTATCCGCAAATAGAAAGTTCTTCCATAAGGCTTTCGTAGGTGCGACCGCAAGAATTCCTGCCGTCATCGTTTTCGTCGCAAATGTTAAGTTCCGCCAAATACTTTTCGGTGAAACTTTTCCAAAAATCCGAAATAATCGGATTTGCCAAAACAGCCGCCTTAACACAAGAATCTTCATAAATCAATTCCAAAGAGTCAAAGCGGGCGTTAGGCCCTACCAATGCAGCGGAAATTTCAGAAGTTTGTCCTTCAAAACCCGCTCGGTCGCAACCGTTATACGCCACGAAAAAATTCGTGTCGTTATGCAAACGGAAGTTTTTGACAACCCTATCAAGGGCAACACACAAAAATGTCTGTTGCACCATAGATTTTGCCGCCGAAAATTCGTCAAGCAAAATGACGGCTGCGTGGGCTTCGGGCTGGCCCGTCTTTGCGTTACGCCAAATCGGGTAGCCCTTGGTCTTGTCGCTCGTGGCGACCTTGGCCTTGGTCTCGGGGTCAACCCTGTAATAGGGCATCCAAGGCGGGATTTCGTCCTCGCCAAAGATTTCGAGTTCGCCCTTTTCGGTCTTGTGGCCACGATAGCCGAAGCCGACGATGTCGGCGGCATTAGACCACTGGTTTATGGAGACGGTGATGAGCGGGAGTGCCCAATCGCTAGCAAGCGAACGCACCACCGAGGTTTTGCCCATGCCCGGCGCCCCTTCAAGGGCGAAGGACTTGCGGGCGTGCCAAACAGTGCCGTCCCCGAGAACTTTACGCCTACCATTTGCAAGCGTCTTGAATTGTGATGCCGTAACTTTCATAGTATCAACTCCTTTGACCCTTGGCAACATCGCCTTGGGACACCCCTTAATATAGGGGGGGTTCGACGCCATCTCGTGTGGGTGATAACCTAAGTTGGAGCGTGACGGGGTCATTTTAGGGGGTGGCGCGTATAGGGTATAGAGGTGGGGTAATTTGATATTTGATAAGCGCGGTACTTTTCTTTTTTTATTTCCCAGGGTTTCCAACAGGGGTTCCCACCCATGTTTCGGGACAGGGGTCGGGACACGGTGTCTCGAACACATGTTCGCACCCAGGAATCGGGACACCAGGCACCAGCTCTCAACTATGTTTCAACATGAAACAAACAAGTTATCAACAGGATATCAACACCCCATCAAAAAATCAAAATCCAAAACTGGGGGCAGAAAAATAGAAAAAAATAATAAAAGCCCCTGTCATACCCTTTGAAAAATTTTTGGTAGGGGGTATATACAGGGGTTGAAAAAATTTTGGGGGTGGGGGTGGTTTTACACTAAAGAAATAACCGTATCGAATTCGACACGGTTAGAACAGTAAATTGAATTAGGTTTAGAACGGGAGGCCATCATCCTCTTCTGGTGGAGGAGGGGTTTGGGCCTGTGTTTGGTACATGGAGCTGATAGGGGGTTGCTCAGGCATTTGGGACGGGGGTTGAGCATCCGTCTGGAACGAGGGTTGGGTATATGTTTGGGCAGGCTGTTGTCCACTGGTGTTGAACTGTCTACTACCGAGGAGTTGGAACGTTTCGATGATAACGTCCGTGGAGTACCGTTTTTGGCCATTCTGGTCATTCCAGGAGCGGTAGGAGAGGGAGCCTTCGATGAAGAGGGGCATGCCCTTGTGGACACCGAGGGATTCGATGACATCTGCGGTTTTGCCCCATGCGACGACAGTGTGCCAGTCTGTCTGTTCTTTTTGTTCGCCATTCGAGTCTCTGTATCGTCTTGATGTGGCGAGGGAGAAGGAGGCGCGTTTGCGGCCAGTTTGGGTGACAGTGAATTCGGGGTCTCTGCCTATATTTCCGATGAGGAGGACTTTGTTGAGGTAAGCCATAGGATGTTCCTTTTGTTGTTAGGTGTTGTCGGTTAATGCTAGATATTGTCTGATTTTTTCCATGGCCTCTGGTGTAGCATCTACCAGGGTATGGTCTTTTCCAGGTTCTTTTTCGACCTTATAGGTATGGTCAATGAGGTTTTCGACCACGAGGCATTCGCGTTGTGCAACGGGGTTTTCGACGAGGATGAACATGGATTCTTCGCCGTACGCGTGTGAATAGGAAAGTTCAAGCTGTTCAGTCCAGGGGTAAGCTTGGTTCAAACGTTTCTTGACCCCCTGTCTGAGTTCAGAGATTTCATTTTCCGAGTAGTCGATTTCGGCATTTTCGAACATTTCTGGGAGGGCATCAGCGAGTTCTCTTTCATAGCGGCCTGAAAGGGGGATTACATCGGGGTTGGTATCTTTGAGTTTGATATGCTCTTTGATATCGAAGGCGATGCGTTTGAGGGAATCCTTGAAGGAGTCCATGTTGAAGTGTTCTTCGAACTGTTTGGGGATAGTGAGCTTGATTTCCATTTTAGTATCCTTTTCCGCCATGGTTGTCGGCTTCTGGGTTTGAGGTTATCCATCCAGTCTGGTTGCAATTGAGTTTTTCGCGGCATTTGAAGCATATGTGGCGTTTTGGGTCAACGGGGGTTGTATAGGCGCCAGGTTTGCCGCAGAGTTGGCAAATTTCGTTCTTGATGCGGTTTATGGCATATTCGACATAACGGGAGATTTCCTCTGGTGTAGCGGAGTCTGTATCTGCTATTATCAGGGGAGGGGTGGTTTTCGAGAACAGGGGTGCATTACGTTCCCAGAGGGGTTTATCGTTGAGTTCGTTCCCTAGGAGGCCGAGGATATACTTCGGGGTCCGTTCGATGACTGGGACAAGGTTATCGAAGTCGTTTTCGTTGGGGTAGAAACCGAAGCGGGTTGCATCTGTGTTGCCATCTCTGTTGGCAATCATAGAGAGGTGGTGTTTGTTTCGGCAGAGGGTTTCGAACTCGGTTTCGTTCATGGGTTTAGTCCTCTGTTGGTTCATCGAGGAGGTGTTTATCCTCGTCCTTGTCGAGTTCTTCCTGGAGTTCTTTTTCGTCCCAGATTTCGTCATAGTTGGGGCAGTCTGGGATGCAGACGTACTTATCCTGCCATGGTTCTGGTTCTGGGCATTCTTCTACTTCGGACATTAGTTTATGGCAGGCACGGCATACTGCACAGGAGGGGAGGACATCGACGAGTACGCCATCTTGGTACATATCAATCATGTTTTTGTCCTTTTTAGTTATGTTGGTAGATGCCGTATGTTTTCCTGAGGTCGGCCAGCTGTTTTGCGGTCTGTTTATAGACCTTGACCAAGTCGAGGGCGTAGAGGATATGGTTTGCGATTCCCTTCAGGGTATCTATGGGGGACCAGGATATGTTTTCGCGGGTGAAGTAGTCAAGGGTTTCCCATGTCGGGGTTGAGCCCTCGTTTCCGTCGGTAGTGAGTTGCTTGATGAGAACGGTCCCGTAGAAGTCGTCGCGGGATTCGTTGTACGACATGCAGAAATCGATTCGCATGTCATCGAAGTCGGTCGAAAGCGAGCATTCGACGGTAATCGGGTTTCGCACGTTCAGTCGCACAGACTTGTTTTTAACGGTAAATCGGGACTTGTCGCATACCAGCGGGGCAAGGAGGTCGATTACGTCACCTTTGGCGTTGTCGGCGTCGAGGATAGCCTGTTTCTGTGCAGAATTGTTCATTGGGATGTCCTTTTTGTATGTGGGGTTTGTATATGTTTGTATGGACAATATAGATAATTATTTTCAGTTTGTCAAGAGTGTTGTTTGATTAGTTCACGGAACGCATCGAAGCGTGTACCTGGGCAGAAATCTTTCAGGAACTGGATTTGGGTTTCAGTAATCGGTTTTGCTTTTGTCAGTGCTCCAAGGACCAGTGATTTTGTATAGCGATATTCAAAGTGTCTATATAAGTAGATTGAGTTTGAATTTCCTTTCCAGTCATAGGACTTGAACCAGTTGATATACTTATGGAGTTGTTTTTCCGTGAGGAGGATGTACTTGAAATACTTTCCTTCGTCGCCAGGGAGGCTGGTATCAATGAAATACAGGGGTTTTGCGGTTTGTTTATTCATAGGGTATCCTTAGGGTGATTGGATGATTACAATATAGATAATTAAACTTGCATTGTCAAGGAGTTTTCTTACCTTTTCTGAAGGATGTTGTATTCAGGGGTTCATCCATGGCAAGGAATTTGAGTGCGAAGGCAAGACCTACGGGTTTGCTGGTGGGGATGACTCTCACTGCGGTATTGGGGTAGAGCTCTGGTTCAACCAGGCGTGGGGGAGGGCCGAAGTATTTCTCTGGGTGTTTTAGGTAGTCTTGGTAACGGGCTTCCGTCTCTCGTTTGATACGGGCACGTTCTTCGAACCTTACATGTTCCCAGTATTTGTAGTTGAAGTTGCGTTTTTCGGCTGGTCTTCCGTAGAAGTAGTTGACGAGGTCTCTAACCCAGTATTCGACAGCGGCACATTTGGCATCCACGTCCATGTCTGGGGGGATTTCGAACTTGACTGGGGCAGCCTTTCCAGAACCTCTTGGTTTGAACCAGCCGATGTCGTCCAGGTGTTCCTCGCCGTGCCTGAGGTCTCTGGTGAGGGCGATTTTGAAGGTGAACTGCCTGCCGTCCTTTTCGATGACATAGATATCGTCATGGGGTCTTGCGTCCATGACCATTTCATCTGCGGCCACTTCATTTGTTTCCTTGATGGAGAACCCGTTTTCTTCGAGGCGTTTTAGGAGGAGTTCGAACGGGGTTTCAGACCATCCGTCCGGGAACTCGTTCTTGACTACGGTGAATTCGGAATTTTCGCTGGGTTTCATGTTTAGGTGTCCAGGTATTTGGTATAATTGGGGTTTGGCGCCTTTGGCGGATGTTTTTTCTGGTGCCTGATATCACAGAATACCAATACCGCCCCGATTACCCAGATAATCACAAATAGATAAAGTAATTGTTCCATCGGGTCTCCGTCTTGTTCATTTTAGTCCCTTGTATATGCACCATACGAACAGCATCATCATGATATAGTTGTATGCGGCAATCACTATAGAGCTGTGTTTGCCATATCCGAATGCGGTAGCGGCAAGAATGGTCATCATGACACATGCGATGGCCAGGACTATTGCGATTCCGATTGCTGCGGTTCCTCCGACGAGCAGGCCGACCGCTGCCAGACTGATGGCGCCCACTCGCAGGAGAATAGCCCCTGTGAGACCCATTTTTTGTTCGAGCGTGCCTTCTGTTTCCTTGGTCTTTCTGAGGTACCTTACGATGTTGCAGACAATGCGGAGCGCTTGATATACGATTGTGACGATGAATAGGTAAGCAATCATGGTTACTCCTTTTATTTGTTGAGCTTTTGGTTGAACGGTGGGTTTCTCGACTGGTCGAAGTTGAAGTCTACCCGTCTTCCGCACTGGGGGCAGTACACGGCGAAATCGGGGAAATTCAGGAATTCTTGGACGGTACGGCTGAAGCTGTTGACCGTTCCGCAGCTGCATTGCCAGTCCACCCTGTATTTGTCTGGTACGAACTCGAGATTGATGCGTTTCCAGAAGCCCTTTATCGCAAGTGGATTCTGTTGGGGGTTCAACGGTTTGTAATCGAAGCAGTCCTTGGGTGCTTCAACCACGCCGCAAACTAAGGACTCGACCTTCGTTGGAACGTTAACTGGTTTCCAGTACTTGATTTGGGCCCCGTTGCAGCTATGGAAGTTGCCTGCGGGGACATCGTAGCAGAGGACATCACCTTCTTTGTTTTTCGTCCAGGTAAGTCTCTTGGCCGGCATCATCTTGGCGACGATGACTGCAGGTCTGAGTTTTTCTGGGTTCTGCCTGTCTTCGAGCAGGGCGAAGATTTCCTGGTTAAGTGGGATTTTCGTGTTGGCGACATCGTTCCAGTCGTGCAGGTCAATCATGGTTTCCTCCGTAGGTCCATACTGTTCTTCGTATGGGGTTTTCCAGTCATGTACGGGCAAGTCATTCTGTTTGGCCAACTTGTCTATGGCTGATGAAATTTCGTGTTCGACATCTTTGTGGTTCATGTCGTTGCAGTGCAGGCCGTATTCGAAGGCATGGTGTACTGTCTTGATGAGGTCATACCAGCCCATTTTTTCGGCTTTTTCGTCGATAGGTTTTGTTCCGCACATAGTGGATTTCCTCCTAGGAGATTAGGTTGTAGATTGAATAAATATAACGAAATGCCCCCATGGTGTCAAGGGGTTTGCGGTAACTCTTTCTTGCAGTTTGGTTCTCCGCCCTTGCTGTCTGGAATCCAGTTGCATTTCTGGCCTTCGACAAAGTCCTTGAACCAATTGGGGAGTTCTTTCGGGAATTCCCCGTCAAGCAATCCTTTTATTTTGACCAGCTCCATTGAAGCCTCACTTATAGCTGTATAATCTCGGCCTCGCGTTCTTTTTCTGCAGCTTTTACGAGGTCTTCCATGTTGTCGATATACTGTCTGACGAGGGCAGGGTTAAGTTTGCCTCCCGACTGACGCATACATTGCCCGACGAGTTCGTGTTTTGCCTTGTCGTCACCGTTCTGTGCCCTGTGCAGGAGGTCTGGGAACTTGTTGAGGATATCGAGGACAGCAATCGGGTCTGGCATGCACTTGCGGAGACCGATGTTCTTGATGACATCCTCCGGGGTTCCACCCTGTTTGAATATGATTTCGGCCACCTTCTTTCCAATCTTGGCGTTGATAACGTTGTCGTTAATCAGGTCGAATACATGGAGGATGTTTTCAATCTTCGTCTGTTCGTTTTCCATCGGGTTCCTCATCTGGGTAGATGTATTCTGGTTTAATCTTGCTGGTTTTCTCTACGAGTTTGCAATGTTCGTCGTACAGCTTGATGTATCTTCGTGCATTGTCCTCGGTGTAGAACCCGATGCAGTTTCCATGGAAGAAGCTGTCATAAGATTCATGATTGATATAAACCTCATGTAGTTCATGGTACTCGCTTACGAAAGCGGGTTCCCACCAGTGGAAGAACAAGAATTTGACCCTCTTGTAGGGAGCGAAGAGTTTCTGTCCGTTATGATACAAGACTTTTATACGCCACATAGGTTAAACTCCTTTCCAATCTGCCTTGTCAAGAAGCCAGTCGGAGAATGTGATGATGGGGTTCCTGAGATATTTGTGCTCGCCTGATTGCCATGGTCTGACAATGCGGTACAACAGTAATGCAGGCATCAGGGCGAGCTTGGCGAGGTAGAATATACCGAGTGCAATCAGGCTGATTATGGCCGCTGCGAGGACGAAGGGGAGTGCGACGATTGATGTGAACAGCACTACAACCCAGTGGATTCGTTGTTTGATATTCATAATTTACCACGGTGCATGATATTCAAGGTCCAAGATTTGAGTAATTCGTTTGTCAAAGTAGTTTTTTAATGCGGTGAGAGTTTGAATCGCCCTATCAACGGTGATGGTCACTGTGCCATCGCTGTTGACTGACGGTGTCACTTTGTTGAACCAGTCTGGTGAGGCCAACTTAATCTGAGCGACCCCCATCCGTGTGTTACGGACAAAATCTGCAAAATGCAGACCAAACACGGCATCATGCAAATCGTCAACCGAAGATTCGAGAATCCTGGTTTTACTGCGGGTTACCCAGTCGTCTGCATCGAGGTTTGCTTCCTTGCGTTTTTCATCCACGACTTCACGGGTGAGATAACCTTCATTGACCATCTCGGTTGCATACCGTTCGATTTCTTCGAGATATTCCTTCATTCTTTCATCTAATCTAGTTATTTTTTCTTTTTCGTCAAGTCCCTTCCGCACATTGGGCAAAATTTTATGCCACGTATGGTGCAGATATTAACTGTCTGGTCGTCCGTAGTCTGGATTTCAATGTCGTTAAAGTGTACTATCGCCTCGTATGGCCAGCAGCTCATTGGTGCATTGAGGACAACGCCGCCTGGGTGTTCGCAGTAGAAGCACGGTTGCTTCTTTTTTTCATCCTTGTCGTACGCTTTCAGTTCTTCGTTTCTCATTTGCGCTTCCTCTTGCAATCGGGGTATAGGAACCTGAGCGCCTTGTAGATGCCGTCTGGGGCACTCACCCCAGGTATCGGCTCATGGCAGTCGAACAGGGCAGGGAACCTGCGTCTGTCCATCGGCATGCGTTCCTTTGGATGCTTCTTACGCCATTCGGCTTCTTCCCGTTTCCATTCTTCGAGAGCCTTCTTGCGTTCTTCTTCCCATTTCTTTGCTTCGATGGCACGCTTGGCATCTTCCTCTGCCCATCGTTTGCGGTCGGCAGCGATGTCGTGTATCTTCCTGGGTGGAATGCCCTTCGACGGAACTTCCTTGATTACATATTCGTCTGGGCCGCTTTCCTCGTGGTTCATGCGTTCCAGTTCGATACAAATGTCTTCCCAAGCTCGGAAGTAGCCGCAGAACCATTCCTTTCCGTTCGGGTAGATACGGTAGAGTTCCAAACAGAGGTCGGAACCGTGGAGTTTAGCTCCTGTATACTCAATCATTTTTCTCATTTCAGTTTCTCAGCAAGTTTACGGTAATTTTCTTCGAGGTTTCCCCAGAATGCAATCCATTCTTTATATGATTTATGTGCGATGCGCTTGAACGGGTTCGTACGGGTTCTATCGCCATTTTCGGAACAGTAATGCAGGTAAGGGGTACGGAAATACACATGCCACAGGAATTTGTTTTCCTTCGCTCTTTCCGCTTTTTCAAGGCACAGCGCACGGCGGAGCAGCTTGATTTCCATAGCCTGCTTTCTGGCGAGTTGCAACCATTTTTCACGGGCCTTGTCGGTATTGAGTGAATCTTCCTTCAAGTTGGCAAACTCGATTTCTTTTGCTTCGAGTTTCGCTTTCAGCTCGGCGTTCTCGCTGAGGAGCTTTGCGTCAGTCTGGCCGTTTTCTGGACTGATGTGAAATCGTCTTCCACCTCTCATGTTGACTCCTTGAATGTTGCGGAAACGTCGCCAGCCTTGAATTGGACAGTGGCATCATCAATCTTCTTCATGAACTCGTTGAAGGGGCAGGAGAGTTCCACGGTCACGTCCCTCCAGCATGGATATTTCTTGGATAGATAGTCGATGAACTTGTTGAAAGGAATTGTCGTTTTATTTCTGGCTTCCAACTCTGCGTCGAGGAACCTCTTTTGGTTCTCGATGCAGCTGCGGATTTTTTCTTCTGCAATGAAGGGGAAGTCGGTTGAAATGCGTTCGGAAGGGTAGTCGCCGAGGGCCATATTGAATTGACTCGGTACGCCAACATTGATATAGATGTTGTCGTCCTCGCAAAATTCTTCATAGTAGGCAAATTCGATTGGCTTGTCCGAAATCGGGTGCGTGTATGTGAAATAGCTCGCCTCGCCGAAGCATTGTTCATTTCTTTTCACATCTGGGGTTAAGCCGCATTCGGTGCAGATACGGTTGAACTCTTCCATTGTAAGTTTTTGGTTTGCCATAGGGGTATCTCCTTATTTCTATGCCAGCTTCGTGATTGTTTGCAGAAATTCCGCCCAGTCATCTGTACGTACGTTTGAACGCCGACTGTATGTGACAGATACGCAAGTAATAGGACATCCTATTTGCATTAATACTCGTCATGATACGAAACAACAAATTCCATATGGTCGTACGCCTTCTCGATTGAATTCATTTTAGCCGCTTCCTTCACGATAATCTTCTTGCAGAGCTTTTCTTCCAGATATTTGATTTCCCTCCCGGCAGGACCAATAAAAATTCCAGGGCGTTTCGCCCATACGGTAATCTTGTTCCAACCCCTGCTTACCTTTACGATGTCGCTGTCCTTCATGTATTTCAGAGCCTTTTCTGGAGAGCTGAAATGGTTAATCATATTGTAAAACATGCTGATAAGAAGCATCTTTGTAGGGAACATGGTGTTGTATACCCAACGACCGAATATGATTAATTCAACCTTGATGTCGTCCCACAAGTTGATATCAATTCCAAGCCGTGCGCTTCTTTCTTTTCTCGACTCTATTCCAAACATAGGGTTTACTCCATTCGGTTTAAACTAACGTAAAAATATAGTAATTTTATTGGTGCTTGGATGATTTTTGTTGAATTCTTCCAATTTTTATCAGTTCGGGGAGAGTTTCTGTATGTACGGTAGCATGAACGGGGTGTGCTTTTCGACAAGTTTGCACAGTTCGTCAAAGCCTATAACGTGTAGTTTTCCCAATGATTTGTCTATTTTTGCCAGATATGACAAGAACAGCCCATTATCTGGGGAGAATACAGGGCCACCACCCCAGTCAAATCCAAAGCTTGTTCCATTCAGGAAGAGTTCCATGTCATCACCGTATTTTTTCAAACTAACTCCGTCGATACGCATGTATTTTACGCAATGCATGTCATCGGAATCCCAGTAGACATACTTTCCTTTCAGGATATCCATGAAGACATTGCGAAGATGTGTTTCATACTTTCCGTGTTTGCTCTCGATGTCACCAAGAAATTTCGTGCGGGAATCGATACAACTGTGAATCATGTTGACCAGAGGAGGGTTCTCATTATGGAGTTCTTCACACAGGTCTGTCATTTTCTTGAATGTGTCGATGTCTTTCCGTGCATTTATGACTTGCTTGTAAAGCGATATGACCTCGGTCATAATGTCTCCGATGTTACTGTCGCATGTTACGGTAGGATACTTTCTCAGTTCATCGTTCATCGCATCAATCGCCTTGTATTCGTCATTCATCTGCCGCAACCTGCGATTGATTTCGTCAAAATGGTCCAGAACAATACCAAGAATCACTTCCTCTTCTTTGGCCCAACGGTCATGCATCGACAATCCAGTATCATCTATGTTCGCAATAGCGTCACGCATTTCTTTTTCCCACAAGCCTTCTGTATTGGTTCCTGAGAAACGTTCTGTTAACGTCCGTACACGGAGAAGGGCAATCAGGTAATTGATTGTAGTTCCAGAACGGTCTGTATAACGACAGAGCGACCGCTTGAATACATCTAGTGAGGAAATATCGTCTTCCCAAAACGACGGAAACCCATCCGGCGGAGGGAACTCTTTTGCCGAATACTGTTCACGTGCTTCTTTCAGAAATTGTTTTGCATCCATATTACGTCTCTTTGTTTTCCTGCTGCATGTCGTGCAGGGATTTTACGTGGTAGCGGATAGTGTCTTTGTTCAAGTCGGGGAAATAACCAGTTTCTTCGTACAGTTCGTCGGAAACCCAGTCGCATTTGCTGCACCGTATTCGTATGCTGTAAATACCGTAATCAACCCTGTCTCCGAAGCATTCGAAGGATTTGTCGTTATGGCATTTCGGGCATACGATATAATTGCTTTGCTTCATTTCAAACTGCATCGTATATTCCTTTGGTTAAATAGGAACTGTACGGCACAGGTCTTTTTTTCCAGCTTTCCATACGAACCAGGCGTGGCACATCGTTGTTGCCCAGCGCTTGCCGTTTTCGTCGGTAGGCTGTCCGTTGTTCCAAGTAGGCATTCTCTTGGAGAACGGGAAGCAGAAGGCGGGAGGGTTGTCAAGGAGGAACTGGCGGCGCTTCTCGCCTTCCCAGAACTGGATTTTGAGGAAGAATGCGAGGTAGCCACGGGGAGCCAAGATTGAGAGGCTCTTCTGCACGAATTCAAGTGCGAGTGAGTACGGCGGGTTTGAAACAATCAGGTCGTACTCGGTTTGCGTTTCGAATGTCAGGAAATCATGGAGTATCGTGTCTTTGTAGCCACGGTCAACTATATCGACAAAAGTCCGTTCGGATTCTGGACGGGACAGGGAGAAATTGAAGTAGTCCAAGGTGGCCTTGGCGATATTCCCGTTGCCAACGCAAGGTTCTATAAACGTGCGTGGGCGGAAGTCTTCAAAATCGGTGTCGTATTTAGACAGTGCGTTGAACAACGCAGTTACTGCCTGGGGGTCTGTTGCGTAGAAGTCGTTTTCGGTGCGGTGGCCGGCGGAAGGGTTTCCTCCCGCAAGTTGACCACCAGATAGTGTCTTGATTTCATCTGGCATGTTATATCCTTGGTTATGTACCTAAATATAACACAATTATCCAGATTTGTCAATCGAAATCACCGTTAATTATGCCTTACTTAGCGTGCAGACGGATTTAATTAGGGTTTTAAGCTTATCGACTGTTTCTTCGCCATCTTCGAAATAATCTACCACGCAGCATTCTGTGTGGCCATCTATGTTATAGCTGCAGTATTTAACCTCCCAATGCTTGGGAGAGTCCACGTCGGCACCTTTATGACGCAACATGAAAGTGACAGAATTCATTGTGCGGCATCCATAAGTGTCATCATCGAGTTTCATCCGACGGTGTACATCCAGTTCGACATTGTTTTTATCAATGAATGTAATCGAGATGTTGTCTCCGTTATCGCAATTACGGGCATCATTGAACATCTTGATAAAGTTGTCCACGGCAATGGTGACAAAGAGCTTGTGGTCTGATGTTTCATCTGGGTTTGTAACCACATCCAACATCATGGTCAGCTTCTCTTTTACCTTAGCCTTAATTTCTGCCAGCTCGGTCGTGCTGCTAGGTGTTGGCTCGATGAATATTTTTCCCATATCGACATTTTCGGGTATCTGTACGTCAAATGTTCTCTTGCCTTCTCTGACTGTTATTCTTTGCATATATCCACCTTTTCCAGAGATTTCCTTATTGCCTTTTCGATATTCTTTACGTCTTTGACTGTAACCGCTTCCCACCGAATCTGGTACGGGAGGTCGTCCAAGCTTCCGTGACGGCATACACAAAGACCCAACTCGTTTGCGATATACTTTCCCTTGATATAGAACGTAGAGTTGACGATGAAGTGTTTTATATTGAAGGTGTCCTTCGGGAATTTCGAGCCGATGTATTTCACGAACTTGACGAAGCTCCAGTAGGGAATATTCATATATCGTCTATCGACATCGTGCCAGAAAGGGTCACCATACAAACGAACCTGGTACTGATTGAGTTCAAGTTCAGCAAGCGGCCTATCTTCATCTTGACATCTGTAGTCAAATGAGTGAAGGACACGGTTGAAGTTGTTCGTGTCGAGGACTTCACCTTTGCCCTGTGCAACCCACATGGCGAGTTCCCAATGAGTCGGGATATTGCTCGTAATCTCTTCTGTTTTATCGTTCTTTTTTACCATGTGAGCCCCTCTGGATAAGCGTCATCAAACCCGATATAGAATTTTCCCTTATAACCCTGTTTGATAGCTTTGTTGATGAAATCGATTGCTTGCTGTTCCGTATGGAAAATCGGGTCATATATGCTTTTGCTGTATATTTCGGCATGTCCCATGGCGGTATCAGCCGTCATGAGGATATATTGGGACCATCTGAGAAATCCCTTCTTCCACTGGGGAACCCAGCGACCGTGTATTTTCTTGACACGGTGTGTCTTGTCGATGTAGGTAGCCATAGTTATCCTTTATCCGTCCAGTTATAAAAGTCGCGTTCTGCATTATGGTCATATCCGCAGTGCATGCAGCGGTAGTTTCCGTCTTCGGTCTTTTTGAGTTCTTCCAAACCGCACCATGGGCAATCAGTCGGTTCGTAGTATTCCTTAATCGGGTTCTTCGGTTTCCTCGTACCCTTGCTTTCTACACGGAAGTTGGTCTCCTCCCTGACGACTCGGGTCCATACCCTGTTGGTTCCAATACACTGGTACAGTTTTTCATTTGGCATCCGTCTCGCCTGACACTTGAGCAATGGATATAATTTCTTTTCCTCTTCCGTATATGTTTCGGTCAGCCACGGGGCTCCGTCGGTGTTGAGATACCTTTTCTCCTTGTCCTCGACTTCGGCGAACAACTTATCCCAATCGAAGTATGGGCATTCTCCCTTTGCAATCTTCTCCGCCTGGGCTCTTAACCAGTCTACTTCGGATACCGATGCGTTCGGTGGGCAAATCCCGTCGATATTGTCAACAGTGTCTTGCCACGAGGTGAATACAGGTTTCTGATAGCCGCTGATGTCATCGATACGGAGGAGGTCTTCCAGGGTATCCTTCGTCTTTTCGTCAAGGCTAGAATCATTGATAATGCGGAGGGCATTCTCCACGTTTGCGTAATACTCGTTCCATTGAATAGGGAATATGGACCATTCGCCTGTCATAGTTATACCACCTCCGATTTTATGTCTTTCTCGTAGCACCATTTCCAGTTGCTGCAGCTTTTCAGGTAGCGAGGAACCCTGTTGTGGTGGAAATGATATCCATCCTTGATAGTCTCTTCCGTGTTGTTAATGTTTGGCATAAGTGTCGTATGGTCTGCTTCGAGGAACCCGCCGTTAGGGGGAGTGACATAAATCCAAACATTCCTGTCAGGAAGGGCATCATCAAATGTCTTCCAAGTGATATTGATTGTTTCAAATCGTATCATTTTTATCCTATATATGTTGCGGGCAATGTCCCGTTGGCCTTCGCCCAGTCAACCTTTTCCTTGCAACCGTACTCGCAGTGGCATTGGCAGTTGTTACATGGGGACCCCTCGACGTAATCACGGGGCACAAAACGGTACTTCTGTTTGATGTTCGGGTACTTCTTGTGGTCAACCTCGCTCAGGAACATCGAGAGAGGACGGGCACATAAAGTAGGCTTTCCGTAAAGAGCCTTGTACACCATAAGGAGTTCCTTGGTTTCCGTATGCTCGGCAATTCCGACAATCTCGTACAGGTACATGTTCGGGTTCTTTTCGAGTTCTTCTTTGGTAAGCGTCTCACGCTTGAAGTGCTTGACTATGGCGCCTACGGTGAACTCACGATTCGATGCAATAATTAAATCATCAGTCATTTTTCGCCTCAGTATCGTGGTCCTTGGGGGTTCTCCTGGGTTTGATTAACAGGATGAGATGGTTGGGTTCAAACGGGTCTTTGTCCGTGTAAATAGCGTATTTCATGTACTTGGACGGAGGAGCGTTCAGGTGCAGTTCCTGCATTGTCTGCTCGCCGTTCTCGTCTACGATATTGTACACTGAAGAAATCGCACCAGACTGCCCCTTGCATGCTTCACGCCTGCTTCCAAGGTCGATATGCACACCTGTATTGATGTAGACATATCTGGCGAATTCGACATCGGTCAACTTTATCCTTCGATAACCGTACTCGCCTGTATAGTTGGAAACCATGAAATCAAGGCAATGCTTATCATAACCAGGCATTCCAGACTTTAACGTTACTACTAGGGACATACTTCCTCGTTTAAATCTCGATGATGAAGTCTTCGTGGTTCGTTGGTTTGGAGCCACGTGTTTCTTTTCCGTCTTTGATAATCATTGTGTCAGCATATCGACTGTTCTCCCCAGGATATCCGTTAGGGTTGCACAGAATTTTTATCGTCTTTCCGTTCGGGTTGACATAGGTGCAAATCTTCTTGTCGTGAACATGGCCGCAAACCCAGATGGCATCGTGGTCGAACCTATCGAGGAACTTTTTCCCCTCGAAGTAGAAGTAGGTGTTCAGGGGGCTGAGCCTGTATTCGAAATTGATGCCAACTTCTATTGGTGCGAAGTGTGTCATCATTATTTTGGGCGGCTTTGAAACAAGGGCTGTCATCATCTTGTCATAGTATTCCCAGATGGCAGTCGGGTTCTGCTTGAAGTATCTCCAGTGCTTTCCGTCGAACCACTCCCTTTTCCAAATTGTTTTCTTGTCGTGTCCGAACGAATGCGGTTCGACCAGGAAGTCGCACATTCCCATGCATCCGGCCACATTGCCAATCGTTTCTCCTTCGAGTAGATGCACGTTGTCTATCTTGCTGCAGAATTCCAGTATTGCAGCAATTTTTTCTTCCGATGTCTTGAAAGGAAGGTTCGCCTTAGATGGGGTTCCCCCACGAACGATGATATCGTGGTTTCCGAGGCACAGGTAGACTTCCTTGTATTTCTTCGAGAGCCACTTCACCGTACGGGTGTAGGTAAGGTAGTCATTGGCCACATCGCCAGCAACAATGATTGCGTCGGTTTCTGGGTATCCGAAAGTGTTCCAAAGAAAGTCCAACGTGTTGGTAACGACCTTTTCTTTAACGTCGTCTCCACGAAGTGCGGACGGATTGTTGGCATAATGGAACCAAGTGTCTGGATGAAGGTCGGATAGGATGAACGCTTGCATAGATTATTTTCCTTTGAGTCGGTCCGTCCAGTAGTCACGGGGATTGATTGCCAACTCACTGTCGGCAACCACGGACAATTCCTGCTTGCATGTAGGGCATTCCGTCTTGACAACATATTTACGACGGTTCCAAAGGCTGGAATCGCCCTTTATGGATTCATAAAAGCGGATGTGACGCATGTCCTGAATGAATGCACAGTGGCAATTCCCGCAACGGAAAGTGATTCCACTACGCTTACCGAACACGTCTTCGATTTCTTCTGTGGATTTGAGTTCTTTGTAGTTTTCCATAGACTAAAATATAGTCTATTTAATGCGAGTTGTCAAGCGAAGTTTCTTCATTTTCGCACAATAACGGTCGCTTGTCAGCCTTGCACCGCCATTTCCACGGTGTCCAACTCGGCATGAATACGCCGATTTCTATATACCGTTCGCAATTCTTGCAATTCCTGCAGATTTTAGGGATTTCAGCGTCGGTCATAACAGCTCCATTACAGCGGGTCGTTTTTGATGATGTATTCAACCATCGTCCAGAACACGTCAAGAAACACTATTGTCGAAACAATCAGCAATGCCGCTATACCCAAATCAGACCACGTATCGCACTGCAATTCGTATAGTCCCCAGATAGAGCCTGCCGTTGCATACATGCTGAAAAGGCACGCAGCAGAGCGAGCTGAGATATTATCTGGCTTAAAGAACCAATTCTTAATTTTGCTTAACATACAATCCTACTCATGCAAGCATCTTTTCTTGCATTCTGGACACGGGAAAGAAAATTCACCTGTAAGTTCCGTCTCGCAAAACTTTTGGGAAACTACGAACTCGCAACCGCATCTGCACTTGAACGCCAGCTTGTTGCCTGATTTTAGCACAGTGACATCAGGGGTGTCATCATAATTTCGCAACAGCCGTTTCTGAATCGGGCTTGGCTCAGGGTGTTTACGGGTACGCCATATCATATGATTTTATCCTCTGGGGTCAGAACATGTTTCAGCGTGTCGGCAAGGTTGGTAGTGGCAAGCGATTCGATAGAGGGAGATTCCTTCTCCTCTTTCATGTGCTTTTCAAATTCAGCCTTGTCGTGACCGAAATCGGCCTTGCAGAAAGGACAGCGGAAACCCATAGTTTACTCCTCGATGAGTTCAAGTTCAAGCTTCATAGCCTTTTGGAAAGATTCAAACCCTTCCTTCCATTTATCTGGAAGGTTAGACGAAAAATGACACGCATTGCGTTTGTCATTCGTCCAAAGCACAGATACCTTTTCGGGAGATACCTTTCCGTTAATCAGCCTTGCCTCATAAATGTACTGGCCTGTGTGTTTATTTCTAATAATCATCGTTACTACCAAATTGAGTGACAATAAACATGGTATGGTTTCAAGGTCATCGAACCTTCATGTTCTTTCTGGAACGTGGATTTTCCGTCTTTGGTAAGATACATGTTCTTGCAGTGCCATCGGACAACCTTTGCTGTCCACCCAGTATTGTAGTAGCATGCACCATCCTTCGTCATTTTGTCGGATGCTTTTCGATGGAAGTGTATCAAGGTATCCTTCGTTGCAGGATTCCATACGACAAGCTCCCTGCAGTCACCCGTGTGGGCGTATGCTCCACAAACGGCAATAGCTAGAAGAAATGCTATAATCAGACGCATGCTTTAACCCTCTTTTGACCTTTCCTTAGTACAGGTTCTCCACTTAATTTCACCAAAGCGGAGCATATCCGCCTTGTCCATCAGCCGTGCGGCAATGTTACCAACATCTATTGCAAAGACATCGTCGGTGACTTGGTCAATCAACGTCCAAATATCGTCCGAATGTGCATAGAACTGCGAGTTGACCATTTTGGTAATTTCCTTGATGACATCGGACTTGTGTCGGTCAACATAGGTATACTTCTTCAACAGATGACGGAAACGCCACTTGAATCTAGTAGAGGTAGAACACTGGTCTGGCGTGTACACATCGACAATTGACTTCATGTGTTCATCAACATACAGCTTGGCGACAAGTCTATGATTGAAAAAGCACTTGATGTGAAATTCCATTTCATTGGCCATAGCACTCTTGAATTCACAAGCATCGTTAAAGAGCTTGTTGCAATAACGCTTAAAGTATGTCGGGGTAATCATAGTTGCTGACCTCATTTACCTGCAATTTGCTTCAACTTCTCGATAATGTACTTGTGTTCTTCGGTAAGTTGAGACCCGTCGAGAAAATCCTGGCGCACCTTCACTTCACCGACAAACAGAAGATAGAGTTCATAGGCGAAACGGAAACGGTTTCTCTGGGTAATTGAACCAGGGCTAACGATACCCTTCTTGTCCTTTTTCATGGCATTCTTCATGATGCGCTTCAACTCACGGGCAAGCTGCTTCTTGTTGCTGTTTTGAAGCACGTGTGCTGCCATCATGTACTGCTGAGAAGCAATGAGTTTGCCTACATCGCCGAGAATTTTGTTTCTAGGTCTTGACACTATCTTGCTGAGGACAGCAAAGATTGCTGCGAGGACGACGAGTACGCAGAAGATGATGAACATAGTATCGTCATACGGGCCTTGGGCCACTACAACATATTGAGTCATTTTTATCCTACCTTTACTGGAATGATGTTTTCTTCACCGCAGTGTGAGCACCAGAGGTGTCCACCCTCTCGGTCATATGTGTTCGATGTAAATCGGCCCTTGTTGTACTTTCCGCACTTTCCGCAAATGTATTCAAACTTCGGGGAAATGCCGATTAGCATGGCGGGGCTCCAATTCCATGCGCTAAACTTCGTGCATTTTACGCTCATGTCATCGACTCCTGTTTAGTTGGTTCGTTTTTCAGCCAGAGCCAGAACTGGTTGGATGTCCAACCTTCGATGCATTCTGGCTTTATTTCGGTGACAATGAAGCCTTCGAAAGTACCTGGTTCATACAGGTCGTGGAAAATCTCTTCGGCAGATTTATCGCTCTTTACAAACCAGACTGTTTCGATTGGATGATGCCAGTCGTATTCATTCTTGATTTTGCGGAGAAAGCGAAGCCACTTCTCGATTTCGGTCTCTGTCTTGATACCGTATGATACTGAAAATATACGCATGTCAAAAATATAGCAATTAAATGGTTAATTGTCAATTACGGGCACCACCACGGGGTTTCGCAACCTTCCTTTTCCTCAGGCGGCTTCCAATACGGGTCATCCTCGCCAGAACCTGCGAGTAATACGCAGTCGTTCTCATAGGATATGATGCTCATTTCGGGTTTCTTGTATTCTTTCTTGCTCATGTATTAACTCCTGCCGTTTCATAGCCAGGTTGACTGAAACAGGCTTCTGTGTCTTCTTCATAGATATGGCCGAAAGCGTTTTCATATCCCTTTGGGAAAATCATCCTTATGATATGTACGTCCTTGATGCGGCCACTTGGATAATATTCGTTTATAGCCCAACACTCTACACCCTTGCGTGTAATCCAATGGGTTGCGATGTCGTGCTCGTCTACTTCCAACTCTTCGTAGGTATGCTTTGCCATAAAGGTGCTCCTATATTGTCACAAAATGTGTATGGTTTTTGTGACAAAATTTTGGCTTATTTGATGCCCCTTCGCATCTTGTCATCCTCTATTTTTTGCCGTTTGTCGTATTCATTCTTGGCAAGCTGGAATGCACATACGATAATAGCAATTAGGCACAGGACGCACCACAAGGAATTGGAAGAAAGGTTAACACCGATGAGGCGAACTGCATATGCGATTGAAAGCAGAACGCCAGCGACAACGATGCTCAATCCAGTGATTATGCCAATCAGGATGAGCAGGTATTTGAAGAATAGTTTAATCATCCGATTACCTCGAATACCATCTTCTTGAAGGTTTCCCAGTTTGCATCAAGCTGGTCGTAGATGTCGATTTTACGTTCGGTCTTCGTATCGGGCCAACCCGTCACGATTACCTCGTATTCGCACTTCGCCCAGAAATAATACTGGCACTTGCGGCGAAGCTCAATTTCAATCAGCTCGTCTGGTGTATATTTCTTGATGCGTTTCTTTTCGTCCCAAAACAAACGGTTGACGATTTTCCTGAAAGCATCGTCGTCGCCATTGAGCTCTTTCTTGGCATAGGCGGCATTGAGCTTTTTCTTGAGCTTTTTTAGTTCAGCCAACATGCTTTCAACTTGTCCGAATTCAAAGATGTTTTCGAACTGGATGCCACGACCGAACTGGTTGTAGATGACCTTAAATACAGGCTTCTTAGACTTTTTCATTCTTAGCCTCCTTTTGCTTCTTGATGCTGTCGCAGAACATCTGGTAACGCTTTTTCACACGCTTTTCTACCTCGTTCCAAATCAGAACCCACGAACCTGCAGAAAGCAGTTCCTTTCCCTTGTATACGGAGTGAAACGGGCGGTTTCCATCCTTTGTGTAAAGCAGCGGGCCCTCGAACTTGCGAACGTTTGTTGGGCTGGTGTTGCTCTCTTCCCTAAGGATGGATGAAAACAGAAGCACCATCGAGTGAGCGTATCGGACACGGAGAGCCCACTGGGAAAGCAAGCGCTGTTGCATCAGCTCACAGTTATGGGCATGCGCACTGAGAAGGAGTTTCCGTTCCTTATCCAGCATCTCATTTTTCGATTCCAATACAGCCACATTCTCTTTGAGCTTGGTTGCCTGCTCAATGAGTTCAGCAGAGAGTTGCAGGTTTCTCTTGATAGATTCGGCTAATTTTTCGTCCATCATTTTAACCTCCTATGCGGCAAGAACTGCTGCGACAACAATGAGTTGAACCATAAGTGCGACATCGAGTATACACCAGATTGAATTCTTGATGATAATGTCCATAATAACACCAAGACACTTGAGGGCTGCACATATAACCAGAATTGTTACTGACTGATACGTATGGAAGTTTACCGCAGCGATTATGTAGTACACCAGCAATCCAGCGGCCAATGCAATTACTTGCCACGAAGTTTTCTGCGAGTACGAGACCATCGGTCCGACGACGTTGACAGCCAGTGATATGCCCATGGCAACCGCACACAATACCACGAGAATGAATGCATAAGTAACCATGATTACTTACCCTCCACTGTATAGAGTTCGAATGCGGAAGAACCGAGCAGCGGATAGTGGGAGTTAATCCAGATTTTCTGGTATGCCTGTTCACGGCGAATGTCCATTTCGGACTGCAACGGGTATTGGAGTAAGTTTTCCATATTTTTGCTTCCTTATGTTTGACTTACCAAAATATACATAAATAATCCCTTGTTGTCAAGGGGTATTTTCAAAAAATATGCGATAATATATTATTTTCGGGTGATTGTATATTCTGGGCGAATAAATCCGTTATCGTCCACTTGGTAGAGATAGACCGTCTGCCCTGGGTCCAAGGACTTCGCCTTCTCAAAGAGGATATCCCTAGCCTTATCCTCGTCCTGTTCAAGAATGCTTTCTCCACGTCCATAGCGTGGAGCTTCAACTGTAATCTGCCAATAAGGGGTCTTCATAACTATTCTCCTGTTCATTCAACGTTATTTGACTATGGATTTCCCCTTGCTGATATGTGCACAATAGAAATAGATGCACCTGGCGAGCGAATTTGCCCGTTCTCGCTTGTCGTTGCAGATAGTGCCTATCAAATGCACATATGCTTGTATAAAGCAACTTAACGGATTCTCGAAATACGAAGGGAATTTTCCCTCATTAAATGCTTTGCTGTCTTCCTCGGATGGCATCAGTTCCGAAATGAACGGATATCCAAGTTCGAAGGATTCAACATCCACCTGAAAAACTACGTGTGGAACACCGTTCGTGTCTTTATACGAATACTCAAACACATTGTCGGTTTTCTTTTCATCGCATCCTATTTTTTGAAGGACACCGAGGATGGGTTTAACGTTTTCATCGAAGGCCTCGCCGTATCGGTCATTCCAATCATCGAACCAGCCCTTATGTTCAGATTTCCGTTTATCTTGAACGTTTTTTACGGCGTCATATATCTTGTATTGTTTGTTTTTCATAGTTTTATGTCCTAGTGCTTGAAGTTAAACGGCTCAAACTTGAAATCCTCGTTGTATGTGCGGAATGAACTGCACGGTATACATATTATCCACTTGTACGGTATCAGGTGCTGCTTCTCGCGTATTGGACACTTGTCGCACGACATCCGTTCCCCGCTCTTGTTGATGCGCTTCAGGTATTCGTCGAATGCGTTGATGACTTTCCTGTCCATGACATCTCCCGTCGTTAATGGGTTTCATTGAAGTTTCGGTACTGGATATCTATCACCTCGTACTTGAGCGACAGATATATGAACTTGAATACAAATTTGAGCAGCGAATTGGTAGACCAGTGATTGCAGAACACGTATGTGCCCATAGGATTACGCCAGTCGTACGATATTAGATACTTGTCTGAGTACATATAAAATTTCCTCCATGATTAATTATCCGAAAGGGATTGAACAGCCAGTTTCCATGCAGTCAATCTTGTCGATAGGGGTGGCTGTGAACTCGCTGAGACGGAACTTGTCGTACCCTAGTTTCCACATAGGGTCGTAATTCGTCTTTTTGGCAACCCTCTTGGCTTCATCGGCTGTTGCTGCCCTTACTATGCAGAATCGGTTGAAATCGGACGTGGTGTGCTCTACGAGGTATAACTTGGTTTTACTCATCGTTGCTCCTCACAAGGCACACACCATATACGGTTCGGTACATGTGTTCGTCCATAGTCCAGAAACTAAATTGGACTGAGGTAAAGTTTTCATCGTATTGGTCGCGTTCCGCCTTGGTCGCGAACTTGTCACTAGGGACAATCGCTTCGGCCATCGCCTTGTAAGCATCCTTTCCTTCACGGAGTTTGCCACAGATTTCAAAATACGGACGGTTAGGAATCCTAGAATCGATGTAACTCAGGAGAAACGCCTTCGCTGAGATAAGGCTAGGCTTTTCGCTGCAATAGACAATCTCGTTTTTCAACGGAGTTTTTTCATCCAGTTTAGAGATGATTGCGATAAAGCGCTTCTTGGGTTTCTTGGATAACCAGCCCATTATTACTCCAGTGTCGTATCAGATACGGCTTTATGAGGATGATAAAGTTCAATGTCTCGGACAGGCGGGTTCTCGCTTACAGAACACGCCACGAACAGAAATGTCAGGAATGCTACAACAAATTTCATACAGCTTCCCTAGCCTTGATTTCATCAACCTTGTTCATCTCACGCAAAACAAATTCAACTGCACCACCAGGGCCACCCTTGTCCAACATAGAGTTAAGCTGTGTCGTGTAGTATGACGCAGCAGACTTGAGAACGACAGCCCTTGGGTAGATTCTGTTGTTTCTGGTAACACGGTCTGCATGTGCAAGCATGTCATCTATGGTTGGTATAAATTCAATCATTTCCACTCCAATTTTCGATAAAGTTCCATATAAGCGGCGAAATCATCGGAAGGAATTGTGGGCAACACCTCATAATGGCACGGGGACGCATTGACATGGTTCAAAACGGGTTCGTACTTCGGGTCAGCCTCGTCTTTCGCACGGGGCCCTGCATAGTAAGTGTACAGTTTCAGCGGGCAGTATCCGACGGGTGTCTTGGCAAGGCCGTATTTCTCGGTGAACACGCACTGTATGCTCTTGTCCTCGTTCTCGATGTAGCTGTTTTCCTGGCTGTACTTGTAGCCATACAGCATCTTATCGAGAGCAATACTAATCTTCAGTCGGTGGTCTTGCGGTGCACGCCACGATTCGTGCCACTCCTCCACGCATTCGGTGCCGAGTTCAGAATCAGCAGAAATGTAGCAGGCATGTCCGTACGGAACTTCCACCAGGCGAAGAAGGCATCCGTCATTGACTTCGTCAAGCTCGTCATAGTTCCCTTCCAGTGTCTCGACAAACGGGATTAACAAATTACGGAAACTGTCGTTGCAATACGATATGCTGCGCAGACGTTCTCCGCCATCATTCTCGAATTCATAGTCAGCCTTTGCTATAAGCTCGGCCTTCCGTTCGGGAATCCTTTCGGCCAGGTACAATACTGTTTCCCAATTGAGCTGGAACCCGCCAACCGAAGTCGCTACAAGAAATTTTTGCACATGTTTCATTTCGTCTCCTTCATCTTGCGGAAACTCCACTTGTCGAAACCCTTCGAGTCGCGAATCTGGTCGTCGGTTCCGACAGGCATCGTTGGCGTGGTGTTGTTAGTGAGGACGTTCCCGATGAACATTTCCAGTTCCTGCATCGCAGTGAACGGGTCGAGCTGGGTTACGAACCTGATGTCTTCCTCGATGTTCTGCAACTTGTAGTCAAGCCCGCAGCGAACAAGTTCGGAAATAGGAATAGCAGTGAGCTGAGGGTTTACAATCACAGTGTATGCATAGTTCTTGCTATGAGGACGGTACTTGCTTCCATCATATCCGACAGCAAGGATGGGAGCATTGAACTGAACGAAGATGTCGTGTTTCCAGAACGGGTCGGAACCCATGTCAACGATTGGGTCACCCTTCGTGAACCACGGGAGCAAACTCTGGATTTCATCCTGCTTCACGTAGACATACTTTGCATCGTACGGGTCCTTAGACAGTTGTTTCCTGTAGCAATGGAACCACTTTCCGCAAAATCCGATGTGGAACAAGTATTCGGTCGAGTTGAACACTTCGAACCCCTCGTTACTTCCAGAACAGATACGGCTCGGCAGTTCCTGATTTCTGGTAACGCTTTCAGTACGAGTGTGACGCTCGTACACGATGGAGGGGTCGTTAAACACGCTCAACGCCCCGTCATAGTAGTCTTTGAATTTCGAGAATATACGCATAGTTACAATATAGTTAATAAAAACTATTTGTCAAGTGGCGGCGTGAAATATTTTTGCTGAGTAAATCCGTCATCGAGAAGCTTCGAGATGCAGAGCAAGTGAGGAAGTTTGCCACCTTCTTCATACACCCTCTCGTCGAGCATCTCTTCAATCATCTTCTTGAAATCAGGTGCTTCTTCTCCGCTCCACATGCACATGTGACGCCACCTGCAGATATACCTGTTCTCTTCATCACGTGTGTTCATTGTAGTCGCATCAATGCGGCAGGTAGCGTGCTTGTCGCTAGTTGCGTTGATGACGATTGATATGGCAAGAAGATGAACCTTGTCGTTGAGCTTTGGTGAGTCACGGTAGATGATATTGTATTTCAGCACGTCTTGGTACTGCACTGGGCTCTTGTCATCGAGCTTGGTGACATGTTCTTCAGCAAAGATAGGCTCGACGTGAGGGACACCGTATTCGGCGAACGCACCTTCAATGAGTTCAACCGTACGGTTGAGGATTTCTTCTACATCCTGGTTAGACATGATGTTTCTTACCATCTTACCTCTCCTTTACAATGACAGGAACAGTTTCCAAATTTTCTTTGATTTCTCGATGTTCGCCTTATGAAGTGAATCTACCGAGGCAGACAGGTTGACAAGGATGTTGTCCTTCGGGGTGTTCATCCAGTGCTCGTATATAGCCTGTGTCACCTCGTGGGGCGCCTTGAAAGTAGTTTTAGTTAGAAAGTCGTAGTAGTTATCATCCATAGGATAATCCTCTTAGTAAGATTCCAAAGCGCGTCTTTCTTCGAAATCCTGTTTTTCTGAGCGTTCTTTGTACTTTTCTCGTAAAACCTGCAATGACTTCTCAAAATCAATTTCCTTGCCCATGTTTTTAAGCACCCATTCCGCACCAGCTATAAAAATGCGGTATGTATCAACCAAGTCCATTGCAGTTTTCGAGTATTCCAGCGTCTTATTCGTCATCCGTTCTGTCGTATGACTTGTTACGCTATATGTAGGTGGAGCGGAGTCCTTGTCCGAACCGTGCCTGCAAAACAGGTAATACGCATCGATAGCCTCTTTTCCAGTACACCAGTCCAACGGTGTGAGCGAATAGAAAGAATGCTCGAAATTGAACTGATGGCCTTTCGCTTCGACCTGTTCACCGACCTCCTTGAAAAAGCTAGTCCTGTAAACAGGCTTCCCCTCGGCATACGCCTTCATTATTTCAATTTGTTCCTCAATGCTCTGTTTAGGCATGACTTTCTCCTATATAGTACACAAAACGATTTCGATTACCAGAGCTATAACCAGAGGCAAAATCCATGTGAACTCAACTCCGATAAACATACATACGAGTTTTAGAACAAAGCTCAACGCACAGGTTATAACAACGTATGCAACAACAAGTAGGAACGCAGATGCAATGGCATCGAGCGTGGTAATCTTGTCTTGCTGCTCGTTTTCAATACGAAATGAAATAATAGTTTTACTCGACATAAAACGGCAAATGTAAATTTTCGTTTACTAACATTTTTCTTGATATTAACATTTCGGAATGTTAGAATCAGAAAAAATGTTAGAAATAGAACTTTCCACAACTATTGAGCGAGTCAGACTGCTCGGAACACTGCTTTTCGTAATAGATTTCAGTACCAGAGCCCGAATCATGGTTGCAACCATACAGCATTGCAAACACTGCAAGGAACAGTACCAGCAGAACCAGGCAGATGTAGTCTCTGTTAATCAACTTCATTTTTATCCTCGTCAGAACAGAGTTCGACAGTCAAGTTCTTTGCTTTACGCTCAATCAATACGACAATGACGGCAGCTGCGATGTAGATGAGTGCGGCAATTATTTTCTTTTTCATGAGGAATCCTCCATTTATTGTTTGGTTTGACGATAGAAATATACATATTTATCTAAGTATCGTCAAGGGAATTTGGATAAATAAGCGTTATTTTTACCCGAGTTGACAGGAATTGGATTTTATGCTATATTTTTACAAAAAGAGGTGCAATATGGCTAACGAAACCGATGAATGCAGCCTGAAACGACTGTTTGACTACCTTTATCCTACCGATGTGACCTTCGAATACCACTCGAATTCTGCAGAGGGTGCTTATATCAAGGTAATTCTGTACATTGACCTATGGCTGGACATTTACGCATACAGCAAAGAGAACTACCAGATTGTCAAGCACGACAACAACTCGAAAGAGAAGGAAACCGTTCTCTACTGGTCATACAAAGACCTGATTGAGTACCTTTGTATCAATTACGAGGGCTAGTATGAATCCGAACGACATTCCCGCAGACAAGTTGGACAAGCTCCGCACATACTACATCAACACGAAGGGTGGATTTATCGGAAAGGAATCAACCGATGAAAAACTACAATTCGTGATGGAAGGATACAAGGCACTCACTTTCGACAAGGCGGAGGCCGCAGTAAAATTTGCTCACAACCTCGTCGCATCAATGGGCATCCCGCTTGCACGAGTGTTCTATTGCAGCAACCAGCAGCAACATCACGGTATCGCATTGCTTCGTCGTGAAGGTGAACAAATAAAGTATATGTACATCGGCCAGTCCGATACGCCTATGCAGTTACATGGCGGGCTGCCAGCATTGTTGCATCGAATTTCTCAATCAAGGAGATAAATTATGGACAACTATATCGACTTCAAATCAGGCGTTCAACATCACATTCGCAATAAGTTCCTGGAAGCTAATGGAAATAACCTGCCAGAGGCGGTAGAAGGTGCCACATATTTGGTCAACGAACTCACCGATTTCATTAGATATTGCTTCGACAACTTCGGTGATACCTTAAAAGAAAGATATCGCTGTTCAATCGGAGTATTGGCTAAGATTGATTCTATAGACCACCCAGAACGATACAAACCCTATAACATGAGCTCCATGTTCGATGTACACCTCTGTGCAGGACGAATCATGGCAAAACACGCCATAAATCAGGAAGAAATCCCGCTTTCTCAAATCGAAAATGAGGTTCTGACATCATTGAAATCAACACAAGGTATGTCGAATCCAGGTCAAGGAACGTAATAATCATCATGGTCGGTGATTGCATCGAAAACCCACGAAAGCAGTCCTATCGCCAATAGGAATGCGACAAACAGTATCGCCGCAACGGCTCCTGGCGCCATCATTCCGTACATAAGCCCAGCTCCGTCACAGCCAGCGTTCTGTGCGGCAAGAAGTGTGATAGATGTAGATAATTCTGTGTTCATATACCAATTGTTTATTGGAAATATATGAGAATTTATTCAAAAAACGCAGTGACAACGGTCACTGCGTGTTCTATATCACTCTAACGAAAAATCACAGCATGTCGATTACATCATCCAGCATGGACGGCTGCTCGTCAAACTTCCTTTCAGAAATGTCTGCACCATGTTTCCTCAACCAGTTTGCAACGAGGTGCCTGTGGCAAAAGTCGGTTGGCTTCTCGTAGCAAAGCAGTGTGAGACGGTCGATTGAATCGGGCCCGTATACAGCCGAAAGTTCAGACATGACTTCCTTGAAATCAAGGCTGTCAAGATATTTCATGAACTCGGCGGTATAGAACTCGGTGTCACCCTTGCGGGCACCATATTTGAAGTCGAACAGCAGTTCCTTTGAAGGCGCCAGCTTAGGGTATGACGGCTTGTCGTACCACTCGGGGTTAATCCTTGCGATAGACAGCGGAAACTCAATCTGCGGCACCTTTGCAAAGTACGAGGTAAACACCTAGTAGTCCTCGTGGTTGAACTCTCTGAAATACGTATCGACCGTATTCTTTAGGAGTGCAACAGTTTGGTCATCCATGTGGAAACGGCCCTTGTTGATTTCAAGAGACTTGTCGATGTTGCCATCATCATGTCGCATCGTTGCTGCAAACCAGTCGCAAATCAACTCAATCATATCGACAAGGTTCATCCCGTTCACTCCGTTGGCGAAATGTTCGGGGTGATGCCTGTTTTCCGCATAGTGATGGTCAAGAGCCTTTCTCAGACCTGACAGGAACTCGTTATACTCAGGAGAACCGTAGGTGCAGTTTTTGAGCTTCGGAGTGTATTCGTCAAACAGTTCCTTCTCGGGAGGAAGCAACTTGGAGTCATCATGATGGTCGGCCCTGTTCATGATGTCCTTTGCCATAGTGTACATCTGAATGCGAATGTCATCCGCATGGTTCATGATGTCCTTGGCGACAAGACCCATGAGCATGCGAACGAAGTCACGATGCTTGTTGGTATCGGCGGTAGAATCGTATGCCGTTTCCATTATTTCGATTCCTCGTTTCCGTTCGGTTCAAGCAGATTGGTAATTTCGCCGAAGTTGAGCTTATCCCAGATACCCGCCTCAATCATTTCCTTCTTGGCACGTTCACGCTGCTCAGGTGTGTACTTTTTAAGGTTTTCGACAAGTTCGAAATACTTAATCTCGTTAGGGCATGCATCTGCACGATACTTGGGCACTTCCCCGCCAAACAGATAACCAGCCTGGTTCGTGATGTTTCGGAGAATGATGCCAGCAAAACGTACATACACGTGACGGGTGAACGTCATGTCAGGATTCTGCCTTGCAGCATGTTTCGGCGGAAGGTTGTCAAGTTCTTCCTGTGTAAGCTTTCGGACAGCGAGCTTTCTGACGATAAAGGTTCCCTGCATGTCCATGGCTTCCTGAGAGAAGAACATGTCACTGTCCCAGGCCTTCGGGTTCCAGGTCATGGTGTACCCAGCCTTTTTAATCATCTCGAGTTTCTCGTCGCTGTTCTTGTTGAGCAGTTCCTTATGTGGATAAAGGGTCTGTGCAATCATGCTGATAGCATTCTTGATGGAGTCGGCCTGTCGCCAACTGAGAACTAGGGCGGCAAAATCCATGTGCGGCACGTTCCAAGCACGGCAATCGAAGTAAGCCGTGCGTTTTCCGATGCGAGATTCAAGCTTGGTGAACTCAGCGTCATGCACGAGGTAGTTGAACTTCACGCTTGCAACAGCGGAAAGCATGCTGCAAATCTTCTGGATTCTTCCACCGAAGTAGTAGTCGCTGATATGGGCCATCGGCTTCAGAACAAGGGTGATTTCGTCGGACTGGGTATATCCGATTACGGCGTTGCATTCTTCCATGAGGGCGGTGGTGACACGGCACATCACCTCGCGGAGTTCGTGGTCGAACGGACGCAAGCAATTCTTGGTCACGTTGTGGAATGCACGACCGTCAAGACGGATGCACACGGGAAGGCCAGGGACGAGGGTTCGTTTCGCTTCGATGCCCTCGTATTCCTTCATGAAGATGTCAAGGTTTGAATATGACATAGTTCACCTCTTTAGGTTTGTTTCGATAATTTCTGCAAGTTTAGCCTCTACCTCGTCATTCTGGCGGGCGGCGTTGAAAGTCTTCGACATGCAACGGGGAAGATGGCATTCCTTATTGATTTCATCCAACAGGGACACCCCCTCGTCAGCCCGGCCAATGATGGAACCATCTTCGTCGAGCATAACGTCGAACATCTCGGCGGTCAATATCATGAAGATATCACCTTTGCCCGAGACGCAGTATTCCACCGTGATTAAGGGAACTTCCTGCCTCCCGTCAGCTGCCAAATGGTATTCGTAAGATACGTCAGTGCAACAACGGTCTTCGTCATCGAATTGACCCTTCTTAATAGGGATGATGCCGTTCTCGGAAAGCACCCTGTCCAGCTTTTCGAATGTTATTACCTTTTCCTGCATATCAAGTCCATGCGAGAATGAGAAGTACGATGATAATGATAATTGCGACGAGGGTTTCCCTCCAAGGGAACTCCTCTTCCTGATTTTCTGGTTCGTTATTCAAATTCTGTTTCATGCCTGAAAATATACAATAATTTATGAAGTCTGGCAAGACTTTACTCTTGACAAAGCCCACTTTTTTATGTACGTTTTACCAAAAATCAACTGAGAGGTTACCATGAAACGAGACGAAGTTATCAAAACGCTTATAGAAATACTAAACGATGAGACGGGTGACTTGGGATATGACGGCTATATCGAGTTTGGAACAGGAAATTCCTTCAAACTCGTCATCATCCCAGCCCCTGGAAGGCATACGGTCCCTAGACAGTCCGTGATAGATTCAGTACTCCATGTTGTAAAGTCGCATTTCCCGTCAGAGTGCATAGCCACGATGGAAGGAAACGGAGATTACCCGTACGGCTCTTACATCATCACGGTTTCCGACTACACACGGTTCCACAAGTAGGGCATGAGGGTTATGGAAAAAACGGTGTACAGTTTCGAAACAATGGTATGCATCTCGACAATCCTCGATAAATGGTTTGGATTGCCAACCGCAAGAGACTGTTCTGACGGTGAGTTCTACTCAAAGCAGCTTTCAACGACGAACACATCAGGTTATAACAATGGCCGATACACGTTCGGCTCGCTGCACCACAACAAGGCGGTTTACGGTGACTCCGCCCTGGTCACAATGTTGGGAGAGGAATCCGATGCCGAGGACATGCATCTTGTGGAAAAGATTGAGAACGGTGTATACGCCATAGAGAGCAAATCAGTAGACGATTACGGTTGGAAATACACGTTCGCTAACGGGGTTGGCAACAGAGTGTCAGCCCGTGTATTCTTCGACTCACTGTATACGATACATGTCAAGGCTACATGTACATGCGAAGGGAAGCCGACAATATGCCTGAGCCTAAGCCATGCCATAGAGGACAGCATCTTGTCGGACATACTCGAATTTCTTCCTGAACTAGATATAGCCTTGATTAGAGAGGTAATGAAGCGCTCTGGTCTACGCGGGCGCCACCCAAGAATCGCCATCGAGCGAATGATTGCCTTCGGTGCGTACCGTACACGTCTTTTGCTGGACATCCTCAAGCATTCGGACGAGAGAATAAGTATAATCGTCAAACGGCTTTCAATCAACTGCCGCAGGGACAGATGCGACAAATGCGGACGGTGCAACGGCAAGCTGTACACATTGGCGGATGACGCACTCTTGCTTTCCAAGGGACGATACAAAGTCGGCGAAGACTCACCGCCAGCATGGGAAAATGAGAGTCATCTCCCTCTGGACGTGATGGAATACGCCTCGTGCGAGATGTTCAGGGTCATCAACAAGGACTTCCAGCGATTAGATGTTCCAGACCTACCGTATTTGCCAGACATAGGAAACAAGAAGGAAGTGTATTTCCCTGAACGCACGGAACGTCCCAAGGCTGACTACGAATACGATAACGAAGGGTATGACCCCGATGGGTTCGACCCAACAATCGATTCTGCGGGCACCAATAGTTACACCAAAGCCATGCTAAGCATTATTTTGTCACGCACTGTAGACGAAGGAGATACTTATTTCATCAGCGAGTACGCGGAAACACATTTCTATCAGACCAGTCTACTTCCATTAATCGGCCTGGCATTCGACCCTCGCGGACCGCAGAGGCTGTCCGACAGACAGATGTCATGCGGGGAGGCAATCACGTATGTCACCGACAGCGAAAAGATTTACGCGAAGCTCAAAGATGGAGGATATCCAGTCAAGAGCTGCATCAACGAACGATGCAAGACATGGAAGCACGCATTGAGCATATGCGACAGAAACCACGCCATCTTCAACGATATCGATTGGGAAAATTTTCCAAACATGGAACCGATGAAATGCGACATCAAGTTGCCGCGTTGGATGGAACGGTTACGAATCAAGAGCAAGGAAGCCATGGTTGCTATAGGGGAGAACATGCACAACTGCCTCCGAGCCAGGACCGAAAGCAACAACCTGTTCTTCCATTGGCATAACTGTGCCCTCGAACTTGCATACGGGAAAAATCCCCATGTAGTTCAGTGCTACGACAAGTTCAACCACACGACGCCCGACTCTACCAAGATGAAGGATGTGTTCACCAAATACGTACGGCGTCACATCAATCTGTTCTTGACATACCTCATTGAGCCTGATGAAAACACGCGTAACGTGCGCCACGCATTGGGTAATATACAGTTCAATGAAGGCGAATACGAGATGGAAACGTGCAAAGTCCATGAAGGCTCAAAGCGGTCCAACAACGAATTTCAAATCAACATTTATCTAGTGAAAAAGAAAATCAACCTGCGGACGTTTTTCGCCGCATAACGAAAGGAGGCAACCATGTCCTGGTTTCACCGTCTAAGCGAAGCAGACAGAAAATCTATCGACGAGACATACCTCAAGAAATCCGATTTCAAGGATATCATGGGGAAGGTTCTCACAACCATAATCAACGAGACAGGAAACGCTCCGACAAAAGGTGTTTCGTCAACCGACGCACCGAACGCGCCTACCCCAGCCAAAGCACAGGCCGAACCACCAAAACTGAGCTGGGAAGACTGCGTCAGCAAGTTTTACGAGGCGATGAAAACGTCGTTGAAGGCCCAGGGAGGCCGTTTCACGGACGAAGCTGCCGCATTGAAGAAAGTAAAGGAATTGATGCCTCCTGTGGATGCGATGCCAATCCTCGCAAAGTTTACCAGCGAAGAAATCAATGCAATCTGCAACGTCATGGATATGATGCAGACGGCAGTACTCCCGCTTGTAACCAAGGCGTAGGCGACACGTATATGGCACCTAGCACAAGAAAAGAAGACAACAGGCTAGTCGAAGTAGTAAACAGTTATCTTGACCATGTGGCGTATCCGCAGACAAACCATCTGCGGTTTACAACACGTGTTACTGACGATGACCAGCAACAGTCTGGAAGCGACCTCGTTGTTAACATAAATGGATTGAAACTTACTTGCGACGAGAAGGCCGCAGTGAAGTACATCGGGAAGCCGCTAACGACGTTCTCGCTTGAACTCGGTTTCATGGACAACCGTTACCACCAGCAGCACCATCTCGGATGGCTCATCGACCCGAAGCATACCAACGACCTGTTTTCGTTCGTATGGTTGCCTCAGGCTACTCGACCCGATATTCAAACACCATCTGATATAATCCAGTGCGATATAGCCCTTGTCCGAAAACTGGACATAATGAACTATCTCGAATCCTTGGGATGGAACCCGAAGAACCTCGCCAAGAAGGAATGGTGCATCAGGAACGGAATTGGAAAGACCGAATTGGGCAACTTACGTGAGCACGGACTGAAGTTCGCCATCAGCCGTTTCCTGCACGAGCAACCAGTCAATGTCCTCCTTATGAAGGAAACATACATGGAGATGGCCATTGGTCGGTACTCGATAATAAACAACCAGCTATCGTATATTTTCGAAAGGGATATCGATTCGTTCATAGAACCTCCACTCCCAAGATTATAAACTAGATTTGAACAATATGGCGGTACAGTCATCAAGCAAATAAGGTTTGTATTATGGATTCGTGGAAGCAATGGACAAAGCCAGTTACCATTCCTGGTGAAAAAATGTTTAAGCTCAAGTTTGAGACGCCAGACGCAGGAGGCAAGATGGGATTGGCCATCTTTGACCACCTTATGCGTCTGTACCAGTATTCTCAGGAAGAGAACGTTTTTGCAAACCCCTCGTTGACATTGAACGACACAACCGTTCCCGATAACGCTGGTGGAGCTCTCGGTGCAGGAACAGGTGAAATCAGCCAGGGAAGGCCGCTTATCCAGATACCTCCATCACAGTCAGGCGAGGTTTTCTGTACTCCTCCTGACCCTGCTAATCCGACGAAGAAGACGCTCCGTGTGGTACTCAACCTGACCCAATCAGCAATTATTCTTCACGAGACAAACCATGCAATTCACCGCTTCGTAAACCACGGTGAATACATGCATCCAAAATCCAGCGAGATTCTCGGTGCAGTTGACCAGGACCTTAACATGGGAGTAATGAGCAAAGCACTCCAGGCGAAGCATAACTATGGGGCCGCTATGCGTTACAAAAAGGCAAACGAGATGGAAACATATTGGCTTTGCTGCTGCGATGCTGCGAAATACCAGTTTAGCGAAGACGCAATAAAGGCAATCAAGGTTGTAAACAACCAGAACTTGTTGAGTGCTAATTATGAAGTGCTCGCCAACCAGAAGCAGGCAGACACATTGCAGAAGAACATTGACAACGATAACCTCTGGGAAAACATGTTCGATATCGAGAAGGAAGACCCGACCAAATACAACCCGCCTAGCGACGATGTGTTCAAGGATTTTTACGACGACGAGAACAAAGAAACTACCAACGAAGTATAAACTATACGTGAAAAAGGACAGGTTTAGCCATGAATAATCAAGACATCAACACCGAATTCAGTGCGTTTCTCACGGATTTCAGCAAGAAAAATCCTAGCAAGCGGTTGAGTGACCTCGCCGCAAAACGCCAAATCGACCTCAATAATCTGAACGACTCGACGTTACACAACCCTGAGGCAGACTCCCGTGCTATGGGTATATGGAAAGAAGCCCAGAGGGACCTCCGTAAGCTCAACAACCCGATGTCCAACACGCTTTGGTACCTGGCATACAAGTATTTTCATGACGAGCTCGACGGAATTACTGACGAGGCTGAAAAAAAGGAAGCTATATCCGACCTATGTGGGCTTCCCGAGAACAGAATCGATGCTGAAAACGAATTGAAAGAAATTATTAAAGCAAAGATTTGCGAAACAGAAGTAACAATCAACGGCAATACCTGGTCGCTATTCACTGAAGAGGATGCAGAAAATAAAACCCCAGACGAGCTGTGTGCTGAGCTTGACAAGAGAATGAAAGAAATGTCCGTTATCTTCGACGAGGATGCCGAAGACCGTCACACATACTACGAGATTCAGAAGAACCATACGTTCGAAGACTTTTTCAGGGCATTGGCCGCATTCCTTAACATGAAGGTTGGTGAAATCCTGAAATCAGGAAAAATGAACACGTTCAACTTCTCCTACAACGATAAGGAAACATGTGTCATTGGAAAGCATCACTCAGGATTGGAAGTCATCAGGATTACTCCCGATATCAGTGACGAAGACGATACTGGTACTACCGACGACCTAATATGCGACATCGATGTGGCCGGCCTTGGTCTTCCAGAATACCACCCATCCTACGAAGACACTAAGGACATGATGGAAGTTCTATCCTATATCAACAGGCATAGGACATATTCACCAGGCGATGACGGACAATACACCATACCAGGTGTAAAGGGCTCAGAAGTTCCAGCAATGGTATACGACGCTGTACAGGACTGGCAGGCAACCGCATCAGCATGCAAAACTGTTGCAAAGGCATGGACAGACGCACAGGAACTCCTTGGTGATTCCAAGATGAATGATTTCAAACGTGATGTAAACGAAACGAAATTCGTCCGTGAAAGAGCAAATGTTAAAGACCCATCATACGACATGGATGAGTATTATAAGCAGAAGGAAGCTGAGAGGAAAGAACGTTCCGAGCTAGTAGCGCCAAAAATGGGTGACAACGGCAACTACGACGATGACGACATCAGCCACGTATTCAAACAGATTCAAATAACGCTTGGCGGAAAAACGGCTGACGGTGAAATCTTTACTGACGATGAACTGGACGCACTGGCAGACGTAGACGATGGTGAGCCAGACGAAGAACCAGATGAACGTGTCTAGGTAATTCCAAAATAAATTCAATTTAAAGCCCCTTCTGGGGCTTTTTTTGTATTTTTTTTCAAAAATCCACTTGACAAGTAGTTTTTAATTAGTTATATTTTGGGTATCAACATAAGGATTTAATCATGAGTAGAACATTTGACGAATTGCCTCGCAAGGATTACATGGGAACCATCTCTTGGAGCCGCCCGTATTTCGGAGCACCCCAGCCTATGTTCGGTTCGGCCATCAAGACCAGCCACCCCGTCTGCATCCGCATCGACAAGGCACATGTCGTTCGCCACGGAGATGCAGCGGACACCAGCATCCTCCCAGACAACAAGCCGTATATAGAGGTGGAAATGACCCCTCTGCAATGGGCCGAATTCCTTACATGCGGAGGACAGGCGGAAGGTGTCCCGTGCACCATCACAAAGGTTGACGGAAAGTACATGGGCAAACCCGAAGAGGAAAGCGTTGCCGACGACTATCTCGAAGCAACGAACGAGCATTTCGACGAGTTTGCCGAAGGAATCAAACGGTTCGAGAAAGAACTTTCAGACGCAATCGAAAGCGGAAAGCCACTGTCAAAAACAAAGATGCAGGAAATGTTGAGCAACATGAAGAGCTTCCGCCACAACAGTGTTGCAAACCTGGATTTCGTCCGTACCCGTTTTATGGAGGAAATGGGAAACATAGTCGTGAAGGCCAAGACCGAGGTAAACGCGTATGCCGAAATGCACCTGCACGAACTTGGAGTAAAGTGCCTTATGGACCAGTCGGATAATATGGATGGAGACAAGATAGTAGCCCAGTATCTCAGAAAAGAAATCGGTACATCGGAGGAACCGAATGACTGAAATAAAGAAATACTTTGACAAGAACAAGGACGACAGAAACGTGTCCTGCATGATGAAACTCGTTCATGCGGTTTCATCTGCTGGTGGAAAGGCGTATGTCGTCGGCGGTTTTGTCCGTGACGCAATCCTTGGCAAGGACAACAAGGATATCGACTTCGAGATACACGGTCTGGAATCGGGTAAAATCGAGAAGCTCCTGTTCGAAGTGAGCGGAAGCCCCGCGTTGAGGAAGGGTTCCTCTTTCGGCGTGTACGGCATCAAGGGTTACGACTTCGATATTGCCATGCCGAGAAAGGAACACTGCATCGGTAGCAAGCATACTGACTTCGCAGTGTCCGTAGACCCTTCAATGGGTGTCGAAGAGGCTAGCCGCAGAAGGGACTTCACCATCAACGCCCTCATGTACGATGTGGAAGCCGATGAAATCGTAGATTGCCACAACGGTTGCAACGACATTGCAAGCAAGACCATTCGCCATGTCTGCGATGAAACCTACATTGAAGACGCTCTCCGCGTGTTCCGTGCTGCACAGTTCGCGGCAAGATTCGGTTTCGATATCGCTCCCGAGACAATCGCCCTTTCCCGTTCGATATCTGGAAAGCTGGTTGACCTGTCTGGCGAACGGGTTGAGTCGGAGATGCACAAGGCCCTGATGAAATCGGACAAGCCGTCGGTGTTTTTCAGGAAGCTGGTTGAAATGGACGCTATTGATTACTGGTTTCCAGAACTGAGCGCACTCATCGAAACTCAGCAAGCACCTGAGTTCCACCCAGAAGGAAACGTGTTTGAACACACGATGCTCGTAATCGACCAGGCAGCAAAGGTTAGAGACCGTGCTGATGACCCGTACGCATTCATGCTTACTGCCCTCTGTCACGATTTCGGAAAGGCAACGACGACATTCTTCAACGAAAAGAAGCAGCGTCTGGTCGCATACGGTCACGACAATGCGGCCAAACCGCTTATCGACTCGTTCATGGACCGTCTAAGGTTGCCTAACGCTGTTCGTGCATACGTTCAGAACCTTACAGTTCTGCACATGCAGCCGAACATGTATGTCGGCAACGATGCTACGGACTATGCTTTCAACAACATGTTCGACAAGACGAAGCATGCTGAAGACCTTCTGTTGCTTGCCCGTTGCGACCACTTCGGTCGTGGTGTCCAGCTTGACTACGCCAGGTATGAAAGCAAGCTTTCAGCACAGCTCGCAAAGTACCGTGAACTCATGGAGTTGCCAGAGGCCACAGCCGACGATTTCATGAAGCTAGGCGTAAAGCCTTCTCCGCTTCTCGGGGAAATGCTGGACATGTCGCACAAGTTGCACTTGAAGGGAACTCCTTGCCAGACAGCAATCAAGCTTACACGGAACCAGTTTGCAAAACGGATTCGAATGCAGAATGCCGAAGCATAGAAAAACCCGACCTCGATGAGGTCGGGCTTTGTTTTAATGAAATTAACGGTTTATTTATACTGGTTTTTTAAACGAGTATGCTTCGATTTCCTTCTGCCACGTTTCGTATGGAATCCATGTAACCAGTTTCTTGAATGTTTGTGGTGTTTGCCTTTCGCCCTGTGGATGGCAGCATACGCAGCAAAGTCTACTTGGAAGCACCGTAATCTGGTCAAACCTCCACTTGATTTCCTTTGGATTACTAGGAATGCTATATGCAGGACTTGACGGGAAACAGAAGTCACTGTAAATGATGATAAAGTCATAGTCTGTTCCGTAGCTCAACTTGTATTGTTTCTTGGTTTTCGCATCGTACTTGACCTTACGTTGCTTACGTGGCTTTACTGACCCGTCTGGGTTCAATTCAGGCGGATAATAGTAAGGACTCAAACGGTCGGCAATACTATATACGTTAGTTCCACCACCGCCAACAGCAAGTTTAACCGCACCCGTATAATTACTTACGGAGATATCTCCCCTAGCAATGTCACGAGCCTTCTGAATGCTGAACGGACGTGGGATATCGCATCCATCATCCCAGAATGCATAATCCATGGTAACACCATTCGTTTTCAGCTTAGATGCGATGCTGCTAAGAAGGTTCGCCGCACCAGTCAGGATGGTTTCTTTACACCACATAGAGCCAGATGCGTCAATCGCAAGAAGGACACGTGGGGCATAGTCGTCTTGCATGTTGAACGAGCCTGTGCTGGGATGGTTGCGTGTCGGACTTCTGTAGTCCCTAATATCACCCTCTGTATTTGATGGACGGCGGGCATTTGAAGCCATACGAAGGATAAGGTTTGCTATTCTAAGCTTCACGTCGGTTCTCATATATGCTTTGGCTGCATTGTCGTCGTTGATTTCCTTTGTGAGAGAATTCAGCTCTTCCAAGTTAGCGTCGTATTCACCTGATTGGTTCTTGATTTCTATGTTATTTTCAATTTCCTGTGCAGCCTGTTGCAAGGTATTTTCCATTTCAGTTGCCGTACTCTGCATCTCGGAGAATGTATTTGTCTCATTCGCAAACTGTGCAAGGTTTGAATTCAACCCCTCGATTGGGTTTCCACTATTCTTCTTGATTTCGCTAATGAGATTGATTTTAAGACCAGAAAGCCCACCTACACTTGTTGAACCGCTTGTTCCTGATTCTGGTGTAGAATCAGAATTATCTTCACCTAGCTGAGGAGCCGAGCTTTTTCCAGGAGTGCCGTCAGAACCAGTAGGGCCATCAGTGCCATCTGTACCAATACGGCCATCCGTACCGTCACCACCTTCAGTACCAATAGGACCATCAGTTCCATCAGAGCCGTCAGAACCGTCAGAACCAATAGGACTATCAGAACCTGTTGTACCACCAGTACCCGTCCTAATATCTCCACCTTCTTCTATCGGTTCATTTCCAGATTGTCCAGAAGTTTTACCTTCACCTTCTGTTCCTCGTGCACCGTTGGTCGCTGTCTGCTGAGCCTCCTGAGCAGCTTCCTGCAACTTTTGTAGTCCAGTTCGTGCCCCATTTGGACCTTGCTGACCACCCTGTTGACCACCTTGGTCGCCACCTTGTTGACCGCCTTGCTGGCCATTAGGAGTCGGGAACCCTTCGTAGCCTTCGTTTCCACCTTGGTCGCCACCCTGTTCACCACCCTGTTGGCCACCTTGGTCGCCACCTTGCTGCCCACCCTGTTCGCCACATTGGTCGCCACCTTGTTGACCGCCTTGCTGACCACCCTGTTCGCCACCTTGCTGGCCACCCTGTTCGCCACCTTGCTGGCCACCCTGTTCGCCACCTTGCTGACCACCTTGGTCTCCACCTTGCTGACCACCCTGTTCACCACCTTGGTCGCCACCCTGTTCGCCACCTTGCTGGCCATTCTGCATAGCTTGCTTTAACGCCTTTTGCATCTGCTGAGTGCCCTTCTTAATCTGGTTGGCACCCTGTTGCATCTGCTTGGAACCATTCTGCATCTGCTGGGAGTCTCCATTCTGACAACCCTGTGCATATTGGTTGGCACCTGCTTCTAGCTGCTGTGCACCCTGTTCGATTGTCTGCTGGGCTTGTTTTGCCTCAGGGCTACCACCACAAGATTGAGCACATTGTGCAGCAGCATTACGAGCATCCTGAGCAGATTGGTGAGCCTGCTTTCTTACCGATTCTCCATCAGTAGGCTGGGCCGATGCCGCCTCGTTTGCCGAACTCTGTGCTTCATTGGATGTAGAAGCCGCCTGTTGTGAACCATTAGAGAGTTGCTGAGAGCCTTGCTTTCCCTGAGAAGAGCCCTGTGCTCCACTAGACTCCATTGCCTGTTTCATTTGCTGTGCGCCAGCGTCTATCTGTTGGGCACCAGCCTTCATCTGCTGTGCCCCTAGCTGTTGCTGGGCTGTATTACCACTCTGGACACCAGCATCGTAGCGTTTAGCACCTTGTTCCAAATTCCTTGCACCTTGGTTCACCATGTTTTGAGCCGCTTGTGCTTCAGGAGAATTTCCACATGCCTGAGCACATTTTGCCGCACCCTGCTTTGCGTCGTTCGCCGCTGTCGATGCTTGCTGTGACATGCTCTGACCATTCTGTGAAGACCACTGTTGAGAATCCTGTTGAGAACCCTGCTGTGAGCCCTGCTGTCCATTGGAGTTTGCCGAACTGGATGCCTGCTGAGAAGCAGAGGCACCTTCTTGCATCTTTTGTGATGCCTGCTGAGCACCCTGCTGAGCACCAGCATTTTGCATAGCCTGTTGCATGTGCTGTGAAACCTGCTGCATCTGCTGAGAAGCTTGCTGCATTTTCTGAGCAGCCTGCTCCATTGATGGCTGGTCACCTGCCTTAGCGGCATTTTCATATTCATTTGCAGCTTCCTTCATTTCGTTAGCCGCTGCTTGCATTTCAGACAATGCCTGTTGTGCTTCGCTTGAATTGCCGCATGCCTGGGCACATTTTGCTGCACCCATCTTTGCGTTTAGAGCACCTGCTCTAGCCTGCTGTGCAATCTGGCGGGGGGTCTTTTGTTCGCCACCATTCTGTTGACCACCCTGTTGAGCACTCTGTTGAGAACCCTGTTGCATCTGCTGCTGTTGCTGTCCTTGGGAGTGCTGTGGACGACTTGCACCCCATCTACTTGTCTGTGGTTGTTGAGCACCCTGTTGGCCACCCTGCTGCATCTGCTGTTGTTGGGCTTGTTTCTGTTCCTCAGTCATACCACCGGCCATCGCCTGAGGCATTGCCTCACCTTGTACAGCCTGTTCGAGAAAACCGAGATACTTTCGGATGGTTTCTAGGTTCCATTCTTCATCAGTAAACTCGGCCTTCTGTTTTGTAAATTGTCCTGACGGGTCATTCGGGTCCTCTTTGACCTCTTCATTCATCTCGCCGTACAGTGCCTTGACACCAGCCATCCATTGAGGGTTTTCGTACGCTTTTTCCAATGCGGCAAGACCAGCATCCACAGATGCGTTTCCAGTCTTTAGCTTGCTAAGGATACCGTAGTGAGCCATCATGATTTGGACGGCTCTCGTATGTGCACTACCCTGTCCGTTACGGTAGTCATAGTATCCGCACTTAACTGCAAGGCCAATCGTTGCAACAATGGCACAGAAAGTCGTCATGTCACTTTCTTTATACAGTTTGTGAATGAATTCTTCGTTGTATATAATGCAACCGTTCTTGATGTGTTCACCATAATTAGATGCAAACACGATTGTGCTTGTTTCGTTGTGACGTGCTGGGTTCCACGATAGACCCTGGAGAATGGGCATAAAAATAGAGACGGCTGAATTCATCTCGCTCGCCCTATCCCTCATTTCTTCAAGTTCTTTAGCAACCTGCTGTGAAAATTCCTTCGGGTTTTGTGCGTTAATGTCGCTCATTACTAATCCTCATTGATGCAACTACAGTTTATACCAGCGTGCGGCATACGGCGGCGACGTTGGTTATGTATTTCTTGACAATTTCGACGACAGCATCCTCGCATTCGGGAACCTGGATTTCTGGCACGAATGATTCGTACGAGTCCTCGCCGAGGATGAAAGATTCGTCAAGACCATTCATTATCAGGTCTTTTTGGTAGATTTCCGATGCAACGGCACGCTTTACGAACTTCAACTTTCCGCTGCGGCTCATCATTGGAAGGAACAGCGTGAGGTTCTTCATGAAAGTGCCCGTAGACTCCGAGGTGAACGTATCCATGTAGATGATTTCGTTTCCACCACGGTCGTAATACTTTTCGGGAACATGCTTCTCGGTAAGGCACATGGCGTAGCCAGCCTCTCCCTCGAAGTATTTCTTCTCAGTCCACTTTCCGTTCTTCAACGGCATAGTGGTGCCCATATCAAACCCAGCTTTCACGGGGTCGTTTTCAAGCCCGCAATCCTGGCAGAGCTTCAATATTCTATTAACTAGCATAGTCTACCTGTCCTGTACCTTTACTGAATAATCAGCAGTTTCGGCATGTTCTTCAAGCTTTCTGTACAAGTTCTTTATGTCGAGGAGGAGTTCAACGTCGTTTGCCTGCATCATCTTGAACAACTTGATTGTCTCTTCCCTGAGAAATGCGAGCTTTTCGACGACTTCTTTCTTGTATACGGAGAAATCCAATGTCTTCAACACGGACAGAAGCTCGTCGATGTCGTTGAAAACGATACAAGGTTGAAACTCCGACGATATCACGAGGTCAATCCTGGGTATGGACGGCGTGTATGCGAGGACGATGATAAAGGTATTCCCTTCGGCAAAATCGAATCCTGCGATTTTGCCAGCCTTGTTCAGGACATACTTTTCAGCCAATGGGATAATCTTGTCGCACTTTTCGCTATATTCCTTGTATAGCCTGTCGTACGTTTCCTGCGGGATTACGCCTTCTTCGTTGCAAAACTTAGATATGTCCATTACATCCCCTGGATTCTCCTGATAATCTCTTCCGCAGCATCCAAAGGGATGTCAATTGCATCCACTTCCTTATCGGGGGACTTACTAATCTCGCCCGTATCGTCGTTTATCGTCAACTTAGGAGAGGATTCATCGGCGGTTACGCCCTGTTCTGAATTAAGTTTGGCAAGAAGATATTCTACCTCCTTGTAGAGCGCGTTGAGCTCGGCTCTCAATCCTTTGTTTATCTCAACCTGCTTGTTGTATCTTGCAGCAAGGCCGTTGTAGCTTTCCTTGACGCGGTCTGCGTTCAGCTCGGCGTCTTCGGCACGCTTTCTGAAGTCCCGTACGCTACCCTGCAATCTCCGTACGCTCTCGCGGGCTTCCTTCAGGTCCTTGTCCTTCTGGTTGAGCTCGTTGTACAGCTCGTTGATTTTGTTCGCCATTTCACGGTTGCCGTCAACGTCCGTCTGTCGTGGCTTAATGTCAGACTGGCGTTCACGCTCGGCCCTGGCATATGTCCATGGGGTTGGCGCGTCGGACTCGATAGCTCGTCTAAGCTCATCTGTGTCGATTCCCAACATGTCTCCCCAAAAATTGATTATACCGTCTCTCGACATAAATACCTCTGATTTAGTGTGAATTCAGCACAATTAAAATACATTATTAGCGTCTAGTTCGAGCAGTTTTTTGTTCAATACGGCGAAGAACTTGTCGATTGTATCCCTCTCGTCATGCACGGCGAACAGCATTCCTTCCTTCGGACTTGCATCGAACGAGAATTCTTCTTCCTTGTAATGTATGTGTCCAATCTGCTCTACATGCCCTTTACGGAATATACCGTGAGCCGTGTCAACGGTAATACGCAACCTTACTATATTGAAACGGTGGATGAACACGTATATTGCCTCGTCTTTATCGCAACCTTCCGTAGTCGAGTGGAGGAAAGTAAGTCCCACCGTCCTTGCTTCCTGAATCATCCAGGTTTCTTCTGGTATGATTTGTGTACGTTTGTTAGTTGTTTCGCTTTTAATCATAAAGTTAATGCAAGGCATCCCACCCGAAATGAACGGGTGAGATGACCCGCACTCTCCGTGGTTGAATACTAGGTATGCTTAGCAGCCTGCTTCATGAAGTTGGCGTGTATTCCGTACACGGTCTTCATGTCGCCCTGCTGGAACGCAGTCACAGCGTCCTTAGCTTCCCTGAGGACAGCGACGATGCGGGAGTAATACTCCTTGTCGTGACGCTTCTTCATGTAGGAGGCACTGTCCTGAAGAGCCTTCAGTTCGTGACGGATTTCCGTCTGGGTCTTGCACTTGCTGATGACACGTTCGAGGTGGCGTGCGGCACGGAGGTTAATCTTGCCGAGGTCGCTGTTTACGTCGCAACCGACTGTCCTGTGGGAACGGTCGGCTATCCTTTTCATGTATGCTTCGTTTTTCATTTTAGCATCCTTTGTATTGGGTGAACCGCATTATTCAGCATCTTCCCGGCGTGCTGGCTGTGCGGAATCAGCGTTTGCCGTTCAAAAGTTCGATAATATCCTGTCCGCCTTGATTTGCCTGATTTTACGCTGCATCGTAAGCATGTCAACGACAAACGTCTTGAACCCAGAGGTAACATCGTTGATTGAAACCGAATTGACGGTAACGGTGTTGTTTACACGGTTCAACATGGGGTTTCCAGCATATTTTTCATAAAATTCCAGAACAAGTATGGATTGTGGCGTGTCCTCTAGTTTATCCAGGTTGATGCTGCTGTGAAATTGGCTGCTGTCATTAATCGACAGGCTGTTGATTTCCTCTGGGCCGTAGAAAGGGTACAGACGCAGGGTTTTGTCGTTGAGCATCGCCACGCATGTCTGGGACATCTTTTGCAGGAACGATGCGTCGTCGTAGTCGCAAGCGGACGAGAAATAGAACGTGCTGGAACTGGCTTCCTTCCACGTCCTGACGACGCTTTTCGAAAGCCCGCAACCTTGAAGCATCCTGTCTATCTCGTTGAAGGTCATGCGAGTATCGTCCTCTTGATTACGTCGGAAACGTCTATGATTCCGTAAGGTTTAGCGTCGCCCTCGGCAGGGATGTGGCATATCCACATCGCACCGACCTTGAGAGGTGTGTTCAGTTCGAGTATCGCCTTGTACATGCTGAGCTGTATGCAGTAGTGATGATAGTTTATGTCGTAGAAGTTTTCGAACGGGGCGTACATCTTGGTCGTGTACGGCTTCGGTTCGAAATCAAGATGAGAATTGGTTTTCCAGTCCCCGATTACCAGCTTGTTCGACACCTTGTCATACAGTAGGATATCCATCGTGCCGCAAATGAGGTGCTTCTTGTCGTAGACGGGAAGTTCAACCCTGATTGGGATATACCGCTCGGACAGCTTCGAGAACAAAGCCTTGCACTTGGGTATTCTCCGTTCAAAATCGGCCTGAATATCGTCGTATTTGTAACGTTTTCTAAACTTATGCGTATATGACTTTCGGGCCCACAGGTTTTCCATGACGCTATGAACCTCGTGCCCGATGTCCTTGCCGTATTCGTTCTTGTCCTTCCACATGGCAAGCACTTCTTTCGCAGTGACCTTCCTGCCCTGCTGCTTGGACATCTTGGCGGCAGTAAACGGAGCAACTTCCTTATCGTTGAACGGGTCGTGAAGCTCTTCAATGACGGTAGATACGGACTTATACACGTTACCCTCGGAATCGGTATAGCGGTGCCCCTCGTCCTCGAAATAAATATCTCGGAACGAACTCCAAAGAATATCGTTTAACTTATATAAGTTAGGAACCTTTTCTTCCATGGCTCTCCTTTTTGCGGAAAAATACTAAAAAAGTTCCAGATTGTCAACGTTTTCCCCGAAAAAGTTATAAACTCTTTACAGTTAAGCATTGAGTATACTTATGAACAATAAACAGCTTTTTGAGCAGTCAGCGAGCAAGATTCTGTCAAAGAACCAGCTCGAAGGAGTGATGAAGCTCCACAACGCCATATTTGAATGCGGGCAGGAAGAACTGGTTGCAGACACCGTGGCAGACGCCGTTGTTGACGCTGTCAGGGATTCCGTTGACGAAGTGGCCGAAGAACAGGTCGATAACGTCGTAGATGACGCCGTCGAAAACGCCCCTTCAATAAAGATTGTCCCAGCGGACAGAGCCCGTCTCGAATCCCTTATCGACAGCATGAGCGATAAAGAAAAACAGATATTTTTCGAGAGCCTAGACGACCAGCAAGTACAGGTTCTAATGGAAGGCCGTATCGGGGCTTTAACTAAGTTCTTGAATTTCTTTACAAAAGCAGGTCGAAAGGCGAATAGGCTGGATAAGTTTGAAAAATTGGCTTCGAAGGATGCCGATTTGACCAACAAGTGGCTAAACCTTTCAAAAATCGGCGATGGTAACCTCAATTCTAAAAACGCATCTGATTTAAGAAAACTCGGTATGAAGCGAGATGCCGTCCGTCAACAGATGAACGACATGAGATTCAAGGCTGGCAAGGGAGATGGCTCCGAGCTGAAGGAAATGGATAAAATTGCAAGGCAAAATAAGTCATTCAACTTTAATGCAGAGCAACTGGAAGGGTTTAAAGCCGATGAACTAGCCAAAGCAAAGAAGGCATATAACACAAGTATAAATAAGGCACAAGCGACTCTCAACAACGACGCCGAAGTACAAGCACTTGAACAACAGCGCAAAACAGCGCTGGAGAACATAAAGAACAATCAAAATCTTACCCAACTCGACCGTGATGCGGCGATTAAGAACACCAATAAGGAGTTTGACGAGAAGATTGCTAATACACAGGCTATGAAGAATTATAACAACTCAGTTAATAAAGCGACTACCAAATTTAACGACAACACGCAAGTGATTAAGAACAAGTACCAGACTCACCTAGACGATGCGTACGAAAGAGCAGGTGGATTTGATGGCTTCAACGGAACTTCAAATGTAGGACGTGGCTCTCGATACAGAGGAACGGGCCGTTATAACCAAGGGCCGTTCGGTAGTCCGTACGGATACCCTCCGTACATGAACCCAGAGGCATGGGGACAGTTCACTGGAAAGTTCTCAACAATGCGTAAAGTCGCTAGGGGACTTGTAGGAAGCTACAAAGCGTTCATGGCCGCTCTCAAGTTGGGTGCATTGGGCGTACTTGGCATTGGTGCGTACAAGGTGTACAGCATCTTCTCCAACCCAGAAGAAGTTGACGCTGCTAACACTGGTTCCTTCGGCGGAATCTTTGGTGGTTCCAACAGTGGTTCCAACGGTGGTTCCAACGGTGATGAAGAGGAAGGAAGCACAGTCGATACTGTTAAGAAAGTGATTGCCGTACTAGGTGGCGGTGTGGCAGGTAATGTTATCGCACGTTTCCTCGGGTTCAACAACACCACTGGAAAGACGGTTGGCACACTACTCGGTGCCGCTCTAATGGCCTACTTCATGTTCCTGAACGGTGGTGACGAGGAGAACGCCAAGGAAATGCTCGACGAATATAACAATGCAACCCCACAGGATAAGCAAATCATCAACGAGGCGTTGGACATCCCTGGTCTTGGCGAGGCATTGCAGAGCCTATACGATGAAAACCACTAATGGTTTAAGGAGAATGTTATGAACAATATGCAGAAATACGATGTCGCTCTCATGGAAGGGGTAAGTCCCAAGAGGCTTGCCAAGAAGCGCATGAGGGCATTTATTGAGGCCGTAAGCGAAATCGCTCCTAAAGCTCTGGTAGAGGCTGTCGTTGACGCACACAACGCACTGTTTGAAGGGTTTGAGTTCCGACTTCCTAACGGAGTACGTGGAATTACTGGTGCTCGACCAAGTGGTTTCAGCCATGGCTATGGCAACAAGACAATATACAATGGAAACGACCTTGTTCGTACCCGTTCCAATCCGAGGCCTCCTACTGCCGCAAACACAGACTTTCACTTGCAGACACATCAACAAGGTTCTTTTGCTCCTGTGAGTCACGGCAATGTCGTAACGTACGACCCAGCCCCAAGGATTGACCCACGTGAACCTGAGACACGTATCACGTACCACCCTGATACAAGCTGGGAAGAACAACGCATGGCAGAGGCGGCTCCGCCTCCTCCACCTCCAGAAGAGCTGCCAGCACCACAGGCAGTACGCCAGCACGCACCGCAGCCTGCTCCTGCCCCAGCTCCGACACCAGAACAGCCGAAGGCAGAATGCCCTCCTGTATGTCCAGAACCAGCTCCTGCCCCTACTACCGAAGTGCCATCTAAAAATGATGCGGGCACGCCGAAGAAGGAAGCACCTAAGAAGGCGGCAAAACCATATACATGGAATCCAAAGGATTTCGAGGCGATACAGAGTCCCAAGTGCAGCACAACTCATCCATTCGTTATTAATCTCATCTCATACAGTTCTGATGAGGGAGAGATGGCAGCAAAGAGAGCAAGGAGTCTGTTCAACAAAAACATCGATGGTGTATACATTTACCAGTTCGACGGTCTCGCCCAAAACACCACTCGTCGTGACGTATGGCGTGTTCGTATCGGACACTTCAAGTCCAAAGCGGCTGCCCGTACATACTTCCGCAAGTTTGTACACCCAATTGTTGGCGACCAGTACAAATGGTGGGTTGGAAGATGCGATGGCGATAAAGGTGATAAGATGAAGGACGGTACATTCAGGCTCGCCAAAGACATCACCGATAACGACTGCGTTGACATTAGCTCTCAAAAGAAAAGTTCAGAGCAGCCATCTTCCAATGCGTCGTCACAACCTGCCGAAAACAAGCAGGCTACACCGAAGGTCGTAACTAAACCTGGCGATAAACCGTTTATGGATTTCGCCGACGAAAAGTAAGGAGTGAATTATGGAAAAGAAGTATATTATCGTAAGCAAAAAAGACGGTAAGCCAATAGACAACAAGCAATACACAAAAGAAGAATTCAAGAAGAAGGCTTACGAACTCATGGAGCAAACTGGGTTGGACAGAGACGCGATGAACGATACTTTCACCTATCAGGAAGTAGCTGAAGGCGGCGTCTCCACGGAAGAGAACACATCTGGTTCACCCAAAGCTACTAACGGTGAGTTTGACTCGGAAGACAAGAGTGATGATTACGAGTTTCAGGACAAGAACGACACATATCAGGCCACCGTCTCCGACGACGATGAAGGCTGGAACAAGGTACTCGATAATTTGGACCAAATTCCACCAGACATCGCAGGCCTTGTTAGCGAACATAAAGATAGTCTCGCACTTAAAGAAGGAGGCACAAACGGAAACGCTGCTATGAAGAAAAACGCTATCCGCGTTCTGTACGTGTATAACGAGTTTCTTAAATTTTACAATACATACTGCTCAAACGACGGTAAGCTTCCCCCTCAGCTTGCAGCATACCTCAGAACGGGAAAGGGGTTCGGCCTTATAAAGGGATTTACACGTGAGGCCTCATGCGACGTAATCAAAAAAGATATGACATCAATCCTTGAGGACATGTTCGAGGCAATAGACGACTACTACAAGTCTGACGACCCAGGTAGCGAAATCGAGGAGTTCTACGACGAGGTCAAGGATTTTGACGAAGAACTTGAAAATCTTGCCGAGCTGCTAACTAATCTAAGTGAAGAAAGTTCAAAGAACTGGAATATAGACCCTGACGACAAGAAGCGTTTGGCCAAGCTAACGGCAGAGAACGACGAAGCTTTCAAGAAGTTCTGCGGAGGAAATCCGACGGGCAAATCACTGTCCAAATACCTCATGGACATTGCAATAAACAAGTATCATCTTGGACGGCTCAAGATGAACTTCAATGACCCAGAGAGCACGCTAGATGGTAGCTGGACTAGCCCAGAAGCAAAGGAATCCAAAAACGTAAGGTTGAGCGAGAACATAGATGACTATCTCGACTTGAAGCATGCGAAAATTCTCGATACCGATGAGGACAAAAAGAATCTCAAAGAAATCACTGACGCCTTCGAAAAGGGAGACATGACACAAAAAGATGCACAAGGTGCAATCAACAGGCTGGTAATCGCGGCCCGTGACAAAATGGTGGAATCCCTTAGACTTTTCTTTAAGTTCGTTGGCATCACAAAGACAGATAAAATGAATCTGTTCACATCAGGATTGAAACGTCTTGATGAACCCGATTATCAGAACAACTGGCGTTCGCTTGTTAAACACTACAAGGAATCCATTGAAAAGAAAATCGATATATTCAAGAATGCTCACTCCAACGACATGACAAAGGAGAGCCTTGATGAGTGCGTCAATATCCTCGACGGCCTTCTGAAAAATGCTGATGTCCTGCTTAAAGACGTTGAAGAAAAGAATGGTACTCAGCTGATGGCACATTCCCGTGAAATTAGCGAACGCATAAAGGAAGTTCAGGAAAAAACCGCTGCTGCACAGAAGGCTTTTCCGAAACAATAATCATATTTAACTCAATGCAAAAAAGAAGCGGTCCGAAAGGGCCGCTTCTTTGCAGTCTTGCAGAAGATGTACGGGATGTAAGTTTACGCTTGTGTCCCATCCTTCCAGAAACAGTAAAGGCAACCGTGAGGGCAACGGCCAGGTTTAACCCCGAGAATCTGCTTCTTTGCGAGGCACTTGCAGTCCCCCCTCTGCTTTGTATCAGGGGCACCATATTCCTTCTGTCGTTCCCTGTCGAATCCGAGCAGTTCAAGGTCATAATAGCTTGCACACCCGCAATGTACGAAGTTATACGGGAAAAGTTTCGGTTCTGCACAGCACTCGAATTTGAAATACTGGTAGAACGGGCAGAATATGGTATCAATTCTCCTAAACACCGCGTCTGGTGCGGTGAACGTGTCGTAGAACACCTTATATCCGACCGAGGCGAGTCGCTCCTTCACATGCGGATAAAGGTCAACCACGGACACGCGGCACCTGATTTGGTTTCTGAATTCTTCTACGACAGGTTTCCACATTTCCAGGACCTTTACGATATTGTCCTGTGTCTCCTTGGACCATAGGATAATCGGGTCAAGCCTTAGGACATAGTGCGTAAGCGGAAACCCACGAGACAACAGCTTCCTGAACTGGGCAAATTCATGTTCGGGTGTATGAACATTTGGTTCAAGTACGGTTCCACCCTGGCCTGTTACTGTGTGGTGAAAGATGACCCTGTCCTGTACTATCAGGAGCTTTTCAATCATTTCGTCGTTGAGTTCCTTGGAAATGACGATGTTTGCTTCCAGCAGCTTCGTTTCCCAATCCTGTACGAAACACGGGTCGTACGTTTCCGTTATTCCTATCTTCTTCATACTCCCTCCGTTTAGAACAGGTCGCACATCATTTCGGTCTGGTCTTCCTCGATGTTCTCACCCCATCCGACAGCCTTGAATAGACGGCCAAGGATATTGGAGACGGTCACCTTCCAGTGGCCTTCCCAGTCTGGTGTGAACAGTTGGAGAAGACGGGGAGGAACGACATCGCCAGTGTAACCGATAGAGGTTATGCCGAACGGGTTGTCGCACACCTTTATGTACTTCATCTTGTCGCCAGCGTGTATCGGCTCGTACGGAATCTTCATGAGTTCCTTGTCGTTCAAGATAAGGTAGTTCCAAACGGAAGCAGCCTTTCTACGCCAGTCGATTTTCTTCAATTCTTCCTTCGAGAAGTTAATCATCTCGGTGTACTCAGGCGGCTCTTCCTTGACACCTGACGGGCAGGAAATGTCGAGGTAGGCATGGTCGAGAATCTTCTGCGTGTACTCGTCCTTGATTTCGACGACACGTTTACGCAGGGTTTCCCTATCCATCGTATCCATCATGAGTTCCACCGTGTTCATCATACGCTCACGGGAGAACATCGTCGTAGAAGAACGCACGATTTCAAGACCAGTGATTGCGTAGTGCGGGTGGATAACGAGGTCAGGTGTCTTCTTGTCAAGGTACACAATGTCTTCGTTGGATTCAGCCACGCAGATGTATTTCTTTTTAGCAGTCACAATCGTCTTGTAAATGCATTTTTCACGTTTCAGGAACAGTTCGTTTGTACGATATCCCCAAGACGATGCGTAGCCAAGCATGTACTCATCCAGCTTCTCTTCGAGGATAGATGCGTCAAGCATACGGCAGAAGTCGGTAAGCCTGTAACGGTTGATTATTACACGGAACCTCTTGTTCGAAATCATGCCGTCCTTGTACATAATCTGCAGCTTTGAGAACTTGTACTTGCTACCCTTGATTTCCTGCGGTTCCCTGTTACTCGGCTTGTCATAGACATCAGGGCAGTATGTATGTGCCATGAGGGCAAAGTGCTTCTTGTAGGCCATCTCGTTGCCAGCGTCGAAGTCATCCTTGTGGATAATCTGGTGCCCGTCATAAACGACAACCTGAACCTTCTTTCCTTGGTTCTTGCTGAACTCCTCGTAGATGTCGTCAAACTTTGCGTAGAAGGAGTCGGTATCACCGTGGGACATTCTTCTTTGCAGGATGTCGCTCGTGATGTCGTAACCCCATTCGGTAGCCTTTTCAACATCGTCGAAGTCCACGTTCGCCTCGTTCCAGAAAATCTCGCCGCAGTAGTCAGGGTTGATTTTAGGAGAGTAGCCGAACGTGTCGATGAATCGCTGGTCATGCGACAGGTCTTTATTGATGTATTCAGCAAGGTGCTTACAGGTGTACTTGATGAGCCTCTGGCCGTAACCAGTAATTGACGCAGCATTGTCGATATCGTAGAATGCGAAGAACGGAGTACCGAGCAATCCGTACAGGGAGTTGCCAAGCACCTTGTACACCTTCTGCATCATATCATAAATGTTCATCAGTTCTTCGTTACCGTCCTTTTCGGCCTGCTTCTTCTTAACCTTGAGTTCGGCACGACCGTTGAACAGCTTTCTCGTAACCTGAGGAACGATACCTTCCACATCCTTTCGGTAGAACACCTGATATTGCCCGTTGTGCGTCCAAGGCGACCTGATGAGAACCTTTTTTTCCTCTTCGGTCAGCACGTAGTCGATAGGCTTGATAACCTTTGTTTCGGGGCTGATGTTGAAGGTCATCATGATTGAAGGATAAAGGCTTCGGTAGTCGTACGACACCTCTATCTTGTAGAAACCTGGTACTGAATACACGAAGGCGCCAGGGTATTCCTCCTTTGCAGTAGGCCTGTAAACGGGGAACACCATGTTCTGCTTGTGAAGGTGGTTCAGGACGAAGCCCACCATCATCTTCTTGGATTCAAACACAGATGTAATCGGCACTCGTGCCTCCGCAGATGACATAAGCGCAAGGTCGAACATCTTTGTCTTTGTCTGGATTTTTCTACAAAGGTCACCGTCTATCACGTTATAGTAGCCGAACAGCGACGGGTAAGTTTTCCACGACAGGTATCCATCAGGAAGAGGCACCTTTTTCTCGCCGACTTCCTTTTCGCCGATTGCGTCGAGTTTGTAGCTCGGCTCTTCGGAGAAGGTGTATTTCTTGTAAAGTGCGAGGAAGTCCATGACTTCCGTTCCAGCAATGTGGAGTTCACGCTTCTTTTCGTCGAAGTAAGCCCTTTCGCTTCCCTTAGGCATTCTCGACATAAGATTGATAGGAATTCCGAGCTTCTTTGCACGACGGGTTGTGTACTCTGTATCGTACGAAAAGTTCCAACCCGAGAGGATATCTACATTGTGTTCTCGGATGTAGTTGAACGTGCCTGTAAGAAGTTCCTGCTCTGTCGCACACTTGATATAGGTGCAGTTGAGTTCCTTGTACTTTTCCAGAGTTTCCTCGTCGATATCGAGCGTACCGAACTGAACGGAATACTCTGCAAAGTTGAGGATAATCAAGTTAATCGGATATTCGGCCAACCAAGGGACAGGGAACCTACCCTCGGTTGACACTTCGATATCCATAAAGCAGAGGTTGATATCCTTGATGTTCGGGTGTTCGATATCATAGCCTTCATACTGCTGTTGCAGGAATCTGCATCGCGGGTCAATATCAATCTCGTTGAAGTGGTTCGTCGAACCCTGATACTGCCTCTTGATTTCCTTTTCTTCGTTGTGGGAAAGGTAGAATTCGTATACGTCGTTTCCGAAGATGTCCTTCATCCCGCACTCTACGGCCCCGAATTCACCAAGGCGGTTCGTATAGGAACGGTGTCTGACTGGGAGTACATCGGTCGTACCGTCAACATACCACAGATACATCTTGTCGTTTGCCGTATCGTGGTATATGGTAGACCACATCTTCTTCTTTGGAAGTTCTTGCGTCTCGCTCATGCTGCAACCACACTATCTCTTGTTGGCGTTTACCTTAAGCTTGCTTTCGGTATCTGGGTCGAAGAAACCAGTCTTGCTGTCGTAGAAAACCTTTGTCGGAATTTTCACGTCTGGGGCGAACACTAGGTGCACATCCATCCCGTTTGTGCACCTGTATGTGACAGATTGTCCGTTCGCAACAAGGATTGAACACTTGGTATCGTAAGTCTGTTTCGAAAAAGCGAACGCAGCCAGTACCGCAATAATAAGCAACATTTTCCTCATAATAGCCTCGTTTTAATTAACTATATTATGAACAAGCTAACTATATCACTGTAAATATACATTCTTCCCATGAAAAGTCAAGGGTCCTTTTTTATGCAGCTCATAATCTCCTTGCATCTCATAATCCTTCTTCGTGGAACCCACCGAGGAGGGTTGCTCCCGTCAGCCGTGCAAATCCACAGCATGTTGTCAACGGGGATTTCCCTCGGTTTCGGTATCTCGTCGAAAATCATGTCCGAAAAGATGATTATGCCCGAATACTTCCTCACAAGTTTATTATCCCTGAGCATATCAAACACGCACTGCGGGTTGGTCCCGCCACGTCCAGTCACATCAAAGCTCTTGCGTGAACCTCCAGGCTTGAACGTCATCGGGAGGGTGCACTTGCAGTCCCACCACGAGAAATCTATCTGGCTCCCCGTGGCAATCTTGGCTATCAGGCAGGCTGCTGCGGAAAGGTCTTCGTCAGACATCGAACCAGACGAGTCTGCGGCAAGGAGAAGCTTGCAATCATATACTGAACGCTGACCTGGGAACAGCAGGTTGTATCGCCTGTTCTGCCTCATTCTAGTCGATTCCGTACGCTGCGAGACTACCGTGCCTATGAACGAACGGATTATACGCCTGTGGTCAACGGGAGGCTTCTGTGCGGCGAGTATCTTCATCAGGATGTCACCAGCGCCAAGGCCCCAGCTAGTCCCGTCGAAACCACCGTTTTCCTCCAGATGCTTCGTCTCCATCGCAATGTCGCTAGCAACGGTCTCGTTCGGTGTCCAGTTGTCGGAACGGGTTCCGTCACAGAAGTATTCTTCAAGGGCTTCCTGCGGAGTTCCTGGACCGTCGTTACCCTCACCTTCTCCACCTAATGTTTCGGACTGGTCTGAATCATCTGGGCCGCCCCAATCGGAATTGTTTGCAGACCGTTCCTCCTGGGATTTTCCACTCACCGAGTGGAAAAAGTCGCCATCATCGGAATTGTTGGCCGCCCGTTCCATCCACATCGCCACCTTCTCGTGGTAATCGCAGTCGCCGTCCCATTCCTTTCCAGTCTCGTTCTTGTACAGAACCTTGCCCTGTTCGTAGTAAGTGTTCGCCTTGCTCTTATCGAGAGCGTCAGGGAAAGATGTTCCTGTCAGGGTAAGACACCCCCTCGCCATGGCGTAGCAGATGATGTCGCTGGAAAGGAGATTGAACTTGTTGTCAACGGCACGCTTGGTGACATGGTGCAAAGCGATGCGGGAAGCCTCTATGTATAGAATTTTCGCAAGGTCGCTCATGTCCATCATATCCACCCAACGGCTGTTCGCAACCAGATAAAGCTGGCCGGGCATGTGGGCATCAAGCATCAGCGTCTGTGTTCTGTCGTCCTCGATTAGCGGCTGTGCCATGTTTATGTAGCACAGGGCAGGAGCGTTCACCGACCCCAACAGCATCTTAGCCTGTTCTATCTTGTATAACGCGGACATCAGTTGACCTGGTTGAATTCACTAAAGCTGGCTTTGAGGGCGGCCTTCTTCTGTTCCCCGACATGTTCACGAAGGACGGATAGCCAGTTCTTCTTGTTCTCGGAAATCTGGAACACAAGGTCTATCAGGTGGAAGTTGTACATCTGGGCCCGTATCTCTGGGGGTACGGCAAAGTAGAAATACCAGAAGTTCAGGGACATCGTCTTAGACTGCTTTGCGTTCTCGTATGCGTTAGAAATCTTTGTGATAACAGCGTCGCTCAACTGTGTCAACTGCGGAACGCTCATAGCGTCGATGATGCCCTTGTACGCCATCCAGTCGCTTTCATTCGCTTTCAGAACCATGTCGGCATCGAGGGTGTTGCCGTTCTTTCTGAACCATTCTGTGAACACCTTGGCCATATCGGGACCAAGCGTTGACGTGGCATCTATCAGCAAGGTTTCCATGCCGCCAGGGACAGGATTTCCGTTCGCATTGACATAATCGCCGCCTTTATACGCATTGTCGAAAAGACGGGCGAAGTTTTCCCAGGAACGCGGGTTCGCCGTGTTCTCGTCCTCGGAGTCAACCTCGGTGTCATCCACATACAAAGCGTTGTTGTGGGAAGCGATGAAGCGCCTGACGATAGGGTTGATACCAGCGCTTTCCGCCCACTTGTCCCAATACTTCGCATCTACTTCGACGTGATAGCGTGCGAAACGGGTGAAGAGGGCCCTGTTAAGAGGCATGACCTGGTTGGAGTCCACGTTCGACGGGTTGATAGCGAGGACGACACGGGAACCTTCGGGAAGGGTGAACCCGTTGAACGACTGTTCTGGAGAACACAGCTTCATGAGGGCTGCGATGATTTCGCCCTTCGCCCTGTTTATTTCGTCGATGAACACTAGGGTCGGTTCTGTCGTGTCCATCCAGTCTGGTTTCGTATGGTGGTGGACATGGTTCTCGATTTCCAACAATCCGATAAGGTCACCAGAGTCGCCAGACTGCGAACAGTCGAGGATAACAAGCCGCAGGCCGAGTATCTTTGCTAGCGAACGGCAGAACTGGGTCTTTCCGATGCCAGGGGGTCCGATAAGCAAAGCGGGGGTCTTACACCATAAACGAGTAATTCTCTTCTCAATAACGCCAAACTGCATTCAAATATCCTTGACGGCAAGGTTTCCGCCGCCATCACTAAATTATCTTATTTTTAGAAGGTTCCGACACGGGTTCAATCATATAAGGTGTAACGTACACTCCAAATACGGACGGCCTGACGTAATACCTCTTGTCGATTAGAATTGGCTGGTCCGAACCGTGCTTGCACCATGTGATGTAACTTGATTGAATCAGGTGCTGCGTGAACAGGAAGAACTTCACCCCGCTGAAATAGGTCGCGAGAACATATGTCAGGACAGTCTGGTCGAGCCTAGCGGAAGAGCAGTCAACTGCGGTAAGTTTCAGGAAAGACCAGGTGATGTCGTCGATGATGTTAACAATCTTCACATTCCTGCGGATGATTACACCCGACTGGAACAGGACAGCCTTGTTGAACGATGTCTTGGCGAACAGTTTCATCTGTGCGTTGACATCCTCTGCCGAAAGTCCACGGGCCCTCTGCCACGCATGGAGTTCGTCATAGACGCTCGTCCTGTACGGGTGTATGGAAATCCCTATGTCTGAACTGGAGTTGACGAAGTCTTCGTACAGCTTGTCAAGCGGCTTCTTAATCAGCATGCTTGCATCGATGTATATGGAAACGTTCGTGTCGGCAAACTCGAAAGGATGGTATCGGACATAGTTCAAAATCCCGATGACATCATTGATTCCGTCAAGGCATTGGTATTCCGATATGTGGTGGACATCCCAGGTCTTGCTCTTTAGCTTCCTGTTGTCCGTTATCAGCAGGTAATGTACGTCGCCCTTCGCGTTCTTGACTTCCCTTACGGGTTCATAGTTGTCCAGGATACACTCGATGACAGTGTACTTGTACACTTTGCGGGGAGGCTTTGTTTCCTTGGCAGGCTCACTGCTTTGTGGTGTGTCTGCGGAACCTGTCAGACGCCTCAGAAGCGACATTAATCCATTTGCCATCTGCGAGAAGACCCTTAACTGTTTCAATCATGTTGTCGTAGGAGGAATAGACGACGGAATCGCCTGCATAGTTGTCGTTCTTCGACGGTTCGCTGACGATGCACTTCCCGTTGATTAGCGGGTAGAACATCCTGACGATTTCCTGGCACTGGTACTGCGGGAATGCGTGGATGTTCAGGATAATCTTCGAGTGGGCAATCAGGTAGTCGAGAGCAGGGCCAGTAACGCCCGTCGCTGTGATGATGGCCCATTCACGGTGGGCGGCACGCATCGAGCCTATAAGCTTGTTCCTTCTGGGGGTTTCCTCGCCGTAGAACAGGACATCGTACAGCATATCCTCTGGCTTAACCTTCTCTATTGTCTTCAGACTTTCTACCCACTTAATCGGGTGGTAGCTCGCCCTGTAACCGAGGGTATCCGAGAAGAACTTGATGTTCTCCAAGTTGTAGTCCCATATTTCGTCGGCACGTGAGAACCACCCCCTTGTGTTTGCGTTCACCCAAGGGCTTCCAACATAGAGTTGTTCGAGGTTGTATACGATTAGCTTGTAGTCAGGATGCTTTTCTTTGAGTTTAAGGGCTTCTGAGCAGGGCATCACGTTGTAACCGAGCACGACAATTACTTTCTCGTACTTCGGCTTGTCGCACAGCTCCTTCAACATAGCCTTAACCTGTTTGAACACGAACGGGTGCGGGTCAATGATAATCATAAATCAAATCCAGTTAAAAATGCACGTAATCATCAAAAATATAGCCATTCTTTCCAAATTTGGCAAGACATCCTACCATTCTTCCTTCGGCATACCCTGAAATGGGCTTGCCTCCGCACTGATGTCTGGGTTGTAACACTCCGCGCTGATGGCCGGGTCGTGACACTCGGCTTGGAACACGGGGTTGTGACCTTCGGTCTTGAAAACTGATTTCAATTTGGGTTCGTTTGTTTCGTAAGGAAGCATAATTTTCCCTTGACAAAATTGCATTAATAAAATATATTTATATCCACCTACAATCCAACAAAAACGGAGTTTCCGATGTGCTCGCTTGAAAATGCTATTGAAACAATGGAAAAGAGCGTCCTTGTTTCCCACGAAGTGTTTAAATTCCTGATTGACGAATACCGTAAGGCCCATACCGAGGACGCTGTAACCGTCCTTCTCGACGAGCAGGACATCGGTGTGGCCACCGAAGGAGAAATAATCACACTGCTGAAAAGCCACCGATACGACCAGGAAGAGATGGAAAAGCTCAAGAAGAGAAACAACGACTTGAAGGAGCACATCCTCGCTTTGCAGGGGTCCGCTAACGCCTTCCAGGTGAGCAGGTGCGAATCGTGCCAGGAATCGCAGAGGGCCGACAAGGAGCTGGAAAAGTTGAACGAAATGGTGGATAAGTACAACGAGCTCGCACACAAGTACAATGCGCTCGAATCCACGGTGCTCTCCCAAATCAAAGTGCATCACTTCCCCGAAGAAATCCCGAGCATTCCGAAAGACGATACCTGTGTCAGCCTCTACTTGTTTGCGGAAAACGAAAGCGACGAGCCGCCAAGCAAACTGAACGACCGCAGCCTCTGGTATCAGTTCGAAATCGACAATGCTTTCAGTAAGGGTAACAAACCCTGCTATTTCATTTACGCAAGCGACGTGATAGAGGCAATCAACAAGTCGGTCAACTTGAGACGCATTGCGGGACTCGACAAGTTCAGTAAAATCAGTTACTGCCCGTCATGCGGGGCCCCAATTCCTACACCAGAACCGTGCAAGACCTACGACGATGTTGTAAAGAGAGATGGCTAAATGAAATTCTATTTCATCAGACATGCACCGACGTCAGCCAACCTCTCTGGTTCGATGGTGGCCGGGTACGAGAACTCGGATATCAACCTGTACGACAAGCCCGAAGACTGGGAAGAACTTGTCGGCAAGTTCATTCCAGAAGAGGACCGCAAGGTCATAGTCAGCTCCCCAACAAAGCGCTGCATAAGCACCGCCAAGCTCCTGTTCGGACACCTTCCCAACGAGGTCACGACCAGTCTCGGTGAATTCGACTGCAAGGCTCTCGGAAACAGGAAGTTCTGGGAGATTACGGAACAGGAGTTCAACAAGCTGGTGTTCCTCCCCGCTTCCACGATGGAGAAACGGGCGAAAATCGTGCTGCACGACATGGGAAACGATATCCGTCACGAGAACAGCACGAACGCTGTAATCGCAATTTCGCACGGGATGTTAATCCGCTATATCTATCATTACGTGAACGGTAATGCGGGCATCAGTGCGTACGACATCATCAACTCCAAGGGCTTCACGTTTTCCAACCTTGATTTGCTCATCGTAGACACGGTGAAGAGAACAGTGGAAGTCCATCATTATAAGGAACCAATCAATCACAAATAAGGAGATAGATATATGTGGATAGCAGCAGTTGTAACTGTGTCCGTAGTGGTAAGTATAATCATTGGCGTCATCTTGGTCAAGCGTGACAACAAGATGGCATTCCACCGTCTCCGTGAAGCGGTGGCGACCTGGGCCGTTTATGAAATACGCAGGAGCAACCATTTGTTCGGCTCGTTCTGGGATACTGACCACCCCATTTTTGTAGTCCGTGCGGCAAGCCCAAGACACGCAATGGAACGCTACTTCCGTCACTACAGGAAGAAATATCACGAATACAACGACTACGACAACAAGCCGCTTCGTGCGACTACTTATGGATGGGGTGTTTTCCAAGTGAAGAACACCCGCAGTAAATGGAAAACGTACTATAAATAAAAAGGAATCTGTATGAACAGCATAGAAAAACTTAAAGCATGCCAAGATGCTATTATAAGAACGTGGAATCTGATGGGATAACAACTGACGACCAAATTTCTATGAATTTCTAGGTATTTCTACGGATTTTTGTGTATAATCGCGATAAAAGTTGTGTCACATATATAAACTATTGGTATATGCGAGTATGTGGAAGTCCTCGTATATAAAGAGAAACGGACTTTTCTATGCCCGGCGAATGCAGACTTCCACAATAAGCGTTCGCTGGGCATTTTGGTTTGTATGGAACAACACTGTGGCAGACGGATAGAGCTACGGCTCACTAAGAAGCAAGAACGCCTATGTAGGCAGTCTTGTGCCGTTGCACGCCGTGCCTATAACTGGCAGTTAGCCATACAGAACGCCAATTACGAAGCAGCAAAGCGGGCCACGCCAGAAGGCCAGAAGGTCAAATGTAAGCTGGGTTCGCCAATAGACTGGCATAAGGACTGGTGTGTTTACAAGAAGCGACCTGGTAATGAGTGGATAACTAAGTTATCCAAGTTCTGCGGTCAAGAGGCGTTAAGAGACCTAGGTGTTGCTTGGCAGAAGTTCTTTAAAGGATTGGGGAAACATCCTAGATTTCATAAATACGGTGTAAACGATTCGTTCCGCATGAGTGGCGGAGTGTTTATAGGCTACGATTTCGTGCAGTTGCCCATACTAGGTAAAGTCAAACTGAAAGAGAAAGGCTATATCAAGATACCCGAGGGTAAGGTTAAGGTTCCTATTGCGATGGCGACCGTGTCGAGGGAAGCCGACCGTTGGTTCGTTTCATTCGCCTATATCACTTATGTGGAGCCAGTAAATGCGGATAAAGTGGTTATAACTGACGACGAATATGATATTGTCGGTGTGGACCTTGGCATTAAAGACCTTGCAATTACCTCGTGCGGTGAAGTTATTGCAAACCCAGCTGCATACCGCAAACAGATGCAAAGACTCCGTCGTTACCAACGAGCCGTTTCTAGGAAGAAGAAAGGTTCCAAAAACCGCAAGAAGGCCGTCGCAAGGCTGGCAAAATTGCATCAACGGATTACCAATATACGCAAGAACTCGGCACACCAATGCACCACTTCGCTTACGAGAAAACTTGCACCAAAGGTGCTGGTCATCGAGACGCTGAAACCGAAGAATATGGTTAGGAACCGTAAGCTGGCTGGTTCAATTATGGATGCCAACTTCGGTCGAATCCACGAACAACTTGAGTATAAATGCCAGTGGAATAACATCCAGCTAATTAAGGCGCCGCAATTCTATCCGTCGAGCCAGATATGCTCTGAATGCGGTTGCTTCCAAAAGAAAGATTTGAAACTCACCGACCGTGAATGGTATTGTCCGCATTGCGGATGCCATCATGACCGTGATGTAAATGCTGCCAGAAACCTTCGGTTTTATGGCTTGTGGCTGTACGGATTCGTCCAGTCCACTCCTACGGCGAGATACGCCGCTAACGCTTGCCTCGACGGTAAATGCCGTAGGGAAGGTAATGGCTCCGAGCCATGCCCCAGAGACTTGAGGTTGCAGTTCTTCGAATCACAAGAACAGTGCAAGTCGCTGAAGCAAGAACTCAACCCTATGAACCCCTTGACATAATATGCGTTTTTGCTATTTTTCATAGAAATTTATAGGAATGAGTTATCGGAACAGAAGCAGCGTGAAGAGGAAGCGGCGAAATGCCGTGAAGAGGAAGCCCTCACAAAGGCAAGCGAAGAGAACGAATACAAGCTGTATATCAAGTTGAAGGAGAAGTTTGAGAAATGAACGTCTGTGACCGTTGCCGTCGCTACGCAACATCCTGTTGCCGCCAGTGTGTCTATTTCAGCGAAATCTACGGAAGCATAACTGGCGACTACTATGGCGAACAGGTTTCCAACGAGGAAGCCTACACACGCCTGAACGAGATGTACCCCGAGGATTTCCACAGCCCGTTCGTAACCAAGATGATTCGGGCCTACCGTTTCGTATCACGGGTTCTCATGCCGTTCCTGCTCTACGAGAAGTGGAACCGCCCGAGGCAATACTTGAAGGGAAAGTATTACCCTCCGTTCACGTTAAGCCAGTCAGAGATAACGTCAATGTTACTTGTCAACAAGGACACAACGTTGCCATTTTAGGTATAAACTGTAGGAAAAGCAAAAGCGATTTTCCTATGCAACCTCTGTACGAATATGTCTGCCACATTAAGGGTAACCGCAACTCAAAGGGCGAACTGGCCGAGTGGGTAATCAAGAGTCACGAAACAGGTAAAATCCTGTCTTCGCACAAGTCCGAACAGAAGGCGAAAGAACACCTTCAACAAATGCACATATTCAACGAGGCGGCAGATGGTTTTACCTCAGATTCGAAAAGTGATAAACTATTGGGTGAATCCACCTATGGTACAGATATGGACAAGAGAGTAAAGATTTTCATGGAAGGAGTAAGCCAGCTCGGACTCAGTGCAAACCAGGTCGATGCAATCGGAAAGCTAACCAAGGTTTGCATGGAAAGCGAAACGTTCGACAATACAAACGATGAACTTCCAGCCGATTACCTCAACATGAGCGAGTACGACCCAGAGGAAGACGATAACGCCAACGATAACGACAACACTGAGCATGATGATGCCCATGAACTGACCATGGACGAAATGTACGACAAGCTCATCGAACAAGGAGTTTCACAGCAGACTATCAGCATAGTCACCGACATTATAGGATGGAATCCTGATTCAATGCTAAAAATTCTGGACGCCGCGACTGGATACAAATCATTTGACCAACTGCCTGAGTTCTAAATAAATCATAACAGATTATAAAAAGGCTTCCAACCTAATGTTGGAAGCCTTTCCTTTTTGTGCTTAATCCTCGGGTTCATCTGGGAATGGCATCCAGTGCGTCACACTGTCCGTCTGGATAAGGTTCTCCTTGTGGAACATCCATCCGTAGTGGGTGCTCCAATACCCGATTCCGATGCCGTATAGCTTGCTGTACAGGATGCACCATGTGTTGTCATCGACATTGTCGAGACCAGATGCCTTCCTCCATACTGGCAATCCCTTCTTGATATTCTCGTTTTCGATGCGGAGCCTTCTGATTTCAGCCTGCAGTTTAAAGATGTTCAAGAACGGAACACGTGTCATACGGGGAGGTGCGGGAGAAGCCTTCTTCGGCATCTTCAATGGCTTACACTTGTTAGGTGCGTTCGTCGTCATTTCAGTCTCCTTACGCTTTATGCTCACGTACGCACTTAGCCACAAACTCGTCAAGCTTCTTGTAGCTAGGGTTGTGTATCTCTTCGATGATTGTCTTTGAGGCATTACGACCATGCGTGGTCTGGACCAGTCTCGCCCCGACAATGTATTCGTAACTCTGGGTACGTGTCGCAACGTCAGTGTTCTTCACAATCTGAACCCTGTAATCTTCTTTCCCCCAGACGATGAATAGTTCGTTGTCGTGCCACAATGCACCGTACTTTGCCGCAATGTCCTGAACCTCGGGAAGACGGATTTCCTCTACGATGACATAACGGGGTTCATAGCCGTTCTTGTCAGCGTCAAGGCTCAACTTGTGCGATTTACAGAAAGCCTCGGCTTCCTCCTTGGTAGGGAAGGCGACGGCGTAACTTCCGTCACTGAACCATCCGAGACCCTCAGAATCCATCCCCAAGCAGTAATGAGTGTCGCTGCACAGGCACGGACCCTGTAAGCTTCTTTCGATATAGAACATTGTGATAATCTCCTTATGAATAATTTACATGGCCTGTTTCACGGCCTGTTTCATGGCCTCCAGGTGACATTCATCTAGCACTCGTGGGTTCCTAGCTTGTGATGGAAGTAGTCCACGATGTCGATTTCCTTGCCGTCCTTGTCGAAGAAATTGAAGTTGCACGAGTTGTATGCGTGCTCTGGGTCTCCTACCAGGAATGTCTGGGTGTAACTGCCGTGGATAACCACGTAGTCAACCACGTATTCCTTACCTTCGGTCAAGTCCTTGGGGTCGTCAGTCCTTCCCCAATGGTTGTAAACGTTGCTTGTGCAAACTGCCTTGATTGATTTTTCGCTCATATCAAATCTCCTTGAGCTCAATATACATAATAAAAGGATGGCTGTCAAGGGCTATTTGTAGCGAATCTTCAAGATGGTGAGGACGGCTGTCAACAGGGTTGCAACACCGTAATTGAAATAGATTGGATACTGCCACAGCCCAGTCTTCATGTTAGTGTACAGGACGAACACCGCACTGAATATGTTCCCGCAGAAGGCGAAGACAAGGAACATGCGGCTGATGTCCTTGCAGGACTTGGTTCGGTAGCACTTGATTATCTGGGGGGCCAGGTTGATTGCGAAGAAGAAAGCACCGAGGATGCCGCACATCCAGCAAAAGGTCTCTGTCATAAGATGTCGATGATGTTACATTTCAGTTTATATTATAAACTACAATATAGCAATATTTAAGGAGACCGTAAAGATGTCAAAATTCCTTGATGACCTTTTGAAGAAAATGAAGACCGCACCGCACGTGGGCGTTCCGCAAGTTACAAACCCTAAGCTTCCAACTAAGGTTGAAAAGGCTACCGCCGAGTATGTTGCTAGACAAAAGGCTATGCCTAACTTCAAGTTTGGAAACGGCCACCCAAGTCCGATATATGCAGACCCGAAGTTCAGGAGGCCAGAACTGTTCATTCAGAACACTGTTCTCACCAAGGAAGAACGAGAAAAGTTCGAAGACAAGTATCAAGCCTACGCAAAAAAGCTGAAAGCTGAAACTGCAAAAAAGAAAAAGGAATCTGAACAAGATGTATTCGAGTCTCAATATCAAGCATACGCCAAGAAATTGAGAGAAGAAAATGCTCAACTGAACCAAGATACCGAAGCATCTACAAACGGTAATAAACAGGCGGAAGTATAATGAAAATTTATGTGGTTGGCAGCACAAAGAACAAGTTCCTGCCGCTTGACAAGATAAGGACAAAGTTCTTTATCGATAAACCTCATGTCGGTGACAACATCGACTTTCTCAACCCATGGTATTGTGAACTTACTGGATTGTACCACCTGTGGAAACATGTCGAGGACGACATCGTAGGATTGGAACATTACCGTAGATATTTCGTTAACTCTCATGACAAGATATTGTCGGAAAGCGAGATAAACGAGATGTTGAAAACATGTGACATTATCTGCACCAAGGCACATTACAGCAAGGAACGCCCAGTTATAACATGGCTCAATGAGCATGGCAAACGCAAGGACTTTGATAAATACCTGTACATACTATGCAGATACTTTGATGATATCGGGGACAAAAAGTACCACGGCTTCGGAGAATGGTGCAAGAAGTATCTTTTTGGCGACCACCACTGCCTTGGTAACATGTTCGTGTGCAAACGCTCTCTGATTGACGAGTATTGCCTATGGTTGTTCAACGTATTGAGCGTATACGACCAAGTGAATGGGCTAACCAACGCCAACAGAAGGATTGATGGATATCTGGCAGAGTTTCTGTTCGGAGCATGGCTGGAATGGAACAAAAAGAAAATTAAATATCAACAAATCAGAATAGTAAGGTAGGACAATGGTTAAGGACAAAAATACACTAATAGTAAGTATGACTTCATGGCCGAAACGAATCAAGTATTGTTCAAGGGTGTTCTTTTCCATCATGGAAAGTGATTGCCCAAAGGACAAGTATCATCTGGTTCTGGTACTGTGTGAAAAAGAATTTCCGAACAAGGAAACAGACCTTCCAGAAGTATTGCGGCTGATGATTGAAGCTGGAGATATCGAACTGATATGGCATCCGACCAACATATTCAGCCACAAGAAATTGATGCCTGTATTGAAGAAATACCCAGATAACCCTATTTTGGTATGTGACGACGACATTATTCGCCCGAAGAATTGGTTGCCTGCATTCGTGAAAGACCATGCTAAACACCCTGATGAAATCATCGTTGGCGGATGCGTGTTCGACATCAGTTTCGACGGGAATGTATTGAACCCAGTTAAACGCTTCAGGTTTGACCCTCCGTCATGTGCAGGTAAAATCGTGAAAGGTGCCCGTCCAGCAAATGGTTTCGGTGGTGTCCTTTATCCAGCACACACCTTCACTGACCCAAGGTTCTTCGACGAAAAGCTGTTCATGGAACTTTCGGCATATTCGGATGAAAGCTGGCAGTATTGTTTCAGCGTTATGTACAACAAGACGATGAGATGGCTGTCTGTATACATTCCTCACCAGCATGGACAACAGGCGGGAACATACGACTGTTCTATGTCGAAGATGAGAAAGCCAAAGGATTCTTATGTCAATATATATAACAAGTTGTTGAACTACTTCCCTGAATTCAAATATAACCTCAAGAAATATGTGTAATCAAAGGAGAATTTGAAATGATTGTAGTTTCGTTGACTTCACATGGAGACCGATTACAATATGTAGCTAAATCAATATTTTCTATTTTAATCGGCTCATACAAAGATGTAAAAATATGTTTAACATTATATAAAGATGATTGTAAATATATACCCGAAGACTTGCAGTTAATGATAGACGCTAATGTCGTTGAACTCATAATAGCAGATAATGATTTGGGACCACATTTAAAATACTTTTATGCAATGAAAAAATACAAAGATAATCCTCTAATAACAATAGACGATGATGTAACGTATTACCCAACCACTATTGAAAATTTAGTAAATAGTTACGAAAAATTCCCACATTGTATAAGTGCAAGACGCTGTCATAAAATCTTATATACAAATACATCACTCCTTCCATATAAAAAATGGGCATGGGAAGAGAAAAATATATTGACTCCATCTAAGTTATTGTTTGCAACAGGGGTAGGTGGTGTATTATATCCACCAAACATATTAGATATAGATTCTTTTAATTTAGATGAACTGTTGTTATATAAGTACAATGACGACATTTATTTAAAGGTAATTGAGCTTAGAAAAAAAATATTAACTGTGTGGAGCAAATGCAAAAATAATGAATGCCATCCTATTATATGGAATAAATGTATTACAGATGCAGGACTGTGCAAAATAAATAATTCGTCAACATCGAGAAATGATGAATACTTAAAAAATATCAAACTATTTGAGTTATTAAATAACTAAGTTACATCGTTTTAAAACATCTTGTGGACTAATGTTTATATTTTCAGTTAAAATGATTCTATGTTTAGTTGTTGCTAATTTTTGTAATGACTTGTAAGACGTTATCATTATAATTTGGTCATTTATAAAATCTGATAAAATACGAGTTGATATCTCCTCTGTATAATTCAACTGGTTTTGAGTCAAAATTAAATAGATAGGTGGTTCTTTACTCAAGAGCATTCGTCTCACCCTCTTTTCATAATTATCAACCGTATATTCGAAGTTTCGGTAATACCAGCAACATGCGTTATCAATTACGGGTGTCTTTATTTTCGGGTCATAGTAATTATGGGGATAAAAAACATTGAACGTATTATCTATATTTAATCCAACAACATAATGGTATTGTGATTCAACAACACCATTTAATCCAGTTTTAAAATACTTGTCATATTTTATCATTTCATAATTAGTAAAATCTATATGGTCATAATTTTTTATTAGATTATATATATCATACGACGATATTATATTCCATATGAAAGGATTTTGATACTGGGATTTTAAGTAATCTCTATAATAATATGCCCCCGCACAGCAGTTACTTATGATATTCATTTTGCATGCCCATATCATTACATATCATTCGTTTAACCATCTCATCGAACGAAGTTTCTCTAATCCAACCCAGTTTAGTTTCTGCCTTAGTAGGGTCTCCTATAAGCAAATCAACTTCAGCAGGCCTAAAAAACTCAGGATTTACTCTAACGAGAACTTTTCCTGTACATTTATCCTTTCCAACTTCATTAACCCCAGTACCTTCCCAGATGATATTTATATCTACCGTATTAAACGCGACTTCAACAAATTCTTTAATCGTTCGAGTAACTCCCGTTGCAATAACAAAATCATCTGGTTTATCTTGCTGGAGCATTAGCCACATGGCTTTAACATAATCTTTAGAATAACCCCAATCTCGTTTAGCGTTAAGATTACCCAACTCAATGTGGTCGATAGTTCCTTTCTTGATTTGCGCTATCCCATCAGTAATTTTTCTAGTTACAAACTCTTTTCCTCTTCTTTCCGATTCATGATTAAACAAAATGCCTGAACACGCAAAAATCCCATAACTTTCCCGATAGTTAATCGTTATCCAATGGGCATATAGTTTAGCCACTCCATACGGGCTCCTCGGATAAAAAGGTGTTTTTTCGTTTTGAGGTATTGTTTGTACTTTTCCGAACATTTCTGAAGTTGATGCTTGATAAAAACGTGCATCTGGTTTAGTCAATCTAATTGCTTCTAAAACATTTCCACATCCAATAGCATTTATCGTACTTGTAGTGGTCGGAGTATTCCATGATTCTTTAACAAAAGATTGCGCAGCTAAATTGTAAACTTCATCAGGCTGACTCTCTTTAACTGCATTTATCATAGAGGTTAAATCAGTGACATCACCATAAATCCAATTTATCTTAGTTTTTATATGTTCACAATTACCATAATCAAGTTTTGATTTTCTCCTGATAATGCCATATACTGTATAGTTTTTCTCTAAAAGGAGTTCTGCTAAATAAGAACCATCTTGTCCAGTAATCCCTGTTATTAACGCACGTTTCATATTGCCTCCTAGTGTATTCACTACTGTGTTAGTATTGTATTAGTAGTTTATACACCGACAAAGTATGCGGTAATCTCATCACATCAACTCCTTGACCTTTTCCAACAGGGACGGGTCAGCCTTCAACTTAGCCATGATGTCATCCAGAGAAGCATCCACTTTCTTCTTGCGAGGCTTAGCCACCCGAGGTTTCTTCGGGTTCGACTTCCTTTCATCCATCAGCTTTGCGACCTCGTCGAACTTGCCCAGATGGGTCAGCCACCGCTTGATTACATAGAAAGTGTGTTCTTTCTCGTCCCGTGTTTTCCATGCCGTCTTCGCATCGTCCTTTCCAGTCAATTCGTAACCCTTCCTGTCCAAGGCGGCGACATACTCCTGAGCGAAGTTCTCGCCGATGCTCTTATGGGTACTCCTAGCCCATTCCTGCAACGGGAATCCTTTTGGCATTCCATACCGTTTCTCGCCAACAGTCAGGGCCTCGAAAGTCAGCTTTCCGTGTACATGCGTGTCGTAATGCACTTTATGCACGTTGTCAACCACTTTACCGTCTTTGAACCCTACGTCGATATACCAGTAAATCTTGAAGTGGTCTATTTCAAACTCGTTTGCAAAGGTAAAATCGACGTTCGGAACACGGTCTTCAACACGGATTCCATTGGCACTGTAATACACGTTATAGAACACGGTGTCACCAATTTCGAGATGTTCACCTAGCCCGTCAAGGATGTCGCCCTCAACCACGTCCGTTCCGTGTTCTTCACCAGCAAAGGAAAGGTTCTCCTCGGACATTTCATCCCAGTAGGAGACATGCTTGTAATTCTCCCTGCACACATAGGACACCTTCTGTCCGTCCTTGTCTATACTGAGGGTTCGCTGACGGATGGTGACTTCTTCGGTTTCACCTGATGTCGGGTCCTTGTAGATAACCCTGTCGCCAAGCCTGAACTTGAATTCTTGTTTAAAGTGCATGTGTATATTTAATCCCTGTTTGAACCGCACCTGTCATAGATGAGGCCGTAAATCTTCGCCTGGTTCTCCAAGAGAACCTTCGTGTTGCTTTCAATGACTTCCCGTGTATAATCCAATCCCCATGAGGTTGGATTACTTTCCATATATGGATGGTATGGCAGCTTGCCAGAAATCCTGCGGGGATGATGCTCGGCGTTGCCAAGGAGGACGCACATCATGATACCTAAAACGAATCCAATTAGCATGTTACGCATATTCACCACCACTTGAAAACGGCGTCTTCCTTCGGGGAATCCACCACAATCTGCATCATTTTCAGCATGTTCTCCACCTGTCCCCGTCGGTAGTCCCACTTGATTTCGTTAAGGTCCTTGTCCTTCATTGCTGCGATGAAGTCCTTGCAGGCATCCTTGTCCATCTCGCCTTCGCAGTCGCTCTGGTTGAACAGCTCGAAGAAGCCTTCACCAACGGTTTCCTTCAATCGGTCACAGCACTTGTCGTAACGGGTGTAGAAATCCGACGGGAAATTCTCGCTGTACGCTTCCTTGATAAGGTTTTCAAACTCCTTGTCGATGAGCCCTGCAAGGATTTGCCTGACTTCACCGAAGGATGAATACGTCATGTTTACCCCGATTTCGTCAGGGTACGGAACAGTCGGGAAAAACGAAACGCTCATTTTCTTCTCCTTGTCTTACGGTATTGTTTACCAGGGTTTAACGAGTACGGCATCGGCACTACACGGCACGGTGGAGGGGCAATCTTGCGTTTTCCTGCGGGGATGACGAGCGGCATTGAATACTGTTCGGCTTCTGCGTCAGTCATCCTTCTTCTCCTTCTTCTTGAAACGGATTTTATGGAGGGCCCTGCCACATTCTGGGCAGTTGTTGACGAAGATGTGTTCCAACGGGGTAATCTTCATGTCCTTATCGACCTCGGTAACCTCGATGCATCCACGCCTGGGGTAGAAATAGCAGGCGATGTTCCTCTTGTTCCCGTTGATAGGAACGCTGTCGAGGAGCTGGTTGAACTTGTCGCCCATCGGTTTCTCTGGCGAGTCAACATCTCCTCCAAGCAGCTTGATGATGACTTCCTCGTTACAGTATTCGCATCCACGCCAGTTACGGGAGGCAAAGCTCCAGAACTTGTGGCGAAGGATGTGGTAAATTCTAGGTAGTTTGATTTTCATATGAACCTCGTCGGAAATATAGCATAAAAAACAGTTCCTGTCAACCGAATTGGGAAAAATATACTTTAATTATGCTTCGGCCAGTCGGCAATTCCGTCTACTGGTAAACACACGGGGTAAAATATGAAAAATGACTTCATCAAGTGCAAGGACAACATTTTCGACCTTGCGAAATTCACCTACGTACAGAACAAGGACGGCATAGTCCGTCTCTCGACAAGGGGATACCAGCGGAAGGTTCTGACCCTGATGCAACTTCCCCCAATCTGCGGCAACAAGACGAACATGATACTGAAACAGCCGAGACAGTCTGGCTCCACTGCGGAAGTGCTGCTGTTCCTCATGCACAAGTTCCTGTTCGAACCAAATTGCGTCATAGCCCTTGTTTCGACATCCACTGAACGGGCAGGCGACCTGATAGCCAAGCTCACCCTGTCCTTGAAGAACCTGCCGCAAGAATGGTTCGACGAAGGCCTGAACATCAAGTACGCCAAGCACGAAATAAGGAACAAGAGCAACCACGCGAGAATCGTCGCCACATCATACAGGACCGTAGGCGACATCAAGTGCCTCACGGTAAACTACCTGTTCCTAGACGACTTCGCCTTCGCTACGAAATCAGTTCAGCAAGAAGTATGCAAGTCGTTTTTCCCGACAATGATGACAATGGCCGCGAACAGCAAGAGTTCCAACAGCAAGATTATCATCTCGTCGGCAACAAACGGGAAGGACAACGAGTTCTACTACCTGTGCGTTCAGGCAATGGGCGCAAAGTCCAGTTTTCTCCTTGTCGAAATCCCCTGGTGGGACGTATACAACTTCAACGTGAAGGAAATGAAAAAACGGGCCGAACAAATCGGGGCCCGTGCATGGATGAGGGAGTACGGCCTGTTCTTTGACGATTACGACGACTGATTGTCCGTTCTCCGTCCACCGTGGTTATAGACGCCATCCCAATCGGGTGGCGCCTGTTCGTCTATTTCGTAGCAGTAGCACCACAACAGTCCCTGCCTCTTAGCTTCGCTGAGGTATGTACGGTAAGCTAACTGCATGTGCCTCCCGTAGACAGCAGTGCGTGTCCACCAGTACAGGGGAGAAGCTGGGGTCTTGACGAGGATATCCTTTTCAGGCTGCGGCGTTTCTTCCTCGAATGTACGCCAGTGGAATGTAATCGTCTGGTCCTGCATCTATTCATCCCCTTTCTTCAAAGAGTCAATCTCCGAGTCAATCTTTTTCAGGGAATTCCGCATAGACTTTGTCTTCTCTTCAATCCGTCCCTCAATCTCGGCTTTCTTCGCTTCCAGTGCGGCAATTGCAGCGTCCCTGTTCTCTTTGGTGATTTCCTCGTCTGTCATGTTGAGGTACTTGACAGGAACCTTCACCGTACACTTCTTAAAAGCCCCATACGAACGGTGTCCATAGCTATGTTCGCAATAGATTGTTTCATGGCCTGAATTGTATCTCCACTGGTGGCTGGAAACCTGGGTCGTTTCCTGTGCGACCAGCCGTGCAGCTTCGGACGGAATAACGTCCAACGCATTGAACTTGGCAAGGATATCAAGAACTTGCTTGATACGTGTATTCAACGCCTTCTTTGCGGCAAGGTAGTTGTCAAAGAGTTCGCAACCATTGTTTTCGTGTACTTTGCTCATTTCAGTTCTCCATGCAGGTAGGAATGTACAAGGTCTATGATGTCATGACCCTGAGCAAACCAGCATTCAATCTGGTTGGAGCCGAACTTCTTGCATATTTCGTCAAACGTGTCATTTTCTTCCTTGGTGTACTTCTCGTACTCATCTTCGGCAGCATCATATTCCTGTTCAAGCTTCGCCTTCAATTCGGACAAGTAGACAACCTTGTACTTCTTCATCAATTCACTGACGGCATTTACAGAACTGAGACTTTCAAACAGGTCTTCCTTCTTGTTAAAAAGCTCGGTAGATTTTGCCCTGTACGCTTCCTTGTCTTCAATCATATTATTCTCCTTTCCATTTTGATATTTTTGAGGTTTCCAAAGACTAATTCAGGGTCCATGTCTCCGATGAAGTCATTTGGATGCCCACAGTTCAGTATGTGGAGGCTGTCTGCATAGTCGGGGAACACCACTGCGTTCATCTCACCGTCGCATGCGTAAAGATTCAGTGTAACCTGTGAGTGCGTTGGCTGGAACACGAATTCCCTACCTGTTTCATCGGCTTTTGAAACAACGGGCTTCGGAGAAAACACGTTCGCCGTCATCAGCACGGACACCAGGTCTGGAGACATGATAATCCAGTGTGCTGGACAGTCCTGCACATGCTTTGTGATGAACTCGACCAAGGCATCAATCTTGTCCTTTGGACATTTGTATTCCTTGTTAGGCTCAAACTTGAATTGTATCGTCGATTTTGCCTGCATATAATCATCCTTTATTTAGATTCAGTTTCATCTGCCTTCCAGCACTTCGGCACATCGAACTTAACCAGTTCGTACAGCCGTTTTTCACGCTTACGCATCTCTGAAAACGCACGTCCAAAATCCAATAGGCCGAAACGCTTAATGTACTTTCGGTCGATGTATGGAATTACGAAGCCGCCATCTATCGCTGGAATCGTTCCGAAACACTGGTAATGAGCATCCGATGGAATCAGGTCGTATTCACCAGTTTCGTCGTTCTTGAAATAGCTGTTTCCTGTCAGACGGACCATCGCACGGTGGATGCAGTCGGCAGCCGTGTCCCCAGGTAGAGAAGGAGGGTACACACGGTCGAACCGCAACTTACCGTAATCAAGCACGGCATATTCTACGGGTTCGTCACCCCAGATGGTTTCCTTCTTCTCCGTCATCTTTTATCCTTCTACGTGAATCAAATATTTCCCTGGTCAAAATCTTCTGTGGAAACATAGTATAGTCGATAACCGAATGGTAAACATCCGAGCGTTGTACATGAGAAAGGAAATTGACCAGTTCCGATATTCCATCAAGTTGCCTGGGCGGCCAATCGCTATAACCAGTGACATATCTGGTTATAGTAGTTCGTGCAGTAACCGTGTCGAAAGCCAGTTCAAACTCGTATGGAACCAGCATTGGAAACGGAGAGTAAATCGATGGGCATAACCCCGCATCTATAAGGGTTCTACGTTTTTCTATCGGTACGGAATACTGGTAATTCGGCTTGATTTCCCATGTTGCCTTGAGAGTTCCGTTTTCTTCGGAAATTCTAGTGCATGGGAAATATGCCATAACCGCCGTATGGAACTGCCTCGACAGACTGTTTTCCATGAAACCCACCTTTTAGTAACTCAACTCGAAACCTTCGCCGTACGTGGCGTCGCACTTGAACTCGTTCCACATATCAGGCATGATTTTCTCGATTTCAGGATGCTTCTGGAATTCATTCCATACTTCCTTGGTCTCTTCGATGCTCAGCGGGCCGTACAGGTGGTCGAAGAATTTCACGACACACGGGTTTGTACCGTCTGGAAGACCGAACTTATTGGGCCCCTTGCTTCCCTCGACTCGTTTGCCGCCGAATAGCTTGGCGACACGGTCAATCTCTTGTCCAAAACGGGTTCCTCCAGCGCTTCCGCCCCATTTGTAGTCTACACCCATGATTTACCTCTTTTTTTCATAAAATATAGACAAATTTAATGTACTTGTCAATATCCTGCCCGACTAGGCTTTCTTCAATGAAGAAATCATCCGCAGGGCATACTTGGGATTGCGATGGGCGGCCTTAATCAGGTCCCACTCTTTCGGTGTGAAATGGGTTTCCTTCTCCCGTAGCTGACAGGCGACGATGCTGAGTGGAAGGGTACGACGGAAACGGTCAACTCCTTCCAGAAGACGTTTCCTGAGAGGGGCAATGTCTTTTACGGTAGGTTCATCAGAAAGTATTTTACCTATGCCTCCACCCCAGTAGAAATCCAGTATCTGCGTGGTGCATACACCAACTTTACGAAGCTTGCCCGTTTCCCAGTCACGTTCAAACTGCGGTACAGCCCTGTTGAGGCCAGTGAGTATGTATGGACATTTGGAATACCCTGAGTTCATCTTCATAAATCTGGCAAGGGTAACTCCGTGACACACTACATCGACCCTGACTGCGTTATAGCAAGCGATTTGCCTAACTTCCTTGACTTCTACAGGGGCGTGGTCCAGGTTCAGTTCTCTCAGCCAACCTTGAAGAGTGCCAAAGTGGCGCACCTTGTACTGAATAACCCTTGGTGGTATCGCTTTTCTCGGTTTCTGAATTTGCATAAGTTAATCCTCGTCTCGGCTGTTCATCTCATTCCGTTCCGTCCTAAGGACCTGTTTCTGACGATAACGGTCGAGGGCATGGTGGTAATCACGCTTGCTGAGGATGTAACCCCAGCTTCGCTTTCCTGTCTTAGCCCAATATAGAAAACTGTACCAGAAACGTTTTGGCATAACTACTCCTATCACCCATATTTCTTGTCGTATTCTTCACAGAGAAGAATCTGCGTCTTCATCACATCGTCACTCAACTTGGGGTCTCGGGAGATGATGTACGGTCCATCGTATTCCCATGCCTTGAATGTTTCGGGGTCTATGTTGTGATTACGGTAGCACGAATGGTTCCATGCGATTACCTTCGCCTCGTTCTTCGACCTTGCCTTGACAACGATGAACATCTCGTCGTTTGCGATGTAGTCGAAATACTGCACCTGCCACAGGATGTACTCTGGGTCGTCGAAGAAGGAAACATTTATCTTTCCAGGCCCGTCATCGAACTTGCCTTCCTCGTACTTGACCTTGGCATCGACCTGAATGCAAATCATGCGGTTGCGGAACCGTTCCAGCTTCAACGACTGTCTGTCAATCACACCCAGTTCCACGATTCCGTCTTGGATTGTCTTCATTTCCAGGCTGTCACCATGAATTTCGGCATGGAAGGATATGCCGCCGTCAATGACATACGGGGTATGCCAACTCAGTTTGAAATCCTTCTGTGTCAACGCATATTCCTCGCTGAATATCCATCGAGGGCAGTTCACAGTATCTGGTGCATCCTTCCACTTGCTCTTGTCGTAACCAGACGGTTGAGAAAACTGGTACAAACCGTTGTTGCACTGCTTCTTCAAAGCGAGGTATTCGGTATCGTTATCAATCATGGTTAAAGCCCTAGATAATTGTAAATTAGTTCACGCTTGGTCGGGATATCGACAGGGAATTTCTTTCCGTTTCCGTTTGAACCTGACATTCCAGGCAAGTTGGTCATTGTCTGGTAACAGCTGCATGAACCCTTGTCAAAACAAGTATAAAATTCGATGTAGTGTTCATCGTCTTTAAGTTTCACCTTGGTCCAGTTCTGGCCGACAATCTTGTGAGCATGTACCCAAAGCCTAATTCCAACCTTGGCCGTACGTCCACCTACAGTCACTTTCCTATACACATACCAGCCAAAGTCACGGTTCATCGTGTCGGGGGCAATTTTCTCATGCGGCAAGTCGGCAAGTTTTGGCATCAGTTTACACACATATTCCCATGTCCCACGGTCACTCACGTCGAAGAAATCCTCGGCCTCCTTCAGGAGTTCAGGATGACGCTGTTCAAGAAAGTCTTTGTACTTGGAATCGCACATAATCTACCCCGCGTCCCAGAACAGGAGCTTTTCATCGTCCGTGTCAGTTCTGGGTGATGTTTCAACAAAGTCCTTAAAGTTATGCGTGAACTTCGGTCTGAAATCACCGTCGCCATCGCAGTACATACCACGGAACCTGCTGCTGCCCATTTCACCAAGGCGCTGCATGTCCTTCAACAGGGACAGGAACTCATTTGCCCAGCACTTCTTCATCTTGCAGTGGACATCGAATTCAACTTCCTCTCCCTGACCCAGTTCAACCCAGTTTTTAGGCCTCATGTTTCCTCCTTATGCCCGCAGTTTCGGGAAAGCCCTTCTGAGTATCGGCATTTCCACAGCCTTGTACGGCTTATCTTCCTGCGGCGGGTCAGGAAGATAGAACTCGCCGTTCTTCAATTTCAGGTAGAACTCGTACAGTTCCTCCTCGCTGAAAGCAAGAAGGTGTTTTGTGTACCAGCTGAACGTCGTGGGTCCATCCATGTTGTAGCTCCATTCGCCGGCCATTTCGAGTTCTGGTGTATACCTGCGGTAAGCCAGCGGAACTGACTTAATCAGGTCGATAATTTCATTCTTGCTCAACTTCACGTTCATATAAGCTCCTTTCCAGTTCAGCCCAGGTTGATTGTCTCATAATTACTCCGAATCAGTTGACGTTCATACCCAAATGCAATGTCGAAATTCTTCCCCATCTCTATCGCGGTGCGGATTGCCGCTATCCTGTCTCCGTCCTTTACCTCGGAGTCCATTACACGTCCAAATACAAGCGGTTCACCGAAATTGGTCTTGGTGTAGAGTTCTGTCCTTAGATAAATCTTGTTGTCACCAGCATCCAAATCCTTGTAGAAACGGATGCTTAGATAAATGTCAAGAAATGTTACAAGAAGCCCGGACGGGGCGTCATCGAAACATACTGCATTATTCGGCAAATAGTGAATGGCGAATGATAATTCCGACTGCGTCATTTTTAGGTAACGAAGTTTACGCAAAGACATATTCAACTCCTTTAATCTAATCCAATTACCTTACGGGTAAGGAACTCCAGCACACAGGTGCCTTCCTTTACAACGAATATCTGGAAACCTGCCGAGGCATTGCAATCCGCAGTTTCCTCGGTGTAATTCCATTCGTTATATGACATCCCTTCCCTAATCAGTTGATGAGGATAAACAACGACGCAACGTCGCCCTTCCTTGGCGTTAAGCCATTCGGCAAGCTCCCTGTTGCTGACAAACATCTGCTTCGTGTAGTCTTCGCACCGTTTCTTGCTTTCAAGCATCTCGGAAAGTTCTGACATGCTAAACATAGAAGCAAGCATGTCGGTAGAAACCGATATGGAACTACCGTCAAGCTGCTTTCCGTTCAGGAGGACACCATTGATTGCCAACTGGTATTCCTGACCCGATACAGATTTAAGTATTTGAAATCTTATCTGCTGTGACATCGATTTGCCCCATTATTACGTTAACAATCTTGTCGTAACCATCAATGTCGCCATTGAAGGTGTGATAGACTACGTTCTGGTCTTTGAGCATTTTCAAAATGGTTTCATCTATTCCTTTCGACTCTTCTTCGGTCTGGTTTCTACCGTTCGGGTTGTACGGCTTGACCCGCTTCAAGAAGATATCGAGGGAATGGAAATTGTACCTGTCCGCCTCTTCGATACATGCCATCGATAGATGATGAAGACCGATACGGGCAGCATAGATTGCACCGAGGCGGATGGGAGAATCAGTGACAATCACATCGACCTTGCCGAAGCAACGGTGGATGCGGAAAGCCTGCTTTCCAGTGATGTAGAACTGGCAGTTGAACACTTCAGCGTTGCCTTCCCAGACCTTGTCCTTTGCGAACTCGGTCACATACTCGGCATCAACTCCAGCCATCTTCAACTTGGAGAAAATATAGGCAGCGCCTGTACTTTTACCGGTTCCTGGGCCGCCATACAGGTTCACGATAAGTGTATTCTTCATACTGCACTCCATTTGTTTTTTAACTTCTTCGGCCTTCCGAAAAGCCGCTTGATTTTCATCAGTATGCGGTCAAATACATTCGGCTTCCTGTACGGGGAGACGATTATCCCCCGAGCCGTAATTGTGTTCCCTTTCATATCAGTCAACAGCGTCCAGGTTTCTTTCGTACGGTGGCTGTTCCTTAGGCGGAGTATCGAGGCGTACAACCTTGACAGTGCCTTCGACAGCATTGTTGGACTTGTCACCGACGATGCCAGTGATTACGGTGTCCTTCATGGCATCGTATTCCTCGTCAGAGGCGCCATCGGGGATTTCAAACCTTCTGCGTACTGTGTAGGTAAGTTCGAATTGCATAGGATGTTTCTCCTTTGTTTACATGTTAAACTTCGGTGACACTAAGTTCAAATCCGCCTTCTTCGCCATCTGCGTAATCGTCCCACAAAGAATCGTCATGAGAACTGTATTGGATGGATTTCTTGTTCTTAATCGAGTTTCTAATCCAGTCGATGAACAAAGACTTGATTTCGAGACCAGTAAACTTCTTGTTTGCGTTCTCGGTATAATGCTCGTCGTCAAACGGGTAATTATAGTCCGTTCGGGTATCAGTGACGCTATTGGCGAAATACTCGTAGCATTTCTCAAAAGCCTTTTCCGCATCGGTTCCCTTATAGACACAACGGTGTTCGACGCTCATATCATGGGCATAAATATGATGAACCATGTAGACGGTTTTCTTCTTTGGAGTTTTCACCTTCTTTCTCAGCTCGACCAGTTCCTTCAACCATTCGGCAACCTGATTGTGCATGTCCTTCAACTTAGGGTGTTCCTCCGCAGACTTGGTGTACATCGCGATTGCATCTTCGATTGTAAATTCCTTTTTCATTATTTGACCTCTATGCATTGATAGTTGTAATACACCGACCGGTCGTGGGTAGAACCGTTTGACTTTTTAAGCTTAATTTCCGTTCCAGCATCCTTGATGTACTGTTCGCCAGCGTTTACACACGCCGCCTTGGAACTAAATCCAGGGACAGTTACAGAAGTTGCAGCATCGCTTGATTGCGGCATCCACCAGAACGCTAAAATGACCAAACTCCACATATTACAAAAACTGCCTTTTTTCTTTGAATTTTTTCTTTGCGTCAGCGAGCATCTTCTTGTCTGAAGGGTCTACGATGAGACCCCTGAACTGGAGCATCTCGAACGAAGGGTTTGCTACCATGGGCAGCCCCATGCTTGCTTTCCATGCATAAAGCACGGCTTTACCAGGATACCCTTCGACTTCGACCTTCATCCTATCGATACCATCGGATTCGTTTACAAGAAGTCGGAACGGTTCGGCATCAGCCTTAGCAATCAAGGCTATGTCGGTCCCGAGGGCCTTCTCTATCTTGCCATGAAAGTACACCCCCCAAACGACGAGGTAATCCTTGCTTTCTTCACTGTAATCTGACCTGAATTTCATTACTAGCACTCCATTTCGACGCAGCTGAAATTCATGTTGTCACCGCTCGCCATCTCGTACTTCTGCATTCTTTCAAGAATGTACTCTACATTTATACTAGAGGCAAATCCTTCGACACGAGACCAAACTGAATCGATAAAGTTTTCATCGGTAGAATACTTTTTGACAATGGCCTTCACCTTGTCTTCAAGACCATCGACTCGTTTTTTCATGTTTGAGATAAACAAATCCCAAAGTTCCTTACTCAACGCCTCAACAGTCTTCCTGTCAAGCTCAATATAGTTGACTTGACCATGGCTGTCATAGACAAACAGGCATCGTTCAATTTCATACTGAAGCTGCCTATCGTCTATTGGCGTCGTAATAGTCTTTGAACCCTGGCTCAATTGGATATCAAGCAGAAGGTCGTTGTTCTTCAACTTTTCCATTTCGTAGTCGGAAAGCACAGTTACCACATGGCAGGAACTGGAATTGGTTTCAAAAACCGAGTTGCGAATCGTTTTCATATTGTTTCCTTTAATTAGGCGTCAGTAAGGATTGGCTCACCAGTCTTTTCGGAGTAGTCCTTGGCATTGTTCCATTTTTCAAAATACTCACGAGCGGTCATCCCAGGCCAGAACTCCCTGACTTCGGGACGTTCGTTATCACGCAGGTTCTCGAAATGGCGTTCAATTTCTGGAAGGATGCCATCGTAGAGGTCTGGGCGAAGACGTTTCAGGCCGTACATCAGTCCGATAACGTCGTAAAACGACAGCTTTGCCCCATCTCCATAATCCGCATGGAATACGGAATCCTTGAACAGGTGGTTATTGTCCTTTATCCACTTGTATTCAAGGGTCTTGATGTTCTTGACATCAACCCACATATCCCATCTCGGGTTACGCAGCTTGACGAAATCAGCGGGAGGATTATCTTGCGTGTACTCGTCGGAGACAAGGTACTCATCGCTTTCCTCGTCGTAGTAGTACAGGTGCTGTTCGTAGTCGGGGTCGTCGGAAACCATGTGACAACCTTTCTCGCCCTTCCAGGTTATACCGAATATGTCGGTAAAGGCACACGAACGCATGCCGAACTGGTCGGCGTCCTTCTCGATTGAATCGAAGAACGGCAGCTTGTCCTTATTCATTCCCTTACGGGCCCGATAGCGCAGGAAGAGCTCGTTATCCTTGTTAGGATTGGCAATCTCCCAACGCCACTTGCTCTCGTCATAGTAAGGGTAAGCGCTCATGAATTCATGTACTTCACACATGGTTTCCCCCTACGGTTAAGCCTGAATTCCGTAATACCTGAAAGTGTCTGGGAACAACTTGGCATCGAGGACATCCATGTACGGGCTCATTTCAGGAATGATGGTCATGGACTTGCGGTCAAAGAAGAAGCGAGTATCACGGTGCCACTTGTCTGGGTTGTTTTCAACCCTGCGGCCAAAGAGGGTATAACGGATGTTGTCGCGTTCGAGACGGTATGCCTGATAGTCAACGAGCTTTTGCTGCTGCGGCTTCAACATTCCACCGAAAACTTTGTCAAGATTAGGTTCGATACCGAACATAGGTTTCTCCTTGTAATGAAACTTTTTTGATAAATATACCCATTTTGAGGAGATTTGGCAAGTGGTATCGATAATATTTTCAATAAAAAAATGTGAAACATTTCATTGAATGTTTCACACAAATGTTTCACACGATATGTATGTTACAAGTCGAGGCTGCTTCTGCGGTTGGACTTGAACTGCTCCTGCACAGCCTTGCCGTAAGCATCCTGCAGAATCTTGTGGCAAATCATCTTGATTTCTTCCACGTCGTCAGTATCGCTGGAAGCAATGTAGTCGCCATCGTACATTGTTCCGAGCTTCATGTAAAGCCTGGGGCCTCCATATACGCAGTAATCAACACGGGACGAGTCTGGGTCTTTGACCACAATAAGGTGAATTCGCCAGCCTCCAATGACCATCTTGGCCATTCCACCCATGTATTCAGCCATAGAGCTAGAAGCGATGTGCCCACATAGCCATCCAAGGTGGTCTTTCATGAACTGCTTCGTCTTCGGATAGTCGTCGAACATGCGCTTCTTTGGGTCAGGGTCGTCAATCTCTGGCCCGACAAGGTAGTTCATCTGGTAATCGCCGCTGAACGGAAGCCTGTAACGGCTCTGACGGTTGAACTCGTGACGGATGCGCTTGGAGAACTGGTACAGAGGGTCATCAGCGTACTGTTCGTCGTCCTTTTCCTGCTGGGTTTTGACTTCCTGGTAGAACCCCATCGGCTTGTCGTGGGTAGGTCCGTCAATTTCCTTGATTTCGACCTTGTTGTCGTCCTGCCTTAATGGATTCTCCCACGCCTGCTTCAACGTGTCGATGTCACATGCCATAGGGTCCTTGTAGAACCCGTTCTCGTCGATGCACGGGTTCATTTTATCCTCGTCCTCGAAACAAGTGTCGTGGAGCTTGGATACCATATCCCGCATCGCCCATGGCAGGCCCGCCTTTGCGAGCTGTTCTTCAAAAAGTGCCTTCCTGTTCATGCCTTCAGTTTATATTCAGGAGGCAACTGAGATACAAATTGAAAGACAACAGGATATGACAGAAATGCACAAAAATGCCGTGCTAATGGCATTCAAAACCTTCGCCGCTTTAAGGTGCGTCAGGTAGAAGGCATCTGCGATGTGGTGAAACAGCACGCAGACAAACATAGATATGACACATGTCCACAGCGAGGTTATGAAAATATTACCCCAATCCATCATCTACTCCATTTCCGACTCGTTCCGTTCTGGGGTATACACGCCACAATCAAACACCATTTTAACTATAGTTGAATCAGGGGTTTTACCTTCCAAATCCTTACCAGCCTTTAATATTTCAGACATTATTGTATCATATAGTCGAGCACCAATATCGGCAGTAATAACCTGCATGGTTACACTATAACTAGGTGTAGCAAATGTCACCATATAGCAATGTTCAATTTCTTTCTTATCCATCATCTACTCCATTCAACCTCGGCATCAGGATGCTTGATGCAAAGGATGAGAATTTCTTCTACAAACGGGATTAAACCAAAGCGCCTACCGTATCGGTCGGTTTCTTCCAAGCTTCCCCACTTGTACCATTTTTCAGGTGGAAGCGTCTTCATAACCATCTTACCGTTTATCATTTCAGGCTCTCGCTTGATGGTCGTCTCGTAGCGTTTCAACCTCTTGGCGTTATCGGACATGATACGCAACCCGTGCATGAGGTCATCGATGAGTTCGCCCGCTTTCCTCTTCTTGTCGGCATGGTTCCATAGAACATCGTACAGGGTGATTGTGCCTTCGCCCTGAAAGTCATGCAGGACGACATGCTGTGCAATCTTCCCCGCATTGTGGGTGATGTTGCGGCTGTCGGACTTACGCCCACGGCCCTTTCCCCAGTGTAGTATGATATCTAACGACATCATTCCTCCTCGTCCTTACCAATATTTGCAAGCCAGTCCTCGAAGTCGGAACAGGACCATCCCTCGATGGAACCGTCGGAACGCACGTTCATGTCGATGTAGTCGCCATATCCCTCGTCAGCAGGGCACATGCAGTCTGGTACGTACTCGTTCTCCACCTTGGCGACAACTTTGCCGTCAACCAAGACTTCTGCCGAGAAGCAGTCAACCACCTTGTAATGCAGACGGGCCTCGACACCAATTTGCCAGTTGGTGATGACACCCGTGTCTGGATTGATTTCTGGACACCAGCAGGAACCTTTCAGGCAAGGCATCTTCGCTTCCTTGTCTTCTTCGAACACACCAGTCTCTGGATTGAGGATTTCGGCATCCTCGGTGTAACGTGCATCGGCACAAACTTTCAAAATTCTCATGGTGGAAACTCCTATTAAAGTATTCCATTGAAAAATACATAAATTTAGAATTTATGGCAACCCATAGCAAAAATATATTTTAATCTTGTTGAGGATGCGATATGAACATTGAGTTGAACCCCGTTGACACCCACCTGATGCTAACTAACAGTGACCCTAATGCGTTCACCCGCCTTCTTCTCGATGCCGAGTGCAAAATGTGGGAGTCCTGTTTGCCAAATAAAGAAAAACCCGCATCGGATTGATGCGGATTTCGTCATTACTCGTCATCGCCCCAATCACCAGACCTGTCTTCGGTCCAACTGTTGTATTGCAACCAACGGCAATTATCAACCTGTTCGCCATCACTGTTCGCCACAATAATGTAGAACCCTTGGTTATGACCCATTATGTCCAGGTGGTCCAACGGAGCGTTCGGTGCAACCAGCTCCTTTGCAAGGTGATACGTACCGTCGATAAGCTTCTCGGTAATTTCGCCAAGATGCAACAACGCACAGAAAGTATCCTTGTCCACATGGTTCGGAATACCCCATTTCTCACAGTCACGCTCTAACACATTCCTGATTTCATTGAAGATACGCTCACTTTCCTTTTCGGTTTTCTGCCATTTGAGCCAATCCTTCACCTCACGGAATACCCTGTACAGTTTGTCTCGTCCATAGATATTATCGGGTACGTAGTTTTTCTTGTACAGGATATCAGTAAAGTCGTTCAAGAATTCTTTGAACTCGGCGATTTTCTTCTGTGTTGTCTCGGGTTTGTATGTTAGAGCCATGGTGGCCTCTCATCGTTTATTGTAAAAATAGACATTTCATCAAGACAGCGGTCACGGCTGCGGATATCTTCATAGGCGGCATCCTCGGCTGCTGTCGGTGTCAGGTCATCAACCTGCTTCATTACGAGCCTAGCTTCCCTACGTTTCACGGCACGTCTGAGACGCTTGCGCCCCTTGTTGTGTTTCGGGGTGCTAGGGTCGTGACGGTGAAACAAGTCGTCAATCCCGCTCTCGTGAGCCCAGTTCTTGTCGCCCATTAATCCTCTCATTCAGTGCACGACCCAGCTCTTTTAGTCTGTGAGCTTCGTCCATAATTAAGTTATATTCCTGTTATTCCACCATTTACTGGAACGCTCTGATAGTTTCCACTCAGGTATATCTTCACGAATATAGAAATCAGTTTCATGTTTGAGAAAATATTTGGCGTCTATGTCACTATCAAATGTTTCGGATATGATACACTCATTCAAATGGGCATCATCTGTTAGAACTAATGCATACCCAGCAGCACCATCGGATATTAGCCATCCTTTATTAGGCCCAAAATAATATACCACACTATCAAAGTCTATTGGAGGATGTATCATATCTATATCCGTGATTGTCAGAACGTTACTTTTTAAACCAATTGAACTTGTTGCATAATTCTTCTGAAATCTCTTCGCTAAGAATGCCCCAGATAACGAACGGGATGATACCAAAATCAACTTCCATCATCTTTTTCAGGATAAGTAGCACGGCACACCCAGCAAAGCATATAGGGATATTCACCAAGCAGAACGCCTTAAAATTCATAATGCCCTCCATATCAGTCGCGAATCTCGGAAAGTTCCTTTCGTACTCTCATCAGAATCTTGCCGAGGTGGTTTTCGCCAACCCCGTTGCAGACACCCCAGAACTTGTCGCCCCAGTAGTTTCCCTCGATTAGTTCAATGTTTCCCGTATTGAGGAGCTTTACACGCAGTTCTGGATTGCGGCTGAACTTGTCCTTCACGATTTCGTACATAACGTCAACCTTGACTTCGTTCCAGTCGGGTCGCAACGTGAGTTTCTGACCAGCGTATTTAGCCTTGGAGCCGTTCATCGTCGTGAACGCTATACGGAGCGACACATCGGTCGTTTTCGCAGCCTGGTATGCAGCTTCCGAACAGGAATAGGTCATTCCGTCGTACACGACCGTGCACGGTTCGAAATTGCTCAGGAACCTGTACTTTGCGAAAAACGAGTCGATTACGCCGTCATGCGGGCCGACGGTGTACACCCTCTCGGTGCTCTTGAAGAGGTGCATGATGCGGTCGAACAGGTTTTCGGCATATTCGTCATAATTCTGTACGCCAGCCTTGATGACAATCTGCTTGAACTCATCGAACAGTTTCACTGCACGGAGTTCAAGTTGCGGGTCGCCGAACGATTTGATATTGTTAAGCCAATCAGCCATTTTAACTACCTACCAAACGGGCTATTTACTTTCCTAGCCATTTCAAGAACTTCTTTAAGGTCTTTCTTGGTTTTCTGGGGAAGCGCCTTTTCTGCAGCAGCCTTCTTTGCATCTCTTGCCTTCATTTCGAGGATGATTTTGTCACCCATCTCCCTGGAAACAAGGTGTTTTTCACCAGAAGCCATGTGGAGTTCGTAATTCAATTCGTCTATGGGAAACACAGATTCAACAAATTCCGTGTTCAGATAGAAACCTCTAATCTTTCTTAACATCTGTCTGTCCTCCGGTGGCACTGAACAAACTGTCGATTGTATTTTTCAGCAGCACCTTGAAGGTATTAAGGTCTACTTGGTTATACATCCAACAGTGTCTCAGGTTAGTGTCTACAACGCTCGCCGTGACATCGAATCCGAGCACTGTGTAAGTGCCGAATTCCATGTCACCGAACATTACCTTTCCATCTCTAAGGGTGCATCCAGCCTTTTCACAGGCCTTTATGAACTCGTTTCTGGTCATCGGATTAGCCCTTGATGATTGGACTTTCTGCCTGAGGAGCTGCCTGCGGAACCTGACCATTCATTGCCTGGAACGGGTCCTGCAAGTCGGTCTTTTCGATATCAGTGAGGAGGCCACCGACGTTACGGGCACGGCAGATGGTCTTTCCGTCCTGGTCACGGATGTAGCGGATGCCAGCATCCCATTCCTGACGCTTGAAGCTGTAAGTGCTTTCGTTGAGCATCATGATGAACGGGTCGTTGAGGTCAACGTGCTTGTCCTTCTTCAAGACTTCCATAGCCTCTTCGTGCCTCTTCATAATCATTTCAAACTGCTTCTTGGCCATGTCTGCCTGCTGCTGCATGAAATTGCTTACCTTGTCGATAAGCACCTTGGCTTCGTCCTTCTTGTCGGCGTCAATGTGTTCCTTAGCCTTGTTGAGGTCGGCCACGATTGCTGTAGGGATGGCGATTGCCTGTTCGAGTTGACTGATATTGTTCATGGTTTCTCCATTGTGTTGAGTTTAAAGCTTGATTGAACCTTGTGGTTCACGAACGGTGTTAAGGATTTTTCCCATAGCATCGATATACTCGGCCTCGGTGATTTCCTTTCGGTTAAACTGTTCCTTCAACTTGAGCAAATCCTTGTATTCCGAGGTCTGCTTCATTTCCTTTCGTACTCTGGCGATATTCGCCCTTTCCTTCTTGTTGAAAATCGACATGGTTCGCTCCTAGAAGAGTGTAAAACCGTCGGGTGTCACTTTGGGAGGGTCCATCGGGATGATTTCCGTAAGTGATTCTGGATTCCACGGGAACAGGTAGATGTGCTTGTACTTTGACTTTGCGTACTCTATCGTGTCGAACGTGCCGCCAACGGGGTTTCCATCCCAGACGGCAAGCACGATGTCGCAGTTGTCCACCATCCACTTGTCACGGGTGACGTAGCAGCTGGGTTGGTACTTCTGGAAGGCGATGTAGTTCACTTCCGCATAGTCGTGATACTTCTGCTCCACAGGATGAAGCTTGCGCTTATAAGGCCAAGCACAAATAAGAGGAATGTTCTTTTCATAAGCGACCTCGGCAAAAATCTGGTCTGCACCCTGAGCCATGCCCGAGATGCAATCACTGGGCTTCAGTTCCTCGACCTGCTTCGTCAGCCAGTCCTTGATTTCCTGTTCCCTGCCCGTTATTCTCTCCGGCCTGTGGCCCGTTACCATTACCTTCATCATTGTTCTTCCTTGCTATTCTCGGCACTACTGCAAGTCCTCTTGCCTTTGTGTCGTCATAAATTCGGTTTGCACTCCTGATTGCACTGATGACGTTGTTGTAGTACGCAGGGGTGCGAGTTATCTGCTGCGTAACACCCGTCTTACGGTTGCTGGCGAAAAGGCTGACGTACTTGCGGTCATCCGCTTCTTCGGAATACGTAATGAGCATGAATACGTCATCAGTCACGTTGAGGACCGCACAGTACAATCCCATCGCATCATCGGATGATTTCTCGACTTCAAGACGGTACTTTTCACATACCGACTTGAATGCGTCGAGCGATATTTCTCCTGCACAAAGACTACTCATATCGTTACCGTCAAAGACATGTGTTCAAATGTGTTCGGCAACATAGGAGTGTAATGGTCAATGTTGACAATCTTGTTCTTGAATTTACCGATTCTGTAACCGTGAATGAGACGCTGAATATCGCACTTGCTGAACGAGTGCGGACAGCCACGGATGAACTTGTCAAATTCTGCGTAAGTGAAATTCTTTACGCCGGACAGTTCGGAAATACGGGCTTCATCAGACTTTCCGCACATGCCGTCATTCGGAGTCTTCCAAACCAAGTCATGCGGAAGGCCGAGGTATTCGCCAATCATGCGGACTTCGGTCTTGGTGAAGCCCTGCAAGCATGCGTAACAACCTGCATTGTCGCCGAACAGCGTGGAGAAGTTACCCCAGGCACAGTCTTCGGAAAGGTTGCAGGTGTTGATGACGGCAGCACCGACCAGTGCAGACAGGCCGAAAAGCATGGTCATACGGAGACGGGCAGGACTATTGCTCTTGTATGCGTCATTGAGGTCGAACCCCGCTTTTGTAAACTGGGTGTTCATAGCGCTGAACATTTCGCCGATGTTCAACGTCATTTCATTACAGTCGCAAATTTCGATGACTTTGTTCGCGTCGCAAATGTCGGCCTGCGTGCCATTCGGCATACGGACAGCGAATACGTTACCTGGTCCAAGTACGTCACAAGCCAGTTTGCAGCAAACTGTAGAGTCAGCACCACCAGAAACTCCGACGATAGCCTTCTTGAAGCCCTTGGAGCTGAACCATTCGAACATGTGAGTTTTCAGATTGTCGCATTCATCTTCGACTTTGAATAACGGGGTGTAATTCGCATTCATACGGATAATCCTTTTTGAGAGTTAAGTATCGGAAATTTCAACCTTCGGCTGGTCAAACGGAGGTTTTTCAAAAAGCTTGAGTTCAATCATATTCTGGTACACGGGCGCATCAAACAAACTCTTGATAATCGCAGTGACGACAACAAAATTGGCTCCGCCCTTGGCACAACCAATCTTTTCTGGCATCCAGATTTTGATAGGACGGCAACGCTTTTCATACAAGCGTTCAACGATAACGTCTCTAACGTAAAGCAAGCCGTCATGCAGTGCGTCATAGCTGGTGAACCTGCCATCAGGATATGACGAAATGTTTTCAGAACAACTGTTCTGTGCAAACACATCGACAAACTTGACGACATTATCCCCAATTCGGACATTGGTTTCAAACACCTGTCCAAGCAGGTTGTTTTCACCGTTAAAACGCTTTCGTGCAAGGAATTCAAGATATTCAACATACACCTTAGGGAACTTTTCCTTGATGGACTTGGCTACACCGCCGCCCATTCTTCCTTCGCAGTTGGTCTGGTGAATGATGATATCGGGGATATCGACGCTAAAATCGAGCATGTCTGCAGTGACGTATTTAATCATAATCTAGTCCTTTTTGTGAAAAATAGTAAATTTATACCTTCATGGCAAGGTCTATGAGCTTTTTCCGATATTTTCACTGTTCGGCGTAACGGGGACAAACCCAACTCCGTTATAGACAGAGTAGGTCTTCCCGACCATTGACTTGTCGATTACGGTATATCGGTTCCAGTTTTCCGCCTGCTTGTTTGTTTCGTTGTAGTAGTTCACGTTGTTTTCAAACGGTTCTACAACAACTTCGAGCATTCCGACATCGCAACCGTCGTGAACTACCCACCACCTAAAAGCGGTGAGCTTCTGGTTTTCGCTTCGACGGAGCCACTTGTGCTACCCCAGAAGAACTGGGAGGCATAGAGGAGGCTACCTCAGCGGAGGCGTGTTCCACGCACTCAGCACGTTTAGTCGTGCCAAACAAAAGCACATTACAGGCGGAATGCCAATCCCTCGGCTTAGTATAACCGCAATCGCAGTGATATGTGCGTTCATCTAAACCAATGGTATTTACAGCACCGCAAACTGGGCACATCTTGGTAGTCGGCAGCCACTTGGACAGCACGAATGCACGGTCTGCCTTAACCAGCATCTTAATGCGCTGTTTAAGGGCTCCCATGCAAGAGTGTTGCACTTGCTTTCCGAACCAGGTCTGTTGCCAGTTCTTGATTTGCTCGTCCTGTATGTAGATGACATCGTAGTTGGACACAAGGTCGTGGTAGATTTTGTTGCAGATGTCCTTTCGGATATTCGCGACATGTTCATGCTCACGGGCAAGCTGCTTCCTACAATTCCATCGCCGCTTGGAGTCCTTCTCTTTCTTGTGCCTGTTGAGCATCTTGCTCAGGTACTTCAGGTACTCGGTTTCTTGCACTTTGCAATCGTAGGTCTTGTTGTCCGATGTCGTTATCGTGTTCCTGATGCCGAAGTCCAGGCCGACACTCTTTCGCGTGCGGTTTCTCGGTTCTTTCGGCAACATAATGGTGAGTTTTACATAGTAGCCCGATGCCTTGCGGATGAGCTTGGCGTCCGCTATCTCGTATTCCTCAAACTCTATCTGATGCAATCCATTCACCTTCAGCTTCCTGAAGCCAGGTATTGTGACATGGCTTGCATCCAAAATCTTTGTGAAACCAGTAATTATTGGTATGCAGTTCACTTCCGACTTGAATTTCAATGCGCCTACCTTGATACCCTTCTTCTTGGACTTGGCGAGGTTGATAATGTCCGTCTTCTTCTGGGCCACAGTAGCCCTGTGAAGAACGGATGGCAAGGTGATTGAAGAAGTTACTGGATTTTTGTCCTTGTCGTAGTGGACTACATCCCTATGTTCGGTGTACTTGTACTCGAACATGCTGTTGTCTGGATTATCCTTGGACAATGACAGCATGTCATTGATTACCCACTTCGCTTCCTTGAAGCATTGGGACAGCTTTTCGAACACCGCTTTCGGGTTATGCCTTATGGAAACCTTCAGCTCGAACACTCGGCATATCTGCGACTTACGACGGGCATGGGTCTCTGCCATGCTCGCCTTAATCTTTGCCTTTGTATCTTCGCTTCTTACTGCTTCCATAAATTAATTTCTTGACTATACTTATAGTTTAGAACGTTTACTCAACAAATATATCTATTTTGGTGTCTATGAAATGTTATTTATTTCTTACATTTGCAATCGGCGGGTCTTACCCACACCCTAAAGGGTGTGAGCTTGCGACTGCCGTTTTGTCAAGGGGGTTTTATTTATTTTTCTTACCCGTGGGTCAGGCGCCAGTCAAGGGTGCGTTTCAGCCATTCGACATACTCGGCATCGCGGCACATGAGCTTTCCTTCGGTGTCGGAAATCTTGGCGACAGGGCGGCCATTGCATTCGATAAGCTTCATGACCTGGTTGAGCGGTTCCAGACCGCAGTCGTTGGAAAGGAACGTTCCGATACCGAACCCGACCTTGGCACGGTCTTTGAAACGAACATAAAGGTCTGTCGCACGTTCGAAATCGAGGGAGTCGGAGAAGAGCAATGTCTTCTGCATCGGGTCTCCACCGAGTTGATGGATTGCGGCAATCATCTTTTCGCCCCATTCGTACGGGTCTCCAGAGTCATGGCGGAAACCGTCCCAGACACGGACATCGTTGCGGGTGAGGTCCATGAGGAAGAGGTCGGTACGGACGCAGTCGGTGAGGTAGATGCCGTTACATCCCTTGTACTGCTTCTGCCATGCGTCCATCATGAGACGGTTGGAATATGCGGGGTTGTACATCGGGTTTCCCTGGCCGATTGCTTCGACCGCTTCATGGGCGATGGTTCCGATAGGCTTCACGTCATACTTCAACGCCAGGTACACATTCGATGTGCCAAGGAATATGGAATTACCGAGCACACCGCTCTTCTGGGCCTTCGTAAATGCACGGACGAGGTAGTCCTGAACCTTGCGGGAGAAACGACGGCGGAGACCGAATTCGGAGAACGGACCGATACAGTATTCGCCACGAGCAAGCATGTCAATCTTCTGGTCGATTCGACGGATAGCTTCCGCTTCGAGTTCGGCATGGTTCTTGTTGTGGTTGTAGAAATAGACTTCGTTGACGATGGCCAGGACGTAGATTTCGAAGTAAGTGTTACGCATCAGCGGGTCCGAATCGCCACCAGCTTCGATAGTCATGTGAGACGGGGTGCTTTCGTCATAAGTCACACGTATCTCGTCACGGTCAAGACGGAACATGCTCAGGAAATGCATGAACGAGGGTGTGAGCCACGTAGCCTTGGAGAAGAGCAGGTTAAGCTCTTCACGGCTGAACGTTAGCGTGCAGAGGTGGTCAATCTGGCGGTTGATTTCCGCCACATCTTCCTTAGTGAACTGCACGATGCTGCCATCCTTGCGGTTGCGGCACTTGTAGGCCCACTTAGCGGTGTAGTCGCTGTACTGGGTGAAGTAGAGGTTGTCCATGTTGAACTTGTACAGGTCTGTCTCAAGCAGACTTTCTATGCACCAATGGTCGAGCATATTGTTACCTTCCTTTTAGAACCTCGGTTCAAGGCCGAGCATGTTTAAGATGATTTTCTTGTGGTCTGCGTGGAAACCGTTTTCGTCCCTGCTGCATACCTCGTCCAATCGAATCCAAAGGGCGTTTGCAGCATCGTCCTGACCGACGACTTCGGGGAACTTCGGGTACATAACACCGTTTTCATCCTGTTCGTACTTCGGATTGATTCGGTACAGGAACGCAGTAGTTTCAGCATTCACACGGTCGCTAGAGCGGGGGTCACGGTAAGGTGCGTCGAAATTCTTCGATGCAGCGGGGGTCCACTCGGACGAATCCAATCCAGTTTCTTCCCTCAGTTCACGCTCGGCTGCCTTCTGTGCAGAAAGGTCGGTCGGGTCTTGGAATCCACCAGGGAGGGCATACTTTCCGTTATCCTTGCGGACGACAAACAGTATATGACCACCGCAGAGAACGATGTTGTCAACCGTCTTGTAAACGGATGCGTACTTCGGGTTCAAATCCTTGATGTACTTGAGTTGCAAGTTGTAGGCATAAAGGATTTGGGTCTTGATACGGAGATACAGGTCTTCGTCAGCGAAAATGCCTGCGGGGAGGTTCGCTTTCAGGAACTCTTCGTCCTTTTCAGCAACAGCACGACGGATGTCTGTCGCATGGACATGGATATTTTCCTTTGCCTGCCAGAACGGTGCACCGACAAGGTTTGCGTAATCCTTGATGTACTCCATTCCGCAGAGGATGTTGTTTTCCATGTTGAACGAATAGGATTTCAGCGAATCCTGAAGCCATTTACCGAACATCGTCCAGTTGTACGGGGAATCTCGGAGGGTTTCGATAAAGATGTGAGTGCGGACACCAGCCTTGTTAACAACTTCGTCGTTATCAAGGATGTTCTGAATCATGTCGTAACGGATTGCCGAGTCAATCGGGTTTCTGGGGCTGCCAGAACCCGTGGAGCCGAGAACGAGGATGATACGGTCATGTTCCTTATCCATCTTGTCGATAATCTGATGGAGAACGTCGAGGTGTCCATTGTGGAACGGCTGGAACCTGCCGATGTAAACCCAATTCTTCATCACTTACCCGCCTTTGCTAGCAACGCCTTGATGACAAGCTGGCTTGCAGCCTTGCCGTCGAAACGGCCCTTGATGATGGGGGTAAGGATTTTCATGACCTTGCCCATATCCTTCTGTTCGCAAGCGCCAGTTGCGTCGATAGCCTTTGCGATTTCGGCAACGACTTCGTCTTCGGACATCTGTGCGGGCATGTACTGCTTGTAGAGTTCGAGCGTCTTCTTTTCTTCGTCGGCACGGTCGGTCTTTCCAGCCTTGACATAGCCTTCGATGGTTTCATTCTTCTGCTTGATAGCCTTGTCGAGGACAGCAATGCACATTGCGTCGTCAACAGGTTTCTGTGCCGAGATTGCGGCATTCTTGATGTCAGACACGAGCGTACGGAGGGCAGTCAAAGCCACAGTGTCGTGAGCCTTCATCAGTTCGGTGATTTTTGTATTTAGTGTATCTAGCAGCATAATGCTTCCTTGTTTAGATGTTCAAAATATTGATTTGCTTGCATTTCATGGCAGTGAGTGCGGCTTTATGGCATTCCATGTCAAGGTCGAGGCAGCAGTTTTCATACACGCCAACGATTGCTTCTGGGAATGCGGTCTTGACACCGTTGGCATTGCTGTCCACGCAGATGCTCGTCACGGTTCCAGCCAGGTAGACTTCGGTCGGCGGGATTTCGATGCCAGCGTAAGTTTCGTGGTCGCCCAAAATTGCTGCCCAGTACGGGAAGCCAAAGGTATTCTTGTCGATGACATTGTTTTCTGTCACGTAGTCACGGAGTTCGGGGATAATTTCCCAACCAGGAGTACCCTTGATGCAGTGCGGAAAAGGCAAGTTCTTACCTTCCTGTGTTTCCATGTAGTTTGCGGAATGCGTGTCACGGGTGAACCAGATTTTGCCGTCAAATTCCTTGATGAGCTTGATGATGTTCTGGATGACCTTCTGGGCCCATTCCTTGTTCGGGTTTCTGAGGGCGCCTGTGATAAAGTCCACCTGCATGTCAACGATGATTAGGTTCTTATTTTTCATCATAAAAAATCTCCTGTATGGTTGTACAGGAGAAAATATAAAACATTAAACCAACGCTGTCAAGACCGATTTTTCCAATTTTTGAAATTAGATGCAATCCAAGAGAAAAATCTGCAAACTAATTTAAACAAGAAGTTCAATCCAGCAGTACACAAAAGTACGATAATAGCACCGATAACACCAAGAACAAGGGAAAAAATAAAACCGCTAACTGAAACTACCATCCAAATTGCCCTCCATTTCCTTCAACTGGATTTCATGAAGAACCACCTTCCCCTCGACAATACTCTTCGGAACGTCGATAATACGCTGATTGGACGAACCCCTGAAGGTCAGGCTCAAATCCCGCAAATCCTTCAAATACGGTCCGTCAATCAAGATGTCGGTGTAGGTCAGCAACTCCTTCATCGCAGGATGGGCAAACTTGGACATCAGCATTTCGTAACGGTAGCCAGTGAAGACCACGAGGTGCAGTCTGCGCATTTTGACACCAAGTACGAAAGGCAGAAGCTGAACCGCCTGTTCCATCGGGTCGCCACCACTGAGGGTAACGCCGCTCAACAGAGGGTTCGCATCGACCATTTTCAACAGGCTGTCTGCAGTCTCGACTTGCCCCTTCCCGAAAGCATGCGTCTCGGGATTGTGACATTCGGGACAATGATGGCTGCAACCCTGGGTGAAGACAACGAAGCGGATACCAGGACCGTCAACGAACGACTCCTGCTCGATACCAGCTATTCTCAAATCTTCGTCTTCACTCATGTACATAAGCAATAACCATTAAAGTGGGTTGAAACGCTGCAAAAGTTTCGCCACATACCCTTCCCAGTTTATAGGTTCAAAGATTACGCTCTTGTCGTCGATGTAGTGGTCAGCGCTGATTTTCCTGCCATAAAGGGTTCCTTCCTCGCCATCCTGCTCCCCAATGTTCTTGTTTACAGCGTCAAAGTTCAGTCCGTACTGTTCGCAGAACTTGACCGCATCGATGAGATACGGGCCGTCCTCATAGTGTTTTCCACCGTAGTTTTCACGGCAAGTCCAGAGGACTATCTGGTGGCCCATGCTCTGCAAATGGTTGAGGGCACGGATTAGAACCGTGTTCGGGGTGGCGTTGTTCACGTCTGGGAAGCTGTCGCCAAGGGCCAGCGTTCCGTCAAAGTCTACTGCTATTACTGCCATATAAAAACCTTCGGTTGAAGTACCGAAGGTTAACATAGATAATTTTTTGTGAATTGTCAAGCTAGATTAATCCAGCCAGAATCAGCATCGAACGACACCATGTCATCTGGTTTGCAGCCTTCCTTCAATGCATCGACAAGGTCGCTGACGACACCCAACAGAGGGCGTTCAGGGGGAGTGGCCTTGTGTTTTTCCACACGCCATCCCCCTTCGGTGAATGTCACAGCGGCGTCTGGGCCGTATATGTGCATACGTCCAGCAAGGTCGGTAAACAGGTCGATTAGTCTGTATTTTGCAGGTCCAGCTGCGATAGCTCCCTTATCGGTATTCATAATTTCCTCCAATTTAATTTAGTTAATCATCACACTTAACAACTTTATATATGGCGTTTTCGTGGTTCAGCAAATAATCCTTGCGGCCTGGATAACGAAATGCATCATCAAACAGGTTATCCAACGCACATTCGATAGTGTCCTTGATTTTTTCATCCATCAAAGCAATATCGGCGTCAGTCGGCTCTTCATTGACTTGGTCAACCACTACATCGGAGTTATCTCTAATATTGTGCAGAAGTTCTGGCTGATAATCTACGCTGACAAGCAGCTTGATTTTTCTCTTTTCCATATACAGTTTCTTTGAGTCCAATTAAATCAAGTTTGCAAACTACGTGTGGCAATCACAGCGCCATACATAGCAGTCATCAGGGATGCCTTTCCAGACTTCCATCCAAGTCTTGTTGAAATCCTTGTCTTCATCCCAGGTTACCGCCCACCAGCCCATGTGGCCATGTTCAATCCATTGGCCGGACGGAATAACCAAAGCCCAGAACGGTGCAGCTTCACGAAGGTTCCCATCAACGAACTCCTGTTCGGTCATAGCAGCAATATCGTCCACCTTGACATGCCATCTCAGATTGAAAAGTTCGTCTGATGAGATTGCCGCCTCCATGTCCTTGATGCTCTGCTGTCCATTGTAGATTTCCCTTGCTTTCTTGAGGTCATCGTCAACGCTCTCTCGTGCCTGTTTCCAGCTAATAAAATCAGGTTTGAAATATGGTTTGAGCCTGTTATAGACACCAGTGAAGTAATCCTTCTTGCCCTTCATGAAAGCGTCGATGTCAATTTGAGATTTTTTAACAACCTTCACATCAGTGTCGCCAACATCCTCGGTAAGGAACGGGCAGTTTTTCCATGAATACGGGTTATAGTAATCCCATTTATGATTCGGATTGGTAAACTGATAACTCTGTACGATATGGCCATCCTTTACGACGGCATATGATTCGGTCGGCCTTACCTTTGGCTCCTCGGAATATATATACTCGGGATGAAGACCGTACCAATCTTCCAAGAATTTTTCTGGAGATTCATAGTCCGAAAAGTTCTCGTTATATTCCTTGATTGACTCTTCCAACCTGTCAACATAGACACAGTAATCGGTACGCCCCGTGCATTCGTATTCGTGATACGGAAGCATCAGCCTATCGAGTTCTTCCTTTTGGTCGGTCTTTGTAATCACATAGGTGGTAAAGTGGCTCATAGTAGTCCTTTTGTTGAAGTGTTGAATTTAATTCCGTTATGCCATCATTGCAGGTATCTTCCATACCACGAGGAACGTGAAGATAATTTGGGACAGGTGAAGCAGCTGGTCCTCGACGAGGCCGATTGCCATACGGTTGCATTTCAAGTCATCCACGAAGAAGTGTACGGCACAGTTGAACAGGAACAATGCGACAACGAGGGCAACTGGCGCATCCATGAAGAGCACGCAAGGGAGCATGACCATAATGGTCCAGCTGATTACGTGGGCGACAAGTGCTGGAATCCAGTCATACTTGTACTTCGGGTCTGGTGGTACATTCTTTACCCACCAGGCCTTCTGTTTCATGTTAGCAAGACAACCCTGGAGATGAAAATCGTCCAGGATATGAAGGAACAGCATCATGAGCAGCACATAAATCGGATTCATTTTTCCTCCATATTCATCATCGTCATCGCATACATGTCTTGCTTTGTCGGCTTGTACGGGCCAAGTATAGACATAGTACCAATCGTACGGTCGAGATAACGTTTCTTTACAAAGGTGCAATACAGCGTGTCATAGTCATCGTTGGAATCTGGCCCGAGAACAGGACATGCAAACCTGAGGTCATGAACATCGGTTCCGACCTGTAGCCATTCCTTCGTCCAGCACTCGGCAGGGAACTTGACCGTTCCTTCAACCTTCGCACATACGATGGTAAGGTACAGCTTGTCGGCATACGGCATCGCTGCACGGTACGCAGAGGCTCCACCGATTACAAAAAGCTCGGTTTCGCCCGCATTTTCCGCAATCCTGATTGCCTCCTCGATGGATGCAACCGTGGTGCAACCCTCAGCCTTGAAACTCGTGTCACGGGTAAGTATGATGTTCGTACGGTTAGGGAGGGGTCTGCCGATATCCTCGTAGTTCACCCTGCCCATAACGACATGGTGACCAGAAGTAATCATCTTAAACCTACTCAAATCAGATTTGATATGCCACGGGAGGTGGCCTTCCTTCCCGATAACCATGTCGGGAGTCATTGCGACAATCATTGAAACAATCATACTGCTATCGGCGCCTTTATTGAAGGATACGGGTCATAGTTCACGAGTTCGAAGTCTTCGTAACGGAATGCGAAAATGTCATTCACGTCTGGGTTAATCTTCATCGTCGGCAACGCTCTCGGGGTTCTGGAAAGCTGTTCCCTCACCTGGTCGAAATGGTTGCTGTAAATGTGGGTGTCACCGAGGGTGTGAACGAATTCGGAAGCCTCGTAGCCGCAGACCTGTGCCAGCATCATCGTCAACAGGGCGTAGGAAGCGATGTTGAACGGTACTCCGAGGAACGTGTCGGCACTTCTCTGATAGAGTTGGCAACTCAGTTTGCGCTTACCAGAGTCACCGATACCGCCTACATAAAACTGGAAAAGGCAGTGACAAGGAGGCAGGGCCATCTTGTCAACTTCGGAAACGTTCCATGCGCATACGAGGTGACGTCGTGAATCTGGGTTGTTTTTTAGGCTATCGACAAGGTTCTTAATCTGGTCGATGTGGCCACCATCTGGGGTGGGCCATGAACGCCACTGGTATCCATAAACGGGCCCCAAATCCCCGTTTTCGTCAGCCCATTCGTCCCAGATGGTAACCTTGTTGTTTCGAAGGTACTTGATATTCGTGTCTCCCTTCAGGAACCACAGAAGTTCATGGATGATTGAACGGAGATGAAGCTTCTTGGTCGTCAAGCAGGGGAACCCCTTTGTGAGGTCATAACGGCACTGGCGTCCAAAAACGGAACGGGTTCCTGTACCAGTACGGTCGGAACGGTCAACACCGTTCTCCATAATGTCTTTGAGTAAATCGAGATACTGTTTCATATTACCAAATATAACGTATTTTATTTCGTTTGGCAAGAGTTCAGGCCCAAAAATATATTTTAATCGCGATAACAGGAGCAAAAAATGCCAAAAGCGATAGCAGTCCTTGCAGTAACTGAAACTGATTTGAGTACATGTCGAAAGACCATCAACTCGATATTGAACAAGAACCCAGAAATTGACGTACTCTTGTGCATACAGACCGAAACGGAAGGTTTTACCCCTCCCGAGATGAACAGGGTCGATACCTACGTTATGAAGCCGACGCACGACCCGTTGAAACCGATTTCCATTGCAATGAAGAGGTACGACACTCTGCCAATCATTTCTGTGCAGCCGAACATCAACTACGATTCCAACTGCCTTGAAGACCTGTACAGGATGCACGAGCAGTTCCCCAACAGCATATGCACGGCAGCGTTCAACATAATCAAGGTGTCACGAAAGGATGACAAGGTTATCGCAACGATTTCCAGCCTTGCCGAGAGAAGGAAGGACACCAACTTGGCGAACAAGTATTACGAACTCGTATGCGCACAGGAGACCATCTATCCAGCCGCCAACTCTGGTTCAGGATTTACGTTCATGTACGACTGCGAACTCCGTGATGACCCTCTCGAACTCCGTGAGTTCCATCTTGATGAAAACAACGCCCACATCTTCATGTCGATTCTCTGTCAAGACAATGGCATTGCAATCAGGCATCTTACCCCTGCGATGGAACTTCCCGCTCCCCCGCACATCGAGCCGCTCACAAAGGCTGTGGAGAAGTTCTACGACCAGCTTATCCCGCCAGTTTCTCACGCGTTGCCGTTGAAGGAAGACAGAGTTACTGACGACGACATGGAAATAACCGTGGTGACTTCCACCAAAAACCGTGTCTTGACAATGCAGGAGAAGGAGCGTTCCAGAAAATTCTTCTTCGTTGACGAGGAACACGACAAGCCGAACATCGACAAGTTCAATCCTTGGTTCTGCGAGCTTACCGCACTGTACTACATGCACAAGCACAGCAAGGCAAAGTATGTCGGTCTGGAACATTACCGCCGATGCTTCGTAATGCAGGAAAACGGAAGTTACGACCCAAATGCTTACAACATTCTCAATAGATACGATGCAAGGGACATCCTTGACGAATACGATGCAATCGTGGCATTCCACCAGCACACTCCAGGAAGGACTGCTTACAGCTTCCTTGTAGTTTCCAAGCAGGCGGATATGTTCAACGAATGGCTGGACGTAGTTGAAGCGGGAACGCCAGGTTTCAAGAAGTTCTGCCTCGACAGGTTGCAACACGAGGCACTCATCTGCTGCAACATGTTTATCACCACGAAGGAGATTATAGACAAGTATTGCGAATGGCTGTTTGCAAACACGAGGGCATACATGCGCAAGTACCCGTTGTCAGACAGAGTGCTTCGCCATATCGGATACTTCGGGGAATTTACCTTCGGTTCATGGCTCCTGTTCAACAAGTACAGATTGAAACTTCAGCCGCATATCCGTTTCAACAAGGAGCTTACCGAGATTGACGAAGCGGAAAGAACGACAATCTGTCGGGAGGAACTCTAATGCTTATACTTATTTGTGGGACTGACATCAAAGCGGTTCAAATAAATGTTGGCCGTCCTCGTGCATTCTATGATTTGAAGAACTGTTATCTTGACCATCGTTACTTCTGTGAGTTGGGTGGATTGTACAAGTTGTGGAAACAGGTTAATACCGACATCATAGGACTGGAACATTACCGTCGTTTTTTCACCGATAACGACGCAGTACCTGGAACAATCATAACCGAAGACAAAATCAAAAACATCCTGTCCTCTCACGACATAATCATGTCGCTTAACCACCTGTCATCTCCAAACATTCTTACTTGGATGGCACAGGAGAAGCACAACCCGACAGCTAGTACGAACACAATCGTAAAGGAAATGCTGTTCAAGTGGCTAATGTACCTGAGAGACTACTATTCAACTGAATTTGTAGACTATACGATGAACCGCATGTTGACAGAGCGTAGCTACTACGGATGCAACATGTTCATTGGCAACAAGAGGGTTGTAGACGATTACGCCCGTTTCCTTTTCCCGACGCTGGAACGGTTCACCATTGACGTGATGCGAGGTAAGAGAGAACCACGTCTTTACGGTTATCTTTCTGAATACATTATGGGTTATTGGATTGAATGGCGAGGATACGATATCTATTCGTGTTCGAAAGTCACATATCCTCCGCCAACACCGCTTTAGTCCTTGATGAACTTCACCACATCCTTTCCGATGCGGTTGAACTCATCGTCCCAAATACGGATGACCTCGTCCTTAATCGACAGGTCATCCATTTTGTATTTCTTCTTGACCTTCGGGGAAACTTCGTATACGTTGTCCTTACCGAGATTTGCCTGTGCTTCGAACAGGTCGCTCTTGCCAGCACGTGCAACCCAGTTGTCAAGGATATACTCGCCCCATTGGAGCAAGTTCCTGTTTCCCTTGGTGTCATCGTTCGGCGTATCCATTCCAGTGTTGAAGGAAAGTATCTTCACGTCCTTCCACTTCGGGCAATCACGTTTAAGACCAGATTCGAGAACCATGATTGGCGAGTTAGACCACATGCCACCGTCGCAATAGTATTTTCCGTCCTTGGAGAGAACATCGAAATAGGTGGGGGCAGCAGTCGAAGACAGTACGGCAAACCACTTGTCCTGGTCGTCCTTCTTGTCCCAGACCTTCTCGACGCTTTCGCCGTTCATGAAGGTTGTCGTGATGTAGGTAGGCTTAGACCAGTCCTTGCACTTGCCGATAAGCTTCTCTTTCAGCAGCTTCTTCAAGTTGCTGTTGTCGTAGGTAGGACAGCTCGGTTGGAGCCTCTTGTACCAAGGGTACTTTGTGAAAATCTTGGAAAGGTTCTTGTCGTACAGGTCGAACAAGTCGTACGCCTTGATTCCCTCGGAGAGGCAAGCGGCGATGATAGCTCCCGTGGACGTACCCGCATAGGCAACTGCCAGTTTGGGCAGTGGTTTTCCAAGGGATTCTTCCAGTCTACGCATGAAATGCAGGGGACCGATACCTAGTGCGCCTCCCCCGTTGACGCTAATAGCGAATTTAGCCATATTTTCTCCTCGTTTTACACATAGTTTATCCGTCCGCCCTCCTATAAACTTTAATAGAACGCAATGGGGTAAAATATGAAGAATGAAAGGGTTATGTTTACGCCTACCATCGACTGGATGAGGAAGGCATATGACAAGTTTAACGCCATGTTCTTTAAGGGGAAGCTGCCCGACGACATTGAGTTCGGTTTTGTAAACGCCAAGACGTTCGGCGGAGACGCAAGGTACTGGAAGAACAAACGCCGCACCAGAGAATGCACGATGAAGAACCACGAGTGGTACGTCGGCACATTCAGGATAAGAATGTCCACCTTCTACAACAACATTACGAAGCATGAGGCAGAACTGATACTCCTTCACGAGATGATTCACATCTACCAGTTCTCGCAGGTGCAGTTCAGCGAGTGGAACGGAAGCGGAATACGTGGTTGCCACGGATACACTTTCACCGAATGGATTGACCGTATTAAGAAAATGAGCAATGGAAAGTATGTAGTCAATATCTATTGCAACGAGGGCGGATTCCCCACGCATACGTTCACGGACGCCGACTACATCAAGGCTTTGAAAAATCACAGGGGCGAGTTCGCACTGGTCATCATGCCGAAAAAGCCAGACCCCACCGACAAGTACCTTGTTTGGTACAAGATATTCAAGAACAAGGACCTGTGCGGAAAATCCATTCTTCGTGTAATGAACAACTACGAAAACTCAAAGGTTTTATCTATATTTAAGCCAGGACCGAACATCAAGGGATATACGACTTCGTTCTGGGAAGACCCGAGGCATTCTGGGGTTGACTCTGGCGAATGGCAGGTTGGTGATTACAGCAAGCTGCTCAAGATGAGTAACAAGGGGGTTATAACCATGAAGGCTTTCCCCAAGGAGAAACAAAAATGAACAACTGTTTTTTTGAGGCTCTCGACAGGTCTCCAGAAATAGGCCCGCTAGAAAACAAGGCAATAAAAGACCTCTTCAATACTATCTACGGTGACGAAACCCCAGATGCTACACTTGTTGACAATGCTACGGAAGAACCGCCTACTCTTGCCGAGTTTGAAAACCTAGGTGAACACGAAGGCGACGATATCAGTGTAACAGAACAGGGTCTGAAAATGACTCAGACCCTTCCTGATGGAACAGATGTAACTACGATAAAGTAAACTATCTCGCCATCACGATTCTTTCTATATTCCCCTTGTCACGCATGAACGGGTCCTTTCCGACTTCATCGTGTATCATAGCACGAGCTTCTTCTGGAAGTTCCTCTTCTTCTCCGCCATCTGCTGGAGCCTCATCGACACCGCCGACGGTGGCACCAGTTTGTGGATAGAATTCTTCCTCACCAGGGTCAGACGTAATTGGAACATCTTCATCGCCGTCACCAGGTTCACACTCCCCATAGCACATCTCGTATTCCGAAATAGAGTCAAGGATTTCCTCGTCTGTCGGAGGAACATTTTTCAAATCTTCCTTAACATTGTCGGGGAATTTTTCCTCTTCACCTGGAAGAGCTTGCTGCATGATGGATGCCCACTCGGCAATAAGAGGTGCCAGTTCAGGGATTGCGTCACATTCGTTGCAGGTTCCCTTGCCGCTTGCGAGGTCGCTCAGGTAGTCGATTGGCGTGCGTCCAGTGATGTCGGGAATGTCCCATACGCTGGCCTGACACATCTCGTCGTCCTCGCTCGTCTTGTACTCGAACACAAGCGGGTTTTCAAGCAGCTTTTTCAAGTAGTCGAAATTTATTTGCTCGGTAGTCTTTCCAATAGCGTACTCGACCATGTTCATAAGAACGGTATCACCGACCGAGTTCTTCGCACCGAGGTAAATCGGATTGATGTTGAGCAAGTCCTCAACCCCGTTGTCAGCCCATTCGTGTAGCTGCGTCGTCCAACGTCCGTCGGGGAGAGCCTTCTTCATCATGAACTGTGCTGGGTTCTGGTAGAGGGCAAGGAGGTTCTCCCGTGAAATCGAAGGAACGTCACGGTTGAACGCACGCTGAATACCCTCGATTAGTACCAACTTGTCGGGATATACGTCTTTGAGCTTGTTCAGCTCATAGTTAAATCCTCTCTTATCCATCTTAGAGCCCCTTACTTGCTGAAAAACATATTCGCAGCATCCATGTATTCGGGAACGGTAAGGCCATTCTTTTCGGCTTCCGCTTGGATATCAGTGTTCTCCTCGCCAACCGCTTCGGTAAGACCATTGTCGCACTCGCAGATACCGTCCTTGCATTCGCAGTTTCCACCTTCGCAGTTTCCACCTTCGCAGCCATCGTCGTCTTCCACATCAACTTCAGCGTCCATCTGGGACTCGAAATAGAGCTTGTGCAGCTTGTTGATAGCCTCGAACTGTGCCTGTGACGGGCAAATCGTGTGCAAGTAGCTCTCGAACAAATCATTAGCTTTCATCTTCATGTTGTTATCCTATGGATTCCAATTAAATATAGTTTATACATCAGAAGGACATCATGGAACAGAAATGCTAAAAATAATGGGAATAGACCAGTCGCTGAATTCAAGCGGCAAGGTGATAATGACCCTCGACGAGGACAAGAACTTGGACATCGTAGATGTGAAATACTACGGATACCACCAGGTCAAGAAACGCTGCATCGAAACCGACAAGATACACATCAGGCACCTTCCAAAGGACTGGACAAAGATAGGACTAATCCACCGACTGTCATGGATTACAAGCTACATGATGGAAGACACCGAAGGCGTCAAGTACATGTCGATGGAAGACTTAGCCTACGGTAAGTTGAAGCAGAAGAAAGTCGATACAAACTCGATTCTCCAGCTTGCCCAGGTGGCCGGGTCGCTCAAAGTAGCCGCTTTCGACCGTGGCATTGGCGTCATCGCCTACAACATCGACCAGAACAAGAATTTCGCAACGGGAGACGGAAAGGCTGGAAAACCAGCAATGTGTCAGGCTTGGGAGGAAATGTACCCTCAATGGTTCCCAGACGAGTTCAAGGACAACTACCAATCGCCAGTGAACGATATCGCCGACGCTTTCTGGCTCTGTGAAGTCCTCAGGTGCCACATCATGTACGACCGTGGGTACGAACTGGACGCTACTACCAAGGGTCTCCTCGAATTTTCCACCAGCAACAGGTATGGAAGCCTTGTTGAGACCCGTATGGAAATCAGGGAATAAAGTTACAAAACAATATACAAAAAAGCCGTTTGAACTTGGTTTCAAACGGCTTTCTTGTTATCGAAGAGCGAAGTAGCCTAGATACTCACTCGGTCACCCAATTCCTTAATCTTGCCTGGGTTCCAGTTCAATTCAAGGCGTTTTCTCGGGCTTCCAGTAAGGTATCCAGTAATTCTACGGACACGCAGGATGTACTTGTCAAGGGTGTTGCCGCACTTAGGGCACTTTCCGTTGATGACACCGTGGAAACCGCAGAATGTTCCATCAGGTTTCGGAGCAATGCACGTATCGGAATCCATAGTCACCGTGAAGTAACCCATGCCGCCTTCATACATTGCGTTCATTGCCTGTTCGACACCTTCAAGGTTCTTGCTGAGGTCGCCATCCATCTTGTGATAGAAGATGTGGCCGGCGTTTGTAATCTCGTGGAACGGAGCTTCCCACTTGATTTTGTTTGCAAGGGTAGTCTTCATTCCGAACGGGAGCATGTGAGAGTTGGTCAGGTAGCCCTTACCCCACATGTGGTAGCCGAAGTCAGTCCAATACTTGATACCGAGCTTCTGCTTGCTGACAGAGTCGATTACAGCCCACTTTCCGTTATGGAAATACTCGTAGCTGTTAATGTACTTGCCCTTGTTTTCGAGCAGTTCAGCATACGGCAATGTCACCTGGTTTTCAGTAGCGATATTCCTTACGGTGATTTCTTCAATCCCTTCTGCATCGACGCTATCCTTGGTGAACAGCTCTGGTTCGAGGGCAGGGTTCTTCATGAACTGACGCATGTCGATGTTGCAGAACCTTCCGCAAACAGCCTCGGCAGGCGTAGCGAAGCAAGACCAGTTCATGTGTGTTTCCTTCTGTGTCTTGTCGCAGAAGTCACGGATACGCTTTACCATGCCGTAGCCAAGGTCGAACACTTCTTCGTCCTTACCCCAAGTCTTACCAGTAAGGGCGAGAACTGCTTCATAGACACCGATGTAACCAATGGAGAGTGTTCCCTGACGGAGAACTTCGGCGATAGTGTCGTGGATGTCATGAACCTTGTCATCGGACGTGAGATACAGACCCTGTTGCATCGTGAACGGGAAGTTCTCGTAGGTCTTCTTGGCGATGACATCGAAACGGTCTTCGAGGGACTTACGAGCGAGAACCAGCAGACGGTCGAGCTTTTCGTTGAATAGCTTGATGCGGTCAGCCTCGGTCGTAGCCTCAAGACGGGCCTCGACAGCGAGTTTCGAGAGGTTCAAGGTATGGAATGCAAGGTTGCCACGGCCAACTGTCTGTTGCGGGCCATTAACGTTGCCAAGAACTCTTGTACGGCATCCCATAGTAGAGACAGTGCTTTCAGGAATGATGCGTTGGAGACGGCCATGACAAATCTGCCAATACTGGCCATCAACACGAACTTCCCAACGAGGATAGATATCGTTTTCGGAAGCGACTTCACCGTACTTTGCAACACGGTCGCCACCAATCTTCTTGACGAGGGTGTCATCGGTGAGCTTGAAATCGTCCTTGTAATCGTAGCGGATATACGGGGCATTGAACTTGTTGTCAACCGCAACTGCGTTCGGGTAGAAGCGGCGTGCGAGACAGGCGATACCATCCTTCTTCAAGTCATAGTTCGGGTCTTCGGGGAGGTATGAAACGCCCTTCATGTACTTGAGGATAAGAATCGGGAAGATTGCGGTAAGACCATCACCGAGGCCAGCCATCTGTGCTGCGATAAGGTTTTTGGAAACGAGACGACCGCAACGAGATGTGTCAAGACCGAAGTTCAGAGAACTGAACGGAACCTGGTTTCCAGAACGGGACTGCAACGAGTTGAGGTTGTGTACGAGACCTTCCATTGCCTGATAGGTGTCGTCCTTGGTCTTGATGTAAGCCTGAACGACAGCCTTCCTGTCATACTTCTCGGTGATTTCCTTGAACGGTTGGTCGAGGCTAAGGCCATCCTTTGCCATCTGGCTACGGATAGCGTGGGCTTCCTTCTTGATAGACTTTTCGACATCATCCTTGTCGATGTCGTCGAAGGATTCGTATGCACAGCTCCTTTCAGCCAACACCTTCTCGGAAGCAATAATCCAAGCAAGGTTCTTCTTGAAGGACATGTCAACATACGGAGCCAATTCAAAGTCGAGGTTTGCGGAAGCGATACCACCGAACTGCTGGTTGGATTGGAGCTGCAAGATAACAGCGGTGATAGATGCGGCAGACTGGATTGACTTTGGCGAACGGATGAAACCCGTACCAGAGTCGAAACCACTCTTCAAAAGTTTTCCGATAGGAGCAAAGAGGCAGTTGAAAGTAAGGTCATACAGGTTCAGGTCATGGATGTGCATGTAGCCCTTGGCATGAAGCTCTGCAATAGTCCTGTCAACCACGTTGAGAAGGTTGTAAGTCTTGTTGGTTTCCGATGCGATTTTTCCGTATGCACCTGCGGGTGTCGTACCAGATTCGTTTGCGTTGTCTCGGAGGATGTTGGAACTCTTGAGGTCTGCGGCCTTGATTTCCCTGATGGTGCTGATAATCTGGCTTCTCGATTCACGCTTGCGGGTTCTTTCCCCACGATAAAGGATGTATGCCTTGGCAACTTCCTTGTACTTGTCCTTGGACATGAGCACATCTTCAACAATGTCCTGAATAGTTTCGACGCTTACCGTCTGCTTGTCTGTCGATGCGTCAATTCTGTCACAAACCTTGTCAGTAAGAGTATCTAGTTCTTTGCTACCGACTTGCATTTCCTTGTCAAGGAAGGCACTCGTAATCGCGTTGGAAATTTTAGTTGGATTGAATTTGGCACGTCTGCCATCTCTTTTAATTACGTACTTAATCATAGCTATTCCTTAATGTGTGCAAGTAGTTTATAGGAATTATTTTCCTACCAGCTACATGTCTTTGTTACATTTTCAAACTTGTCAAATTTGCCGATTTTTTGACAAATCACACGTTAAAAACCTAGTTAAATCTAACTAGGTTTCAAAGCGTGATACGCCTACTCCTCGTTCAAACACCCCTTGTCAAAGTATCCGTTCTTGGTCTTCATATTGGCATACTTGATTGACATGATGCGGTCCTTAATTCGAGAAGCGAGTTCGTCAATAAGTTCCTCACCTTCAGTATCGGACAGGTAGATGATGTCGTCGATGATACCAGCGATGTGAGCGTGCGTGAAATTAGCCTTTATGCACTCGTTCATGCACTCGACAAATTTTTCATTGTTCATATTGAACTCGGACGGCATGGGTCGGTCTGCCCTGACATACCTCATGCTAATCACATCGTAAACGATATCAACGCTGTCTGGATTCTTGATGTAGATAATCTTGTCAATGCGACCGGGCCTAGACTTGATTGAAGAATGCACTCGTGTAGGCTCGTTGACGGTCATAATGACAATTCCGTTGTACGCAAGGTTGTCATCCTTGCAGTCCATACATTCGATGAACGCAGTGGTCTTGTCCGACTTGGCAGTGAGGTCCAAAGCATCAACGTCGTCAAACACGCAGATGGACTTCGGGAAGTAATGCAGGGTCTTGAACACCTCGTGGATAGCCGTGTAGGAACTCAGCGACGAGCTGTCAACCCAGAACACAGGAAGGTCGGTGAACTGTTCCAACAGCTTCTGTATGGACTCGGTCTTGCCAGTTCCAGGGTCGCCCATGAAGAGGTATCCACGGCGTCTTCCGTGTTTGAGGCACTTCTTCATTTCGGTAATAATCGACTCCTTGTCGAAGTTGTTGATGTTGAAAGGAACGATGCGTCTTGTCGTGGCCCTGAGGTCGCCATACGGGTCGAGCTTTACGAAGTTGCTGCATACATCCAAACTGTTGACATAATTCTGCAATGCAACCATGAGCATTGAACGGTAGATGTCGAAGCACCCGTCACCGTTGTTTTCAAGCTTGTCGATATACTGGCTGTTGTCACCGTTCATGTTCATCGCCACAAGGAAAGTGCCCTTGGACGGAAGGTTCAGCGTCTTTCCAGACGTGTCGGTGGTGTTGAAGTAGGAGCAGTGGACAAAGATTTCCATGCCTACGCCACATTTCACATCTCCAGTGTATTCGAGAAGGTAGTTTACGGACACGTCATGACCGCCGCTCTTGGACTTTGGCTCGTACTCCATCTTCTTGATTTTGAACGCACCGCTTTCTGATATCTTCTTGATATTCTCTGCGAAAGTCCTGATAATATCGGAGTTGATGCTGGCATCGTTGATGAACAGTTCGTCAACACTCGGGGCATGCACCCACTTGAGAATATAGTCGTACTGGTTGCTTGCTATACGGGTTTCCTTCGTAAGGACTTCTTCCACACTCGACAGGAACTTGTTCGATGACATCGTTATCTGGCCGAGGTCAACAAGCTTCCTGTATATGGTTCCCCGTGATGATGCCGCATGTAGGACAGACAACAGGTCGGTCAGGTTGTCGTTAATCATCCCCTTGATGTTCCCGACATTGTCGTGGAATACGTGCCTGACCCATTTTAGCTTGTCCCGCCATCCGAACTTCTTCCATTCGTCCAGCGTCTTGAAATCTACTTTAATTATCGGTGTTGGTCTTTCGTTATTATTAGTCGCCATACTCGTCACCCAGTTCTCCGTCCATTTCAGGGTCGTCTAACGACCCGTATTCGCCATATTCGCCATTTTCTTCATCGTCGTCAACCCGACGCTGGATTTCCTTGACGTACCCGTTCTTAAATACCCTGTAGGACATGTAGGCCGTCCTGCCAATTATATAGGCAATCAGCCCTCCCATGAGAACTCGGTAGATTTTCGTAAGCTTTTCTTCATCGTCAAAAAAGTCCTTCAATATGCCTATCAAGCCAATTAACTTGGCTAGGCGATGCAAATTCGTACTGAATTTTCTCATAATGAACCCATAGTTTTACCCTTAAGATACATTTTTTAGCCCAAACTCGGCAAGGGTCAATTCCCAGAATTTTTCAAAATTGTGGCCACTCAATAAACTTTATGATGAGTAATGACCAATATGAGGGTATTATGGCTAGAAAAGGTAGTCCAGGTGTTGCCATCAAGATTGAAGACCGTTCAGGGTATTCTTTCATTGAGAACCCCGCTCTAATCGGCGGTGTCGTTGGCTACTCCCCTAAGGGCGAATTCAACAAAATCCTGAAAATTACCAATACGGCAAATCAGGATTCTATCCTTGGCCTCGGGTTCAACCAGGCCAAGTGGAACATGGGTATGTATGCTACCCGTGCCGTACTCAATAACGGCGGTCACGTCCACTTTGTGCGTCCTTACGGCGAACAGGTGGAAAAGACGGACGTTCGTAAGTCTGACTTGAAGTCCGATGCATTTGTCGTGTCTTTCGACCGCAATGCGTCCAAGGTTGACTACTACGACAAGTCCCGTACTGCCGAAGAGAACGAAACCGACGTGGTGCATACTTCTTTCGACATCCGCCACTTTGCGGCTACCCGCTACATTGCGGACGGCTTCGCAGGCTTCGGTGGTAAACGTAAGATTAACACCATTCAGGAAACCATCGCGAAAAACTCCAACGTGGACTTCCAGTTGACCGCTGGCGAAGAGTTCAACGACGAAGGTAAGGATTCCGACGTTCGTTCCGACACCAACGTGGTGCTGTTCGCTATCGTCAACAGCGACCCGACAGCCGCAAAGCGTGCTGCCGACCGTTACACGGCAACGGTACGCAAGAACAGCGACTCTGGCAACAAGAGGCTGGTGACGCTCGTTTGCGACTCTGTCCCCGCATTCAACGTAGGCGACGTTATCTACTTCCCTGCTTCCAACTTCGTTGAGAGCGAGAAGGGCGTGTACGCTACTGTCAACAAGATTTTGGACACTCAGGTTGTCGCCGAGTACGAAACCGAGATGGACAACGTCCCGACGATGGTGACCAAGAACGCAACGTTCTTCTGCAACAATGACGATGCCACGACTGGCGTTGACTACCTCGAAGTCAAGACCGCTGTTGCAAACCGTGCTGTCAAGAAGTACGGCGAGATTAACTACGTCAAGACGAACGGAAAGGTGGACTTCTCCAAGGTCAGAATGGGCGACGCCATCCTGTTGAGAGAACCTGATAGCAATGCGAAGATTACACGTATCCTCGGCCTCCCGACGGATGAAACAGTCACTCCTGAAAATTTCGATGCTGCTAGGAAGACTTTCACGTTCAGTCCGAAAAAGGCTGTTCTCGAAGCTGGCGACAGTGTTACGTTCTACTACGACGTGAAGACTGTTGTTGAGGAAGAAGAGGTTACAACCACAAAGAGCATCAAGGGTACAGTTGAGTCCGTTACCGTTGACAACGTAGTAACGGTAGTGCTCGATAATGCACTTGAAAGTGCAGCAACGTTGCCGTTCAAGTATTATGAACTGACTTCCGTAGGAAAGGAAAGTTGCGATGCATCTGCAAAGATTGTAACGCTAAACGTCAATTCCAACCGCCCGAAGGTGTTGAACCCCGTTGATACAACCGACCTTAAATTGGACGAGACAAATCAAGCCAAGCTCGTTGCCGAGTTCGAAGATAAGGAAGGTGCCACTCCGACAGCAAAGGATAAGGCTAAAGCGCTCATGGATTCAATCAACGGTGAAGACTCCGTTGTAGCCACATTCAGCGCTGGCGGAACATTTACCGTTGAGTCGTATGACCCGGGTGATGATGAAGGTACGCCTGCAACTGCAACAGGTACATTGACATTCGATAAAACGCTGAGCGACAATGCAGCCATCGAATGTGATAAGGGTGAACTGACGAAGGGTTCTGACGGAAAGTGGACCTTGACTTATACCGATAAGCCAGAAACTGACCCTGTTGAAGGTGACACTGAAAGTGTAACTGGTACAGACACGGATGAATACCTCGCTGTTAACGTATCTGGACCGACAAAAATCACTAAGGATGTTCCGACAGAGAAGACCGCAGAGGCCGTAACATTCACGGTTGAAAGTTACGACTCTGAAACCTTCACTGCAAAAGGAACTGTCAATGTTCCTGGTGATTTCACCAAAACTTCCTATACAGTTGTTATTGATGAGGTTAGCCTGACGTTAGCTCCATCCACAGAAGAAGGCAAGTGGACCTTGACCTATCCTGAGGAACCGTCAACGGAACCTTCAGGAGAAATCGCTTGTGGGGATATAGATTACACGGTTAATGTCCCGACGGACTACTACGTGGTTTCTCTCGTGTTCCCTGAAAAGCTTCCTTACATGCCATCTGAGCTCAACACTCGTGGTATGGTTGATGTCGGTACTGTATCGGCAGGCGACATTATCAAGCTTGACACAGCGGGCGAAAAGGAATACTACGTTACCAATGTGACTGGTTCTGGTGCAGTAACCATTACTGAAAAGAACGGTGATGAAGTAGTTGGAACAACTCTTCTTGGAAACAAGGTTAAAAACCTCACTGCTACGACGAAGAACATCCTCGCTGCATTCAACCGTGAAGGTTTCGCAATCAACACCTATCTTGGAAACAATGTAACTCAGATTACCGACCCGTCCGACAAGACGAAGTACAACACGACGACCACAATCGGCGTGCAGGTGCCTTTCGGAACTGCCACGCAGTACGGAGTTGGTGACCTTGTCGCATTCGTCCCACAGAAAACGAACAAGAAGGATGACAGCGAAATCATCTTCGGTAAGAACGATATCTACGTTGTCAAGAACATCAACACGTTCAAGGACATCGTGATACTCAGCCACACTGGTGACATCGTGTTCGATAAGGAAACTGGAAAGGCTGACAAGTTCGGTGACTACAGCACATGGAAGCTGGTTGACCTTACCGCATCCAACGCCAACATCTGGACGGCTGGAAAGGACGGTCTGACATTCTACATGCTCGGTGCTTACGACCTGACTGTTCCATCGAATGTTCAGGAAGAAGACTTCCTCGTTGTTGGTGAAAAGGAAGGTGAATATGACCTGCTCAAATTCGCCTACACGACATACAACGGTGGTGTAGTCCAGCGTACCGACAAGCTCCTTGTGAGCGACGACGTTGGTGCTTCGTTCAACGCAATGGGTCTTGCTTCTGTGAAGTACGAAGATGTGAACTTCAATGGCGTTGCAAAGCAGGTGTATGTGCTTTCTTCGGAAGGCGAGGCCATCGCAAGGATGTACCTCTACATCACCTACCACTTCAACGGCAAGTCTTACGATATGGAAGGAACAATCGTTCCTTACGTCCACGACGATGGAAACCTCTTCATTGGTGACATGGCCGACTCTGTTCTCACGGACAGCGGTGCAAGGCTTCTCATCAACGACAGCGGCATCCTCGACAACTTCTTGACGAACAACGCTTACGACATGTCTCAGAGCGTTGAAAACGGACACCTCGACTCTGTTTCCACAATGCTCTCGTACGATGAACGCGACCCAGCAATCATCAACGACGCAATCTGGGAATACACGCCGGCCAACAACAGCGACACAGCAACCCTGGCTAACGCTTGGAACCTCTTCCTCGATAAGGACGGTACTGACGTGTCTATGCTCATCGGTGCTGGTACGGGTATCAACAACCTGTTCAAGAAGAACCGTGAAACTCTCGACGGAACGGTTATTTCCGCTATCCTTAACGTCTGCGAACTCCGTAAGGACTGCTTTGCTATCCTTGACGGCGTAGGCGAAGCCAACATCGAAACGACCCTCAGGAAGATGATTGGCTCTCAGGGATTCGGTGTTAAGGGCCGCTGGGGTGCCATCTACGATGGTCGCGGTATCTTCTTCGACAGCTACTACACTCTCATGAACGTAGAAGTCGTGAAGTCCGTACAGTTGGCCTCAATCATCACGGCTAACGCTGCCAACGGAATTTGGTGGTTGCCGCCTGCTGGTGAAATCAACGCTGTAATTCCGACGGAATGGGGCGTAACCGAAAAGTATCCAAGAACCTTCAAGTATCCTGAAGACACGGATTCCAACATTGCACGTCTTACTGAAATCAGGGTCAACCCGACTCGTTTCAACAGCCGTGGAATGTTCATCTGGGGTGACTTCACGATGCAGAAGGAAAGTTCTGCGTTCGACCAGATTCATGTGGCTATGCTCTTGGCTGGTATTCACAAGATGTTCTATCACTATCTCGATAGAAAGGTCTTCCAGTTGAATACGACCAACCTGCGTACCAACATTCAGTCGGACTTGCAGGCTCAACTTGATGCAATCATGAACGCTAACCCGGCTGGTTTGTACTCAGGTACGGCAATCTGCGATGACACGAACAACACGCCTGACGTAATCGACAGGAACGAGCTGCACGTTGACCTTCGCTTGAAGCCGACCAAGACCTCTCGCTGGATTACATTGAGGACTATTGTTGAATCCAATGGTTCTAGCAACACTCAGACCACTTCACTTTATGTGTAATGGGAGGTAAAATATGGGTATCAATACAACCATTAGCGAAGAAATGAAAAGAAAGGTGTTCTTTGGCGCTGCCATTGACACCTTGGCTGACCCGTATAGAACCAGCCGTTGGAGAATGCTGATTTCCGCAGACATCTTCCACGCTTTCGGTATGGGTCTTCAAAACCACGACCAGTTCGACATTCAGGATGGCGAAGCTTCCTTCGCCCTGTACGTTCAAACGCCTCCTGTAATCCCTTCTGTAAAGATTGAGGATAAGTCGTTTGACTACATGGGCTTCAAGAAGTGGTATCCTACTGGACAGACTGGCCTCGATGGTGAATTCAGCATCGGCGGTGTCTGTACGGAAGACATGGCCCCGTATGAAGCAATGATGGAATGGCGTAACCTCATCTACAACACTGGTGAGCTTACCATGTCGAACCGTTCTGATGCCAACTGGCAGACGAACCGTATCGCACAGGATTCCGCCAACCACATTCACCTCGGTCTCGGCCAACAGGCCAACTGGCCCAACCCGACGGTTCAGTTGCTCCGTAACCAGACCGTGACGCTCGAATACTACGACTGGATGTATGGTGACTGCATCTTCTCCATCACGTATATCAACGCATGGCCGAAGCAAGTCAAACTCCCCAAGCAGGGAACCTACCAGCCCGCCGACCTCGGTACATGGGAAGCCACGTTCAGGTACGACAGGTTCACAATCTGGATTCCGCCTGGATACAAGTACGTCTAATCGGCGTGAAAACATTAAAGGGCAAGCATCTCGCTTGCCCTTTTCTTTTATATGGAGTTTGATTACACGCCACGTTTCCAATGGAGATAATCCATCGTATCCTCAGGGATTACGGGGCCGTTTTTCGGCTCGTGTTCAAGTTTACCTTCTGGCGTGACATTAATAAGCTCTTCGCCAACAAGAGCCATGCATCCCTCGACATGTTTGTCAGCAATCTGTTTAAGCGTGGCGAGATAAGCCTCACGGTTGCGGGCGACACCAATCAGCTTGATGCTTCCTTTGAGCGGGTAATAGAAACTGACAGGGTCCATAACCTTGTTTTCGACCACAACAGGAACACCGCTGAATTCATCCTTGAGGTTATCTATAAGTTCGCTAACAGGGTTGCTTTCGAGATACATCATGCCATCCACGATGAGTCTATCCAACATCCCAATTATGCCAAAATCTTCATAAAGCGCATCTCGAACCTTATAGTATTTTTCTTCACAGGTTCCCTGACCATTGACTGCATCGGTCAAGTTACGCCTGATGCACTTTAAGCTGTCGATTGTACTCTGATATTGATAAAGTGCGTTTGATACTGTCTCTTTTTCATCTTCGTCCAACAACATAGTCGTCCTCCTTTTATTCTGCTCCGCCCCAGTTAATCGGGAACCATTTTTCGACTTCATCCTTCTTGCAAAGGAAGTCGTCAGCGGTTTCGTCGTCCCAGCACTCCTCGTGCTTGTTCCAGACAGCAAATCGGCATCCTTTGTATTCGGGCCAGATGGCAACAGGTTCATCATTGTCAGGTACTTCATCTTCGGTGACATGCCATCCGCTACCGAGACAACCTGGCTTGCAGTTCTTAGGGAGCATGTTGTTGTTCATGTATGCGAAGTGAGTGACGTTGCTATCCTTGAGCATAAGGATGCCACCCATTTGACCCAATATACGGAAACTGCCCTGGATGTAGTATCCGCTATAAATAAGGTCGGGTTCCTTGTCCGTAACCATGAACAGGAGAATTCCTTCACGAGGAGTTTCCTTACCTACCTCGTACCAGTTCATCTCGACTTGACATCTTAATTCCATATTGGTCTCCTTGTTTAAGCTTGTTTGAGTTTTGGCCACGCACTCAGTTCCAACGGAGTTGCATCAGTGGCCACATAATCACCATACGTTTTACGAAGGGCGGTGCGAGCATCTGCCAACAGGGTATGCGGCTCAGTAAAGTTGAAGAACACAGTCACCTTGTCCGTTTCGTCCACCAGTTTCCTCTGTGGATGAAGCCTGAATGTTGCAGACCATAGATTACTCACGTTCCTTTCCCCTATAATAAAGGAATACATCATTGTTTGAATGAACAATCTGGACAACATCTATTCCCTTATTGTCATTGACAAAGTCGCAGCATGCGTTAGCCGTTACCATAGGAGCTTCGGCGGTTCCATAAAATCGTTTAACATGAAGTTCTTTCATATTTTCTCCAAAGTGTCAAAGATTTTAAGTGTTTTCGTAAGCTTTCCTTCATCGTATGGGAAACTTTCCGTGGCGTTGCTGCATTTCAAATCGTACGGCCTGTCTGGATAGACATAGTACTGGTTGTACCTGTTTACGCACGATGCGCAAATTTCCAGCTTTCCATCCTTATACTCGAAATCGCAAAGCATCCGCTTATCAGGCTTGCACCTGTTACAAAGCTCCGCCCGATAGGTCACGGATATTGTTGCCATTTTGATTACGGATTGAAGTTTATACCCTGTGGGTATGGACTTCTTTACAAGTGTACGGACAACGGATTTCAGTTTAGGTTCGGTGTACACTAACCGCTTGGCTAGGCGGCAAAAATACTCTGGGCTGTTAGGCGTAGTCATAATCAATTACTTATCCAATGTAGATGATTTTAGGTTCCTTAATCAGGCTAAGTCTGTAGTTGAGATAGCATTCGAGGTCATGGGAACTGAATGAGTAGTAGCCACCACTTTTGTAGTTCTTCAACAATGACACATAGTCGGTAAACCGCCTCTCGGTCAGCAATGCAGTCAGAACAGTGATGTCAACTCGGCAGTCGTTACCCATGATGTACAAACCAGAGTAGACACCCTTTCCAGCCTCGACATAGTTCACTTTGACCGTGTCATTTCCCTTAACAACAGTGTTCACTGCAAGCTTGTTCTTGTAGACATCGTTGATTGCCTGGGTTCTACCGAAGTGGCACCAGTCCAAATCTGGTTTGTCCTTTCTACCCTTCAAGAGTTCCTTCTTGTGGTGGATAAGGAAGGCTTCAACAGAGTCATCCATCGAGTCGCCAAAGCGGTGCGGCTTCAACAGGTCTGCCTTCGGAATTGGATGGCCACCGACATCATACGGATAGAAACAGGTTCCCCAATTTCCAGTAGATGCCTTCAGGACAGGAATACAGTACATTCTCGGGAGGTCATCAGCGTCGATGAACACGCTGTCGGCAAGGGTTGCAAAACCGTTCTTTACGACGACTTTTTTCGGGTAATTACCCGATTTAATCTCACGGAGTTCTTTCAGTTCACTCCAATTACCGATATAGAACTTTCCGTCGATATTCATCTCGGAAAGGGAAAGACGGTTGCAAGTGTTGTTCAAAAGCTGGTCCAACTCATTGAAGTTGGCTACCTTGACATCGGCATTGTGAAGGCTCTTGTCGATACAGGTAATCATCGAGTAAGTCGTAATTCCCTTGAACACCTGCTTGTGCCCAAAGTCTATCAGGCATGAAAGGTTTCCGTTTTCCAACAAATACTTTCTGAAATTCGCACCAGATGTAGAGTGCATCCAAGACGATGGGGTGATATACGAGAGAACGCCCTTGTCATTAAGCATCCTGATGCCCAGCTCGAAGAAGGCTAGATACAGGTCGCACATTCCTTGGTCGGCAAACTTGTAGTTCTTGACAACATCGTACAGCTTTCCGAGATTGTGAACACGGACGTAAGGCGGGTTACCAACAACATAGTCCATCTTTCCGTCATAATCCTTGATTGAAAGGGAGTTGCCAAGACGGATATCCCAGTTAACATCGCTTACGCCGTACATTGCCGCTGTATCGTCCAGCCTTTTCTTCAACTGGCGGAAGTTCGACTTGTTCAGTTCGATTGCGTGAATGTAGGTTTCAAGCGCTTCTTTCAATCCCTTCTTGCCCTTCTTGACACGGATATGCTCAATGCAATATCGGGAAATGGCGGCAACGACGATGTTTCCGTCGCCAGCACTGTTGTCCATAAAATGGTGTTCAAGGATACGTTCGGCCCCGACATATTTGGCAACATCGAGAAGGACATTTACGATATTCAACGGGGTAAAAATCTTACCTTCTTCTTTCAACGCATTTTTAATCATAGTTTCATTCCCGCCTGTTCAAGCACAATCGCCTTGGCAGAATTGTAATCCATACCAAATTCTTTCATGTATGCGGCAATTTCCGCTTTGAGTTCAGCAACACGCTTTCCTCTTGTAGGATTGTACTGCATGTTCAAACGCATTCCCTGCAAGCAGTCGAACGCATGAGCCTGTTGCTTCTTCGTAAGACGGAAGAAACTCTGGGTATTTGTCTGGAGCAGGATGTCGTCCACCTTAGGGTCACGTTCAAGAGCAACCTGTACAAGAAACGGCTCAAAGGTGTCCTCTTCCTCGACAGAAACAGGAACACCAGCCATACGGTTTCGAAGAAATTGTGAAACACTGAATTTCATTTTAGCCTGCCGTAGGTTGACCCATCTTCAGTAATCCGTACTTGTGCAACAAGAGGATAACTTTGGATATGTAAGCGTTGACGACAGTGTAAGGGTTCACCTGGAACTCGCTCATCTGTTCATACTGGCCCGTAATGACACTGAATTCAAGCCTTGCCATCGGAGGAAGGATATTCTTCTCAATGATGATGTCGGCGAATTTGTGGAACAGACTATCAAAGTCAACATAGTTGTCAAGAACAAACTTACGGGCGCCCATGTCGTCACCAGACAGAACGAAGTCTACCAACTTGTTCGTGTACTCGGTGGTGACAACAGTGATTTGACCCTTGATTGAGCAACGGTTTTCAAGGAAGTTGTTGAACATCGTTGATGTCATCAGTCGCATGTCTGGGTAGCACTTGTCAACGATTTCAGCCACCGTGTTCTTGTCAACAGTACCATTGTAAGGAGCAGTCTCTTCCTGTGCGATTTCCATCATCTTCAGGTACATCGCGTTTTTCACGTCCCTGTCGTCCTTGGGGTAGTCAAACGATACAGCGAAGCACCGTGAAGCGATTGCGTCTGGAAGGCGATGGAAAGCGTTGCATGTCAAAATGAAACGGATTGTGCTCTGGGTATCTTCGATAAGACCTTGCAACTTTCTGTAAAATTCCTCGGGCCTGTTCGGATGGTCAGCCTCATCGAGAACAACGAACCTCGGGAGACCATTCGGACATGCCAGAGCGGCATAGCTTTCAATGTCAGTGAAAATGTCTGACTGTTCTCTTGCGGAGAAGAACTTAAACGACGTTCCGAGAGTCCTAGGAATTGCCTTTGACAGCGTAGTCTTACCAGTTCCAGATGCAGTCGAGTAGAACACATAATGCCCGAACGCATTGAGCTGCAACGCAGTCTCGACCTTATTCCTGATGCTTGCTGGAAGAACCATTTTGTCAACGGTAAGCGGCTGATGTTTGACAACCCACATTTCGTAACCGCCCTTGGCTACGGGGATATTTCTTTTTTCCTCTTCTGGAATGTTTCCTGTAAGCAAATCGAGTTCGTCCATTTTACTTTCTCCCTTCCTTTTCGGGGGTTGATGGTTCTTCAATAGTGATTTCTTGTATATGGATTGCAGGAATTAAGGACATCTTGTTGCAGTCTTCTCCATGCTTTTTAATAACGCCAGACACTTCGATGAAACGACGACCAGCCGCCAAATCCCGCTTCATGCCCTCGTAAGCGTCGATGCTCACGTTTCTAAATTCAAGCGGTGCCTTTCCGATTCGTTCAATCTTCAGGATTAGCCCTTTGTCACACTTTTCGCTCATAGCTTCTCTTTCTCAATGAACTCCGACAGGCTGGTTGGAACAACCTTGTCGCAATCCGTGATGAAATATGCACCATCCATCGCATACAGGCAACCCTTCGCATACATCATCCCGTGGTTCCCGTTTCCGAAATGAACGAGCCTTGCCGATGAACGGAGGTACACGTCAAGAACATGAAACGAATGGTTCGTCGAGACAACGACAGGAATGCCCTGTGCATCAAGTGCGTCCTTTATCTTGGAAATATAGGTTTTTTCTCCGATATTGGCAAGTAGTATTTTTCCCCCAATTTTGCACAAAGTCTCGATATACTGGTCGGCCTGCTCGGATGTACGAACCTTGCCGTAAGCCACTGTCTGGTCTACCTTTGGGAACAGCTTGTGGTAATCCCATCTAACGGGGTATGTCAGGTAGTCCTTACCCTCGCCAAACTCTATTGTTCGGTAAGCGGAAGGAATATCGTATTCGGCCTCGGAATCGTACTTTATGTAAACCCTACGGTATGAACGGGTCATTACCGATAGCGGACACTGGATTCCACCCTCACAAAAACCATAGAGACGGCCAGCAACGTTGTCCTCGTGGAACCTAACGTCATGCCGTATCGATGCTACCGATACGGCAAGATGGTTGTGGGCAGACTGGTCGCCGCCCGCCATATTCTCCTGAAATTGGTTAGTCATTCGTGATACCGTTCTTTGCGTAGAATTCCTCGACCTCTTTCAGTACTTCTGGGTAGGCATATTCCTTGGTAATGTAGCTTTTTACGAAATCCTTCACAATTTCGGGTCCATCCTCGTACAATACCTCAGTCAGGAATTCCGTCACAGTCGGGGTCAGCGTCTGCACGTAGTAAATCGACGTGGTTACATTCAGTCGAAGCCTAGGGCCAACGATAAGGGTAGCATCTCCTTCGATGCCTCCTCGTTCGACAAAGCTCTTGTAAATCTCATCAAGGGTAAGTTCCTTGTTGAGATACTTCGTGAATTCTTCGTCAGTCATACGACGCATCAGAGAGCAATACGCCCTATTTTTCTTGTATCGCAGACCATCAAGATAAGAACGGTCGTTTACCTTCTTGTGCCACAGGTGGAGGACAGCACCTCCCTTGCAACGCAATTCCCTCTTGCCAGTAACCCTACGGATTTTGAACACAAAGGCGTCATCCTCTGCTCCCCAACCAACGAACTCCTCGTCGAACCCACCAACTTTCTCATACGTTTCCTTGCTAAAACAGTTGATAAGGCCAGTCTGGCGAGTTATTGGAATGTTAGCGTTATAACGCAGAGGAATGTCAACAATTTCATGACGACACTTCCTGCGTGTTTGTGCCTCGGTCAAATACACGCAAGTCTCGTAGGGGAATACAAGAGGAGCGTCATCGCAGTGGTTATGAATGTTGTCAACCACGCCAGCGTCAATCCATGAATCGGCATCAATCATCACATAATGAGTATAATCAGGATGGTTCTTTACAGCATAGTTCAACAGTCCTGTCTTATGGAAGTTCGTATCATCGAAGTCAACCTTGTGATGGAAAGTCACCGCAGGAATTTCGGTCAAGCCGTTCTGTTCGACAACACAGATATCAGCTTCTGGGTCAACCGTTTTGAGCTGTTCGATGGAAGCATTGAAATTACGGAGACGGCACGGGTCCGTCGAATAGAAAGTATAGATGTAAAGAAACTTGTTCATATAATTATATCATCAGACGTTTGATATCAGTTTCACTGATATTTGCGTACATTAGTTCGTTCCTGAATGACTGAACGATGTTCATAATACGGTCCTTCATGCCCGGGTGTGTTCCATACTGCAGGTTTTTGTCCTTCTTGTCATACATAAAATACAATGTAAGAAGCATGAAGATGGAACCATCAACAAACGAGCTGCCGAAACCAGTTCCCTGCAAGATGGAACAAGCAAATAGGTCTGCCGAGCGTTCGTTGTTTCTGGAAACATTGTTGCTGGTCTCGTTCGTGCGGTCGCAGTGACACAGCATGATGTGTCCGATTTCATGGCAAAGCACAAAGGTAATCATCTTGCGGGCAAGTTCCATGTATTGAGGATAGTTTTCCTTGACAAGATACTCGGGGAACCTTTGGTAGAACTCATCAATCTTGGCCGGGTCGATAGCATCCCATTCTTCGCCATACGCTTCAATCTCTGTAAAGACATTCCCGAAAAGCCATTTCACTGCACGCTTGGCTTGACTAACCTTGTGCGTCCTCATGTACAGGCTAAAAATAGCAGCACATGTACACATCAACAGACTTAATCCAGCGAACGTATATACGCCAAACGAGTTCCCACCATTGCGTGCGGCAAATGAATTTGCAATCGGTTCAGGGGTGTAGATAAACTTTACCTTCGCCATCTTCTCCAGATACGCCCTATTTCTAGCAAGGTAGCTCGACGCCTGTATCACGTTGATGGCATCATCTACCATATCCTGAATTGGATACTTAGGGGGTTTTATGTGTCTATTCTTAACGCTTACATAATTCATGGGTTCCTCCTGTTGTTAAATGCTTGGCACTCCATTCAAGTCGTATTTTCCTACGCATGCGGGTTAGTAAAAGCACCGCCCTCTCCTTGCTGCAGTTATGGGCCTCCGCATATATGTCGGTAGCATGTTTTGGTGATTCTGTCGTGACAAGGTAGCCATACATGTCCTGCATCTCTGGAGTAAGGGTCTCATACATCTTTGATGCGAATTGAAGTTTTCCCTGAGAGTCTGCGTCGAACGGTTCTATCGAATGCAGGTATTCAATCACTTCGCCGTCCTTCCCAGTCTTCGTGGTTTCGACGTAAGACAGCGTCACCTTCTTGGCAGGGTTGACATACACCAGTGCATCCTCGGATATGAACTTCTTGATGTATCCGTGAAGGCACAGCACCATGTACGAGTTGAAAGATGCACCACCCTCTGGGTTGAAATTAGACACCAACGTACCGAAGTGCACATACGGAAGATGCACAAGGTCGTTGGCGTCCAGTGAATATTGCTTAGCGTAATTGTTGTATAGTCTGATAAGATAAAGCGAGTAATTGCCGATTACGATGTCTCGATATGTGTTGTACAGGCGCCTGCTGTTCGGGTCTTCGCTACTCAGTAGCTTCTTGCACAGACCGACTATGGAATTGATTAGGTCGCCAGTATTCTCCACATTCATTTTTGTTTTTAACACGCTTATGTATGTTTGTGATTTGTGATATGAGTCGGATAATACTTTTTTATCTACATACACCACTTCCTTCTTTATCATAGGTCCTCATGTCAGGAACGGCAGCTAGTCTATCTATCCAGAATTTTTGCATCTATATGTGCCCTTCCTTTCTTGTTTGTAAGGAAATATAATACATTTCAGATACACTTGCAAGACTTTTTTACACAAAAAATTAAAGTCGGGAATTTCCCGACTTCTCTTGTATTTCTTCTTTGTTTCGACCACTCGGCATCGCAGCTTCCGACCGTTCTCGGTCTCTGCTATCCGAAGCTTCCTGGCATAGGGTGTCTCCTTAGCCTCGTTTATTTTTATGTATATTGGTTTCATGGTTTTATCCTTGTAAGATGCAGTCTTTAAGGAGGCTCATCGCCTGTGCCACGTCGGCATCCATGGGTTCTGGCGGGGCTGTTGATACGGACGTGTTTGTGCCGCTCGGAGTGCTTATGCTCGTCTTAGTGAGAGTTCCTGCTGGAGTAGATACACTGGTAGTATCAAGCTCATTGTAATCCTGTTCAGTCAGCGGCTGGAACTCGTAGCTGTGATTCTGCTTGAACTTTTCTATTGTAGCAAGAATGTCGTTGTAGCCATAGCCAGGAGCGTTGATTGCACGACGGTTGAACTCCCCTATAACATCACGTTCCTTATAGAGGTTTTCATTGTGGTCGCTGTAACCGATTACGTTACCACCGACTATCATGCTCGGCAATGCACTCTCGACTCCCATACTCTTATCCTACATGTCGGTTCCCATAAACTCACCTTAATCAAATCTAGTTTATACAGTCTCCCATGAATCCGTGGCTTCAATAGCATCGTCAACGAAGTTGCCAGCCTTCTTCATGTCGTAGATGTCCCTGCGTACCTTGTCCTCAAACTGCTTGAATGTCTGGTCGAGGATTTTACTCATGCCAGCACCATCAACATTGTTCAGGGTGTATTCAGCGGAAATCGGCTTTCCATTGTAGGTATTCGCCGTTGAGATAAAAACCTTCGTCTCGCTCATGAAAGGAACAACATCGGACGCATCAGCGATAAGCTCGTCCATGTTTCCGTGGAGAGTTGTTCTGATTTCCGTGTTCCAACCCATGTACGGCATAAGAAACCTTACCATAACGGCGGTCTCATTAAGTTCCTTCATCATGAGTTGACCTTGTGTGGGTTCAGTCCAAAAAAGGAATGTGAAAAATTCCTTCAACTTGGACACGAGGGTTGCTTTTGTCTCGCTGGTCATAAAACCTTCCTTTACAAGAACTGTCTCAGATACGGATTGGCACAAATGACAGCAACTGAAAGCTTCTTGTTGTGGAGCTTAACCGTCTGGCGGTGCCTGACACGTTTCTTCTTCACGGAAGGTGCGGCCTGCTCCTTGCCCTCAGTCACCACCTGCTTGGGAGGTTCTGGAATGACAGGGGCTTCCTTTACGATTGGCCTATCTTCCTGAACGGAAACGGGTTCCGTATTTCTATGTCTTCTTGTCATGTCGTCCTCCTAATTTAGATAAAAAACTCACGACCGTCAAGTGCTAGTTAGATAAGTCAGTCATCATGAACGGCCTTGCAGCCTCGTTCTTGATTTCTTCGAGCTTCTTATCGTTGATTTCTTTCCAAGTGGTATAGATTGTCTGTCCGTTCACAGTACCACCACCAGGAAGAGTGACCGTGTCCTTCATGAGAATGATGCCGAGCTGCATACCAGCCCTAGACACCACGAAGTCCCTAAACAGCGGGTTGGCAAACACTTCTGCCTGCTTAGCCTTCAAGTAAACCCTAGCGATTGCATTCCTGTCCGTTTTCGGAGTAGGATATACACGCATACGGTGTTCGACTGGGTGCAACTTCACGCTGTACTGGGTTCCAACAATCTTCTTAACGTCTTGCAGATACCTCAGTGCTCCCGTATACGTAATAAGGTCGAACTGTCCCAGTCCGCCAAGACCAGCACCGCCAACACCCATCAGTGATTCGCCAGGGCCCACGTCCCATGCCATCATCGGGCTAAACGTGTTTCCGTAGCTCGGGTTTAAATCAACCAACTGATACACATTGTCGGGAACCTTGTATTCGATAATTCCCTGCTTCAGATGGATAATCATGTAGTCGCTGTAAGTCGCTTCGGACTGCATGTAGCGGTAGAAGTAGTCGAGCGAGTCCTGAATGGCCATGGCGATATGACCAAGACCGTTTCTGTTTTCGACTTCCATCTCGATTTCTGTGGCCGGATAGCCCAGCCTAGCCTTGATGTACTCGGTGACATCATCACGAGTCATCAGCATTGTTGGCAGCGGGTCTGGCGGCAAGTTGAAAATTTCAGGGTTCCTACGCATTATGCAATCTTCCTCTCTGGGAACCTAGAATAGATTTCCTGGTCACCCGTCTTCAATGTGATGTTGAACAGTGGCTTACCCGTTCTGTTGGAAGTGACGTTGATTCGGCCCTTCATTCCACCGTCGGGAGTATGAGATATCCCAATGCTGAAATCCTTGGTCGAATTGATTTGTTCAGAGGTGATGCCAAACTGCGGCGTGTAGTACATATCAAGGTTAGCCAAGATAAATTCCTTCAACGCCTGCTTGGACTCGAACTTCTGCAGCCTTCCGTTCATCAACTCTTGGTGCAACCAATATGTGTATCGGTTGATTAGATGCGGAGTGCGGTTATAGATGTCCTCAATTCCCCTGAACGTGAAAAACATCTGCGGGTGCTCTGGACTGTAGTAGATGTAGTTCGCCTCTGGATGCTTGAAACATTCCTCGAACAATGCAGACACAACGGCTGATTGGGCCTCGGTCAGTCCAAGCTTGTCGATGTTCTCATAGAACAATGCCGCTTTGTCAAGACTATCAGTCATAGTTACCCGTAACTTAAACGTCCTTGTTTTCAAAGAAACGGATGAGGTGATACTTAATTCCAGTCAACTCGTCGATGAAACCGTCGAGCGTACCGTTAAGTCCGAAGGTCTCGAAATGTTCAAGCTGAGAACGGAACTCAGAAATCTTGTCGAGGTCTTCATCGACCGATGCGAGGAACGCACCCTTGTCCGTCAGATTAGGAACCTTGCCAGACCACACCTTGAAATCAATGTTCTCGTTATAAGTAGCCTGCAACGTTTCGGCCACCTTGTCCTTGGTTTCCTGGTAGAGTTCGTAGCATTCCTGAGCCTTCTCGTGCAGGGACTTGCTTTCGGCGTTCCAGTGGTATTGCTGGTATGCGTTCTGCTTGGCGTTCATGAGCGTCAAGAGGTTGTACATGATAGCCTTTGCACCTTCGTCGGCATTCGGTTCATTGGCGGCTTCAGACGGGGTTTCCTCAGGTTCAAGATTCTCGGGAACTTCTTCCTCGGGCTCATTGAACTCTTTTTCGCCAGCATCAACGCCGTCATCACCTTCGTCCTTTTCTACCTTCTCGTCTGGCTCCTCTTTATTATCGTCATCGTCATCCGAGTCGTTTTCGGCTGCCTCGTAGATGGCGTTGTGGATAGCAGCCACCGCATCAATAGTGTCTGGGTCAATGCCAGCTTGCTGCATTGATTCCACGAAAATTTTGTACGGATTCATATTACTCCTCAGTAATGAACTATCAATAGTTTATACCTTGGAGACCCTAAAAAGAAAGCCTACGGCGTCAACCGTAGGTTACTTCGTTGCTTTTATTCACTTTTTTGCGGGATTTCATCTTATCTATGACATAGTCACTCAATTCGATGAAGTCTGGGAAGAACATGCGGTCACATTCCGTCATTGTCGTCGATGTTTCCGCAGTTACGTATATCTTACGCTTTTTTAGGCTGGCTAATCTGTATCGAGGAAATGAATGTAGAATACCGAAAGGGGAACGGGGTCACCGTCACACCTCCGCAGTTAGGGCACGTATGTGCCACCATCGTCTTGGTCCTGAAAGAGCATTTCGACATTTCGGACAAGAACCTGGATGCGTCATCCTTGTTCAGGTTACCAATGAAATCTATTTTGGCCTGCGTCGTCTGGCATCCTGGGATGTCCACGAGAAGAGCCAAATTCAAAAGGGCGAGATACGGCTTGGTCGGTGTGAAACCCTGCCTCTTCCATGTGTCAATCTGGTCCTTGTAAACATAATCGTGGAAACGCCGTCTTACATACACCTCGATTGCATTTACCCCACCGATGTTTTCGATTGGGTGATAGCCATATTCCTTGTAAAGTTCGAACAACTCAGTCGGGTCTACATTCGGGCGGAACAACATGTTCGTAAAGTCAATTTTGTAACCAGGGTCGTCAACCACGGTTCCACAATGTTCGCAAGTGAACTTTGTCCATGTGTACGGGTCTTTTGGGAAAGTCGATGCACGCAGATACTGCAACGTGTAAATTTCGTCGCCAGTCAGGATTTGCATCGGGCCCCCATCGCAGCGTGTACGCCGTCCAAGGATTTCCGTAATAGAATCCATTTTGTTGGCGTTGTCCATGTTTTCTACCATCAGCATGTCGATAAGTCGCAACGGCTGTGCCAACATCGGCGTTCGGTAGAACAGTCCCTTTGACGGGAGTTCGTCCAGCGGAAGAAAATCTTCCTCGTTTGTCTGTGGGGGCTCATGTACAGCAACTATTGGAGTCTGAACGGGAACCGCATCCTGCGGCTGTTGAGGAATAGCTGCCTGGGGAACGAACCCCTGCGGTGGTTCCTGATTGACTGGGGGAGGAACCCTGTTAGCGGCAGCCTGAGAATACTTACGGGCAAGCTCTTCACCAGAAATATGATGAACATCGGACGGCGGTGTTTCGCCTTTCTCATGATAGAACATTGCGTCGTATTGCTCGTCAGTAACATGCGGTGTACGAGCATCCATTGCGGGGAAAGTCTTATGCGGGTCAAACCATCTCTGCTCGGTTTCCTGTGGAGCGGCCTCGCCCTGTTTGGGCTCCTCAATCTTGAAAGACTTTTTCACAGGCCTAGTTATCTTAACAGACTGCTTTTCGTTAATGATTCGCCGTTTAGGAGGTTCCTGGAAAATCATGGACCCCGTTGGAGAATTCCCCAACTGTTTCCTCATTGCAACCGCCTGTTTCAGCAAATTTTCTGGTGCAGCCATGTTATACCCCTGCGTAATACGAGAAGACGTATCTCGGCCCTTCGTAATGTTGTCCATTTTTCAGGTCGATGGATATCTTTTCGTTTTCTTTTTCCTTCTCATTGAGTTTATCGGAGACCATTTTTGCCAATTTTTCGCTCATCGGGTCGGGCAATTCCTTGTCCTCAAACTTGTCCACGATAATCGGCTGAGAAATGGACAAGTCCCGCATGGCGTCGTAGTCATGCGGGTCATGTCCTTTTTCGTACCACTTCATGTCATACCTGATGACATTGAAGCGGGGCGGCTCTGCACTACTTGTCAGCGGTTTCAGCGGTTCCATTTTCAGCACCATTGTTTTCGGCGGAGAACCGCTTTTTAACCATGTCCTTTCCGATGAGTACGGCGAACAGTCTGGCCATTGCTACAGCCTTGTCCGAAATCTTGCCTTCGATGGCACCACGCTGCTCATTGTACAACTTGTTCCATTCGACAGTCACGCAAGCATGGCTAATCATGTTGTCAATCTGGTTGTAGGTCGTCTGCGGGTTGAATGCCGTGCCAGTCTTTTCGCAGAGGTGAGTTTCTGGGGTGAACCAGTCCTTGCGAACACAGGCAAAGGCGATGGAGCCGCATGCGACGGAAAGCATCGGGTCGATGTCGCCGCTGGCCAAGTCGTAGTTCAACGTGTTGGAGCAGTGGATTACAAAGTCATAGCGACCGTCACGTTCGTCAAGATACGTATTGGTGATGTTCTTGAAGTTCACGCTCGGTGAGGTGTAGTGCATGATATGACGCACATCGCCGTTAGCGAGAAGGAGCATCAAGTCTTCAGGGAGTTCAGAACCAGAGCAAATAGTGAAGTTGTACTTCTTGTGCTTGGCAACGATGAACTCGGCCACGTTCTGCGGGATGACAGCACCCTTAACAAGGATTTTCGGCTTGGAAAGCGTCGTGCTGTAAGTCCTTGCCTGATTGACGGCATACACCTGATAAATCTGCGGAGAAACAGTGAACGGAAGGATGGTAATGTCGTTCTTCCTAGATTCGGGAACAAAGCCGATATCGACGAGGGCGTGCCTCAATTCAGCGGTAGGAACGATGATGGTATCAGCCATCTGGAGAAGGTCTTCAACGACACGGACTTCAAACAGGTTCTTACCACGTCCGCCAACACCGTCCCAAACGAGTTCGTCAAGGATGTAGATGACACGGAAGTTCAACTTGCGGATTGCATCGTTCTTCGCTTCCTTTTCAGCACTGACCTTTTCACTGTCACCCTTGTTGTAGGCGGTGTCCAGCACGGTGTCACCGACAGTGTTCTGGAAACTACTGAACTTCATCTTCTGGACAACTTCGAAAACTGCAGGATTCTTGATATTGTCAAGAATGACGACGGTTTCCTTGGTGACAGCAAGCTTGGAATAGAGGTCGATGAACATCGCTGATGTCATCGTGATGTGGTTAAACGTGCAAAGTGTGTCGTAGAACGGGCACAAATGTGCGATATCTTCGTTGAAACGACCACCAAATAAGCGTGAGTCACCATCGTTCACATGGATGATATCCACGGCAGCCTTTACCTTGACCTTGTCTTCAATGAGTTTTTCGTATAGCTCAGTAGCTTTCATAGTATCCTTCTGCATAAAAGGTTGTTATTTACACAACTAAAATACATTTTTTAAACATATACATTCTAAAAAATCGCTATATTTAGAATGATTACGACAGTCTATCCATCATAGGCATGCCTTTTGCGAAGGACACCCACCTTATAAGAATGTCGGCATTCGGGTCGTTCGTGTAGTGCACGTACGAGGCTTTCTGGTTAGGACTGTCCTCTGGGACATGCGTCTTAATCCTGTAACGGTAATATGATGGTTCAGGTTCAGGGTCACCTGGTAATCCAAATGTAATCGGGGTGTACTCGAATTTTCCCGCATCGCAATCGTCTACTATGACCTCGGTGCTCCCACGGATACCCATAGGGAAACCGTCAATGACAGTGCCATCAGTCAATGTCAATGTGTGGCCGCTGTACACGGCCCGAATCTGATTTCGCGGGAATACCTTGTATTTGTTCATATCAGCTCCTTTTATGTCGCATCAAAACTGCTAATCATGGAAATAATTTTATCCTTGGCACTGGTTCCGTCACTCAATGTCGGAGGGGGCTGGTCGGCATTTTCCATGAACAGACGGGCAACTTCCATCTGGCTCATAGTAACGACCTTCTTGGCTTCCTCGTCATCCTCTTCAACGATGGCTACAGCATCCGCAGGGTCGTGTTCCTCGACATGCTTTCCGTACGGTGACTGGAAGACATGGAGAGGGTTCTTAGCCTTCAACTTGTCCAGCGGAACCATCGCTTCCTCGGCGGTCTTGGACACGTCATTGTTGTACTTGACAAGATTGCCGCTAAGGTCTGGAAGGGCATCTATGTCGTCAAAATCGTTCACTTCCATGTAACGTTCGCCGATTGTATTCTCGATGAAATTGACCTTCATCTTATCGGTCTCGCAGGTGTAGTAGCCAGGGATTGTACCGAGGTGTGCGAACGACTGGTGATACGGGGTTCCGAGATAGACGAAACGGGTGTTTCCAATCTTCTTTGCAGACTTGCAGTGGTAGTGGCCGCTGATTACATAGGTGCAATACTTTGACATCTCGTTCGGGTCGAACCCTTCGACGGAAATGTTTCCAGCCTCCATGAGCATGCCGATGATATCGAAATGGCCGAAGAACACATTGTGGTCTCGCTGGGCAGGAGTGGCTCCTACAGACTTCATGTAATCAAGCGCCTTAGCCTTGTTTTCCGCAGTACCTAGCCACGGGAACAGATGCCAGTCGTAGTTGCCGAGCCTCATCTGGACAGGCTCCTTGTCAACCAAAGTCACATTCGGGATGAACTTCAGAAACTCCAATGACGTAAGGCAGTCGGAGTTCTCGTACTGCATGTCATGGTTTCCCGTAATCGTGATGATATTGAAATCCTTCATGCGGTTGGAAAACAGGTCGATGACATAGTGAAGGGACTCGACCATAACGATGTTGCGGTTATCGAAGATATCGCCGCTGAACAGGATGGTATCTATGCCTTCCTGCTTGAAGTCAGCGATGATTTTGTCGAAAAGTTCATCCCGCTTCTTGTTATGGTAGTCGGTAATGACCTGGTTGTGGAAGAAAGTCTTCCCAACGTGGATGTCGCCGATAATTCCGATTTTACTCATGTTCATCTTCCTTGTTTTCGATTTGTTTCTGTTCGTTAGCCTTCTTCTCGTTTTCCTGGAAGAACAGGATAAGCTTGTTCATGTCGTCTGGGGTAGCATCCATGGTTCCGTCATCGTTGGTAAGCTTCTTGGCATCCTCGATGTTCTTGATTTCCATGGTAAGCAGGTCTTCTTCCTTGCGGAGTTCCTGAGTGACTTTCAGCAAGCGTTCCAAACTCTGGCCAACGCTTGAAATCATAGAGCTGACAGCAGACCACATCTTGTCGCTCATATCCAACGAGGATTCGACCTGGTCATTCAGTTTGTCCATGAGGTTGGACGATATGTCGTAGAGTCGGTTGGCCTGGGCCCTAATACGGGCACATTCGGCAAAGTGCTGCTCTGGAGTGAGTTTGCCGAGTTTTTCCTGTGCAAGCAGGGCTGTACCCTTGGTTTCAAATATCTGGGTCTTGGCCTGTATCTTTCGGACCATCTGTTTGGTCTCTTCGATACCTTCCTTGGTAGAACCGATAGGGAGTTTCAGCTTTTCTTCAAGCGCAGTGAAGATATCCTGCTTCTGCTCATCAGGTTTATCCTCGGTCGGTTGTTCGGTCTCATCCTTCGGTTCAACGGGGGTTTCAGCAGGAGTTTTCTCCTTGCTAGGGTCAACATCCCAAGGCATGTTCATGTTAAACGGATTGAATGTTTCGTCAGACATTAGTCTTCCTCCACCTCTTTATCAAGGTCGATGAGGCCCTTTTTGCCAGACTCTACTGCAAGAGAATTCAGGTCAAGAATAGTCTGGACATTCTTAGGATAGAACCTGACCGCATCAGCAAACCCCTTCAAATTATCGATATAAGCCTGTTTCTTCTTGATTCTAACATCAAGGTCGGCAATCTCCGCCTTTCCAGATAGGTACATGTTCACATTGTCCTTGGTCTTCTCGAAAGGCTGTCTGCTACTCATCAGCTTTTCAAACAGTTCTCCCCACTTGGTCGCCCTTTCCTTTTCAAGGTCGGCAAGCTGCAACTGTGCCTGCATGAGTAGTCCGTTCGCGTTAATCTGACCATCCCCGATGTTTTCGACCATGTTCTGAAGCATGATATCCACATCGAACTTGCCCTTCTTGTTCTTGGTCTTAACCTTGTCCTTCATCCAATCGGCAAGTTTTTCAATGTTTTCATTAACAGTTACAACCCCGTTCTCATCGGTGGGCTGTGGAACAACAGGAATAACCTTAGGTGTTTCTGGCATAACAATCCTCAAAAAGGGGAATAATACGTATATTCCCCCAAAATATATATTTTTATGTCCAAATTGGCAAGTGGATTTATTCACTAATGGCGTCGAGTATACGTGCAGCCGAGCCGCCTGCCCTGGTCTTGGTGAACATCGCTTCCTTGTTAGTCAACCCGTGGGTGTACTGATATACATAGATGGATACAACCATGGCAGAACCGTAGAAATCGTAAATGGCCTTCACGTTTTCGAACTCAGGAGCAATCTTTATGGTATAGTCATTAAACAACTTGACAAGGCCATCTGCATCTAGCACCTGACCATTAAATGAAATATGTTTGCCATCTATAACGAGGGCGCAGTATACAGCAAACAACGAAGCAGCGTTAGCTATGGCTTGTCCACTTAAATCGGGGAAAGCTTTCTGCAAATAGATGCGAAGAATATTCACCTTTTCCTGTGTGATGGCCGTTTTACCGTCCTTGTACACACTATCCATCAAACTGTCAATGCTTGTCGCCATATCGCCACCATACTTTACTGTAGTTTATACGCTGGCTTCTGCCAGTGCTCCAAGCTTGTGCTGTTCAGCCATGGCGTCAGGGGACTTGACGAAGTCGAGAGCATCAGCATAACGGTTTCTCATTTCCTCACTCAGCCGCAACATTTCAGTCTCGCTAAGGTTCTCTATTTCCTCAAAGTTGCCATAATAGTATGTAGAGTTGAGGAAGTAGATAATCCAGTAAAGCGATGTAACATGGTCGTCATGTGTGTTTCCGCCACCGCCCCATGTATTCTGGGTCTTCTTGGTGAACGTCATGAGTTCCATAATCGTATTGTAGTCATGCAGCTTGATGTAGCCGCGCTGGACATACATTTTCAACAGGATGACCACATTGTTCTTCATCGTCGGGGTAGCCCACAATCCACGCGCATGCAAGTCAAAGTTAATTATGTTTGGATACATAGCCACGTTGAAGAAATAGTCGTAAGTGGACTTTCCAGGGCCGTTGTATTCGATGATGAGGTACGGGTTGTGATAGAATTTCAGGATAATGTTCGCAATACGGCAGAAATCGCTTACTTCGGTACAGTTGGACGACATCGTGAACACTTGTTCACACTTGATGTTCGAGTACACCTTAGTAATCTGCAGGACATGGTAATCCTGTCGCATACCGTATGCAGTATCTATGGACGCCGCGTAAGAGTACCCTTTCGCCTCCATAGCACCAGCAGGCTCTGGATACTTGAATGTCCTTATCGAAATATCCTTTACTATCTCGGCAAGAGCGGGCGGCCATAGGCTGTTATCAAACGGAAGCGGGTCGGAAGCCTTCAACGTTTCCAAGCAACGGTAGTCGATAAGAGTGATGCCAGAACCAACGAACTCGCATTCGTATTCCTGACGGAAACGCTGGTCACCAATCTTGAGCTTTTCAGCGTTCGCCCACGCCTCTGTACGGCCAGGTACTTTATCCCATGTAACAACGGAGCGAACATACAGGTCGTTGTTTCCCTTCTCGAACTCGGCTTCCGCCTGGTCCAGCTCCAACGATGTCTGCCACATGTCGTAGAAGTGGTTCATACCGTTTGGTGTCGAAGTAATGATGCAACGGGTTGTCTTACCAGACGAGATGGACGGCATAACTGATGCAATGAACTCGGTAGCAAGGTTCGGCCTAAGGAACGCAAATTCATCAAGATACAAAAGGTTGATTGAGAAACCACGGATGTTGTCAGGCGATGAGGACGACACGATTATACGTGAGTTGTTCGAGAACTGGATGGAAGTTTTGTTCCACAGTTTTACGCCAGGTTGCAACCATGTCGGTAGCCTACTGTAAGAATCACGCAGCTGCTGCATCTGTTCCTTTGCCAACGACAGCTTGTTACCAATCATTGCTATCAGCTGGTCTTTATGGAAGATGCCCCACCAAAGAATGAAACCACGCACAATGGTTGATTTACCAACCTGACGAGACCACTTGTTGATATTGAACCTGTATTTGAGGAACCGTTTTATAGCGGCCTCCTGGAAGTCATACAGGTCGAACAACTGCATACCGTTGTCCTTAGTGTTGATATACACGTAGTTGCGGATGAAGTAAATCGGGTCAAGGGCGCATTTTTTAATCTCCCTTAATTTATCGATGTCAAGCTTTACTGGCTCATTTGCATCACGCAAATTTGGTATTCCGTTAAATGGCATGCCTCACTCCTTATTTGTATATGTTTATAAATCTTCTGGTAAACCTGCTCTCCTATTGGATTCGGCGATTTCATCGGCTGTCATGTCTGCCCTAGTCAATTTACCCTGCTGCAATTTAACCTGACGACGTTCTGCGGCGTGCTTACGAGATGTTTCATCAAGGTCAGCATACACGACCTGCGGCATGATTTTTCTATCCTCGTCACTCATGCGGTAGAACTTACCGTTCTTGATATTCAGAATATACCCTAGACGCATAAGGTGTTTTCCACGAGGATTATTCAAGTTATAGATTCTTGTCAACTCATCCTTTCCTACTACCTTGTGCCAAGGCCCCGTTTTTATCACATCAGGTGCATTCGTAATATCATCGTTTGAAGCAGATGAGTTAGATTGTGCGCCAGAACTATTGTTGGATGGTGTTCCAGCACTATTGCCAGTGCTCTGCTCTTGACCAACTTGTTGTCCATTGGCCATTCCTCGTCTAGCAGCCGCATTGCTTGATGCCGCACTGTATGCATCCATAGCATTAACAGCATCACCGTACACGCCAAACTGAGATTCACCACGACGGTTAGGGTCCTTCGCCTTTTCTATAAACGGCTTCTGGTCTTCTTTCGTCATGAGGAATACTGGTGCAGGCAGATATTTCAGGTATTCATCAGAAGGGTCTTTCAACATACGGGTGAGAAGACGTTTGCCCTTGTCTGATACAGGATTGTAATGTAGGTCTAGTCCTGTCTTTTCTGTGAACGCCTTAGAGAATTTTTCCATATCAGTAACTTTACCATCTGGACGGAAGCCCATGGTTGCATAGTATTTCTCTTTGTCAACGATGTCACCAAATGAGTTGCGGCCTTCTGCCTCCAATTCCTCCACACTCTTATTCTTGTCAGCGCTATCAACGACTTCGGTTAGCTTCCGTTTATACGAAGGAAGGAAAACCTCTTTGTAATAACCATGGATGTATTCTTTGAGCATCTCGGCTTTTGCCTTATCCTCATCCATATAAAAGGAATCCTTATTTTGCTCCCAGTATTCTTCAAATTGCTTTTTGAACTCCGCATAGGATTCCTTGTTGATAACCTTTTTTCCATGCTCGTCCATACCAATCATGAGATAGAAGAACTCAACTGGATGGTTGATTGCCTTGCTTGCATCTATAATATGAAGGTCTTTCGTAAAACCAAACTTGTCAGCAAACTCGTCGTCATTTACCGTTTCCACAGAAGAAGACTTTTTGGCGTGTCTTGCCGATTTCCCGACAGCCTCTACTTTATCCAGTAGAGTACCGCCGTTCTTCAACATGATTTCACTTGTACGGTTTGCTCCCTCAGCCGCATACTTTGCGTTTGGGTTGTTTGCAAGATTCTTGTCAACAAGTGCTGTGGCTTTTTCAAGTATCTCCTTCTCATTCTCAATACGATTCGATTCAGCGTTCCATTTTATACCAAGGTCTACTAAGTCATAGCCAAGCCATATTGCACCGAGAATCTGGCCAACGACTGGAATTGCGGCGCTCCCTATTCTCTTGCCAACAAATTTAGTACCAAAAGACAGTATAAATGGACCTAGAAGGCCTATACCTAAATCTGCAGCATCCTCACCAGCGCCCTCGAACTGGGGTTTATAGACAGTCCTGTGCAACTCAATGATAGCCTTTACGGTTTCACCGTCCATGCCGTCAATCCCGCTCAACACGGATTCCATCAAAGCGTATCTATCATTTGTTGAGTACATTTTTCAACATCTCCTTGTTCTTGGGATTGAACAGCATGCCAACAAAATCCTTAACAACTCGTGGGTCTACCTTGCCGATATTCTTCGTAATTATATCGCCAATAACCTTAACCCCAGGTATTCCTAGGCTTTTTGACAAACCATCAAGAATTTCACTTCCTTCCAATCCAGTTGCAATATCTGCTGCGGTTGTGGCCGTCTTGTCGGGAGAGAAGTATTTACCAAAATCTGGCCAAGGTGGTTCGTCATGCTTTTCAAGCATGCCATCATCTACGTTGTCATATTCTGGTGTATCTGGTGCTGGGGTGGAGTGACAGCGTTGTACAAACGCAACATACTTCTGGTTTCCTTCATCATCCCAACACCAAGGTGCAGGACATGGTTTTCCAGTAACATCAAAATGGCGAATAACCTCTTGTATGGTAGGATATTTCTTCAACAGGTAAGCAACCAACTGTGCAGTGTTAGCCAAAGTAGCTTCGCTCAAAGAAAATCGTCTATCGTACGGAGATACATCTTTAGGGCGTTTACCATTAAAGTTACTACACATTTCGATTGAGATAGTATTCTTGTTTGTTGCTGTTCTGTACAGTCGAGCTGGGTTTGGTATTTTAGCTGTTTTTATATAGTTTTCAAGTTCTTCTTTGGAATTCACTCCGATAGCATGACAGTTATAATTATCCAAATCAGGATTAAACTGATAGATTTCACCATCGTCAACGATGAAATCAGATGAGCAGTTTCCACGAAACTTCGTTTTCGTCGCCTCGCCTGGTGCAGAAGAATTACCAGCAGTGTAGTGCAAAGCTATGTATTTTATCACCCTGTTCTTTGCAGGCGTCAGATTGATAGGACTAAGGTTCCTTTTTATACGAAATTCACCATCTTCGGATTCAATTATATTAGGTTCCTTCTTGTCATCCTTCTTGTCCTCTTTCTTATCGTCCTTCTTTTCTTCCTTTTTCTCCTCTTTCTTCTCCTTTGACTCGTCAGCTTCAAACAAGGTACGATACAGGGATATGATGGCATCCTTCCTTATGTCATCCAATCCTTGGTAACTATTTACGGACTCTACGAAGATATCTTTCATTGCGGTGCACCATGTATTTCAGAAATAGTTTATAATGTGGAGGCACGCAAAATGCCGCTTTACCGCTAATTTCGTCTGTTCAACATTATAAACTATTTGCATAACAATGTTGGCAATTGCCATATAGGTATGATTATGGATATGTTTGATATTCCGACAGAGAAAGAACTTCTTGGCCAAGTGAAGGCTCACTTGGAGACTAAGAAGCCCGTTAAATCGCTCGACGTGAACGAAGTGTTCCCGTTCTGGAACGCAGCTTCCGTTTCCGCAGCAGAAACCGATTCCATGCGTAAGCCGTCCAAGAAGGGTCTGGTGATGCCGAACGACAAGGTTGGTTCCATCCAGCCTATCAAGACCATCAAGGAATGGAAGGCAGAACGCATCAAGGGTCACAAGGAAACCACGAGCGAAGCCCAGAAGGAACCCGAAGTCAAGAAGACTGCACAGATGGAAGCCGCAAGCGGAACTCCTAAGTTCAAGCCTGTCGATGCAACCATCGATACGACCTACACCGTCAAGGGCGGTCCAGTCGTTAAGGGCAAGTCTCTTGTTGGTTCAATCAAGCCAATCAAGGCGGGTCAGGCTATTTCCATTAGCGATATGAAGACTCTTATCGCTGATATCAGGAAGAACAACCGCCTCCCGAACAACGTCGGAATTGTAAAGCCGCAGACGAAGCCTACGCTCAAGGTCGGTGGCCGTGACGACTTCGGTGTTGTGACTAGCGACAAGCCGATGAAGAACCCTGAACCGAAGGCATACGCAAAGTATACCGAAAAGGACATGGACGGCAAGAAGACGGAAAAGCTTGTTGAACTCGGTAAGCCTGAGTACAAGAAGGAACCTCCGAAAACTTCGAAGGCCGACCTCGTCGGTGTTGTTAAGGTAAAGAAGTAAGATATGTCGGAAAAAATGCCTATATACACTCCCCGAACAGTCAGGGAGTTGCATCGTAACCTTGTACGAAACCCGGTGCCTGTGCACCAGGGTTTCATCAGGTGCCGTATAGGCGACCTTCCAGTATCTTACGACCCCGACTACGACGGGAAACATCACGTAGATGACGTTACAAAGGCACATACCGCACCTCCTCCTGAGACGGTCAACGCAAACATTGACAACTTTACTGCACCTGGCCTGACGTTGAACTATGCCAAGGAAAGCCATTACAAGTTCACTGTTTACATACCGACAACGGAAGACAACGAATACAATGACTCTATTTCGATAGGCATGTACTGTGACGACTACTACGAGAACTACTGGGCACTTCACCGCTACATGGAAACCATCCAGAGCGGCCAGACGGACGCATTCCCTATACGAGACCACAACCATAGGGTTTACGGTTTCGACCACAGGTACAGGAACCGTCTGATGTACATCCCTCACATCGATTTCCATTTCGGTGATGACAGGGCACAACATCACATGATTGTCCGTTACTACCGCTGCTTCCCGACAAGTATCAGTGCTCTGACGGTAACCCCAGGTAGTGCACAGGCGTTGAAGTTTACCATGTCGTTCAATTACCAGATTAAGAGGATTATCCGCCTCCCAGACCCCAACTCGCTTATGTCAGCCATATGTGTAGTTACTGGTGGAGAAAACAGTAACTCATACTAGGAGCATTTATGGCAAGCACACCGTCAACACCATTTAACCAAGTCACACACGTAGTCCCCGTGATGCACAATACGGAGCGTCCATCGGATAGCTACCTTCAAGACTACTTTACCCGTGCAGAAGGATTTGTCCCTAACAAATTCCATATAGGGTTCAGCGGTGAATATGTGGAAAAGGCGTTGACCATAATGCAAATCAACTGTGCTGGCGACAAATACACTCACGCACCAAAGCTGTTCAACGGCTCTGCTTACTTGATGAAAAAGTTCAGCAATTTCATCGAGGAACATTGGGATAATGAAAAGCGTATCCTGAACATGTTGTGGAACTGCAAGTCCGTAACTCTTCCTAAGCCGACGCTTGCTTTGGAACAAATAGACTCTCTGGACAGCATGAAGGACTTGACCTTCCAGATGCCAAAGAAAGTTCAACCAGGGGAGCTAACACTTACCGTAGTGGAGAGTCAGTACCTGATGTGGTTTAACTTCTTCAATGCAATGTTCAACTCGCAGATTTCTCCGCTTGTCCTGCGTCCTAAGTCTGGCTTCCACAAGATAGATATATCTGTAGAACTTCTGAATGGTGCTACTGCCAACGACTGGGCAGCTGACCTGAATAAAGCCGTATTGGCATCGAAAGCACCATGGGTTACTTATTCCCCAGGAACAAGAACAAACCTGGACGTTATTCAGATGTCTGAATATAATTCAGTCGTACTCACCTCTGCACCGACCATAGACCCAAACAACAGCTCTATGGATTTGGCAACATTCAACGTCACCTTCAAGGTTCCAAACACGCTCAACGGAACTTTCAAAAAGAGTGACCGTGGCTTGCATGATAACACGACAGTAACACAGGCAACTGTAGGTTCAACCGAAACTACACTGGACTACAACCTTAGGTTCTGGGAAAGAGACAGGGGTACAATGGTTGGAACAAAAGACAACTTTGAAGCCCTTAGCCCAAAGGATGAAGTCGAGTTTAGCCAGAGGTTCAAGAAGCGCAGGGGCTTCGTTCCTGCACTGCCAGACGAGATGAGCAAAAAGCGATAACGCTACTTTATAAGCGTAGTTATTTTCTGCTGTAAATTCAATGTCTTGAAGTTTCCGAATAGAGGAAGAAGCTTAGAGTACGCATCGTATATTCTGAGGTTGTTCTTCGTCATCGGAATATCAGATGTGGGAACATCTATAATTGACATCAACTTCTTGGAATACAGTTTTCGAACATCGTTGCCGTACTTGCATATTCCCCAATGAGCCAATGTCGGGGTACGTATAATACCGTTGTCGAAATCGTTTGCAAATATGGACGGCAGCTCGCAACGCACAGCGGACATAACACAGCGGTCGAAAATGCCGCTACGGTAGCCTAGGTAATGGTCAACTCGGTTATCCATGAACGTCACATACTCGATTGAACGGTCAGTAAGGAAACGGACGCAATCTTCCTTGGTTGCGGTGTATACTGGAATCTTGTCCTTTTTCAATATACGCTTGCAGATTTCATTGTAGCTAATTCTCGGCTTATACCACAGGTTGATTCCTTCCGATTCAATCTGGTTCAGGTTGAACTCGTACAGGTAGCCATTGAGCGTCACATTGCTCGTCGGGATGTCAGCCCACCTTGTATTGCTGACGTTGCGGATTATGCTGTCAACGAACCATTTCGGCAGATACTGCTTAAACATGGTTATCAGTCTGGTCGGAGAGTTTGACATGTCCTTTAGGATTGCCTGAACATGCTCGTCCAGATACCCGTCACGAACAGCCTTCCACTCATCGATGTCGTCGAAACTGAGCTTGTTGAACGGGAGCGTTATCAACCCGTTATGACTGTTCTTGAACTTCAGTTTTTCGTACGGGATGTACAGGTAGTCGCAGCCGTGGAATTCATCAAATTCAAGGTCAGGGAGGATGACGCTAAGTCGCTTCGCATCGTCATACGAGATAAAGTCATTGTACTTGTCGAGAGGTTCACCAAGTGTTCCCGTGTTGTAGAACACCACTTCGTTCTCTACGTTCTGTGCCTGGTTGTGGGCTTCGATAACGGAGTCCAGTGTATAACCGACAACTATCCTTTTTATGCTATGTTCTTTAATGTCCGTCATCATTGCTCCTTCATCGTAGACAAGACTTTCTTCATGCCCATGTTCTTCTGTATGTACGGGTAAATGTGTTTGTCCAGCCAGTTGCTGTCTGGAAGGCCAGTGAATATGTCGAAAATCTTACCGTCAGGCTCGCAGAATATGTGCATCGGTTTCAGGGTTAGACCCAGCGACGTGTATATCTTGCACTTTTCAGGCTCTGGTTCAACCACAATCTTGACCATATTGTTCGAACTGTCCAGCAACCCCTTCTTGTAAAACCAGTCGTGAATGTCCGCCAACGATGACCTGCACTTGGGGCAATCGTTAGACCCGTCATAGAAGATAAACATCCACATCAGAGTGTTTCGGTCGGCAAACTCGGAAAAGCATTCGTTACCAAAGTCTACCAGACGCTGGGACAATGGCTTATACAGGCCGACATCGAACTTTCCATCACAACAAAGCTTACCCATATGTGCATACAGCTACTTTACAATGGATAAAATACATTTTTATACTTTCTTCGCCGCGTCATTATACTCAGGGAACTTAATTTTGGCGATTTCGTCCTCGACTTCCTTTGGATGTCCATACAGAAGGTTGGGTGAGCCAAGCGTAACCACGGTGATTAGGGAATCTTCCGATGTGCCTGAACCATTACGCATCACGTCGTTTTTAATTATCTGTTTTCCAAGGACAATATACTCGTCACAATAGATATTGTCAGGGGCGGAGAAATCGTCCCTCAACTCCTTGGATTTGGCATACACATAGACAGTAGAGCCTACATCGGGCCCTATTAGGTTGGTCAATGTTATACTCATCTTTTTGCCAAGGCTTGCTATATATCTGCGACGGATAAAAGGAGATATCTGGTACATGTTGTGGGTGTTTACCGTACAGTCACGAATCATGTACGCATCGCCGAAACTATACCCAGCGGGGCCAAACGCATTGTCGATTTCTTCCTGATTGGTATATCCAGCCCCCTTCAGGAGCTTGCTGAAACATGGGTTGTCACATAGGCCAATGTCAGGCTTATTGTCCGTCAGTGTCATGTACGTAATGTGCGGGAACAAATCCTTCTTGTTCTTGCCAGCGTCGCTCCATCTGGTGTCCGTGGTGTAGAACCAAGTGACATACCCAGAGTCCGAATCCTCGAACATCGAAGCATTGCCTCCTCGCTTTGCGTTCACATAGAACATAAACAACTGGTGCTTATAGTATTCCTTGGAACGGTTAATGCTGGATACTACATAGTTGCACTTCTCGGTGGAGAATGTGTAATATACGTAGTCGCCTTCCAAGAAGGAATGCTCTACGATATCGTTCAGCGTCTGTTCCATATCTGCCTTGACAACAATCCAGTTCATCATGTCGCCAGTGCTTTTAGGCGGGACGACGATTACTGGGTCGTCAATCTGACGATGTTTGAATACCTGCTGCATTGTTTCGGTTGACGTACCATATTTCTGGAACGTCCTTGTATCCATAGTTTCAAAGGCGCCTAGACGGAAAGAAATTGTCTGAAAACTATTGTTCGTGCCAGATACAACCTGAATTGGAGAAGCGTCCATTACAACGAAGGTCAACGGAGTGTTATCCAAGTTCTTACTACCCGTATTGTTGAATTTCATTATACCGTATTCACCAGAATGGATGATTGCATTGGCATCATCAACGTTCTGTACATTTGCAATTCCGTAAGGAACTCCGTTCAATGGGATGCTAAGAGCAAACTTCAATATAAGGGAATTAGGATAGACTCTTCCCATTAGGTATATTTCTACCGAGGCGTTGTCTATGTTATCTATATTAAGCATGAATGCCTACCTATCGAATGTTTGTATCGTATTTTGACAACCAGTTCAACGAATCGTTGAGCTGCGGAACAATGACAGCTTTACCGACAGTCACCTCGCTTACCACACCATTAAACAGGTTGTTATAATGTAGCCAATACTCTGGTGTCACTTCGAGCTCATCCAGCATCTTCTTGTATTCCGCCTCCAACTGCTCGCCACGATAACCTTTCATGTACAACTCATTGTACACGCTTTCTTCAAATATACGAACAGCATCACGGCACGGCAACGGATTACGGATATGGTTAGCCGCACAGAACACTTTACACATTCTGCTGCTTCCCATAGTGCGTCTAGCTATAACATCGGGACGGCCTTGTTCATAACCCTGAACATTATCCAAGGTCAACATGGAAAGTTCGTCATCCCTAAATCTAGGGTAATTCATTTCATCAGCCATATCAACCTCTACTTCTTAGCCTTATCCGAATCCTTCTGAGGAATAGGATAGAACAAGTTATCACCAATAAGGTGTATGAAGTCATGGTTCGGGCCAGGAGTCATCCACGGCTTCAACGTAACAGTCACTTTCATTGTGACAGGAATGCTTGCACCGATGCTGTTTATAAACAATTCTTCCGAAGGAGTGATGTTGACATTTTCAATAACCATCGGTTCTACATCAAGAATGTTTCCTATAGTAAGTCGGACTGGGTTCGGCACAAGGACGAAATTCGCTCCCATGAAATTGCTTCCCTCCATATAAGCTTCCAATACCTTAGTGATAACCACATTCATTCCATCAACAAGGTTTTGCTTATTTGCATCAGAGAACCTACCGTTTTCTTGCATTTCCTTTGCATTGTTGTCAAATGTGTCGCCAAGCGACTTTGCCATATCACTGATATATTTTGCAATCGTGTTACCAATGCTGACACCAGTGCCTGCAGCATCAACAACACCATCGCCAGCCTGTCCGTTATTGGTTTCTACCAACTGACGAAGACCAGGTATTTCCATCACATTGGACTCGGCAACATTCAAGACGGCTTCACCCGCATCTACCCAAGCAGTGGCAACACCACTCAACGAATCCTTCAAGTTCTTTGCGTTGATAAACGACTGTTGCATGCCAGAATTTGTTGCCGCCTTCAAGTTATCGTAAAAATCACTCTTGGTAGTGTATGCCTTCCTTACATATGCTAGCTGCAAAAGCCTGTGTATAGACAGACGGAACAAGTCCTCCTGTTCTGGCATATACCATGTAAATGTCAGTTTTGCAGGGATTTCCATGCTAGCACCACCATATTTTTTCAATGTGGATGCACCAGTAGAAGTTGACTCCATACCAAACGTTTCCATCGAAGAACCAAGCGTATCTCCGACGGACCCAACGAATGATGCAACTTTATCTACAAAAGATTTTCCCTTTGAGGTTTCATTCGATATAAAAGATGTGATAGCTCCTGCGGCTGTACCAAAGCCAAATCCAGTTGCATTATGTCCACCGAACGCCTCACCTATGGTTTCACCGACGTTGGCTCCCAACGGCATGGCAACCGCTGGTGATTTCAAGATTTCTACTGCACGCTCAAACGATTCTTTTGGGTTTTCATTTTTCCAATTACTATTGAAAGATATAGTCAATGCCTTCAAATCATTTGGCGTCAAAATTCCATAGAAAGGTTTGAACGCATCTGGGTTCATGGCGTATGCAATACGCAGTTTCAGGGCATCGGCTGCCGCATGAACAGGTCCAAGGAACGCTTGACGTGCGGCAGGGCCAAGTGGTTCAATTCTAACTACGTTAGGGTTCAACTCGTGTAAGGAATTACGTATAATTCCTTGTGCATCCTTTACGTAACTTTCCTTGATGCTGTAACGGGTTCTTTTCCCGAATATGCCTTTTTCATTGTCCGCCATATACTAACCCCCGATAATTCTTTCTACTTCTTCTAGGTAAGCAGCATCACGTTTCTTATCGCCTTCTCTGTCAATCATATTTTCAGCAACAGCCTTTCCAATCTCTGACGCCAATACATGTATTTCTTCCTTTGTCAATGACATCCTGTTAAACATCTGCACATCGTTCAATACTGGTGTAATGTCCCTTTCAGCCCTTGCGGCCATATCCATTCGAGCATCCAGGACTGGAGACTGTTCTTCCATTGCAGACGCCTGATTTGTGTCCACATCAAACGGAGTCCTATTATCAGCAACCGACTGTTCTTTTTCTGCAGTTTCAGTTGGGGCCGCTTTTTCTTCATCACGTGTTTTCAACGGAGTGTCATCCTGATTGTTCATAGAATCCGATGCACCAGAGATGTCGTTTGCCAGCTCGGTAATGGAATTTTTATTGGCCGATTCCTTCTCTTCTGTGGAGACTTCTTGATTGCCAATCTTTTCAATAAGCTCATCTTCATTCTGTTTGACTATATCGGCAATTTCCCGCAGGCTATCCAAACTAGCATCACCTAATTCAACTGATTGAGGTGTGACCGTTGTTTCCTCAGGAACGTGCTCCTTCTCCGTCTGCTTGCTTTCTACATCGACATGAACATCGATTGGCATAGGTTCATTGACATCAGTGTTCGCGACTGAATCGCCAAACTGTTCCAAAATGTCATCAAGGGTGTCGTTGATATTACCCAAGTGGTCGTTCACTTCGGAAACACGCAACTCACTCTCATTAGGAACATCCTTCGCTACTTCCTCTGGTTGTTCAACATTTCCCTCATCGACCTCGGTCAGTTTCTGCCCAATATCGTTCAACAAAGTATTCTGCTCATCTTGGGCAGTAACGATGTCTTTAAGCAAGTTTTCCTCATTGCTGGGAACGTTAGCCTTGATTTCGTCAGTATCAGGCTCATTGGTATCAACATCAGTCAGCTTCTGCCCAATATCGTTCAACAAGTCATTCTGTTCATTCTGGGCAGACTCAATGTTTCCAAGCAAGGTTTCCGACCTGCTGGGAACATCAGACTCGCTTTCGTCGGTCTCCACAGAATTGGCATCGGCATCAGTCAATTTATCCCTAATATCGTTCAGCAAGGCATTCTGTTCTTTCTGGGCAGCCTCGATGTTTCCAAGCAAGGTTTCCTCCTTGCTAGGTTCATTGGACTCGCTTTCATCAGCGGAATCGTCCTTAGACATTTCTGGGAGCTGTACATCGACCTTTACTTCTGCAGGCTTGATATCTTCCTTTACGACATCGGTTTCTTCGTCAGCCTTTTCTTCGGATTTGTTTTCAACCTCGTTCAGGTTCGCATCATTGACCGCTTCATCACGGGTCAATTCGGCCCTAAGGGAATCCCCTTGGATTTCAAGAATGCGGTCGAGGTCATTTTGTATATTTGTCAAAACCGTCTGCCGCTTCTCGTTTTCATCATCCTTTTCCGCTGCATTACTAGATTTACGGAAAGCGTCATTGACTTCCTTGACTGTTGCAGCAATCTCGCTATTATCGATAGCACTACCGAACTGTTCGACAAGGGCATCGTTTACATTCTTAGCATTGGCCATCTGCTGGTCAAGAAATCCCTTCATCGTCTGCTCGGTCTCTTTCGGCAATGCGGCGAGAGCGTCAGCAATCGACTTGACATCATTAGTCGAGGCATTGTTGACGGTCTGATTTGCCGTTTGAGTAGATTTATTTTGCTGTGTAGTGGCCATAATGCACCTTTAGTTTCAATGATAGTTTATAATGCAACCACGATTTTAGACCAGATATAAACTATTATCGAATCATGCGGCATACAATCAAATGGCAAAGTGCATTACAGACGTAATTTCGCCCAGGCAGGAAACTTCGGCTACCGAAAAGGATTCTGGCATTTTGAGCAGCTTTACAGAAGCTGTCGAGAAGACCGCCAATTCCATAAATAATGTCAGTAGCAAGCTGGAAGCGACCAACTGTACGAAAGTCGTATTTGACTGGTGTAGGGACACCATGGGCATAAACGCCTATGCCGCCGTCGGTATGCTGTCTAACTTGAATTTCGGTTTCGGTCAGTTCAACCATTTCAACTTCCCTGTCGGGGTTGAAGGGGCACTGACATTAAGCAAGAGCCTCTGCCAGACGATAGGCACATGGATTGCATGGATTCAGGCGACAATAGACATCGCAACAAAGGCAGCTTTCGTACTGTTCGCAAAGATTGATGCCGCCCGTCTACGGCTGGAAGCCGCCCTATTGAGGTTCAACGCAGCCGTTTTTGCGTGCATTTCCAAAATTCTTTCCGACCTTAAAATGTCGGCAACGCTGGATGTGGGTGTCGGTGCAGCAGTTACCCTTGACTTCAAGTGGGAAGAACTGCTACAAATCATGATTGACTGCCCGTGCTTCTGCCGTGCAATCGCATGCGTCACGGACTGCAAGAAAGATGCTGACGGCAACGACATAACTAGAAACCCAGAAATGGTGATAGAATGTCTAAAGAACAAGTTCCCTCTGTCCTTTGGCGTAGGTGTAGGACTGGCTGGCGGTATCGTAGGTTCGCTGAACGACCTCCTGCATGACTTCCTCATGAAGCTGTATTTGAGCATCAAGGAAGCAATCGAAATGACCTTCGAGATGCTCATGAAGCCGCTCCGTGCCTTAATCAAGGCTTATGCCGACCTGTTGACACAGAAGTTCGATGTAACGGCTTTCATCAAGATGGTTGGTAACTTCGAGTGCTTCTTCATCTACACGCTAGAATACAAGAACAACGTGGAGTTCTACGGCATGTCGGTCATCGACATGATTAACACGTTCAAGAGCTGGACGGTGTGTTTCAGCCACTTGTGCCCAGGCCTGATGAAGGACATCGAGGCAAAGATTAAGGAGATAAACGCAAGCCTCCGTCTTAACGACGTTTTCTGGCAGGGAGCTTTCGAAGCAGACCTGTATGACCTGTGTATCGCAGCGAAGCTCGGTTACAAGTCATTTTCACCAAACGAATTCCGTGAGATTTACCGTGACAACCCGAAGACCCAGTTTGACTCGTTGCTATCACAGCTTGAAGCATCTTGCATAGTAAAAGTATGCAAAGAACACAAACGGTCAAGCGCCGCTAACAAGCCGACGAGCAAGGTCGAGGAAGCCATCCAGTTCAGGACGGCACCAGACAGGGAAAACGAAGTAAACGTAGGCGAGAAACCTATATCGAAACAAGAACAGAAGAAGTGCATATCCATCTCCCATAATCTTGTTGACAAGACGGTAAGCCCCTATTTCACCGAGAAATACTATCAGCTTCTCAGGATGCTGGCAGATTACGAAATAAGCGAGGACACTGTTAACGAACTGACGAGAATTCTGGACAACTGCAGTAAGAAGGTCTACCCAGTAAACATGAGCAAGCCGTTTACACCATTCCCGTCGAACCAGTCTGGAAGAGCCGCAATTGAAGTATATCCAGCCGACATCGAGGTGACTTACGAACTCGTTGATGACTACAACGAAGACGTTATCAAAAACATTCTAGGCCCATATGCGGAAGGGGTGGTAGCATGATTTACGGAACAAAGACAAAACATGCTCGTTACAAGTTGGTGCATCCAGAGAAGTACATGGAAAATCTGGCAGCACCAATATGCAAGTCATCGTGGGAAGAAAGGATTTTTCAGGCAATGGACAACAACAGCTATGTCCTAAAATGGGGTTACGAACCTGATTTTGAAATCTATTACATGTCCCCGAAGCTGCACAAGATGAGCAAGTATTTTCCCGACATCTACTGCGAATGCAAGTCGGCTACTGACAGCAAGGTAAACAAGTTCCTCATTGAAATCAAACCAGAGAAATTCGCCATCATGCCGAAACCCCCGAAAGCATTGACCGAGAGTGCAAACGCAAAGAAGGTTAGGGCCCACCAAAAGAAGATGGCACGCTACTACATGCAATGCGAGGAAGTGATGGTGAACCAAGCAAAATGGACAGCCGCACGAAACTGGTGTGCCAACAGAGGTGTAAACTGGATTGTCCTTACAGAGGAAAACGTTTGCGGTCTTTTCGACAAAGGCGCCCACATGTAGAAAAAGGCTGTCCCGAAGGACAGCCTTTCCCCACTCCAACAAAAAATCCGACTTTCCCGAAGGTCCATCGGACTAACCATGACACTTCACCTTCTTCGGGTTTTATCCCGTAGCCTTGGTCGAGGCTACCCGTCCTTATTTCGTAGACGGAACGTCAACGCCGAAGCATTGAAAGACCCATTTTTGAAGTAATGGTAGGGCCGTCCCAACACTTTAGAAAAAGTACAGCAGGAGACCAACGATTATGACCAGGATAAAAACCCAGGCCAAAATCTTGTCAGTCTCTGGCGTATACTTCATCATTAGGCATCCTCAGACGGAACATCTTCGGTGCCAGCGTCATCTTCGGACTTCGTTTCAACCGTAACGGCATACTTGACGAAACCAGACGCCTTCTTTTTCTTCTTCTTAGGAGAACCGTCGAGACCAAGCAGACTGTCAGTCTGTGCCATGATTTCGGCATCAACGGGAGACACTTCGTCTTCATCTTCCTGGTTTTCATCGCCATCGTCATTTTCCTTGACTTTGAGATGGGAAATCCAGAACTGGGTGTCATCGCTGCTCGGGTCCTTTTCGAAATTGAACGTATACTCAGCCACATCGCCGAGTTCCTTGTCAACCTTCTTCTTTACAGCGATTGACATGAGGAACGCATCATAGGAGAACGAGGCAAAAGTTACCTTGACACGAAGAGGGTCATCAAGGTCACACTTCGTGTTTCCATAACCCTTGTTCGTTACGAAATCCTTCACGCTTGCCAACGCATTGTCAATTTCCTGAGTGCCGTCGAGAAGGTGCTTTCCAGCACCACTCTCACTGGTCTTTATGGAAAATTTGACAAACGGGACATTGTCCTTTGTAGCAGGAGTGAAAGCACTCAAGTATCCACTGAATTCCTTCTTCATGTAACATCCTCCTTAGGACGGCATCTTGCGGGGACGACCACGGCGACGCTTTTCCTGCACGGGAGCATCACTCTTGCGGGGACGGCCACGCTTCTTGGGAGCAACGGAAGACTTTGCGCTAGAAGCCTTTGCAGCCTTGGCCGGACGACCACGCTTCGTTGCCTTAGCAGGAGCAGCATCAGCGGCAACTACCTGCTTGGCAGGAGCCTTACCGAAACCAGAAACAACGACGCTGGCCTTGCCCTTGTTTTCAATGATGGTATCCATCACATATTCAGCAAGCTTGGTAGCGTCTTCGAAATCCTTTCCGTTGGTCTGGAAGAACTTGGTAAACGCACGGACACCAGCCAGACGGTAGCCGAATGCTGCGTCGAACTTGTCCATGTACTGCTGGAATGCACGACCGACGTAAATCAAGCCATCCACATCCTTGCTGTTCTTGTTGGCATGGTAGCGTTCAAGCGTCACTTCGGTGTTGCTTGTAACCCAGGACGTAGCGATGCGACGGCCATACTTGTCCAACTTGCGGGTGACATGGAGTTGATGAGTGAGTTTGTTTGAAACCTTCAAACGAATTGAAGGAATGCCTGTGAGGTTGAGTTTGATAATCATAATGTACCTTTTTGTTGAGTGAGACTTTTAATCCACTGAACAAGAATATAGTATATTAAAACCCCTTTTGCAAGGGGTTTTTCAAAAAAAGTTATTTTTTCTTGGTTTGTTTAGATTTTTTTACAGAAACGACAGGTTTTCCAGTTCCCTGAATGATTGTTTTTATCTTACTCCAGGTATCCTCGTTGGTGTGGGCAAGCTTCGTAAACCAATCAGGTTTGTCGTTTTGGAGAACTGCGGGCTTGATGTAATTCTCGTATGCATCCGCAACATGTTCCACCGACAGACGGTCATACAGGTAGTAAAGATTGGTGATGATAGTGCTCTTCTCCTTTTCCATCGCAGGATTAGATAGGAGGGTTATCATCGTCTTTGTCACATTCCTGCACAACTCTGTCTGATACACGTCGAGCATCTTGGAAACACGGCTTGCCGCAGCGATTGCCTTGGCGGTGTTGGTTTCCAAGAGGAAATTCTGCGGGTTGAACATCCGCTTCGTACACAACCAAGAGAAGAACGACAATGCCTCATTCGGGCCTAGATGGCTTGCTGCATCACTCTGTATCAACGTAGGGTTCTGCTTGTAATCACCAAGACGAATTCCGTTAGTGTACATCTTCGAGAAGTTTTCCCACGCTCTCGGGTTGACCGTGTTTTCGTCCTCAAATAGGTCAACGTCATCCATCTTGAACAGGTGTTCGTCAGTAGCCTGGTCAATATAGCTAATTATATCAGGGTGAATACCATGAGTTGTCGCCCATGCCAGCCAGTCACTCTTGCTAACATCGATGTGAATTCTGGACATACGAGAGTACAATGCACGGTTCAGCTCGTCCACATCGTTACTGGCGATGGACGACGGGTTCATCGCACATATAACCCTTGACCCAGGTGCGAGCCTGTGACCAAGAAATTCCTGTTCCTTCGTACAAAGCTGCATGATAGCGTTGATGGTATCCTTCTTGGCACGGTTGATTTCGTCAAGAAACAGCAACACGGGCTTGTTGTGGGAAAGCCAGTCGGGGATGGTGTGCGAATGGACACCATTAACTTCCCGCAGGAGACCAGTGAGGTCACCCGTTTCACCAGCTTCGGCACAACGGAGCTTGACGAGTTCAAGACCCAGCGTTTTAGCAAGGTCAAAAACGAAATCAGTTTTACCAATACCAGGCTGCCCGATAAGGACACATGCCGTCTCGGGCGCAAGCCTCAGTATATGAGCCTTTGCCATTGAGAAGGTAGCCATAATCTATTGCAACATAAAGAGGGTCTGGGACGTGATTTCCTTTCCGTTGGTCACAAAGATGTAACTGGAAGCAGGGAACGTCTCATGCAGTTTTTCAATACTGTATTCGTTAGGGCCGACGATTGACGGGTTGAGGAACACAGGGATGCACTTTCCGCTGAGGAACCATTCGCCACCACGATGCCAGTGACCCATGATGGCCACGTCGAAATCAATGCCCATCTTCATGAACATGCCGTAGTCCTTGAAATTGTCTCTGGTTACCGTGCTAATCGGGGAGCAGAATGCACCGCCGCCACGATATGCGTCACCGTGTTCAATCTTCCACTTCTGTTCACCAATTACGGCAATGTCAGACGGGGCTTCGGAAACATGGACGGAAACAATCATATCGTCGGCAAATGCTTCCTCGATGAACTTGTACAGGATGTACTCGTAGTTATCGTATGCCTTGTTCTTGGCCTGCCATTTCTGGTTTGTACGGGAATGGTTGCCAACGACGCAGTAAACATTCATCTTCTTGAACTGGCTTCTCAGGCTCTTGAAGGCGCCTACAATGAACTTGAAGTAGTCCACAAGGAGCTTGGTAAGCGGGCCAGCGTTAGTCTCTTTGAGTTCATCATGGATGTTTCCAGAGAAGAGGTCACCCAGCATGAGAATGTCAAGGGTTCCGCACTTGTTGTCACGGGCCATTTCGAGGGCCTTTTCAAAGAGCTTGATGTGACGGGCCTTGGAAATATCGGGATTGTACTCGTTAATTCCATGGGTGCTAGCACTTGGAACGACTTCGCCATAGTGGGCATCAGAGATGGGAAGAACGAGGTGGTTATCGCCGTCGTTAGCCTTCTTGACATTGATGTAGAACTTGTCGTATTCGACTTCGGTAAGTTCTGTCTTCAACGCATCAGCCAACTCGGTTGCAACGTATGAACGAACCCTGAGCTTGTTGTTTTCAGCACGGAGACTGTTCAGTTGCTTTTTTAAGTAGGTATTTTCGCTTTCCTTACGGTCTTCGGACGGGTCTTCCTTGTCCTGTGGATACTGAGGGACATTCTCGTCCTTGCTCAAAGCCGCATTGTAAGTGTTGAATCTTTCGGAAAGTCTGTCAAAGCGCTTGCGCAACGTATCCTTGGAGATGCCGAGGCCAGCCTTGTCGATTTCTTTCTGTGCATTATCAAGTAGTTTCTGACGGTTCCAGCCATACTTCTGTGCTATCTTGAAGAGTTCCTTCTGTTCAGCATTCAGATTGACTATGAACCCGCTTTCGGGGGTACTTGCCTTCATATTTAAAATCCCAACAATAGAGGGTTTAACTTCTATGCTGAAATATATGTTTTTCGAAAGCTACTCTGACAAAAGATTTTTAAATAGTGGATATCAAGCATCAAATTCTTCCATGGTCCAACAATTACCGACCACATTGACCTGAACGCATTTTCCCGCCGCAATTGAAGTGCCAGCAGAGACAGAATGTTTGAGCGTTCTACCATTGTAATCCACAACGCTTAGAGAAACTGCGTTAGGATTGCCCGTATTGTCAATTTCAACTGTGAAATTATGAGGAACAGTATCATCAGAACATTTTACAACCAGAGATGATATTGTTGAGAGTGTTATGCTTGAATGGCAGTTGTTACTATCGACTTCAAGTACTCCATCTTTGATATTAGACTCATAGAGATATGCGATTTTCAATACCACATTTTTGATTTTATCGTCAAGGCGAATCCAATTATTTCCCATTACAAAAGCAGCATTTACCCCATCACCGAATGTATATCTTATTGGTCTTATTCCACTTTCCCTCAACGTCAGTAGACTACCGTCATCCAGTCTGCAAAACACCGATTTACCATCTTTTATAGCATTAGATATTGACGCTGCGGTATCCGTGCCGACAGTTTCATCGAAATTGAAAACAACTATATTTTCCAAGCTTGCTAATTTCAATTTTGCATTTCCACCCTCGAATGCTACCAGCAAGTAGCCAACTGAACGCAGCTGGTCCATGGTCTTCTCATCAAGTTGCAATACGGTTTTACCTTCATTTTGAGTTGATTCAGACATTATCCCTCCGAAAGAATCGGACTATTCGATTCTAGTAAAATTGGTTGACCAGATTCCATTAAAAACATTTTTCTTCTCGGTAACACCTCGTTATCGTTAAACATGCCCAAAGTAGGCTCGCCAAGGGTTCCGCCAGTCCTTGCACTGTTACTAGGAATGTCAGCACCTGGGTATGCGCTACGGGCTGGCCTGATATGAAGCTTGATGTTCCAGAAGTTCACCTCTGGGACTGAACCTTCCTTCGGGTCGCCGTTAGCATCCATCGGCGTTGAAATGCTTTCGTACAAGTTCCTGAACTTGACTGAAGTATTCACCTTTCCGTCGTCATCATACGGGAAGCTCTCCAACAGGAATGGAACGCAACCTGGGTTCATCTCCATAGGAGGAACATCCACATAGCGTTTATTCATGGCATCAGTATAGTCGCTGCCGACACCACAAGGCATCTGCCATAGAGGTTGTTCGGGGCATGCGGCTATGTATTTATTAACGCTGAACTTCTTGTTTTCTACACCTGCACTCATAGGGACACGGTTTGCGTACTCCTTCGGGTTTCCGTAAGAGTAAGATTTTTCAGTGTAGTCAAGAGTCTTCGCACCGTATAGAGGTGTCAGGTAGCAGGTAGGATATTGTCTGTAATCCTTCACTACCCATCTTCCCAACGATGACGAGAACATAGCCTTGACATGCACCCTAGTGTACATTCCACTGAATACATTTTTGATGAAGGTGGCCGACACATTTTCCAACGGGGTTGTCAACGACAGAGGTGCGTACTGCGGGTCGCTTGCGCTGTCGGAAATAAAGTTGTATGTCATGTTGACATCTTCAGTATCCTGCCCAGATACGGTTGCCAGGTCACAGTATTTGTGCTGTTCATGGTTTCGCAAAGAACCATGCCTGTTGTATTCGTCAACTTCATGTACCTGAAGCAAATCACCATAAGGACCACTAGGAGAATTGACGTTGATTGCCCTGTGAGAATCATACATATGTAACGGCATTCCATTGGAATACATCGTAAGCAGGGATTTCATGTACTCAAAGGCTGGATTCTCATCAATACCCTCGTCTGGAATATTGACTGAAATCAGTTCGGCAGTAAGAGCCTTATCCTTAATTACTCTATCGTTATATATTACCACCTTATCTGGTATGGCAAGAAGGGCTCGTTTAACGTCTTCGTCCGTCATTTGAGCAACGTCTCGTAAAGCACCCCTGTTCACATCAGGGAATGCAACACCGTCAGTTGACATCACATGTGACATCGGATAGAACGGTTCCATGTCACGGTTGTCAAATTCACTCGCCTCGTCAGTAAGCCAAGATATTGACCTAAGACCTCTCTTTATGATAGGGAGCTCAAGCAACCCGTGGACGAATGCACCATATTGGTTGCGTGTCTGTTCGTTAGCGTCCGTAATAAACAGTTTGAACACGCTGTTTTCCGCAGTGTAGTTGAACGGAACGTCACCATCAGCCTCGTCTGCGTAATTATCCACAGTCCTTTGCGTGGTTCCAGAGTCATCTTTGAAATCACTATACCGTCTGTTACCTACCATAAACGGTCCGAAGCCATCCCATTCTACGAACGGGTCAACATTCCTATCATAGAATATTCTGAAGTTGTCGCCGTAAGTGTATTCGTTCCAACCAGCGTAGGCCAGATTTCTTTCTAGGCTTGCGTCAACACCAAGGCAGTAGTTGGGCAAATGAATTATCTTCGTTTCCCAGTCATTCAGACGGTGAAGATTATCCGTTCCTGACGTGGTTGGAGCTGGAGTATCAGAACCGTCTCCCCACTTAGTCGTCGTCTTGTCGCCCAAAGTCCTTGAAGAGGTATATCCAACACGGGCCACCTTGAAATCGCCGATAAGGTCATGGAACGCCTTTGTTGCACGACGTACGACATAGATATCATCCTTGTGTTCTTCATCCACATCAGCATCAAGGGTTTGTGGAAGATATACCCTAAGGAGTGAACCGAGAACGGAGTTTCCTTCTGCCGTGTCGTTGTTGGATTCACAATAACGCAATTCTGATATCGGATGATATCCACGGAACATGCCGCTGATACCAGAATATACCCGTTCATTCATCTCAAACACAAGTCGTGTCAGCGGTTTGTCACCACCGTTAACATAGTCTACATTGGCATTGGTTGTCAATCCTAAGTGACGAACACGGTTTCTTCCGTTAAGTCTCCAAGGGAAGGTGTTTGTTGATGTCGGATAGATAGTGGCAATGATAGAATCATTGTCAATCAGTTTTGGCTCCGTATAATACGGTTTCAAATCTTCCAAAGTCTTTTCGGTATCAAACGCTCCACTATCTTCCGTATGCTCAGTCAATCCATCTTGGTCATCGACCGCCCTTACATCGACCATGCAGGTGGCATCCTTGGAATACATCAGCCATCGTCTGCTGTGAACGTCATACGGGAACGCCTTGTCAGTAACCTCTATCGATGTAAAGAAACCATGTATTACGTCGTCTGGCTCGCTTGACACTGGAGATGAAAATCCGAACGTGGTAGTCTCTTCTGTTGTCTTTTTTGAGATAATGAGCTTTTCTTCCTCGTGACCTTCAAGTACGTCAAAATCAAGGAGGTCACCAATCGCAATATCCGTCGGGTCCACGTCAATGTCATAAAGCGGAACATCACCTTCAACCAGAGACATGTTGTGTCTAGTACCGTTGTACTCTACTTCATAATAGCCATCATAAGGCTTTTTCAACTCCCTACCAAAATCAACCACAACAGATGTTTCCTTTAATTCGGTAACTTTACCGATAACAGGGGTCATGACATCATATTTCAATAAGATGTAATCGCCCACCTTCGATACCTCGTCTACGGTGTCGAACATTACCTTTGAATGGTCTTGGTTGACAAACGCACCATCATTAAGTTGGTGAGTGGTTGCATTTCCATAGAAACGGAAAGTCTTTGGACATTCATAACGGTTATACAGGCCAAATGCGATTGACCCACTCGCTATATTGTACGGATGCTTCGGCACAATCGTAAACGAATCACCTGACGTGGTTATTCCGCTATTCAATACGGAGTTGTTCGGAAGCGGGGTCTGCTTTCCAGACAAGATATACACCATAGGCTGGGACACATAGTCTGTAAAGCTTTTTAGTGCATTCTTGACATTCGTATCGGTCTGGCCCACCGTGTTAGGTTGAGTGATGACAGGAAGTGCGACATTTAGTTCAACCTCGGTTCCATCAGCGAGGTCAACCCCAGCAGGAAGATGAATAAAGGTCTTTCTAGGAGGTGTCTGCACCATGTTTGCCAAATCCTGTTGGATAACAAAAGTGTGACGCTCGCCAGACTTCTCTACTTCGAGTGAGATGTTGTTATTGCCGCCAGTCAATTCCTCGGAGGGATAATCCTCGTATTCATTAGTGCCAGCAGTTGACATTAGCCAATCATTCAGGACACCTATGTTATACGGCCCCTGCTCGTCGGTAGCAGAAGTTCCAGAACAATCACCCAGTCCACTTGTATCCAACACATGCCCAAAGCCATCTATGATAACAGTCTTTCCAGCAACCGAGTGAACGATTGCACCACGGCTCAGGAACCATTTTACCAGCAGGCCGTGAGCATCTACAGGATATTCGGCACCACGGAACTTACCGCATTCAATAGCGGCTCCAAGAACATGGTTCAGGTAGTCGGCAACCTCTTCGTCGCTAATCCTGTTTCGATAATGGTTACGCACGTTGTCGTTTTCTGTACCGTCAAATGTAACCGCCTTGCCTGGGTCGCATTTTTCTTCATTGGAGGTTTTGTACATCCATGTGTAATGTAGAATTCCTGAGCTGTTGCTGTCATCTACGACAAGCTTGTATATACCGTTGTTGTCGCCGCTTCCCGTAAACTTTATGAAGAGCGGATGAGTTTCATCAGTCTCTGTCCTCTCTGGGCGGAACGTTACCGTACACTCAATTCCTTCCTCAGCCGAAGGACTAATTGGTTCTATCGGAATGTGGTTATCTTTATCCAACGTAAAGTCTCGGTTAAGCGACTCGTATGTAGCATCAGTTACCGCGATAGATACATAGCATCCTTCGGTAAAATTAGCATGCTCGCTAGAAATGATATATCCAGTTTCATCCTCAATTAGCTTGGCAGTAACAATGAACGTATCGTGGTCGCTGTCCGTACGGGGAAAGTCGAAATTGTCTTTATATTCAAGAAAATAAAAGTTCTCTGGTTCATCCTTAGTCAAATCAGGCTTGACCAGCATCTCCGCACTGAACGTAGTAGGAGGTACTGAACCAGGCACACCAGGCATATATCCGCTTCGGTTCACGAATGGAAAGCCTAAAGGACTAAGCGTGAAATTTCCGTGGGAATCCCCCCTAACAGGAACACGTTCATGAGTTACATAATCCTTTATTTTTATACTTCTGCTTTCCATCGGGTCTCCATTTTTGCAATTATAGTTTATAATCTGGTACAGAAAACCAACCAAGAATATAAACTATAATCAGAGGCAATTCCATGAGGAACGCACAATGACCTTTATCAAGTTCATCAACACATTCGTCGAAGACGAGGATTTCAAGAAAACCATCAACTCCCTCTACGACGTGTGGCGGAAGGAAAATCCGACTTTCGAATCGACTATCACGCCCCAGCCGCAAACGACAGTCTCTACGGCAAATACGCCAGAGCAGAACGCTGCCGCACAGAATGGTCAAACATCTGTGAAATCCAGGCCCATCGAAGGAAACCTGGAAAACATGAACGCCAAGCAGTTTGCTGACGTTGCCGCAGCATTCGATGAAATCGAAAAGAAGAAGGCAGAAAACGAGAAAGAAGCCTTGCAGGCACAAGAGGAAATCGATAAAGACCTCGATAAGCTCCAACAAAACATCAACGCCGTTGCCAACGGAAAGACCGACAACGTAGTAGGATAACAAAATGGCATCAACATTCAGTCAGCAACTAAGATATCTCAAGAGACATGAACCCGCCCTGTACGAGTCCATTTCAAAGGTATACCGCAAATGCCTGATGGAATCCAACTTGGCCCCAGAAATGGCTCAAACAGACGACGAAGCTGCAGAAACGACTGCCGAAAAGACTGAAATCAAGCAGACCAGAACAAAGGGCGTAGACGACCTTATGGACAAGGTGCATGCCATGGTTGGTGTCAACGAGAATAAGAAGGAAGGCGATGAAATCTTCGACGCGAAGACGGATGACGTGGAAACCGTCCAACCTGACCCGCAACAGCAGGCCGACTTGTTCGGCATAGACAACGGGTCACAAGAGGCAGCCCCAACAGAGGAGCTGTCGGATATGGACTTGGAAAACCTCTTCACCGACGAGGAACAGACTGATGCTGGAACGGAACAGCCTGCCGAAGAAACCCCAACTACGGAAGAAGCACCGCAGACCGAAGAAGCACCAACTACGGAAGAACCCGCAGCGGAACCAGCGACAGACCAATCTCAGGAAACTGGACAGGAAGACGTTGGTGATATCGACTTCGACCATCTATTCTAAATACGAAAAAGGCGGCTTAAAGCCGCCTTTCATTTATCCCCCAAACTAACTTATTCAGCCGTTGGCTCATCATCAAATTCATGAAGCCTGTTGGTAAGACGTTCAATCTCTCGATTGTACTTGCAGGTCTTCCAGTATTCCCTGTCTGTAGGATATTCCTTTCTGGTTATTACCATGTTGTCCGTCAAGTCGCCAATCTTGACGATTGTGGCAATCTTGTTCTCCATGATTTTACTGAGATACTCTTCACGACAAGAGGTCTTGTTGTGGGAGAGATGGGTCACAGCCTGCCACACCGTCTCTGGGAAGAACATGCTTAAATCAGTCTGGCAGAAACCACCGTTGTCCAAGATGTCGTGGAGATAACCTACGGTAATAACGTCGTCACTATAACCATTCTCTTCAAGGAAATCTACAACTCTCTCAATATGGGATAGTAAGGTTCCACCAGCCTTATCCTTCTGGTCCACATGTGCAAATTCGGCAAAATCGTGTGCTGTCGTCTTCTGGTTTCCAGTGCATTTATAGCATCGTAGAAACGTATTTATTTCTGAACGTGTATGCATCTTTCTCCATGGTGTTGATGCCAACTGAATTGTATGACATCTCGACCGTCATTCACTACTAAATTACATTTTTTAAAGGTTATTCCTGCACGGGAGTAAGCGAAGTTTTTTCGAACGGGTCGGCAAACATCGGGAAACCAGCGGTTTCATAACCCTTGTATTCGTTACCAGGTCTCGAATCGTCCATGATGCCCTTGTTAGTCGGGTCAACAAAGCCGACAGGACCAATGAATACATGGTCTGGTAACTGGTAGTAGTCAAACAGCTTCCACTGGCCGTCTTCACCTTCCTCACCCTTGGCATAGACAAATGTAGCACGGTACATCACTGGCCTGTTGGGAACACCAATGTTTTCGTCATATACGTAGAAGTTGGTAAGTCTAGCCATGCTGAACTTCGCAATAGGGTTAAGCGTGCATGAGCCAGTCTTGGCCTCGTCAGCATCTTCAACCGAGTAAACGTATATTTGTGCCTTGTTGATGATAAGGTCGTTGGTAGACTGTCCGTTGTACCCTGGATTAGGCCATATCCTAAAGAAGAAGTCGAATGTGTATCCGTCCTCTGGCGTATTCTCTCCGTTACCGTTCTCTGACTTTCCGTGAACAGGAAGGTAGATGCACAGCCCCTGGTCGAGGTCTGGACCGTCATAATTGATATAGTTGACGGTAGACACGTTCTCGTCTGAATGGTCAAACACCATGCTTGCACTGTAATCCTGCCTCCGTGTGATAGGAATGCTCGGGTCGTAAGTGCAAACCCTTCCATCCATCCACACATCAGCGGTAGAATACGGGTACATCGTGTAGTTTGCCGTATCGAATATCTTGACACGGCGTGCATACGTGCTATCAGCAACCTTGTACTTGGTGCTACCTTCAATTCCGATATTCACATTCGTTTCCGCATAGGAATCGTTCGCGTTTTGCAAGACAATTCCCCTAAAGTCATTGTCTGGCTTCATCCTGATAACAGATGAAGAACTGAACACGTTGCTTATAGGAAGAAGAACAATCTCCTTCCATAGCGGGTCCTCACCCGAATACTCGGAATATCCATATTCAGTTGAAAGGGTTCCCAAGTAATCAGCAGGGTCACTCAAGTTGGCATTGTCTTCGGCAAGGTTCACGAACATGTGGTAGTTTTCTTCGCCGTCTTCCCCTATGTTGCGTACAACGAGGTCTCCCTTGTTGTAGGACTTGCCAGATTCCCACACAGAGCCTACATACACAGCCTTCGACGTACCGAGGTCTGTGAGATATAGAGGCTCTGAATCGTTTCCAGATGTCACTGCATAGACAGAACCTTCGTGAACAACGAAATGATGTTTAACCGCATTTGTAGTTGAACCATAGTCAGAAATTAATGCCGTTGTCGTTGCAGCAGTTGCTGGTGTCGTCGTATCGTCTTTCGGCTTATCCACGATGAACAGACTATATGCACTTTCCGTTTCTCCCGCCTTGCGGTAAATGGCGTACTGAAGGGTTTCTGCCTCCGCCTCATTATCAAAGACGAAAGCATCGATGAATGCCCTCCAACTGGTTCCGCCGCTATTAACCACGTTAACGCGGATTACGACATCGTCCTTTCCTTCCTCCGTCGCATCCGTGGCTGCAACCATGCCGTATTCGCCGTCAAGGTCGAAAGCATTGGGTGCAACAGGAGTTATCAACGAAATGCTAGCAGTCTTCGACTGTGCCTTCTTTGTAGGGAAAGTCCATGTATGGAAATACGGGGCGCTGTTTTTCATTAGGCGTACCGTGGTATAATCCTTTTCGGAATTATTCCATTCCATCAATGCATTGAAAATCGATTCGTAGTTGTAATTGTTTCTAGCGATGTCACGACCGATAGATTCAATAGGAAATGCATTCGAAAAACTCTGTGCCATAAAAACTCCATTCAATTAAGCAACTTAACGTACAAGCCAATAGACGTTGTCACTACGATTACTAATCTCGGATGTCGGCTCAGTACTTTTCACCCAATCGGTTGCCTGCTCCATCTCTTCAAGAACAAAGTGACTGTTCTTCCAGTCTATAGAACCTTGCCCTTCTGTAAAGCTTGACGGATAGATACTAAAGAAATCTAATTTAAAGATTTTAATCCAGATATCATAATAAGCATCTGAGGTATCACTAGGTGTGTTTGTCAGTACAGCCTTCACTCCACCGCACGCATAACTTCGTGTTGCAGAAGTTGTGGTTGAGCTACCCTGATTGTCGCTATGCCATGAAACAGCAGTACCAACCGACGTAGCCGCAGGAAGTCCAAGAAGATTGAAATGAACCTCTCTCTTTGCGCATCCACTACTACCAGAAGCCATCACAACAAATGAACCAGCAACATAGCACTGTACACCGTTTACGGGATGAGGAACACGTACCTTAGCTATTTTAACCCATCTATCTCCTGTACTGTTGTTGCTACCATGAAGAGTACGTTTGAGTACAATATCATCAACAAGTGCCAGTTTGTCAACCTGCATGATTTCATTTTTGGTCTTCGTGCCATTCGTGTACTCGGCTTCCTTGTAACGCATCATTACAGGGTGAATGTGGTCTACATAGCTAGGACCAGGCAAAATCAACTTAACCGATTCTGTGCTACAAGATGTGTCATAACCAGGAATCTGCGAGTTGTTACCGCCAACCGAGGAGAAGATGTGAGCCGATGTGGATTTACCATTTGAACCACCAGCAGCCAATTCATCAAGACCCCAACATACGCCATCACGTGCAGGCAAGATATATTCAGTACATCCATAGTGAACGTCACCCGGTGTAGCAATCATGAATCCGCCATACATCACACGGGCAAAGTCAGGCTGCTGTTTGTCACCGACAAATCCACAACCGCAAATCCAGTCATGGCAATGGCTCTTTGCATCGCCAGTCAATGCAAGCGTTCCGATTGTTGAGGTCATCTGGTCAATGGTCAATCTAGGGCCATCGATATGAACCCTGCTCTTGGAATCGAGCATGACCATGTTTACAGAATACAGCGACAGTGTATTAGCACTGCTTATGGCAATGTATTCGTTCTCGGAATACAAGCTGCGAGCAACGGCGTTGTCCTTCCATACGCCATAACTTCCTTCTGGAGCATACCTGCTATGGCAAATGTAGCCGTCTTTCGTCACAAAACCATTAGTGATGTTGAAGTTCGTCTTCAATTCACGGATGGAGTTCTCGCCCAAGAGTTCGAGAGCAGTATTTCTCGGCATCTTATTAGGATTCACATCGCCATGTTCAGCAAACCAACTCTTATCGTAAAAATTGATAGCAGCAAGGCAACTCTTGTCGGCATCCTTTGAACGGTTCGTAAATCTACCAAGAACCATCCTAGTATTGGATAGACCGATATGGCTAGTATGATACTGATGATAGTTATTGGTGTCAAGCGTCTTGTCATTCGGGTCATTGCATGCGACTTCAAGCGCACCGTCCGTAGCTTCCAGGTACAATTCACGATGGTTCGCATTATCCGTAGTGGCCACCCAGTGACTTACATCGGTCTGCTTCTGGTCATTGACCATACCCATCATGATGTATGAACTGGTTGCCCCATGGATATAGTCCCTGGCCACCATGAAGGCGTTTCTACGATATACTTTGCTGTGAATGTATCCATCGGCATCACTGCCGAACACGCCTACACCGACATACTGGGTCTGAAGCTCGTCGCCTTCTGGGATATAACCAGTGCCGACAATAAAGTTCGGCTTGACAACAGGGAAGTTAGCAGCGCCGACGACCGTCTGGTTGAAACCAGCAGCTATCGTCAGGTAGTTCAAAGCAGTAGAGTTTGCACCGAAGTATCTACGTGTTTTCGAAGCAGTAGAACCAGAATACTCGTAAGTGTAGCTCGTGTACTTGTTAGAACTGTACTTTGCGACTCGCCCACCGTTTACACCGACTTCACTGAACCTGATATTGTCTTTAAGGATGAGCCTTGTGAATCCAGTGTTGCTCTTGTCGATTCCAGTAATGGTCGTTATCTGGTGTCTGAATTCGACACCGAACCAGCTCAGATAGTTCTTTCCGTTAATCGTCTGGTCATAGATAATGACCTGGTCGCCAACTTCGAAGTTCGACCACGTAATCGGGGTCAACTCGTTCTGGTTGTCATAAATGTCAAGGATGTTAGTCGGATTGTACTTTGTCAACGTCCTTGATGTATCGCTGTCGCAGACGTTTACAACGACTTCACATTCGCTGTCAATCTTTTTAAGATTAGGAACCTTGAAGATGAGACCTGGGTAACCAACACAGTTGAAACGGTTCGCGGCAAATCCGTGGCTGCCTAGGACGACAAGGTCTTCACCGCCTGCGGTCATGCCATTGGTTTCGTGCACTTGGTTGTTCAAACCAGCGTAGATACCTGCATACCTACCCTGTATCATTCCGTTAGTGGATATTCCGTGAGCATTGTCGGCAAAAACGAAGGTAGACCTTCCGCCAACAGTACCGTACGTTCCACGCAGTTTCGTATTCCATCCATATGCAAGGCTGTAGCTAGGAGATGACTTCAGGTCGCCAGTATCATTCCTTGCACACCTGTACGTAAATCTGTCTGTACCGTCATCTCCACCGAACACGACAGACGGGGCAGTCACCTTGAACTCATTGTCAACATCGAACCACCAGTTCCTACCGCCAGCGACGTGGTCAACCTCGTCACCAGCCGAACCGAGAATAAGTGACATGTAATATCCCATAGGGAGCAAGTAAGTCTCGTACTGGGAATACTTGTCCACTTCCATGTTCTCGTCGAACACAGGTGTCCTCAGGTTGATTGGAATTGGGGAAGAATTCAGAATGTAAGTCTTGTCGGCTGCGTTGATAATCTGGTCTATCCAGTACTGGTTATCCTCTTTCTTGTTACTGGAGTTCAGATACATTATCTTCGAGTGGGTAACGACAGCATGGAGCAGTTCGTCATTATCGGCATCGGCGACCAGCAGCGGGTTTGCATTCGCGGCAGGCATGAACTTTTCACGGACGTTATCACATGCAGCCTCGAACGTATCCTTCCCGAATCCGAGACCCGCCCATTCATTGTACAGCCTGTAAAGGAGATAGATGTCGTTCCTTGTCAGCTTGAGTTCGACGGAACTCTTTGTAACAGTGTATCCGTTTGATGTGCCATATCTGAGTACAGACCTAATCAGGGCGTTCAACACGCTTCTTGCATTGTAGGTCAATACGTCGATTTCTTTCGTCAGTCGTTCCAATGTCATAATCTAGCCGATAAATTCAATCAAAAATAGTTTATAACCGTGCAACAAAAACAGATTCACCTGTTAATGCTCCAATTCATTCAAGTCAACTACTTTTTTGGCATATTTCTGGGGAGGGTCTAGGTCAGGCTTCGTCTTTACCCACAGTATCTTGCCCGCCCTGTATCTCTTGGCCAGTTTCAGCTCTGGGTAGAAATCCATGTCGCTTACGATGATTATACCGTTATACCTCGTGCGGCAGGTGTCCAACATGCGGAAAACGCAGTTGCAGTCGGTTCCTCCGCCCGTTGAAACGGAGAATTGCTTCCGCTTTTTCATCAGCGGGGTCAAGTGGATTGGTTTAGTGCATTGGGTATTCCACCAGCAGTAATCTATGTCAACATCCTTGCCGACAGCCAAAATAAGAGAAATTATCCTGGAAACGGCACTTGTCGGCATGGAGCGGCTAACATCCCCGGCCACAAGCAGCTTGGCCTTGTACTCGGCAACATGGCCTGGGTACAACAGGTCGAAACGACGGTTCCTCTTGAAGCGGCACTCCCTCCAACCGCATTCAATGGACTGCGAGACAAACTTCCTGATTATGGTACGACCGTCAACAGCCTTCTCCGCCTTAGACAACATGCTGACAACCCCGTTGGCCTCAGCCGTTCCCCAGCTTCCACCCCCGTTGACAGCAGCCTGTTCGACCGCCTCATTTATACTGCCTTCCGCATTCCACTGGTCAGCCCTAGTTTCATCATTCAGGTAAGTTGACATGCCACCAGACGAGTTCTTCTCGCTGGAATCATCCCCGTTCTCACCATTGAGGTTTTGACCGCCGTTCTGACCCTCGGTTAGCAACTTGTACAGGATTTCGATGCTGGCATTGCGGTAATCGTACGGCTTGTAGAACTTGCCGTAATAGAGCGAGTTGACGTTAGTCTCCAGTTTCGATACCTTCGATAAAATCTTGCCGTAAGCCGTGTTGTTTACACCGATGTCTGAACATAGGCCCATCCTTAGGGCAATCAGGTCAGATGCCATCAGGGATATCTTCTTGTCACTGTACAAACGAGTAGTAACATGGCCAAGACCGATTCTGACGGACTCGATATAGAAGATAACTGCAAGTTCCTGAGGTTCAACCGTATCAACAAAGTCACGGTTAATCTTGACATACAGCTTGCCATTGTCTACGCAGCTGGCTACCGTATTCACGTCATCGAAAACGAACTCAGCAAAACCGAGAACCGTATGCGTAATCGGGGCGTACTTAAACAATAGATACTTGGCTAGCCTTATAACGTCTTCGGGTTTTCTGTTTGTGCTTGCTGCGTTCATACTTTGCTTTTTCCAGAGTCTTTATAAAAATATATTGTTTTGACGAGAGTCTGGAAAAATAATATGTCGTACAGATGCCAGCACGAAGCATGAGAAGATGGCAGATATGATGCTCTTTGAGTGTAAGTTCTACCTTATTTGTCTTTTTGTTGCTACCGCCGCAGGAAACTGGCGTTATATGGTGCTTTTCGCATAGTTCCCCGATTACATATTCCCTTTCTTGTGCCTTCCTTATGATACCGTAATAGATAGCCAAGTAATTCAAGCAGCTTACCTCTTTCGATAAATATAATTACGTGAATCAAACCGAGTCGGTACACCAATGGATTTCAGGTAATCTAGGACCTGGAATATCTTAGAGGGGTAGCTAAGAGCCTCGCTCATGTTGCCCCTCACACGGACGGCATCATTGGCCGTCATATCTCCATGAAGCACCCTGCGGTACAGTTTCGGAACGCTCGTGGTTTCGTTGTCGTGATACTGGTCCTTGGACTTGCCGATGCCTCCGTTGTAGCACGCAAAAACAAACCTCATGTCTCCATGAAGACTGTCGTCCTTTTCACCCTCATTCACCATATTACTGCGGGCGCTATCGTACATCAGGTACAACAGGTATCCAGCAGCAAGGTTAACTGCATTCTCGACATTTTCTGGGTCAGCCATATTAGCTGAATCCAGACCAAACTCATAGGCATGTTTCTTGGCGTCATCCATCGCATCGGGACCCAGCTGTGCCAGCCCACGATACTTTGTCGTCTTCGGCTTGTCGTCGAACATGCTTTCTACACATATCAACGCCAAGAGTTCTCCTTCACCTATACCACGAGAGGCGGTAATCGCCGCAACATCTTTAACTGCCCTCAGGATGCGGTCGATGTGAGCGTCCTGCTCTTCTGTGGTGTGCTTTTTCTTGTATGCGTATGACAAGTTCTTCTTCATGAAGTTCCTTAGATTCGTATCTATTGATTCTGGCGTAGAGGCTTTCGGATAATCTACTTTCAACTCATCCCTGACGAGACTGCGGTTTTCCTTTTCCTTTTCCAGTTCCGCCTTCTTATCAAGATTACCCTGTATGCTATACGGGTTCGCATCAAGGTCGTAAGCATGTTGTGCCAAGCTATCATCGTAGGCTATGACTGGTTCGCGTTCAAGAAAATCCCGCTCTGGAAGGTCAACATACTGTTCAACCGCCTTGTCACCACCGCCAAGCCGTTTACCCATTTCATCCCAGTCGGTTACGTATATGCCGTGGATTGGAGACGAAGCGATGAGGCCTGCTGCACCCAACTTAATCGCATTGCTAACCTTCGGATAGTCGTCCAGGTGAGATAGCTTGTCGTATATGCCTTTCCAGTCAATCGCTTCGTAAATAGCGGAATGCAGGTCGCATATCGCTTCCATCTGCGCTTTTGGTAGGTCAAGCCGTGATATGGCCTGACGGAACTGTTCTTCGTTTGGGGTCATGAAAACATCCATACGTATTCAGCAATAGTTTATACAGTCGGGTTGCCCCAGACCAGCCTGAAAGGTTATAAACTATTCGATGATTAGGTGATGCTTTATGAGACCATTTTACTACGTTCGCACTATTGAGAAAATCCTTATAGGACTCGTAGACATGTTCAATAACATGTATGTCAACAAGTATGATGACATGAACCGTACGACGTACTCAAGGAGTGCTAAAATTCCTATTATCACCCACAACAACGCCAACTTTACTAACTTCTGGTCATCTACCCAGTACAAACAGCAAACAATACCATATCCAATAGGAGCAATCCGTTTTGTAAGCAACGCACCAGACCCAGGCAACAGGCCGCAACCGACCTATGCGAGAGAAATTTTCAGCAGGTCAGCCGACCGATGGATTAGGGATATCCAGCCTACACCGTATACGTTCCAGTTCGAGTTGCAGTTTCAGGCGGACAACATCTCCGACATCTTCCAGATAAAGGAGAACATCGAACCTTACTTCAACGAGTACAGGACGATAGTAATTAAGGAATGGGACTTCGCACCAGAGATACCTAGACCAGTAGTCGTGGTCATCAACAGCAACACCACGGAACTAAACGAGGAAATTACCGACTCCGACGCACAGCAGCAGGTTTTCAAGGTGACATACCCGATTACCTGCTACGGCGTTTACCACAGGCCGTACGAAACACCAGAGATGATTAAGTACGCCGAGATGAACTTCCATATCGACGAAGATATCATCCACAGGGAACAACTCCTTGTTTACCCGAGCGAGATTATCCAGCAGAAGAAAAAGCTGTGGGAAACAGTATGCCCGACTATCAGGGAGGGCTACTCAATCCTTCATACCCTGTCTACAACGCTGATGCAAAAAGAGGATGCCGACGGTTCCAAATACTACGAGGATGTCTCCCTCAAACAGCTCCTGCTATTCGACAGGTTTACAACAACGACTTACCACGAAGGATTGAAACTCTGCGGGGTTGACGAATACAACAAGGATACCCCAGGTATTCCATACGACGACCCAGATACCGACTACAAGATTCTCCCAGAGGATTTCGACAAGAACGGCATCCCGATTTATACCTATTGCGAATCGGTTACGGACGACATCACACGACCAGCGGAAGTTCCGTCGTTCGACCTGCTTCGTTTCAACTTCGATTACGATACGCCGCACGAAAGTGACCTGAGCGGCTTCGGTCGTGACTTCGTTGCTGTCAACGACGATACGAGAAAGTTCATTCCAAACATAGCCCCTGGTAACGGTCAGGAAGTAGAAGGCGGATATGCCGTTGAAGACTATGTTGATTGGAGTAAGATTCTGAACTGGTTCGGTGACAACGCCAACGGTGACATCGAGTCGTCATACACCTTCAAGGCAACCATCCAGTTTGTCGAGGATGCCCCAGGTGATACAATCTTCCAGTATCTCAGCAACGACGAGACAACCCTTTCAGATGGAACGGTCATTCCAGAGGGCGAGGTCTGGTTCGACTGGGGCATGATGAACGGAAGACTTTATTTTACTTACCATACGTCGAGCAAGTACAAGACATTCGTATCTGACGTTATCCACCCAAACAAGGAAACAATATATTCCTTCTATTTCGCACTATACGACAAGGGTGACAAGGGAATGTTCGGCGTAAAGACCAATTTTAGTGAAACAATGATAGCCCTCAATACGGTTGAGGCCAATTAGGAGAAACTACCATGAACCTATTCGAATCACAAATCGAGAAGTTGAACCTCAGCCCGTCGATGAAGCAAAGCGTCATCGAATTGCGAAAGGTGTGCCTGGAAAGCGACGTAGGTGTACCGCCTATTAGCAGCGACTTCGAGAAAATGCAAGCCGATGCCGCTAAGAAGAAAGCAGAGGATGACGCTATTCGTGATACAGCAAGACAGGCTATAACGGATGTTAGCAGTAATCTGCCCGAAGACATGGACCATAACGCATTACATGCGGCTGTAATGAAGCAGATAGTACAACACTACCGTCCGATTATTGAGAAAACGTATGGTGAGGGTTCGGGTGAACGGCTCGAAACTGTAGCCAAAACCATGCTTAGCCGCTTAGGTATATAGTAAAGAATGGTATAAACTAGGTTTAGAATACAATATAGGGTGCCTATATGCTGAAATCTCTTTTTGAATCATCAATCGACAAACTTCATATCCCCGCTGACATGAAGGATGCCATCAAGCAAATCAACAATATCTGCCTCGAAGCTGAAGGTGACGACAAGGAAAAGGACTTGGGTTACACTCCGTTGGGTGAAGAAGACAAGAAAAAGGCAGACCAAATCAAGGCAGACCAAGAACGCAAAGAAAAAGCTGAAAAGGACAAGCAAAAAGAAATGGAAGCAAACGGACAGGAGCCAGAAAATCCTCCCACTTGGAATAATAAGGATTATGACTACAATATAAAAATACCAGGGTATGACCCAAACAGCAAACCCGAAGAAAAGAAGACAAGTAACCAACAAGCCGAAAACGTACCAACCTCTATCGACGATACAGAAACTGACGACGATATATGGAAAGTCCTTAAAAATCTTCAGCAGAAGGCAGTAGCGAATAAGGGTACTGCCGAGGGAGAAAAATGGCGTCAGAAATTAGAGGACGAATACTGGAAGGCCACTAATGATAGAAACTTCAAACGTGTCAAAGGATTTGAATTGACAATTAATAATCCTGAGTACAAAAAAGCAAAGACTGATGACAAGGCTGCTGAAACAAAACCAGCAGAGCAACCTGCCCAAGCAGCACAACCAGCAGGTGAACAACCAGCTAAGAACGCTGAAACCAAGACTACTGAACAGCCTGCTCAAAACACAGGTGCTCAACCAGCACAGAACGCAGAAGGACAGCAGACCCAAACCGCTGATGGTAAGGCCGCTGAACAGCCTGCTGCCGCACAGCAGAAACCCACCGCTAAGCGTGGAGCTGATGTAGCAACAGTCCAGTATTTCCTGCAATCAGCACTACCAAACTCTAATATCGTTGCCGATGGTATTCTAGGACCAAAGACGATAACGGCTATTCAGCAAAAGGAAGATATCGACACAACTGGCAAAATGGATGAGAATACCCAAAATGCATTCAACAAGCTTCTTGCCGAAGCAAAGAAAAAGGTTATTCCACTTCAGGAAAAACTTGGAGTAACCGCAGACGGCCTCATCGGAAAGCAGACGTTGCAAGCAATGGCTAAACAGAACATGCATGTCGCAAACGTATTTAGCAAAGACGTAAAGAACGCAAATACTCCAGCGAACAATACCAACGTAGCAACTAAGAAAGCCAATGTCGATTTATTGGATACGCCATTCAATGCAGCGCAAGCTGAAAAGGATTTGGCCAGCAACCAAATCACGAAGGCAGAATACAATACATGGAAGGGATTTGGTATCTCTCCAGAACACCAGAGGAAAAATCCAAAGGAAACCAAAGCCGAATGCATTCGTCTTGCCCACTATACTCCAGCAGAGAGACAGCAAATAATTCAAGAACGTCTTGCTAAAAACAACCCAAAGACAAAAGCCCAGAATAATGTTGCAGAAGTAGCAGCTAACGTAAAGGGTCCTCAAAATGATGCCGAAAAGAAGTTCTTCAAACAGACAAAGGAAAACTGGACAAAGGTATACACCGAAAAGTTCAAGAACGACCCATCCCGTGTAGAACCTGCTGCCGAGCAGCAAGCCAGAATTGAGCTTATGAAATACAGGGCCCGTATGGCACAAGCTGCCAGACAGAATGCCCAACAGCAACCGCAACAGCAGGTAGCGGCCAACGGTAATACAACGCCAGCACAAAAAGCCGCTCCGAAACAGAAACAGCAGAAACAAGGAACCCAGTACTATTCTGGAAAGGTGTCATACATAAATCTTCCGCCTGATGAAAAGAAGGTTTACGACGAAGCCGAAAAGAAATACCTCGATGCAAACATGAAATGGGGTAAAAACGAGCAGATGGCACTAGACCAAGCCGCATTGGCCGCAAGCACTGCCGTTCTTAAATATAGAGCCCAAAAAGGTGGAAACCAACAAGGATAACCCGCCGAAGTAAACCAATTAGAATTAATCCACGGTTTCAACCGTGGGTTTTTTCATTACACTGCTAGGCTTGGATATAAACTATAGTCAGAATTCATGATTGAGCCGACAGACTATGACTTTATTTGAAGCAAGTATTCATAAATTGGACATTCCTAAATGTGTCATGGATGATATTGTGGCTATACGGAATATCTGTATGGAAGCCGAGGCCCCTGCACAGCCACAGGCAGCCCAGCCTGCTCAACAACCGCAGAAACAGACTCAACCACATCCTCAGCAGCAGAATGCCACCCCGCAGCAACCACAACAGCAACCACAACAGCAAGCGTCTCAACAGAATGCACAGGCACAAACTGGTGCAGAGCAAGCACAAGGACAGCAGCCTGCACAAGAATCACCTCAGGAACAAGGTCAACAGCAGAGACCTCAGGAGAACAAGCAAGCCAATCAGCAAGATGACGGAAACATAACAGAGGATAAAGTAGATAAGAACAAACTGTTGAAAGAGTTTAATAACTATCTAGCCGCATGCAAGCAGAAACTACAAAAGAAGATAGAAAACGAGTTCCCTGAATACGGCAAGACCATAATGAGCAAAGTTATACAGGCAGCCAAGGAGAATTCCCCACTAGACTTCAATACTGAAATCGCCTCGTTCCTTACACAAAACGGAAAGCTTGTAACTGATAAAAATGTCCTGAACGACATACGTGGAAGGCTAGAAAAATACTTCGGTGTTAAATTCAAGGCAGGCCAACCCGCCGCACAAGAACAAAAACCGCAAGGCAAGCCGAACGGAGAACAAGCTCCGCAGGAACAGACTCAGCCAGCAAAATAAATCAAGAAACCAATTCGCTAACTAACGCATCTACATCCAAGTCAGATGCGTTATATTTATTTATGTAGACACTGTTGAACAGTTTCATCGTTACCTTGTTCAGCAACATGGCCAACGCCTTCTTTTCATCATCAGTCATCTGATAAGTTGACATCAGTATGCAATTCTGGTCCCTGTTTACACTTGGATTAACCAAGGTAACATCGATGTCTTCACCAGGGGTAAACCCAGCCTTTTCGTACATGTGCTTGGCGATGGCGTTTTTCTTCTCTACTGTAAGGCAGTTGATATAGAACTGGTCCATCAGCATTTCGAGCATACGGGTTCCGATACCCTGACCACGTTCAGTATCCTTCACGGCAAAATCACAAAGGAAATTGGCATCGCCCGACTTGACAACCAACGCCTTGGCCACGCCAGTTTCACCCTTTTTCGCATAAGCTGGATAGGCTATAATGCGGTACACATTTTCCATTGGCTGTTTTATTGAGAATTGTAGGTCGAGCATGTTGAAATCACCTTTTCAAAATATAGTTTATAGCAGGACCTAACCAACTTACCTATGGTATCTAAATATATCTACTTCGCTGCGAACAACATGATAGAGCATCCTCTTTACATGAAGAGCTTTATCCTCGGTGAAACCGAAAACATACTTGAACGACAGCACCAGTACAATGTAATGCAGAAGGGTATCCAGCAGATACCTACGGGTACGCTCACCTCGGTAGATGGTCAGGATGGCCTTATCTTCCCGTTTGTAGATTACTTCAAGCTCACACTGAACACGGTTTCGAACGCAAAGAACCGTCACGACACATATCTACACGATATCATCCTACACGAACGACCGTTCAAGGACTTGGTGTACCACGTAAAGGATAAACTACTGATGAACACAAAAGAAGCATTTGCGTTCTATAACACAAGCGACTTCATCAGGGATATAGAACGGATTAAGGAATTCCTTATAGAGAACCTGACGAGCTTCGGTCACTACGCTGTTATGGAGCACCTGTTCACGTAGGCTTGCAATGGAAGTAGAACTACATACCACCGCTGAGGTAAAGGAACTCCTCTCTAATATGGAAATCATCAAAAGGTTTCCGATGATTTGCTACGACAAGGAAGAAAGCCGCATCGAAGGAAAGACTGCGGAAGAAATCATGGATGAAGCAAAGACCATGAAATACAAGGGCGAGTGGATGGTGTTCACAAGCATGGGTGTAATCGTCGGTCTTGCCTGTGCACAAGTAGAAGAGAAAAAGACCCGTAACCTTTTCCTGTTGGACTTTGAGGTTGCATCCGATGCACAGGGAAACGGTTTCTCAAACATAATGTTGGACTACGTGTTCAAGTACGCTAGAAAACACGACTGTCAGTACATCACCCTGATGGCATTTGACGACAGTGCGTTCGAATACTGGAAGCATCAGGGGTTTAGTGTATCAACGAAGACAACACCACGACTACGTCTATTGTTCAAAAAAGTTTAGCTCCAATTGGCACATTCGATAACAGCTTCGGCAATATCCCAAGCGTCCATCTCTTCAAGGTCGTCTTCTGGGGTCCATGCATAGAAGTCCTCGACAAAAGGCATCACCTCGTCACGAGTTTTCGTGTTTTCCAGCTTTTGCAGGATGATATTGACTATATCTTCCTTGTCCATATGTTTTACCTCTTGAAGTTATGGTCTTTGAAGAAGCCTTCGTTTATGTACTGAGCTGGCATTTCCTTGATGAAATACTTGTGGTTGAAATCCCAGATGTCATTTATGTCGCCAAGACTGAGGTTGTTCTTCTTGACAATGTTATCGATGAAGGACTTGTCGGTGGATTGGGCAATGACAACTTCTTCCCAGTGGTCTGGGTCTCCCTTTCCTACAAAGTGCATTTGACGAAACATGAGAATGTATAGTTTTTCCATAATTTGTTCTCCTAGCGGATAGGAAATAGGTCTTTTGCTTTAACCCAATATTTTACTGGAATGTTGTCACGCAGCAAACTTTCCGTGCTGATAAAGTGCCACCTCTCCTTGATACAGACAAGGTATTCTACAGCATGCTCCATAAGGATTGGGCAGATATGATTGTCTACAACATCATCATCACGAAGCGGCTTTGTAAACCAATGTGTAAAGTTCATTGTAGAGAACTTTACCAACGGAGCGTCTGAAGCAAGACCGACAACATGATAACTATCACCATTGAACGTAAAAAGATAGAGCCCACCACTAGCCGAAATGTTCGGTACATTCAGCGTGTCTGCATCTGGATGCAAAGGAACCCATTTGTATGGATTACCTGGCTTTTCAAGAATAAGTGGAAACTCAATCGTCGGCCCTATCATTGGTAACATCATCGGTAACCTTTCTACTCATCTGAATTAATCGACTTTATACACTCCACGATGAACTTACCGTATTCATCCTGTATGGCAGCAGCGTCATATGGATTGAGCCGCTTACGTCCGGTCAAAAATCCCCAACCACGAACATCAAGTTCAATTTCCTGCCCGTCTGCCTTGAATTTAACGACGGAATCCAACTGGCTTCCCTCATAGACAGGATGCCCGAACGACATCTTAGGAGGAAGTGCAGTACCGTTCAGCACAGCGTTCATTGCCGCAGCAATTGCCTGAAAATGAGCATCAGCTGAACCATTGAATGCAGCTTCTGACTTAGAATTCGTCGTGCGGTTTCCAGTAGAATCCCATATTGTATCAACGCAGATAGCGTCGTTATGGAACGGGGGAATAAAGTATTTTGTCCAGTTTGCGTTATTCATGCCAGCAAATTTAACAAAAAAGCATACGGATGTCAAGATATTCCTACTTAAAAACTACTTTTTCCATTGCTTTTGCCACATTAGGCTTTTTGAGGCCGCGAGCAAACTGTTTCAGGTAGACTAACATTTCGTCTTCCTCGGGAAAGAATATATCTCGTTTCTGAGCGAGCCATCCAAGGAAGTTCGACATAAACTGACCAAAGCGCCAGTCAGGAAATTTTTCCTGATGAACCTTTTTCAACTGGGTATAGAACGTTTCGAGTCTTTCGGGGTCTCTCATAGTTCACCTCTCACTCTGCCTTTACGTGTTTAAAACCGAGTTCTTTCGCTTCACCCACAGTGATGGTATCGCCATCCTGATACGCTTTCTTCTGGCCTTCTTCATTCAGTTCACCGCTTTTGAAAGTAGAAGCAGGGACAGGATTTCCAGGATGGAAGGTGTACATGCAATCGCCGATACCTTCTTCGGGACCCGTAATCAAAATCGTAAAGTCTACTCGTTCACGCTGGCCGGTCTTCATGCACAAAGACAAGAATCCTGTTTTCTTGAAGTCGTTGAAATAACATACAGCATCATCAGGGAATTGGTTGATATCCAGCATACCATGATAGCCAGTAATATCATCTGTCAGGAAACCCTTGCATCTGGTAGACAACACACCTTCTGCATCAATCCACGGATACCATTTTGCAGACATAAGTTTGGCTTCCATTTCCTCAACCGTTTCGCAGTCAGTGGTAGAACCGATTCCATTCTTCAATCTCTGTTGAAGACATTTTTCAAAATAATCGGGCATCTTCGTTTTCGTCTTCTGAATACAGTTTCTAACGTATTCAGTAACTTTGTTCGCACCAATAGTGTTATCGTATTCTTCCTTAGCCGCAATAAACGCATCAACCAGCTTCGGCAATCTCTCGTAGAATTCATCAGCAGACTGACATTCGTCCATCTGATGAGCAAACTTAGTAAGGCCTGGGACACCACCTGGACCCATAGAAAGTCTTGAAATTAGAATACGATTTGTCGGAAGATGATACATGCCAACACAGTATGTATCCATGTCAATGAACTTCATGTACGCAATACCAACATCCAGCGTTGGCTTGCCATCCTTCATGAACGCCCATCTGGTCAATTTCGGGGTAATCCCGAATTCAATCAAGCGACTCACCATTCCAGTACGGTTCATCTTATCCTGAACCAACTTTCGTGCTTCTTGTATTGCCAAGCCTTCGTATTCGTCATTCATAACAACCCCCTTGATGTCATCTTGTAAAGATGTGACTAATGTACGGGCACAGAATTACCGTGTCCTTAGGAATGCTAGCGCAAAGATTCTTTAAACCTTGCTCAATATTCCCGTTTGCATTCGGGAGTGGTTTTATATCTATTACTGGCATACCCATAATATAGTCATTTATTTTCACAATGTCAAGAGGTTAATAAGGGAATGGCGTTTGCAGAGTCCGTTCAAATGTAATTGGAGGTTCGTCATCGTCAAACTGAGTAGCCCCCTTCAACGGTTCGCCACACATGGGGCAATACTTGATTGCTACACCTACCCATTCACCATTGTCTGTGTAGACAGAGAGGTAGTTGTCTTCGTCTATAAAAGCTTCGGCCTTACCATTGTCATTGAACAAGGGGAAACGCTTGGCTTCTTCGTTTGTTTCGTGGTCGCAGTATTTACACATAGGCGTTAAAAGAATATGAATTTAATACAGGCTGCCATAACAATGCCAAGCATCAGCATCACTGGAACCATGAAGATTACAAGCCAAGCAATGATACGCACATTGAAGGTGTTTGCCTCGATGTTGTACAACTTGAAGTCAGCCATCAGGCGAAGGACTTGGTTGGCGATAAATATGCCAATCTTTTCGAAGATATTCTGGTAGTCAGAAATGTTGTTTCTTTTGTATCTAGCGATAATCATATTACCCCTCGAAGGCGACGTATTTAAGTTTGTACTGGGTGACCGTTTTCTTTCCATCCTGCTCTACGGGAATTCCCTCGCCGACAGGAAAGATTTTCAAATTTTTAAGACCGTAGCTTTCACAAATGTTCATCAGCTTCTTACCAAACTTATTGGATTCGCACTTGAATGTCATAATCAGTTTTCCATCGACATTTTTCGCATCGATGCAATGACCCATGACCTGGTCTTCCCATACAACATTAAGAGGCACTTTCTTGATTTGACGTTCAATCGGATTGAACTCCTGAATGATGTACCTCTGGTTACGATTTACTTGGTCAACAATTTGGTCAACAGTATCGACGGTATACCAGTTGCCATCCTGTGTCTGATGGTTAGTGTCGATTACTTCGGCAGGAAACTGGTAGTCAACTTTAATCCTTGGCATTCTTCACCTCCTTGACGAAATCAGGTCCACACAGAACTTCAAGACTTCTTTCCATGATGGTCATGCGGCGTTGAAAGTAGTCGCTTACATTACGAAGAAACAGTCTGACCTGCTGCCCGCATTCCTTCTTGTTGATAACGTCAATCACGTCGCCATAAGCCTGACGACAAAACTTAAATTCATCTTGAAGGCGTTTCTTGTTTCCTACAAGGTTATCATACACTTTTCTCTGCTCGTCCGTAAAGGACTTGATAATCTTTTCTCTAAGTTCAGGAGTAATTTCAGCCATTTTATACCTCGTAGTTTTCCAATAGATATCTGTGTGCAGTTACCGCATTCCTGAGAGCTTCTATGAACGTGGCATGCCCATACTTCGCCTTAGGTCTTTCATGATGAATATGCGTTATACCAGTCCTAGGAACACCAAGCCCGGCCAGGATTATCTCCTTGTCGTAGAAGCATTCCACGCCAAGGAATCCATCCTCTCCACCCCAGCATCCGCTGAAAATGGGAGAAAACACGCAGTCATATCCATAGAGCGTGCTGTTAATCTTGATTAGACGCTCGATGGCAGCCTTGTTCATTCCGATGTTGCATGACCAAAGAACAGCCGAATCCAAAACAGGCGCTTCTTCGTCGATGTTCGTAAACGGGTCTCGAAAGATGTTCGTGTACTTGTTGTGCTCCCTCTGGTCGGTGTAGCCGAAGCCGAAGTCGTCTCGTCTTCCACAAAGGACAATGGGCTTGTCGCCAGACAAGTATTCGTCATACCCCTTGATGATGTCACCTTCTGGAAGGCAATCACCATCGATAAACACGAGTTTGTCGCAACCATCTGCCAAAGCCTCCTTTATGCAGATGTTTCGGCAATATCCAGCAAGGAAATAATCGACATCGGGTGTCATCATTGGACGATACACGTTGTCTGGAACCTTGTCGTTGAATAACAGTTTCGAAAAGCTCTTACAGGAATGTTTCTCCATTGTGGCAGTAGCTTCTTCCTGTATTTTCTTTGGTTCACGGTCAAGTATGTAGTAGAGGCGGTCAGGCTTCACCGTCATTTCATCTACTTTGCATAACATCTGGTCCATGTAAGGAACCTGATTCTTGCTTATGATGATAAGACCTATCATACAACAACCCCTACTATTCCAATCACAATGGAAACGATTACCAAGGCAAGGAGAACATATTCCATCGGGAACTTTTTCTGCTCGTTCAACGTTTCAAGAGAGCGAACCCTTTCCTGCAAAGATATCTGGGCACCGATTACCTGCTGGTCCTGCTTTATCAACATGTTCAACTTGTCCGTTATGGACTTCTGGTTGTTGGCATAAATTCCGACAATATCATATAGTCCATCTACATTGTTCGCCAAGTCATACACAGCCTTGTTAACGCTTTCCTCGTCGCCGAAGTCATCCATTCCGTAATCGCCGTTGGAAAACACCGATGCAAGCATGTTATCAACTTCAGCTTCCTCCTTCGGTGTAATCACGGAAGACGGCTTCTTGCATGGAGGGGCATCCATTTCTTCAAGCGGAGTAATCGGCAACTGGCTGTTCGGGATTGCAGTAAAGTGTTTCACTAAATAGCCATCCCTCTTTTCAATCTTTGTCGTTGCGAAGCTCTTTGGACCAATCGGCATGAACTTGATACCATCATGCTTTCCTGGAACGACATAGAGTATCATGTTCGTCACGACACCCTCACTCAGGAAGGCCATTGCAGTTTGGTTTCCGCCCATGATGTAAACAGGCTTGTCAATCCTCTTTGCCAACGTCAAGGCGGTAAACACATTGGTCGTGTACGACGTGTGTTTCAACCGTGTAGTCAATGACTTGGAGAACAGGATGCGGGAGGCAACACGGGTCTTGCGGAAACTCTTTAACTCATTGTAAGCATTGCGGCCCATGATAATCGTGTTCCCCTTGACAAGTTTTTCCATATCCTTGTGAATAGCTTCGCAATCCCAAGGTATAGATGTCCCGTCTCCTATCGTCCCATTCTCATCAATCGTCAGCAGAAGTGTAATATCCATATCGAATAGTCGTTTAATCTTGTAATTAAATTACATTTTTTCGACTAATTTAGGATATGGAGGTTCTTTGCCGCACGGGTAAATGCGGTATATTTCAGCTTATTCCTTTGGAGAATATCCCAGTCACAGATGTTGATATCCTTCTCGACGACATAGACATTGTCGATAGTGGAACCCTGTGCCTTATGAATAGTCATCGCATAGCTGTAATTGACATAGCAGAACGAGTTGATGAAGTCGTAGTATTCCTGCCACACTTCATGCCTGTTATGTACAGGACGCCCTGTAATAGGGTCAACCTCGGCACACAGAGTGCGGGCTTTTCCAATTAACTTTCTCTTTAATGCTATGTAAGCAGGAAGCCCCTCAGATGACACAACCTTGATGTGACGGAGTTCCCTCTTGTTCGACGGGGCCATGTAGTTATCCACAAGCAGGCTCCAACAAACGATGTTGGTTTCCTGTTCGGTATACTTTTCAGCTTCAATCACTTCCAATCGTTCGCCGTTAGCATATACCTGTAGACTCTTGTCCCCAGCCAACGGAATGCTGTATCCTTCCGTAACAATCAAGTCATCCCCTGGCGTATATTCTTCCACTTCGTTGCCAAAGATATGACGCCTAATGAAGCAGTTAGACTTGTCTACGGCATTGTTGGTGTACGCAAGTAGACGGCAGAAGTTCTTGTTGTCCTTATATTCCTCGGACATGAAATCGGCGAAAAGGTTTTCAAAGAAAGGTTTCTTCGCCGTATAGAAACGGACACCCTCTCCACGTTCGTTCACACGGTCAACATGCTCGAAGCAGTCTTCTGGACGGAACATGTTCCTGGGGTCACGGATGGGAGTAACAAGGTCGATGATAGGATTGTCCTCAGACACACGCATGACCTTGGTCAGCCTGAATATGTTAGGAACACAGGTGAAAACTACCGAGGACGCAAAATTAACGGGAGGAAGCTGGGCTTCATCGCCAACATAGAGAATTTTCATCTGGGGAAAATCACGCAGAACGCTTTGAATCATTGCATAGCAGTCGTCATTAATCATCGATGCTTCATCGATGACTATGAGACGATATTTACGAGCGTGGCAGACACCATCTCGCACCAGAATCTTACCTTTGTCTTCGTTCTGTTCAAGTTTTAGACCGAGCAGACCACTGATGGTCTTGTCGTAATTCTTGCCACTTCTCTGGGAAAGTACACGCACCGCCTCGTTAGTGTAAGCGGTGCAGTATACCTTGATTTTCTTGAATTCTTTGGAAAGTTCCTTCAAGAATACGTGAAGGAGGGAGGTCTTTCCAGTACCTGCTGCACCAGTCAGTACCATTTCCCTCTGCGAAGTATCACGCATGAAGGTAAGCATTTCAGCCAACCCCTTGCGCTGGTCTGGGCTGAGCTGTTTCTTTGTAATTAGATTTGAGCGACTCATGCCGTTTAATATAGTTATTTAGTCGGCAAATGTCAAGCACTAATACACTGTTTGCATGAACTGGGTCGCATCAATGGCTTGCTGAACGCTGTCGTACACCCTAGCATCCGTATTCATCGTCTGGTGGTTGTACTTGACTTGACGCCATATTTCTTCGATACGGTCTTCACGCTCCTTGGCGTTGTAAGCCTTCATGTTGATACCAATTCGGCTTCTTGGCGGGGGCGGAAGTTCACGGAGCTTAACAAGGCACTTCAAAGCATGTTCGAGCTTATTTACCTTGACATTGTACACATAGCGATAATAGAAACTTTCCGCACGCTGCGGGATATTCTCTATCATTTCCATAGTCAATTCGTCGGCGAACGCAAACTGTCCCTTCTTCAAGGCATCGGCAACGACATAGTCTGCAGCAGCGATTGTCTCGTCAAACTCCCAGTAAGGGAATTCGTTTAGACAGATTTCATACCACAGCCTTGCCATTTCTGGGTTCTTCGTGTCCTTGTAGCTGGTCGCAATGTAGTATGCGGTACGGAGAGAATGACCCTTCTTCCACAGCTTAATCAGGGCCTTCAAGTTACGGGCGACATCACGCTGCTTCTTGAAGTTGAGGAACTCGTTCTTGAAAGTGATTACCTTTCTTGGTTCAGCCGTGTCAATGACATACTCGTGAATAGGGTTGATGAACCGAGAGGTTTCCCTACGGACAATCCTGACACGAGGAAACTTCAATGTACGGGTAATCCTGGTATACATGACAATGTCCGAAGTCGAGTACATCGTGCTCGCCTTGTCGAACTTTGCCCTTACTTCACGGGCGTTATCGAGCATATCGTTAACATCAACCCACATTACGTATTCCTTCGTAGCAAGCGAGAATCCGTAATTCTTAGCCTTTCCGAAGTCAAAATTTCCTTCATCGTCAAGGAACAGTGTGCCGACTGCATCAATGATGACAGGCTGGCGCACCATATTTTGGAACTTTCTTGCTTCTTCAAGCGTCTTGTCGGTAGAACCCGTATCAACGATAACAAATTCATCGGCAAGTCCTACAAGCCGTCGCAAACATTCCTGAATTTTACTCTCACCGTTCCTGACAACCAGGACTGCTGACAGTTCATGTCTCATATATTACCCATTAGTGTAATCGTCGTCGTTCAGTTGCTTTGCCAAGTCATCGACAGGCATCGAAGCGAAATCTTCCTCATCAGGAGTGATGCCAAGTTCAGCATTTTCCTTTTGCTGCTTTTCTTCCTCATCAATCTTCTTGTTTGCATCTATTGCAAACTCGTCGATGGAAGAGTAGTTGTTCATCGTACCTTCGTTCAGGGCGACAAACTTGATTTTCTTGCTACGGGCAACCAGCTTGTTATGAGCCTGAATAAACGCACAGAAAGTGATTTTTGCGAGGTAGTAATACGGGTCAACATTCTTCGTCGTCTGCATCTTGACAGGGTCGAAGTTATGACTGTGCTTGATAAGGAGTTCGATAGCACGGTCACGCATCTCCTGTTTCCAGTCTGGGGTGTATCCACGCCACTTCTGGTTTCCTAGGTTCTTGTCGATAACAACGTTAAACACATAACCGAGTGCCTCTGACACGGGATAGTCCGTTCCGTACTTCTTTCGCATGTCTTTCAGCTCAACAAGCAACTTGGTCAGAATTTCCTTGTCAATCTTGCCGCTTCTCATGCGGGCATCAAAAGCTTTCAACTGGTCTATTGTCCAGGAATAGCCGCTCTCGGGTATTTCAAAGTCAAGCGTGATTTCCGCATTGGTCGGTTCTACTTTTTCCATATTTTACTCATGGATTGAAACTCATAAATAAAATACATTTTAACAAAAAAGCCCCGCCATATTTCTATGACGGGACTCAATCGGGGAGAAAAAGCTATGCTTCGATGTACTTCTCTTGGTCGTCCTTCGGGATTAGCTTCAAAGCCTCCCTGCTAGGAAGATTGGAAAGGGTACGCCGAATCTTTTCGAACTTTCTACTTTCAATGTCCTTGTACTGCGGATACCAGCGTTTCTTGCTGCCAAGCTTCTTTCGGTAGAACTGGTGAAGCACGTTGATATAGCAAAATAGAGGGAACATTGCCTTCTCGGCTTCCTTCGTGGAGTCGAACTCGACCTGAGGGAACGTCTTTGCCAAGGCATTTACCGCATTATCCGTCAAAATCAGGTACTTGTACTTCCACGGGTAGGAAAACACATCGTTCTCGAAATTAACACCACGCATGCTGAACTTACCATACTGGTTCACCCGAAGAACGGCTGTGCTGAACTCCGAAAAGTTCATGTAAAATCCGCCAGGGAAATTGTGGTCGTCAACAATCTCGACCGTGATGCCAGCCTTTGACTGCAGTTCCTTGGCCAGATTATCGAGGAAATCCTTGATATTCATGAGGCCACCTACTTCACTTCATACGGGACGACTTCGGAAAGGTTGTCACTTTCCTTTGGCGGAATAAACATCGGGAAGAGAGCATTGAAGATGTACATTGCCGAATCACCAACGATTTCAGGGCACTGCTCTGCAGGAACCATTGTAAGGTCAATCTCAATCTTTTCGAGCATGAACGCACCTAGTTCGGCATCATTATCACGCTGGCGTTCAAGAGCTTCCTTGTAACGGTCGGCAAGGTCAGTCTGTAACTTAGTGAACTCTGCGTTCTTTTCAGGCGGGAGCCTTCCGATAGCGTCCTCGAATTCCCTGACGTTGGAGAGAGGCGGAAGGTTGAACTTGGCGGCAATTTCGCTTAGTTCCTTGGTGTACTTCAAGTATTCATCGTCAGGCTTGAATGCGTCGAGCATGCTGGAAACTTCCTTGTCGGTAGTTTCAAGGTTCTTGCACATAGCATACCTGAACGTGCTGCTGATACGACCAGTGAACAACTTTTCACCCATAGCCCTCTTGAAGGCCTGGTTCATGTCAAAAATAGCTTGATGACTCAGTAATCTTTTCATGTGAGTTCCGTGTTGATGTTTCTGCTTATATAATATACATTTATTTTAACTTATTACACTCTCCAATCATGGAGAATAAACCGTTGTTCTCAATATCCAGCTTATAATCGAATAGGTCCTGAATAATGGCTTCACGGTGGGTTACGGCAAAAATCGTCGGGGTCTGCTTTGCTCTCGTGCGGACAAGCTCCACCATCTCCCTGAGGGACACATCGTCGGTAGAAACGTCCAAGATTTCGTCAAGGAACAGGCAGTTAATCTTGAAGTTTGCCACTCGGAAGACGAAGTCGCAGAACGCCATTGCGATAGCGAACGTAACCTTACGCTTCTGACCCTGCGAAAGCATTTCGTAGCAAGGGGCCGCACCATATACGGACTCGAACGTGTATTCCATGCTCTTGTCGAACACGATGTGGTACGGGAGATTGAACCGACGAAGATTGCTTTCGATTGCCTGGTTGAAGAATGGCACGAACATTTTGATAACATAGGATTTTAAACCGTCGTCCGAGCACATATAGGAAATGTACTTGCAAATAGCAATCTTGTCGGAGAAATTCGTGATTGATGCCATCACACCGTCCAACTCATTCTGTAGCTCAACGAGATGGGCTTCGGAGTCCTTCAACGCCTTGTCATCGGTGCTGGTTTCTTCCTTCTGGATGGTAGCCCTCAACATGGCAATCTGGGACGTATTCTCCTGCAATGCGGTAGATGCCTTGTAATACTTTTCCCGTGCCTCATTCGATTCAGTGACTGCCGAAGCATTTGAATTAATACAGTTAGTTAAATCACCCTGCTTTTTAGTCAGTTCACTGATTTCGTTCTGAATTTTCTGAATGTCGTTTCCGAATTTGTAAGCGCTAACAGTCAGGTTGTTGAGTCTGGCTTTGGCAGATGCCAACTGACCGTTGGCCGGGCCCCATACCTCACTCATGAACTTGTTGTATTCCTGAATGGTGGCATTGAGGGATTCAATCTGTTTGTCAACAGAATCGTTGTACGCCTGTGCAGACAAGTCAGCCAATTCCTTCTTCTTGGCTTCATTGTCATTCAGGATAGCCAGCTGTTCGGAGCGAAGACTACGCCACTGTTCTCGGTAGGCTTCCTTAACATGTTCCACATCAGCTTCGGTAGACGGCTTTCCGCATGTCGGGCAAGGAACACCTGGCTTGACTGCGGTAGCCTTGTCAGTGACTTCCTTCATCTTCGTCTGATAAGACATGATTTGTCTTTCGTTTGAAGCAATGGTAGCATTGAGACTGTTAATCTTTCCAATCAAGTTGTTCTTTACCAGGGTCAGCTCACTCAACTTATCCTGAGTTTCCCTGATTTTAAATTCTTCCGAGCGCTTATTGGCATTATCGAACTGACCAGTCAAAAATCCGACGTTCTGAGTTTCCTTTTCAATATCCCCAAAAAGTTTGACACAGGACGACATTTCATTGATTTTAGCCATGACAGTTCTCAATTCAGCCTGAACGTCGTTGTACACCTTCACCCGACGTTCGACTTCGTCTTGAACCTTCTTTGCTCCCTCAGAAGCCACCAGCAATTCAGGGGTCTTGCTTTCAAGTTCAGAAACCTGCTTCTTCAAGTCGTCTATCTGGGCATGCTTCTTGGCCTTCAACGTCGCAATCATGTTGTTCGTATAGGTGATATCCGCCTTGATACGCTCAACCGAGTTCTTAGCAAGGTCGAACTGCATGTTGGAATCGCTAAGAACCTTGTTGTTGGCATTCTTCCACTTCTCGGTTGAAAGCGAGATAGTATTTTCAATGAGCTTGCGTTTCTTGTCGGCAGGCATTTCAAGCAGAGGGATAGTCTCCTGGCTATTCTGTGCTATCGTAGTCTGATACAGTAGGAGCGACGGGCCGAGTACTCGGTTCTCGAAATCCTGCTGAGACATGCCAGCACGTTTCAGCTGCTCCTTACCGTCAACCCAGATTGTAAATGTAGTCTTGAGGTTCTTCGCCTTCATGCGGCGTTCGATATGGTATTCGTGTTTTCCTGTACCAGTATCGACATCGAAATCGAGCGTCACTAGCATGTCGGCATTCTTGTTTTCCGTGTTTTTCAAGTCACTCTGGTTTCCACCACGGTAAGACTTACCGTAAAGGACATACGTCAGAGCCTCGACAATGGATGATTTTCCATACCCGTTCGGTGCGCTCAGGTAGATGAGGCCAGGATGGAACTCGACGACATTATCGATGTCGCCGTACGACATGAAATTTCTGAAAATAAGCTTTTTGAACGTAATCTCATGCATAGGACGCTAACCCCAAACTAGAAATTAAAGGTGATATCGAAGGTGTAACCCGAGGTGAGGTAATCAGCCTTCGGGAGAACTGCGTAGTAGCCAAGACAAAGGTCAACCTTGCCGAGCATGTAAACTACGCCAGCATACGGGCCCCAAGAATTGTCCGTATCGACGGTAGAGCCTGCGTAAAGAATAAGGTCGGAGAGTAAAAGATAATCCAGTTCGGCTCCGAACTGGCTAACCTTAGTATCAGTATCAAAGATGTATTCGCCACCAATGCTAAACTTGCCAATATCAGTGTAACCATGAACAAACGGGCGAACGCTATTTTCGGTCAATTCGACACCGACAGCGGCGACATCATAGATGTCCGTCCTGATAGACATGTTGGAAACCTGGCCGTCATACAAGGCGGCAGCGATTTCGACGTTACCCTTGATGATGGCACGGACGTTTTCGTAATGGACGGCAGTTTCAGCCTCATGGTCGAATGAAACACCAGTACGGAGCTGGGCTACGCCGCCAGTGGACGGGTTAAACCAATCCCAACCCCCAGCAAATGCCATGGAGGTGCAGATAAAAGCGAGGATAAGAATGAGTTTTTTCATGTTGATTTCCTTTTTTGGTTTGTGTATATATACACATAATATAGAAAATCAACAACATGTTGTCAACATCATTCCAGCAAATTGATTGATTTACTCAAAGTCTTTAACTTATTTTCGTTACAGATGATAGGGCTCATGAAGATGGCGGTGTTCCCGTACTTTACCTTCTTCCACGGAAATGACGACTGTGCAATGGGGAACGGCCTCAATGAAACGATGACATACGGGTTGTAGGCATTCTCCTTGGCGAGGTCAAGAACCTGAATGTTCGGGGACAACTGGATATTCACATAGGGGCCCTGTGCAGAGACAACCTTTGCATAGCCTGGGGTGCCATCGCTGCGTAGGAGTATTGTTGGTTTCGACTTCGGCTTGGCGAACGATGCGAACAAGGTCGTCGCCTGAGACTGTATTATCCTCAGGTAGTTCTCCATGTTGAAATACCCTATCGGGAGGACACTCTTATCTATCAACCCAGCCAGAATGTTCACATACCGCCTGATAAGGGGTTCATACATCTTACCGTTGTCGTAATCTAATCTACTCAAAAGAACATTGATTGCTTCAACATCCCTAACTTGCGAACTGGAAAGCATGATATGGTTTCCAGCGGCATCGGTTATCGTGTTCATCGTAGCGTAGTTGAGCGCACGGAACGGAGCGAGATACACTTTCTCACCAAGTTTGATACGGGCATTCTCGAAGAAGTTCAATCCGTCGAGTATGGTCTTGAACATATCCTTGGTCAAGTTTCCCCTGTGCTTTATGTCCAGTTTTACGGAATCGTTCATAACGTAGTACGAAAGATTGCTGTACCCGTTTATTCGTACCGCTTTCACCTTGGCCCCATTCGCATTTGTGAACTCCATCGGGGAGGTTGTCACATAACTTGCCAACCCTGCTCCGCTGACCAATCCCAACGCCTTGGCAACATCAAGGTAATCCCTAGACGCATCAGGGGTGTATATGTACTGGGTGTTATCATTTTTTATCTGGACTATCATGTATTCTTCCTGAAGGTCAACTCAATCTTTCTAGCCACACCACGAGGCACCTTGATGTAAAGGACTATCACAACTGTGTTGTCCTCGTTGATTGAAACAAAGCTCTTGTCCTCAACAACGACAGCCCTAGGTTCATACTTGTTGATTAGTTTTACACACTGGTTCAGCAACTTGGACTCTCCATTGAGGTCTCCTATAATCTCGAACACGCTTTCTTCCAATGTTGAACCAAACTCATCATCGTACAAGCGTTCACCGAGGTTCGTCAACAGGATGCTGTAAACATTCTGCATCAAGCTGTTTTCATCAGCAGTGATTGTGAACGACGAATAGGACAAATCCTTGTTATAGATAGGTTCATAATTTAGGTCAGAGAAACGAGACCGAGAATTCGGTTTCACAATCGATGCCTTACCATCCACATCAAGTTGCTTATCTTGGTCTTCCCTTGATATGATTTCAAACTTTACATCATCCGTCCAGTAACAGGCGTTAGCACCCAAGTTGTCATCACCGACATATACCTTAAGTTTGATATTAGACATGATTACACCTGGGTTCTTTATGGTAAGCGTCCTCCTGTCTGGCGTTCCAGAGAGAATTACGGCAGTAACCCATTCGCCGCCCTCGGTGAGCTGGTACTGTACGATATTGTTCATGAAATTCTGGTTAAACAATACGCTGCTTTCAGGAGCAATCATGATGCCGATATCCTCGTGTACATCATAAATATCCTTCGTCAGGATTATAGGAATATCGCATTCAGTAACCTTGACATACCTTTCAATAGAAGCCGTCCTGCCACACTCGTCAGTCGCAGTGTAGGTAATCGTATGAATGCCAGAGTCATCCCAGTTGGTGTTATCGATAGATATTTCGATGGAGCTCGCTGGCATAGCTTTACCAGTTCCGTCCACGGCATCAACATCCCATGGGCTCGGTTCACTCCAAATTTCACCTTTCTTCCACTTCATATTTTGGGCTTCTGGTGGGTCAAACTTGATGGTCGGAGCAGATACTAGGGTAACAGTGTTCACATAGTCTGACAATGCGGCAGAAACAGGATAATTTTTCCACTGTACACCGAAGTTGCTAGTAGTAGGATTACCTGGCTGGGCAGAAGCCAACACATTGATTGAAATAGTTGTATTCGAATCAGTGCTAGGTCTCGGCCTAACTATTGAGAACGCAGTTGTGCTCATACGAATCACAAGCTGTCCATGCTCATCGCTGTCAAACAGGTTTACTCCACGGTATGTCAGAACATCTCCCGTTGCAACACATGTTTGTTCCTTCTTAAAGACTATTGGTTCTTGCCAGCTGGCACTATTATGACTATCACCAGTATTCGTGTCTCCTGCCCATACGTCAAGTACACCATCGCTTTGACTTAGTTCATCTTCCGTAAGAACAAGGTCAAACGTAAAGTAGTACAACCCCTCGGCATCTTCCGAAATAGAACTAATTTTTTCTACTGGAATAGTACCAAACCGTGCGAAGATACCCGTGTCACCAGCATTAGAGGCGATATCACGTGAAAGCAAGTTAGCTTCGGAGTCACTGACCTTGAACGTCAATGTATGCTTAGTTCCATTGCTGACGACTTTATCAAGGGTCAACTTATTCTTAACATCTAATCTAATTGGAGTGCAATTTCCTGCAGCATCATAGACATCAAGGCTAATGCCACGCCGCAAGCTCATTGTAATCTTGATAAACCTAGCATCTTTCACATTTTGTGCCTTGTCAGGAAGAAGATAGGTTATCGTTCCCAGATTAAAATCTTTCAGCTCATCGTCACTAATTTTATATATATCATTCAAGTCGGAAATGTAGAGGTCGAAAGGAACACCAACATAATGAGTTTGTTCCTCCATATAGTACACTGGTGCTTCTTCGTCAATCTGGAGATACAACCTATTAGCATAAAGATTGGTATCAACACCGTTATCCTTGACAGTTACAGATGTAACAGTGCTATACATAATCAACGGCCAGTTACCAGCTGGAGCGTTTTCGATGATATCCTGTATGTAATTTACATCATCATTACTAAGAGATACATACTCAGGTTCGTCGGCGGATTCATATTCTACCCAAGGGAGAGAAATGTATGCAGAGGATAGTTTTATCCATACGTAGTCTCCATCTTCTACAGGCTCGGTGCCGATGTAATAGTTAACACCATATTTAAGAGTGTCCATAGGGATGTCACGACCTAACCCAGTAAAAATTGGGGCAAGAACGTAACCCTTATTTAGCGATTTAGCATCTGACCCACGGAGTTTAAACTCGGTAATACCATTTTTATTTCTGATTTCGTATACGGGCATTACCCTTTGTAGGTCAAAGTTCGTGTTATATTTAAATTTTCTTTCATCAGGGTTGCCATCAATACGACTAAGAGTAACTTCCGTAGCCCCATCTTCAACAAACCCATCTTCCCATTGTCTGTGACCTAGTACAGCGGTTGCATTATCACTTAATGTATTCAGGTTAAATCCCTTCAATATCACAGCATTGTCTGGACCTACATGCATGTAGCGGTCTACTGGACGGTCATGAATACCTTCAACAACCGCCAAGTCGGTAATGATTACAGGAGTTTCTTTATTAGACTGAACGATTCCGTCGTCATACACCGCACTTAAAGATGTAGAGTTATCTGTCGCTTCGTCATGGATTACATCAAAGTCCAGAGAAGCTTCACCATAACCATAACGACCATGAACATCTGGCCCAGTAACTGATAGATTATTCGGTTCATTCTCAGCATCCGTTGCGACATACGTAGAAATCATCCTTGATTTATTCCTGATAATACCGCATTCCGAAACACCAGTTTCTATTTCAGGTGCACCGTCAGGATAACGGAAATAAACCTTGTGTTCATCATACTCAACACCGATAACCTGGGCATTAACCGTGTCGTAATGTTCGGTGTTCATTACTTCAATCTTGTCGCCAGCAGCAAAGAACGGTTTGTCGGCATTCCAGCTACGAACATACATGATGTTCGATGAGTCAAACATCTTGCTAGACACTGTTGCACAAAACGCGGGAGCACCCCCGTACGTAGTTTTCTCAATTCCTTCACATACAAGATACATGTACGTGTTATCAAGTTCAATCTTCGGAGGTTTTCTAATAAATGTCGGCGAGCTAATTGCTATATACGGCCAGTGGCCCTCTTCCTCTTCACGGCTAGCCATAATCATAGGGTCGCTCAAATTTAAATTACCCGACGGAGCATTAAGGAAAATCGTCTTTGTGTGGGACGGGTCCGTAAACATGTTTGCCGTAAATTCAGGGTCAATATCAAACTTAATGTATCTATTTCTAGCCGTTCTACTAGGTGAATCAACAGAGAACTGGGACATACTTCCTACGACATCGCCAGTCCAAGTGCCTGGGTGTATCGCCGCAATCTCACCGTTCGACATGTATTCATGCCAGTTGTCTGTAAAATCAAACACATCGATAGTACCGTTGCTTACTGCACCGCCCGCCTCCTTACAGTATACAAACAACCTTGATACCATGTTAGGGTCAGATGTAGCAGCTCCGTTATAAAATGGGATAGGAAACTTGATGATAGGTATCATGCTATCTTTAACAAGATGCATTTCGGAGCTACTTCCGTTAACGTCGTTTGGACGACACCCATCTGGACTTCCATACTGGTCAGAGCCATACCATGTATCTTGACAAGCATAATAGATAGCACTGTCTCTTGAATGACTCTTTACTTTGGGAGGAGCAATATCAGAATGTTCCACATTAAATGCAACGTCGGATGAAGGCATACGGGGAGTGTACACCAAAGTTCCTGATGTTACACCAGACGGGTAAGTTTCTCCATCAACAGGCTTTGCAGTTATGCTGTTGTTGCTAGCACTTTCCACAACCATGTGAACCTTGCTTGAACCGTTATACATGAAAGTAACGGTATCTTTCTCGGCAAAGTTATGCCTGCTCGTAATTCCGCTTGGGTCAGCATCAGTGAATGTAAACACTACCGATGAACCGCTTTCGATAGCGGATACACTCTCGGTATACTCATACAACTCCCACTTTTCCCAAACGAGGTCAGGCCAATCTGAATGGTCATATCCATTTTTGTGTTCATAGTTCGTCTGGTTTACCTTCATCGGGTTATGATATGTCTGGTACGTAAACGAAGTTGTGCTAGGTACGCTAGTGACAATAAAATCACCCAAATATCTCTCACCCCTTCCCTTCCAGTCACCATCATACAAGCCGAACAATCTACCTTGGTTACCGGTATACTGTGGGACATGAGATATGGACCTACTGTACAATGTAACGGAATCGCCTACTTTCAGCCCGTGTGCTTCCTGTGTATCTACAAGAACCGTCTCGACTTGGTACAATTTACTAATGTCGTCGTCGCACCCAGGTATTCCACTATCAGGCATGGTATCCAATAGAGTCTGAATGTGGCTAACCTCACCTCCAGCAACTTTGTGTTCAAACGCTATGTTAAGTGGGTTCTTGACATAGTCGTTATTAGTGGGATAGCCTATGAATGAGAATGCTGATTCAATATCAAGCTTGGTGAACAAACCGTTATCACCTACGAACGGTGCGGTAATCCAAGCCTGCGAATTGGGATAGTTCAACATTTCATTAAACGTGCGGTTAACATCAAACCGCATGATAAGTTCAGTATTGAACTGGCTATTGCCATCATCCAGCTTTGGAGGCCTATTCGGAGTAGTCCAGTCGTTATATGACCCAGTTAGAGGAGTAGTCTGAGTGCCATCATATACCATCAACCCCTGATTTGCTGTAATCGTGGAATTAGGTGCGTTTGCTGTTAGAAAATGGCGAAGACGATATCCTTGAATGGAAGCATCGGCATCATCACCCGTTGCCTGAAAACGGTAAGTCTCCTTGTAATGCTGGTCCTTATTTTCAATATTTTGCTCTGTTGTAAGCAACCGTATATATAGATTTATCGCCATAATTCACCATTTTAATCAAAAAATAGTTTATAATCGGGGCACTAAATCGTTTCGCTTACGACATTGTCTTCTTCTTGCTCAAAAAGCTTCTTTTTCCGCAGATGCATGATGATATGCTCACCAAGGGCATTGGTCATGTCGGTCAGGTCGTTCTCGATTGCCTCTACTGGAAAATCTTCAACAATTTTAGCGGCTTTCTTGAAGAATTTAGGCGAATTATTCGTCCATACGGTGTACATGAACCCGTCAGTGCCACACTTTACAGCCACTTCCCGAATCGATGCATTTCCGCCAATTCCTACAAGGTAGATATCCTGGTTGGAATTGTCATAGTCAACAATTGTCTGGTTCGCTGCGTTGTTATAGTTCTTGTCCCTCTGCAAGGAGTCCATCTCGGCCCCAGTCAGGGCATAGACCTCAACATATCCTCCCTCAGGAAGTTCGAGTTCTCGAACAGGTTCAATCTCGTTCTGGATGAGCAGCGTGTTCAGCATAGCCGCATCAAACTGGTTGCTTTCCAGCAAGTTGCCTGCTGTCGCCTGCTGCAACGCTTCATCAATATAGTCCAGCGAGTCAATAACGCCGAGGTGGTAAACGTGGGCGTTGTTATAGGAGAGCATCTCCGTTATCAACGAACCGCCACCCGCATCGCTGTCGATAGTATCAAGCGACTTTCCATACAGACGGAAAGCAGTAGAGAAGATGAGTGGAACACCGTTGATTACGGTAAAGTACAACGGTTCCAGGCTGTACTCTGGATTATCTTCGCCACCTCCACATGTGATGAAGAAGGGAACTATCTTGTTGTTAGCCTCTCCAGAATCATACAACTCGTCGAGCTGTTCGGCGAAGTTTTCCACCATTGTAGATGTCGTGTTCTCGTCCTCGTGGACATAGAAATCAGACATCATTATGTAGAAATCCGACATCATACTAGATAAGCTTCTTCAATGCGGAGGTGATGCGTTCGACGTATGCAGGGTCTGCATTCTTGTTGGATTCAAGTTCGGCAACGAAGTCCTCGATACCCTTCTTGATAACCGCTGGAACATCGTCTGCGTTGTATGACTTGACGAAATCATCCTTGACTTCAACCAGCTTTCCGAGCTCAATGACTGCACCAGCCTTCTTGAGTTCGTCCATGGTCGGCACGAACTTGTCGTTAAATTCGTCGATGACGAGACGGATTGGAATTGTGCAGCGGATGAGGTTGATGTAACGTCCGATTGCAACTCTGTCGCTAATGGTCAAATCAATAGTCTTGCTCATGTTAATCCCTGTAAAATATAGGTACTTACGTCTTTAAAATACATTTTTCAAGCGGCATTACGCAACTAGAGGGTATAAACTATTGGTAAAATACCAAAAATATACTTTAATCTGTGAATATGGGTGAACTGTATAGATATAACGGCCTTCCAGTCTTTCAAGTGGACTTGTGCGATTTCCGTACGATAGTCGATGCGGAAGTAAACAATCGGCGACTGTTGTCTAAGAACATCCTGAACGAAGCATTGAAAGAGTTCTACAAATCGGAACGAAAGCCAATCTTCTACGTGATGTTCCAAGGAATCAGATTCAAGTATCCCAGGTAGGAACGTATGATTTTTTCATCGAAAAAGAAGAAACAGCCAGAGAATATAGCGTCCATGGTCATGACGCATATCAGGGACTACGGCGAGAACAACCCGAAAGGCGAACTCTTTGACCGTGTCTTCAATGGTCAAGACCTACACCGCAACATATCGAGGTCAAGGAATGCGATAGGACAGGGTGTCCAGCAGATGATGTACCCGAACGGGTTGTCACCTGACGGATTCTCCACATACATGCCGACCATCATGATTAACGATGGCCAGATTGACCCGACCAAGGTTCAGGACACTATTGCCGAAAACCAAGTGCAGCTCTACTGGCGAAACAATGTGGAACGTATGTTGAAGTACAACATCATCGCCACACGTTCGGAAGTGAACGAATCGCTGACCCAGATTTGCAACGAAGCTATCTACAAGGACGACAAGGGCGACATCTGCAGCTTGCAGGTAAACGAGTATTCCGAAATCGCCGAAGTGACCAAGATGAGCTTGCAGACAATCTTCAAGAGGGATGTTCTCCGCAAGATTTGCAACTTCAAGAACACCGCTTGGCAGTACATGAAAAAGATGCTGACCGAAGGCCGTATCTTCCTTGAAGTCGTGTACGATGAGGAAACCCACGAAATCGTCGGTCTTAACCTCCTTCCTGGCGAAAACATGATTGTCGTCGTTCAGGACAACATGATTATCGGTTACAGACAGATGCTCACGGGCACATACGCCCATACCAGCAAGAACTACATCGACTACTCCCCGAACCAGATTTTGTTCCTTTCCCTCGACCTTTATGGCCCAGGTGGCGTAAACGACCCGAGGTCAATCCTTGAACCAGCAGTGAAGGCCCATAACCAGTTGAACACCATCGAGGATAGCGTGGTTATGTACCGTGTCCTTTGGGGTTCCGAAAAGATGGTTCTCAAAGTGGACGTTGCCGGCCAGCCGAAACCGCAGGCCGAAGCCACGATGAAGGAACAGGCAAAGCTGTTCAGCCGCCAGATTGACTACAACTCCACCACGGGTGAAATCACCAACTGGGGTAAGGCAATCGGTCTTTCCGAACACTTTATCATCCCTGTTCAGGGCGGCTCGTCAGGTTCAAGCATCGAAAGGCTACCTGGTGGTGACCAGCTTGGTAACATTGATGACCTTAAATTCTTCAAGAGGAACTTGGTTAACGCCTTGATGGTGCCACCTGGCCGTATAACTGCCTTGGCAGGCGACGGTGTCAACTACTCCAACGGTAAGATTGGTGAAGTCACTCAGGCGGAAGTCGCTTTCGCCCGTCTTGTTGACCGATACCAGACCCCGTTTGAACAGGGCCTCGTCAGGCTGTTCATTATGGTGCTGAATACCAAGAGGGAGTTCAGTGACAGCATCAAGGTGGAAGAAAACTTCGACATCAAGTTCAAACGCAGCAACGGCTTCCAGAGCTATATCGATGCCGACGTTTGGACGACCAGACTTGCCGTGTTCTCCAGCATGATGGAATTTGCCGTTAAGGACGAAGCTCCGAACAACCCGCTTTCTCAGGAATACTGCCTCCGTTACGGTCTTGGCATTTCTGATGCAGACCTCACCCAGAACCGCAAGTGGCGTGACCACGAACAGAAGGTTCTCCTTGGTGAGGAAACCGATATGGACAGCGGTGAAGGTGGCGGCGGCCTCGGTGATATGGGTGGCGGCGGTGGAATGGCACCCGCACCTGAAACTGGCGCCTTCTAGGAAATCCAGCAAGATATGGCCGCTGCTCAATAGCCCTCGTATCATATACGGGGGCTTTTCTGTGTTCTAATTATTTAATTAAATCAATTCAATTATAAACTATACACAGAATATCAATCATAGGATACGATAATGTCCAATGTAGATACTTTTAGATACTACGCATCCCAGTTGAATCTGAGCAAAGTTCAGTTGGAAGCTGTTACAGCATGTTACAACGCTTGCCTCGAAGCTATATCCAAGGATGACTTCCAGCCAGAATGGAATGGATGGGAAAAGCCAGAATGGAGTGCAGACGGCCCTATATTCCTCTTAAATGAATACGATGAAGACGGGAACATAGTCAATAGATACCAAAAGACGCTCAAAGAAATCAAGATGCTTTTCTATTTCTTGAATCACGACAACCGCACGGTCGAGAAAGTGGATATTAACGAATACCGTGTAACAGGCCCATCTGAAACTGGTGAAATAGAAACCCACACTTGGCGGATTGAACCTTCTGAAAAGTACTTCGACCCGCATCACCCGTTGGGAGAACCAGACTCATACTACAACCAGACCCCAGAAGAACGTTCCGCATTGCGTAGAGAGGCATATCTGGCAAGCGCCGAACAACCAGAATTCTAAGGAATAATAAAATGGATAAACGCCGCATCTTTATGGAATCTATCAGTCAGTTAGGACTGAATGAACTTCAATTTAAAGGGGTTGTCTCATTGTTTGAATCCTGCCTAGACGACTCGATTAGCCCTGATGATGATTATTTTTTGGAACCCGATGTATATGAACATAAGTGGGACCCAGCCGATAAAGCTGCGTTTGAAAAAGTAAAAACATTGTTCTTGCCAGTTAACGGAAAAGCATCAAAGCTGTCAAGTAGCCTCAGCAGGTATTGGGACAACGAGCTTATGAGTTGCGGCATCGATATTGTAAAGGTGCAAGAATACAATCCAGAGGAAGATAATTGGCCGAAACTCAGAATTTCGTTCAATGGAGGCAAAGAATCTGGAACCCTAGAACTTCGTGCAGACGAAAAGGGACAACTATCTTTCGTCATCCGTGATGCAAAAGACCACAACATGAATCCAGAATTGTATCGCTTTGAAGGCACAGACCTTAGCAAGTTCGAAGACCGTTATGAATGCTCTCCAAAATATGACATCAAGCATGTTAAGGATTTGTTCGAAGAAAGTGTATCGAAAGTCCTCACATTCTGCACCATTTTTAGGGATTTAGGCCCTCTTGTTATGGCAGGAATGTAGGGATTTTACCCCATTTTTAATTTCAATGCAGATTTTGAGGCAAAAATTTTTTCATGAAAATACCTCAATAAACTTAAAGTAGAACTCAAACAGTGCCAGAGGGCACAGGATAACATTATGCAACAGTTCAGACCTAAGTCAGCTACGAGCAAGTGGGCTCCGATTTTGGAATCCAATCTTGGCCGTAAGCTCAAGTCCCGTGCTGAAGCTGCTGTGGTTTCCACTCTTCTCGAAACCCAGTGCAAGCTCAACAAGGGTTTCCTCCCCGAATCTGCTAACGTCTCTGCAGACGTGGCTCAGTACCAGCAGTACGCTCTGCCGCTGGTGCGTCGTCAGTTCCCTGACTTGCTCGCTATGCAGACCGTGGCTACCATCCCGACCACAACCCCGAACGGTATCTACTTCGCACTCCGTTTCCTCTATGACGATGAAGCTCCGAAGACCGTTGGTTTCCGTCGTGGTCTTAAGAAAGAAATCGGCTACGACCTCGTTGCCGACCACACTGGTGTGAAGGGCACGTTCAACCCGTGGACAACGACCGCTGGTGAAATGCTTTCCAACTATGCCGAAGGTACGTTCGGTGGCCCGTCTTTCGACGGCGTTGCTATGAACTCTGCAAACGGTGCTGGAAACGCTTACCTCACCAACCACTGGATGGACAAGCCGGGCTTCGGTGACCAGTACGATGCCGAAGAAGGCCACTACAACATCAAGAAGGCCAGCATCAAGGTGGTGTCTGGTGCTATCCGCGTGGGTACAAAGGCTATCAAGAGCCACTACACCCTCGAACTCCAGCAGGATATGGCTGCTGCTCACGGCCAGGACGTGGAAGCCCTGTTGCTCGAAGGCTTGCAGTTCGAAATCCAGCAGGAAATCGACCGTGAAATCCTCGCTGCTATGGTGTCTGTCGCTCAGAACCCGATGTTCGGTGGTGAAGCCGCTATCACGGTTGACCTCTCCAAGGACGCTCACTTCAACGATGGCCGTTGGGTTGCCGAACGCATCGCTGGTGGTATCGTGAACACGATTATCGCCGTTGCCCGTAAGATTTCTCTTACGACTCGTATGGGCTCTGGTAACTTCGCAATCTGCTCTCCGAGCATCGTTGCAGCTATCTCTACCCTTAACTCTGGTATCTACATCCCGACTTACCTCGGTACGGATGCCGCTGTTCAGCCGGGTGGTGGCGTTTCCGACGCTGGTTCTCTCCTGAATGGTCAGATTAAGCTCTACCAGGATATCTACTCTTGGCAGGACTACGCTCTCGTTGGTTACAAGGGACCTCGTCAGGGCGAATCTGGTATCATCTTCATGCCTTACATCCCGTACATCTTCTGCAAGACCGCTGGTCAGGAAGACGGTAGCCCACGTCTCATCGTGAAGAGCCGTTACGCCATTGTCAGCAACTTGCTCGGTTGCGGCCTGTTCTACCGTGTTGTTCGCTTCGTGAACAACGACCTCTTGGGTGTTTCCTTCACTGGCGACATTCCTTGGGAATCTAACGAAGGTCCTACTGTGGGCGTAACTCTCGACACCGTTGGTGTTGCTGTGGGTGGCCACACGCTCGACCGTCCGTTCGGTACGGCTGCTGCGGAAGAAGAGTGGTAATCACTCTCTCCCCTGCAAAGGAACTAAGGGAGCTTGCCTTCGGGCAGGCTCCTTTTTTTAGTTACCTGTATTTTTGGAATATAAACTATCAGTAGAAAATTAGACAATCCAAGATGAACCCAGAATACGCACTAGATACATTTACCCAGTCTGCCAAACAGATACTGACCTCCAAGGTACAGTTGGAAGCGGTGACTGATTTGGCAAAAACTCTGCTTGAATTTGCCGACCCGAGAAACAATGTTGACCACCCGTCTTGTTCATCTGGTCTTCTTATCACCGATGGAAAGGTGTTCCTAGCAGAACTCCCGACAGGAAACAAGAAAGGCAAGCCTCATCAGTACGACCTGCCTAAGGGTCATGTCGAGAACGATGGTGAAAGCGTAAAGGATGCCGCATTCAGGGAAGCATTGGAGGAAACTGGGTACAACTGGCACAAGTATTACAACGATGCCCACGGAATTTTCCGTAAACAGGTGCCCTTCCGTAAAGGAAACAACCTGATGCTTTATCGGATAAACCTGAAAGAACTTCCGCCGCTGACATCATATTCATGCAAGTCCTACTTCCATGACCCGAAGAAGAATGCCGCTATGCCAGAGGCTTGCTCCTACGAATATCTCCCGTTGAAGGAAATCGGAAAGTGGCTATGGCCCGAGTTTGACAAGACCTTTAAGAGGGAAGGTATCAAGTTCTAAAATGTTTCACGTGAAACATAAAAAGCCCCCGTGTAACACGGAGGCCTTTCTTGTTTTGTGGAATTTCTTACCAAGCGCTTGCAGAAGTCACCTGAGCGTTCTCTTCGGCCTTCTCGGGAGATTCACTCTCTTGCTTGATTTCCTTATTGAGTTTCTTCTTGATTTCTTTCTTTACTTTTGTCTTTAGTTCGTCTGGGTCTGGAACGACTGGCGTTTCAGGAAGGTCACCCTTATGAAACTCCTCCACTTCCTTGTCCATTTCCTCGTCCAAGACAGGGTTTCCAGGAATGGCTGGTTCATTGGTCAAACGGGAACATTCATCCAGCACCGCAGACATCTTACCGACAGTTTCCTTAGCATCAATGCTGGACAGATAATTTTTCTCCATGTCAGCTTCGCTCGGACGCTGGTTCAAGGACATTGCATCAACAGGAGGATTGATGGGAACATTGCGTTCAACAGGCTTCTGCTTACCCCAGTTGTCCATGGATTCCTTCAAACTATCGCCGACACCCATACAGTTATCAGTTACAACCCGATACTTATTGTACTGACGAAGACTTTCTTTCAATTCCTTGTCTTGTTCGGCTTCGGCACGTGAGACTGCGTCGTTGAAGATTTGAAGGGCTGACGGATTGTCCTTCATTTCTTCCTGTAACAACTTTTTCCTTCTGTCCGATTCGCCGAATTGGAGATATGAACGTGCAAGTGACAATCCAATGAGCCTATCCGATTTTTCTTTCAAAGCCGCAGTGTCGCAATTCTGAACAGCAACATTGATTGCAACTCTAATGGAATCAATTTCCTTTTCGAGTTCATCTGACCTGGCGATATCCCAGCAAGGACTTCCAAGAGTTTTCATCATACCCAAGTTCTTCACGGCCTTCTTCACAGCATCGGGATTTTCCTTCACCAAGTTACGAATTGGTTCTGGATTACCTCCACCGAGGTCTATGTTGTTGAACAACTTGTCTGGGTCAGACTCTATGGTCTGGTTCGGCTTCATGAACGGGTCGGAAAGGATTTTTGCCTTCGCTGGAACATTTCCATTCATTCTCTGGAAGGTATAGTCCTGCATGTTGCAAAACTCGTTAGGACCCTTCGGTTTCGGAACCAGGCTGGATTTCAACGAACTGTTGTCATTCGGATGGAAAACCTGCTGGAAAACGTAGTTGCTAAAATCAATGTCCTGCTTTGTCACCATAGGGTGCGGGCTAGGTGCAGGCCACGGTTGAGGACGTGGCGGCTGGAACTGGTTAGGCTGGCCGGGCATCGTCGGCATAGGCATCTTTGGCGGGGTAGGCATTGCTGGGCCCGACGGATGCTCGTCCTTGTAGATATGCTTGACTGTTGCTCCAATGTCGTACACAGCCTTCGCAAGATTTTCCATGATGTTTAGGATTTTTTCGTTATTCATGATTATCCTCGTTGTTATTGTTGTTTTCTCTGGTTGAACCATTTTCTACTTGCTTAGAGCAAACATAATCCAGTAAACCAGCGACATCAAAGCCATATATGTCTTTAAGGTCCTGTGTACAGTCTGCCTCTGGCTCGTTACTAATCGTATTGCACAAGTCGAGATAGGAATCAAGTTCCTTCTTCCTGGCAATAGCGTATGCCTTCAAAATCTTAAACTCATCTTCACTTAGATTACTTAGATTGAAATCATAGTTTCCTTCGCCATGATTAGTTGTGGCTTTTCTCAGGATTTTGATGAGTTGGTCTCTCTCCTCGACACGCTTCTTGCTCGCATCCCATTCTTCCTTGGAATGTAGCTGATACATTGCCTCGTTTTTTGCTTTCTTGAACTTTTTCGCTTTACGAAACACCCACCATTCACGGATGAGCATGCCGATGAAGCCAAACACATGCATCGAGACAATGATACCGACTATAAATATAATGGATTTCATTTGCTTTCCTGGAACAATCCGAGTCTGTCGAATGTACGGCTATATCCCTTGAATAGCCACTTCCTGATTTCCGAAAGCGGCTTGTACTCGTAGGCGATAACCTCGGGAACATTCTTGCCCGTCCTCTTGTCTGGGAAGAAGCTCTGGCACTTGTACTCGCCGATATCAGGCATTTCATCCTTCTTCAAGTCAAGGCGGTAAAGGACAATCTGCTTGCCCTTGATGTAACTTACAGGTGTATCACACAAAGCGATTGCACGTTCCTTATAAGAATCAAAATCGTAACCAGTCTCTTCCTTAGCTTCTCTAAACGCAGTGCCCCTAAAGTCGCGGTCGAAATCCTCGACGTGACCCTTGGGCAAATCAAAATGGTGTTCACCAGGCGTCTGGTGCAACGGCAGCTCCACAAGGAACTTCTCGCCGTCTGTTATTAAAAGGCCAGCCGATACCATATCGGTTTCCTCCAATCTTTATTCTACCTTAAAATATATTATTCCAATACAAAACAGCCGACCGTCATGTCAGGTCGGCTGAAATCAGGGTAAAATCCAGTCTATTTCTTGCTCAGGTACAGCAACAGAAGGTTGAACCCGTACAGCACGAAACATGTGATGAACAAAGTATCAACTGGGAGCTGTTTCAAGAAGAGAGAAGCAATTCCTGCAATACCCCATGCGCTCAATGTCAATGAATGTATCGTCGATGTGTTGGTTATACCGTACTTACTTGCAAGCAGGGCGGGCAAAGCGGAGAAGCCGCCACCATAACAAGCGTTGATGAGCATGACGCTGACAACGAACAGGCCCAGCCCAGCAAACCCAAAGTTAACCAAGCATAGGATAGAACTCAGTGCGAACAAGATGATGCAAGGAACGTATCGACCGAACTTGTCGCTAATCCAAGCAAATCCGAACCGGCCACCAGCATTGAAAACAGCACTCAATGTACACAGCAAGGTTGCCATCCCGAGTGCAACTCCGTAGTGGGAATACAGTTGAGCTTCCTGACTGATGAAGGCTAGGCCGCAAGCGATGTTGAGGAAGAAGAACAACCAGATTGAAATGTAAGGCAATGTTCTAACCGTCTTTCCGATATTGATTGTCTCAACCATAGGTGGTTTGTAGTTGACAGGAAATTTCCTGAACAGGAACGATGTCACGATAAGTGGAACCGTATAGATTAGAGCAAGGAGGTAGAACACATGCTCGATACTGAAGTTCGTCGTCAGGTATGTGTACAGCGGGCTCGCAACGGACTTTGCCAACCCGAACGAGAGGATGGCAATGGCAGATGCGACCGCCTTGTTATGACGGAAGTAGAGCATCAGCGTCTTGATTGGGGCCACATACCCGAGACCGCACGAGCATCCGAACAAAACTCCATATGCGGCATAGAACATCCAGACGCTTCCTACGCTGCAAGCAAATCCACTTAGGAGAAATCCAGCGACGAAGAAAATAACAGACAGGATGTAGGTAGCCTTCGGGTTCCTTTCTACAAACTTTCCCATGAAAGCTGCAGACAGTCCGAGGAACAGGATGGCCAACGAGAAGGCGAACGACATGTCATGGTTGAGAACCGATTTGACTGCGTTGGATAGAAGAGACCAGGCATAAACCTGACCGATACATAATGAAAGAAGGACGGTTGCAAGCACCGTCCTGATTTGTAGAATTTTCATATTGAATGGTGTTTTTACACCAAGAGTTTATAGTGCAGGAGCGTCATCCTCTACGAACGTGCCGTTGATTTGCTGTTCGATGTAAGGGATTGACTTCGCAATCATTTCCAGAGCAGCCTTTTCATCAACAGCCTGACCACCGCAAGCAAGTCCGTGACCGCCCATAGTAACTGCACCAGGGGTAGTCGATTCAATCGTCTTTGCGAACTTGTCAAAGGAAATCTTATCGTTGTAACCACGGAACATCAAACCGATGTTGTGAGCCTTGTTGTTGTTATAGATGTTAATCCAGTAGTTGTACTTCTTGCTGTCCTGAATACGGAGGCCAACTTCGGTAGAACGCTTGTCACAACGGGTCAACACACCGCCACAAGGAAGGTCAGTAAACTGCAGGTTATTATAGATATCATTAACTTCGTTTTCAATCTTGTCGAGAACTGCGATGTCGTCTTCGGTCAAGTTGGTATGGCCATCCTTGTAGGCTTCAATCCACGCATCGAAATTGAGCTTGTACTTTTCCTTGAACAGCATGTTCAGTTTGCATGCGTGTTCAAATCGGGCCATATCCGTTCTAACCCAACGGTCAAACGTGTCGATGTAACCGATGAGTTCTTCGAGGTAGGAAATGTCCTTGACATCTTGGTAGAAATCATAGGTAAGACGGGCGCCGCAAGCAGACTTGTCGATAATAATTGAGTTCGACGGGTCGTTAAAAGATTCTGCACTAGCATGGTGGTCAAGAACCATGGTAGGAATACCAGTTGCACGAACATTGTCCATGAAGGTCGCTGGCGTATAATCGGTAAAGATGATGGCGTTGTACTGTTCCTTGTTCGGAATGGTGTTGAATGTCAAGAGGTCATTATCCTTGCCGTAGTACATCTTGGCGTACTTTGCGTTAGGAAAGATTGTCTTGATGATAAGATGGGAACCAACTCCATCAAGGTCATAGTGCGTGCAGTTGAGCACGTTCATGTTAGGATTTTTGAAGTATTGGATATCCATTTGCTAGTCCTTTTTTCTACAATATAGTTTATTAAACTTAGCTTGTCAAGGTCTTGTCAGCAACGAAAGTATCGCCGATTAAGGCCTCCATTTGTTCCTGTTCGGTAAAGGTAGGAATCTGCAGTTCCTTCAATGCGTCATCGAATATTTGTTTTGCGCGAGATGCATACTCGGCTGCAACAATGATGCTATCGTGAACTGTGCAGACAGGACAGTGCAACTCGTCCTTGATTCTGCGGTAGACAACGCTGAAAATAAGGTGGCTTTCAGTTCGTTGCAACTCGTGGGCCAACTCGGAGTAGTGTCCGCGCTTGATAATCTGGATTGCCTTGTACAGGTTTGGAAATTTTTCCTGCCAGAGTTTCTGAATTGCTGCAACCAGCTTGTGCTTTTTCCTCGAATAGAACCTTCCACAGAATAGGCATGTAAGGAATTCCTTCTTTACCTTATTGCGGTCTACGTTAACATGTAACGTTTTGTTTACATATTCAAGGAAGTATTCGTAAAGGTGTCCAGATACAAGCAGAGTTCTGTAAGCATCCAGCTCACAAAGGAAATCCTGTATATGGTCCCACTTATTCCCACCATCCCAGTATGGCTCTGCAATCCCACCTGTATAGGAAATCACAATATGTTCTCGGTCATCAAAATTAGATATATATCGGTCAAGCACTCGATACAAGAACGCGCCCTGTGAACTCTTGATATCGATTTCGACAGTCTTCTTGCCGTCACAGGTGATACAGTTCTTTCGTATTTCCTTTTTCATCTGGGTTATGTTCGTGTGGACACGACCGTAAGCGTCTCGTTTGCAGTAAAGTGCGTATTTATCGGTCGCATAACTGTTGAACAGCCTGACTTTGTTCAATTCTGAGGTCATTCTGTCGGCAGTAATTGCACCTGATGATACCATTTCGCCTAAAATATCGTAACTTTTCTCTTCGTCTACGCTAAAATGGGTCAAATCCTCGTAAAGTTCCTTGATTTCAGGCAATTTCATCTGTTCGCAGTGAACTTCTTCGGCCCTATCGGCAAGTTTTCTGTAAAGAAACTGGTTTGTTGCCATGATGACATGGACTCCACCCTGTCTTTTCTCGATATCTCCAGCTTCTTCTTGCGCTCTCGTGTGCAAATATCGCTGAACATAGGTCAAAAACGGCTTTGTGAACCAGTAGTGCTTGCACTTTCCTGGGATATCCTTGCTTCCCTTGATGTACGAGCGGCTTCTGCCTATTATACCCCACTCTTCTAGGATGTGGACGTACTCCAAGTAGTTTGAACCGATGATTCTATCGTAGATTTTCGAGTAGATTGGGACTGCCCACTTGTCGATATCGATTTTCCAATGGTGTTTCAACGCTAGGTTGAAGGCAATTTGGTAACGCCTGTAGACGGTGTTGACGATATAGACCAGATATTCGAAATTTTTCTTATGCACTCCATCCAAACTCTCCGATTTTTCCACCATTGCGTCGAAAATGCGGTTTGGAACCAACATCTTATCGAAGGAATAGTGGCTGTCTGACTCAGAAAAGTGGTCTAAAATACGTAAAGAAAGTGCAAAATTCGAACTCATCGGCGATAATATACAATAAAATTCATCCTTCAGCAAGGCCCATACAATGACTTAACCCGTAAAATAACCCTACAATACCCGGTTAACACTATATGTTCTCACTTTAATTAAAATATAAACTTAGGGTGAAAAAAAGGTATTTTAGTTAAGAAATCGTAATTTTTTTGTCTCAACCCTAGTTTATCCAATAGATTATGAAAGTTTATTTTGACTTCCTTAAAGACAATTCGTCGGTAGTCACCGTTTATGATGGTCAGCAAACTGAAATAAATCGAGTTTACTCATTTTTGAATTCCGCCATCAAGTACGAGGACAAGCAGGCCACATACACGGAAAAGTACAAGAACGGCTACGGCAAGGAGTATGTCAATTTCTATGACAAGGATGAACGTACTGTACCTATCGGTCTTATCGCTAGGGTTTGCGGCTTGTTGAAGGGAAGGTTCCCAGGCATCCAGATTGGGTTGTCACCGAGGATTGACTCGATGTTCAGGCCGAAGAGGGTTCTGACCAAGCAGGAAATCATCGACTATGCCGAGACGCTGAATATCCACGACCGCAAGGAGGGGTTCAAGCTCACCCTTCGTGAACATCAGGTAGAACTCATCTATCAGGCAATGCTGCATCGCCGTGGTTCGTTCAAGGCCTGTACCGCTTCTGGAAAGTCGTTGGCTGTCTATGTCATGGCCCGTTACATGACCGAGGTTGAGCACAAGAAGATTGCAGTCGTCGTTCCGAACTCTGGTCTCGTTGTCCAGTTGATGCAGAACTTTCATGATGACTACTCTTGGGACGAGGCGCAAGAGAACTGTACGCTAATCTACGGTGATTCCAAGGACAAGCTGACTGCCGCACAGAAAAGGAAACTTGCCGAGTTGCATCTTGGTGAAGAAGTCATGTTGAAGCCCATTGTCATAACGACATGGCAGAGCTTGCAGAATAAGGAGCCGTCCTTCTTCAAGCGGTTCGATGCGGTAATTGTTGACGAATGCCAAGGTTGCCGTGGACCCGTGTTGCGCCAGATTCTCGACTACTGTACGTCTGCTGAGAACTTCAAGATAGGTGTGTCGGGAACAATTCCTGATGATGGTCTCGACGCTGGTTACATCGAATCGTCTCTTGGTAAGAAGTATGAAATCGTTAGCCTGTGGCAGCTTGTTGAAAAGGGCCTTATCACTCCTGTCAAGGTTGTCGCCCTTTATGTTCCGTATCCGTTGGATTGCAGGACGACTATCTGCTACTCTAAGTTCGACGAGGAGTATTCAATCGTGACTGGCAACCGCAGCCGCTTTGATATTCTCGACATGCTAATCAACAACAAGAAGATAACGACGGAACAGAATACGGTAATCCTGTTCCGCAACATCGACCCGTTGGAACGTGTGGCCGCATACTTGAAGGAACATCATCCAGAGTTCAAGTACAGTATCATCAAGGGTGAGGTCAAGGCTAATGAACGTGACCGTATTAGGTTGGAGATGGATGCATCGTATGGAAACATCCTTCTTGGTACATACGGATGTCTGCAGGCTGGCATGAACGTCAAGAAGTTGAACAACCTCGTCTTTGGAGACCCTGGCAAGTCGATGTACATGATTATGCAGTCGATTGGCCGTATTGTCCGTAAGTGCGAAGGAAAGGAAATCGCTACTTGTTACGATATCGTCGATGACGCTTCGTACATGGTTCATGGCCGTACGCTTGGTGACCACATCAATGAGAATTACATGGTGAGGCATTTCCGTGAAAGGGTGAAATACTATAATGCCGACAAGATTCCTGTCCAGCCAGTTGACCTTACTGGTATAGTCGAGGCCGATGTAAAGCTTGATGATATCAAGCAAAAGAGAAAGGAAAAAGCTGAAAAGCGGGCAAAGGAATTGGAGAAAAAGAAAAAGAAGGCCGCAAATGGCCTTCTCAAAAACTACCGCAGGCAGTTCTAATCCATTGGTAAGTATTTATCAAGGAGAGCTTCTCGTCTTCGCTTCGCTTTGAGGTCGAAGTCGTTCTCCTGTTGGCTCGTGATATTGTTCATCAACTTTTCTATCGACATGTGCGTAGTTGCACCTGTTGTCAGCTTAGTTAGTCCTGGGTTGTTTCTACGGAGTGCAATAACCAAGTTCAACATATTAGTGTTGTTGAAGAGTATGTTTAGTCTCCGATTAATTTTTGTCAGCAGCTCACGGCATTTTGGGTTGTCCTTTATGGCGAGACTTCCAATAGTTGCCTTGATATAATCTTCCATTTCGTTTATGTTTGTAAGGCTGTCTACATCTCGTGCTGTATATTCCTCAGGGTCTTGCAGTCCATAATGTACCCTGAGCATATATATCGCCTCGAACAGGATGTTGATGAGATATGCGTTCAGCATGAATTGCGGTTGGCAGCCATCTCCGTTTTCTGTGTATGCCTTTCCTGATGGAGAACTTCCCTTTGCCATCGTGTCCATGTCATTGGCTGTTACGTGGTCTATTGGGCTGAACACATCTGTAATAGCAGTGTCGTTACTACACAGGTTCAATGCCTTGTTGTAAAGCACTATTATAGATTCAGAAAGAACGACTATGTTGCTAAGTTCAATCTTATTGATATTTTCTGCGACGTTTCCTTGGGATGAACGTTTCACTCCATCGAAAATCTCGTTGATGACTGCTGTTTTGCGGCCACTATTTCCACCCTTATTTACCTTTTGAATAAGAGTGTTCTGAACATCTGTAGTGAGCAGGTGGTTTTCCGCTAAGGTTTGCTTTATAGCTTTGCGTGCATTATCTGCTACTTCATCGTATTGTTCTCTGATATAGTTTAGATAGTACATCTGTGAGAAGTTGTCGAATGCTTCCGCTGAATTGTCAGTAGCGTAGCTCTGCATGTGTATATCGGCTCTTTGCAGTCCTTCTTTACTCACATCAGGAGGAACGACATCAGACAGTGTATCGATGTGATACTGCTTTTTTATAAGGTCGATAATATAGTTGATATCTTTCAACTTGACCACATATGGTCTAATTTTACCTTGCAAATGTTCAATCACTGAAACAAGTTTGCTAATGTCGTATGAGGCACTCTTTTCCTTATGTTTGTCTTCTATTGGAGTAAACTTGTTTGCAGCCAGTTCCTCATCACTCATACGAACCCAGCCGTTTATCCTGTATATATAGGAGCAGTTGCGTAGAGCATCGGATAGCATAGAGTTATTGTCTGGAACTTTATCCCAATCCATTCCGTTGATGATGTTTCTGGTAGTTTCAGTGTCCGTTTCAAGACGGCATACGTTGTTGTCTTCCGTTAGCAGTCCAGTGTTTGTCAAAAAGTCAATTGCAGATTTTACTGGGTCTGAGCCAGTGAGTGTCATCGAGCTGATGTATTCGCCCGCCTTTGCGTGCGCCGCCATCAACTCTACGATTCCAGGCAATGTGTTCAGAATGTATGTCTTGCCATATTTGGTAATGATTATATTCTTGTACTGTGCACTGGTGTAAGTACGGTTGTATTTGTCTGCGTTCTTTTGGTTCAATACGCTTTGCGGGTCCATTTTGGCCATACGTGATAGTTCACTCAGTATGGTAGCAAATGCCTTTACATGCGTATCTCGTTCAGATGACATTCTACGTTCGTAGTCACGTTCGTATAGGAACCTATCCTTTAGTTTACTAAGGGATTGAGCATTGTCTTTAATTGCCGGATACTCCTGTTTTATGTTGCCTGTCGAAAGGAAGTCCACTAATCCTTCGAGGTTTGTGTATGATGTGTTGAATAGCTCGGTTAGTAATATACGGTTTAGTTCGTATATCATCGACTTAACGCCTGTTGTCGGCGTAAGCTTGTCTGGGACATCGCTTGGATGCCCGTTGATTGTTGCCAGCATTTTTGCTAGCATGAGCTTTTTACTCTTGCCGACAGAAATTTCGGTTGTTGTATCCGAATTGTCGTCATCTTCCTCGTATTGCTGCTCTCCTGTATAGTTGTCGATGACGCTGGAACCTTCGTCGCCGCTCTTCATTTTTGCACCACCCAGTTCGGATGCGTTTGACACCTTTTCTTTAATTATTCCTACAGTAACGAAGTATTCTGGGAAAAGAGCATGATACTGCTCCTCGGTAAGGATAACTTTTCGTTTAGCCCTATACATGCCACGGTTGACTGGTGGGAGAGACTCTACTTTCAGAAGATTGTCCAGTACGGAAATGAATAGCTCGTACCTGTCACTTTCGTCATTTACGGCGGTGTCCTGTCTCATCAAAGACATCTCGATAGCTTTTGCTGGTCCGTCACTACCATCAAGCGTGCCATTTTTCGTGTATTTCATCGTGCCCGCAAATCGTGCCTTCGAAGCTTCCTTGAAGAACTCGTATATCGAGGGTGCTGACTGCACTCGTGTCTTGATGTTTTCTTCAGTCTCGTCACGTATATCATCGAATGCCGATGACATCTCCGTGCTCTCATCTTTCTTTTTAATTACGAAATCTATTCCGTTTTCAAGGGATAATGGACTGAGCGAGTTACGGAAATTCTTTGCGATGTACGTGAAAAGACCGTTCATGTCCTTCTGTGTGAAGTGTGCGTTAGACATACGCTTCGCATACGGTTCGAGAATAGTTTCGATGTCCGACATGTCTTTCGTATTGGCGAACATGCTTGATTCTGGATACCTGGTATGAAGAGCCTCTTCTATTTCGCTGATGTCAGGGCGCTTATTGAGGGTGACAAGTCTGTAGAACGCTGGATTCGCCATGTTCTTGACAGTAAACATTGACACGAAATGTCCGGCCAAGCCGTCCTTGGCGTCCGTTATGTCATCGACGAATACCCTCTCCATCATGTCCACCAACACATTGTTGATGTTCTTTCCCATATACAGCTCCATGAAGCTTACAGGGCTGTAAGGGAGTACGTTAAACTTTGCTTTCTCGTTGCTTGGGTTGGTCAATGTATCTATGTCAATCAGGGTCGATACCCTATCAATGACCTTTTCGACGTTAATCGTCTGCTGGTCCTTGATTTTGTTATTGATTAGAGCTTCTAGGATGGTCTTTATGTTCTTTTCAGTATACAACTCGTGCAAGAAACCGTTGTTGAGCGATTGTCCCAGCACTGTGTGAATATAGTAAATTAAAGCATATTCCTTTTGAAGCGTTGTAATCATGAAGCGTCCTTTCAATTAACAATAGTTTATACATTTTGGGGTTGCAAAAACGCTAGGAAAAGACTATATTGTGAAATTAGGAGTAAAATTATGATTAACACCCCTGCTACTTACAAGTATGATACAAACAGGCTCATGGTGATAGACTGGTCGTCGATAGCTCACCAGAACATCCATTCAATCCAGGCTTCTTATAAGGCGGGTGACGATTATGGCATCCAGACCAAGGAAGACGAACTCCGCCTGTGGCGTAACAAGATGGTCACTTCGATGAACGATTTAATCCAGCGGTTCAACCCACTGGATATCATCATTGCCGTTGATGGAAACTCTTGGCGAAAGGATTTCGTCAAGGATTACTACGGCAAGCATACAATTGTGTACCACGATGACACCTACATCTACACGGAAACGGAAAACTATGCCTACCGTATTGGAAAGCCCGACAAGAAGAAGGAAGAATACACCGTTGAACGAATTGCGGTGAAGGACTATCCGACGTTCCGTGGAAAGGACCATGTCCTTCTGAATGAACTTTCTCAGGCCAAGCAGGATTTGTTATGGGGCTTGTACGAGGTTAGCACGAAGTCAAAGAACGAGAACAAGACTCCTATCATCCCTAGCTACAAGGGAAAGCGTAAGTTTAGTGAATGGACTGCAAAGACACCGAAAGACGAATGGCAGAAATACAAAGACAAGTTTGCATTTGAGCTTGCCAAGTATTACCGTGCCCTTCCCATCCAGCTTGATGGAGCCGAAGGTGACGATGTTATTTACAGTTCCATCAAGGCACTGCAGGATAGGTATAGCAGCATAGTTGTTGTCACCCGTGACAGCGATATGATGCAGATTGATTGCAGCAAGGCAGTGTTCTATGACCATCTTGCAGCCAAGTTCCTCTCATGCGAGTCCCCGTCGGAATATCTGATACAGAAAATCGTATCGGGCGATAGCAGCGATAACATTCACGGCATGAGTCTGCCTAACCCCAAGACCCCTGGCCTTCCGAAGGCTACCTGCGTTGGTAAGGATGGTGCTCCCAAGTTTGTCAAGGCTTGTGGTGATGTGTATGAAACGGCAAAGAGAGATGGCTGGGTTGACCAGTATATCAGGAACAAGACGTTGATTGACCTCAGTTGCACTCCTGACAATATCAAGAATGCGATTACCGAAGCATGCGGCAATGTCTGCAACGGTGAATACGCTCCTGCTGAATCCTTGGAACACATCGGCATCACGAAGGCTCAGTTGGATTTAATCAAGAATATGCGTGACCGTGGCTTCTACGCTTTCCATCCTAGGAGCAAAGCGGATTGGTGCAACACGGCTTTTGCTTCGGAAAGGAATTACCAGTCTAACAAGATTGAACGTATTAAGGAAGACATGGAATCGCCTATTTCGGCTGCCCCTGTTCCGACTGCTGTTGGAACTGCGGCACAGCCTGAACCAGACTATAACGTAGGCAATGTATTTGATAGTCCATTCGGTGATGACCCTCCGTTTTAGTGTTCTATGGACTAATCAGGGTGTCGGGAGACCTTCTCCCGACACTTTTGTTTTGAAAAATGTAATTTAATGTTGAATATTGAGGGATATTATTATGAACCCACGAGTATATCTATTGGCCAGGTTGGTCAATCAGTCCAAAATGAAGTTCAAGATGTGGTGCAAGTACCACGAAAACATGGGCTTCCGTAAAATTTACATCTTCCTGACCGATGAACCCGATTGGTTCCAAGAAGCAAAGAAGGAAATCATTGACGAAAGTGACCGCTTTGTATTCATCAAGGCCGACGAAAGATGGAGAAAGGTTAGCGAAATCGTCAAGGCATTCTGCAAGCATTGCTGCAACGGTGACTGGGGTACGATTTTGTCTACGGACGAGTATATCTATACTGAAAAGCATGACAAGTTCAATGTCGGAAACCTTGTGGGTTACGTCATTCAGAGGCTTCATGCACGTTCGGTCACTCTGTACAAGGAATATGTGAGAGAAAATGACGGTTTCGAGTTCAAGGCAAAGAACTACGATACCTATAGCATGGACGACGCAAAGTTCCCAGTGGCAAGCACGCTCCTGTTCAGTGTACAGGATGTCAATAGCAACCCGCTTTCCAGCCCATGTACGCCAGCAAATCAGGCCCAGTGGATTGACTCCCGCTGGCAGCCGATTAACAAGGATATTTTGACTACGCAGGTTCCTCGTTTCAGCGAATGTGCTGTTCGTGTAATCAAGCTCCTTGAAAAGGATGCTGTTGACGAAGAGGCCGAGACCAGTTTCGATGAAAAGGCAAGCGCCTTCTGGCATTATTACCTGTACAAGTTCCCTGAAATCACCCCCCGTTTCCCGCAGAAGGCAACCAAGGTTAAGGAGGAAACGGAAGCAAAGGTTCAGGAAATTGCCGAAGAAGCCAAGCCGACTGCCCCTGCCGATGAAAATATCGAGTACAACCTCGATGGCGAGTTGGTTGGCCGCGTCATTGCATCCGTGATGAACGGAAACGACTACGCAAAGGTTCTGGAAGATATCCATAACGCAAGGCTTCCTGTATCTGATGATGCGGTCAAAATCGTTTACGACCGTGAATGCTACAACATCATCGAAGGTAGCGAACCGTTCCAGCAACTGTTGCACATGCTGTCGAAAGGTGTCAAGCCACAGACCATCATGAAGGAACTTCGTGTGTCACCGAAGAACTTGAAGAAGTGGCGTATGATGCTTGAGAGCATCCCTGCTGAAATCAAGGCCAGGTTCGACACGGCTACTTCCGAAGATGCTCCTCTGACCGTTGAGGAAGAGGTCATCCCTGTATCTGAAGCTGCGAAGACCGAAAAGAAGACGAAGAAGAAAGGCGGTAAGAAAAAGACAGGCAAGGTCACAGTAGAGGATATCGACAACGGTGTCCAACCTGGTACGAAGGACTGTCCCGTGGAAGAAATTCCTACGGATTCGCAGGACGAATAACAGAATAGCCAAAAAACAATATAATTTAGTGGGAGCCCAATCGGGTTCCCATTTTTGTTGGAGTTTTCATGACCGAAGATAAGTTCAAGAATGAAGTTTTGCCGATGGCTGAAAAGTATACCGAGATACCAGAAGCCGTTCCTGAGGTTGTCGAGTATTTGCGTAAAGTCTCGAACTATGAATACACTTTTGCCCGACTGGTTGACGAGGAAACCCGTCTGGTTGCAGAAATGAACGTGGAGCTGGCCGACTTGCTTTCCAGTGTCACCCACAAGCACAAGTTCAAGACAATTCCTCGTTATACGAACAATACGCTTCTCATGAACCGTATCAATGGCGACCCTATTATCGTGGACTGGAAAAAGAAGATTGCCGAGCAGGAGGAATACCTTAGCTCTATGAAGGATGTTTTGAGCATCATCCGAGAGAACAGGTTCGCCTGCCAGAAGATTCTCGACCACGAAGTGTCAGTGGGCCACCAATAACTTATAAACATTGTATGTCTACGCATTAACAAGTCTGAAGACAAGGACCCCCTGGGTTGAACGTCGAGACAGACAGGAGTAAAAATATGCCTAGTAAACTGATAGCCAAGTTGAAGGCCGTTAAAGCCTTTGAAGAAAACATCATCAGCAAGAACGAACCAGTCGAATATATCGGTTCGGGAATTCCAGTTCTTGATATCCTGTTCAGCGGTATGGTGAACCACGGTATCAAGAAGGGCCATATGACGGAAATTGCAGCCCCGTCTACAATGGGTAAATCCCTTATCGGCCTTTACTATCTCGCAACTGCTTACCATGCGGGAATGGACTGCATCGTTGTTTCATCAGAAGGAGCTTTCAACTTTAAGTTGGCACAGCGTCTCGGTGTAAATACCGACGAAATCATCGTGTATGAATCGAAGTTTATCCACCAAATCAATGAATTTATCACAAACGCACAGAAAGGATTGACCCGTAAGGAACGCCATAATGTATTCCTTCTGTTCGACTCTTGGGGACCGATTATTTCATTGCAGCGTGTTGAAGCCATCGAAAAGCAGACGGGTAAGGATGCCCCGACCGCAGACATGGGGCAGACTGCAATCAAGAAGAACGAACTTGCCAAGCTGATTAACGCGTCCGAGTTTACCTCGCTTATTATCAACCACGTTTACGACAGCCTTGAACAGTACAAGGACCCGAAGAACATCCCTGGTGGTTGCGAACTGTACTTCAACAGTGATGCCATCGTTCTGGTATGCACGAACGGAAGGGCGTACAGGACGAAGAAAACAGCTACACAAAAGGCATCCAAGATTGGTAAGATTGCTACCGCACAGATTAAGAAGGGTCGTGACGGTATGGAAGACCGCACGTGTGAATACCGTATTCTTACGAATGGTGGTATCGACCGCTGGTACGGATTGGTTGAAGATGCTATTGTGTCTGGTGTTGCGGTTGAAACCAAGAAGGGCAATCAGGGAACGTTCCTCCATCGTCCTGATTACGATATTGACAAGGAAACTGGTGAACTTCTCCGTGAATTCCGTTGGACTGACGATGATGCCGATGAATGCAACACGCAGGCATTCATGGAACCTATTATCAGCGACCCGAAGTTCCTTGCTTACATCGAGAAACAGTACATGTACGATGTGTCTCTCTTTGCGAAAGACCTTGTTGGTGAAATGCCTCAGCCGCTGACAGAGGAAGAGCAGACCAAGAAGAAGGCCCGCAAGAGCAAGTTGAAGGAAGAAGCTGCGGCGACCCCGAAGAACATCAGCGATGAAATCGAAGCAGTGCAGGAAGAAACCGCAGCCGAGATTGCCGCTAAGGGCGCTAAGACAAAGTAATAAGTACCTAATTAAAAAACAGGCGGTTGTCCATCTTCCGCCTGTTTTTTAGTCTTGCCAACTTAGTAATGATAATGTATTTTTAGTTTGCAATGTGATAAATAACCGAAGGTGAAATATGGTAGTAGAAAATTTAAGTGATGAAGAGTATGTCCTGAGGTGTTTCTTTGAAGATGAAAATGTCCGTCTGCGTATTACGGACAAGATGCAAGAAGAGTATTTCGAAGACAAGGCTGATAAGCAGATTATCTACCTTATCAATGCGTTCCGTCGTAAATATGACCGCTATCCGACAGCGCAGGAACTCGTAACTGGATTAAATCAAAACCCAGGTTACAGCGATGAAGCAAAGGAACAGCTTCTCAAAATTACACGCCCTATTGGCGTAATCGCTCCCGATGTAAAGAAGAACATTATTGAAGATTATTTCAAGTTCAAGGTTTCCCAGAGGCTTATGGAAGAATATGCCCTCCACATGCACGGGAAAGACCCGTCCGCAATGCGTGGCATCATGCCGAAATTGCAGGAGGCGTTGAACTTCAAGCTTACGACAAACTTGGGTATCCATTACATCCGTGACGCAAAGTATGCAAAGTCTAAGCTAGGCGACATGGAAAAGAGTATCCCGTCGAAGCTTGGTGAAATCAGAAAGTTTACTAGCGAAACCCCAGACGCACAGGGCACTTGCGGTGGTTATTTCCGTAAGTGTTTGAGCATTGTTGGCGGTACGTCTGGCGGCGGCAAGTCGATGTTCATGGTCAATGAAGCCGCCTTTGCTGCCACTCTTGGATACAACGTAGTGTATGTCAGCCTTGAACTGGATGCAGCCAAGATTTGGGAACGTGTTACTAGCGCCATTCTTGATGTTTCCCGTTACGATATCTCTAAGATGAGTGACGAGGAAGTTATTGTCAAGCTACAGGCAGAACACGACCCGTCGATACCGACCCCAGGTAACCTGTTCATAAACTGGATGCCAACGAGAAAGACGACGCCCGACGACATCGAAGGCTACATCAATGAACTGGAACAGGTGGAAGGAATTAAGATTGACTTCCTTGTTGTTGACTATATTGGCATTATCAGTCCGAACGCAGGTACGTACAACAAGACCGACGGAAGCTACCAGAAAATCTTGTATGCTGCTGAACAGTTGAGAAACATGGCTGTTAACCGTGATATGGCTATCTTGACTGGAACACAGATGCAACGTGCTGGTTACCGAATGAAGGATATCGGTATGGACCAGACTGCTGGTTCAATGGGTCTTGGTGATACAGCAGACTTCTATTACATCATCGTTCACGATGTTGCCTTGAAACGGGCTGGATTCCTGACGGTGACGATAGGAAAGAACCGATTTGGGTCAAGTGATGTTCAGTTCAATGTCAGGGTCGATTGGCCTCACATGCGACTAAGTGATGTACAGCCAGAGGATATGGAAACCATCAACAGCATTATGATGGAATCAATGGCTCAGGAAGCGATGGCAGCAGCAGGACAAAGGAGACCTCCGCAGGCACAACAGCCCTCTTTGCTACAACAACAGCAACCACAGCAGCAACAGCAGCCTAGGCAGAAAAAGGAAAAACCCATAGACCCGTCGTTCTCGTCGATGGCCCAACTCTTTTAAAAAATGTAATTTACCCAGTAGATTGAACTACTGGGTATTTATGTATACCATTTTGGACGAAAACCAGAGGCAGACGATTTGCGGCAAGATTGAGGCGATGTTTTCCACCCCTTCCGCCGTTGACGGAACTTGCGGATTGTTCAGCATGCCTGAACCGTTGATTAAGGACAGGGCAGCTTATTTTAACGAATGCATTAAGTCGGTTTACCAGCTTTTGCACGAACGGGACTCCCAAATAGGGATGTTCGAGGTGGTGTCTAGTCTGGACGAGTATTTCGACATCGATTTCCTTGTCAAGAACGTATTCTCGGATGACATCATTGAGGCAATAATCGACCAGATTGCCGACGGTTTCGACAAGGCAAAACGGGATGGACGGATTAACTTGGAGAATTCCAGTTTGCCGCCTGGATTGAAGGAAAGACTTATCGCACGTTTTGAACAGAGGGGTTAGTATGAAAAGATGTGCACTTAGCGATACGGATAGGAAGTTGCTGGATGCCAACAAGCAGGAAAAGAAGCAGCAGTTGGCGGCCTTGAACGCAGACATGCAGAGGATGGTTGCCACCGGCCACAGCAAGATGCTTGACGAAACTCCGTTCCTTCCGACTGGCCCGAAGGCTTACCAGCTTGTCGAGACTGAGCATTACAAGAAGTGGATTCAGAAAATCCGCGATAGCGCTCCCGAAAAGAAGTGGGTTGGCAAGAGCTACTTCGGCATTGCCGACGAATACACCGAGGCATCCGAGAAGGTTTCCGAGAAGCTGCTTGACCAGAAGGAAGTCGAGCAGATTACAGAGACTTACGTTGACGAAAACGGCCATCAGCAGGTCAAGATTCGTGACGACTACGACCCGAACCACGCAAACGAGGTGGAAGATACCGAGTTGACCAAGGAAGAAAAGAACGTATTCGACTTTGCCACCATTAAGAACAAGGTTGTTGCCCACCTGGAATGGAGCCTTGACGACCTGTTCGACGATATCGAGGAATCCTTGAACGAACTCCATGCTGGCGAGGAGGATTACAAGCCTCCTGAGAACTTGAAGGAAGTCGTTGCCACCATGCAGAAGACCGAACAGCTCAAGATGCTCGAATACAAGCGTCAGCAGGCGGAGGCCTTGGAATACGACAAGAAGAAAAAAATGCAATAAAGGATTGCATTTGCAGCTGAGATAATGTATATTTGTTAAAACGATTTGCATTATAAACTTTAATCGAGGAAAATTCCTCATTAATAACAATGTGAATTAACAATAGGTAATAACATGACTAATAACATGACTAATAACCTTGATTTGAACTATGTCCCAGCGGCTGCTTCTGCTCCGCAATCCCCCTCCACAGAACCTGTACGTCAGGTAGATACCCGTGTCTGGAAGACCAGGTTGGACGACACCCACAAGTCGTATTCTGCCCAGGTTCGTATTCTTCCCAACATGAAGCGTGATGCCCAGGGCAACCTGGATTACGACAGGGTAAATCCGTCCCCGTTCCGTAAGATTATGGTCCACTATCTCCGCATCGGAAATGGTGAGAAGAAGTACTTCAAGTGCTTGAAGACCTTGCATGAAGGTATCAAGCAGAAGGGTATTTGCCCGTACTGCGACTGGACGTTCAACCGCTACTACATGCTCAAGAAGGCCGCTGATGCAGGCGATGCGCTTGCAGCCGAGGAATTGAAGACTAACCAGCGTAACCAGGCTTCCACGAGCTATGTTGCAAACGCTCTTATCCGTACGGATATGGTTCATAACGAGTTCAACAACCAGGTGAAAATCTGGGAACACTCGATGAAGGTGAATGAAGCTCTCGACTATCCTCGTGAACCAGAAGTCGTTGCACTGAGAAGGTGGAAAAATACCAAGGAAGGCCGCAAGAAGCCTGATTCCGAGTTTGTGCCTAACGAATTGGAACTCAGAAACGCCTCTCGTTTCTTCCCTGAACAGATTCGTGGTGGACGTGACTTTATCGTTACGTGTCAGGAATCCGCCAGTGAAATTGACGGCAAGCCGATTAACTCGTACGATGCCAGCAAGTTTGTTGACACGCCGAGTGATGTTGCCGCAACAGACGCTGAAATCATTTCCTACTTGAACCAGTGCGTTGACCTCGACGAATACCAGAGGGAAGACCTTCCTGCTACTTATGAAGAAGCACAGAAGATGCTTAACGAGTGGTTGGTGTCTCAGACTGGAAATGCTGCCGTCAGCACTCCTGCCGATATCACCCCGAATGCAGCAGCTCCTGCCGCTACCCCGAACCCGAACATGACTCGTATGTCTGGTGCAGAATTCCTCGGTAACGGTCAGCCGCAACAGGCAGCTCCGCAGGCTCAGTACAGCAATCCTGCCGTAATCAACGCTCAGCCGACGCAGCCTGTTCAGCCAGCAGCTCCTGTACAGCCGTCTCTCAACCAGATGGCTACACAGCAGCCCGCACAGCAGATGGCTCCTCAGCCGCAGTATGCACAGCCTCAGGTTCAGCCGCAGTATGCACAGCCTACGCAACCGCAATATGCTCAACCGCAGTTTGCAGCACAGGCTCAGCCCGCAGCTCAGCCGATGCCTGCACAGCCGACTATGGCTCCTCAGCCTACGATGGCTCCGCAGCCGCAGGTTCAGGCACAGCCGCAGTTTGCACCTCAGGTCCAGCCTCAGATGCAGCCCGCTGCTCCGACTCCGAATGCCGCAGGCTTCCCTGACGATGACCTTCCGTTCTAATAGTTAGTGATTTCTTAAAAGGGCGTACCGTTTGGTACGCCTTTTTTATTGGAATAATGTATTTTATTAACGAAAATAACCTTATGGAAGTCCTATGATACTTTTTGATACAAATTCTCCTGCACTTCGTTACGCCGCTTCACTCATTTCTGGTGTTGAAAATGAAGATGAACCAGTGAAGGTTGTCATTGGTGACGGCGAGGTATATTTCACCCTGAAATGTGGCCTTAAAATTAAGACGCCTGTTTGGAAAGGTGATTACGACGTTTCCGATTTTGACGACTGTTCTGAATTCTACTTCAACGCACGCTTCCTCGGCAAGGCGCTTAACACCTGCATCAACAGTGAACAGATTGCGTTCATGCGACAGGGCGACACTGTTCACATTGCTGGTTATTTGAAGAAGCCTGATGTTCCCGTAGTTAAAAATGACACTGATGTTCCTCCAGTTGAAGGCGGTGAATCAACGGGTACGGAACTTGCTGAGGTCGAAGAACCAGAACCGATTTTCTCTTACGAAGCGGAAATGGTAAATGTAGACCCGTTTGAAGAAGCTACGTTCGAGGATTCAAGTGCTACATTCCAGATGGAGCAGAGCGACATGGTTGAACTGTTCAGCCTTAGCGATTACTTCACTGACGTGGACATCTGCCGCAAGTCTGGCGTTGTATCGTTCCGTGTAGGTAATGATGATATGTCCGTGGTTACCCGTTACAACATGAGTAACCTTGGCAATTCTAAGAGCGACCCGAACTTTGCTTTCAACGTAAGCAAGTCCACGATGAAACTTCTGTCTTTCATCGGTACTGGAACCGTAACGATTGACTATGACGAAAAGAATAGTTCAATCTCCGCAAGTGACGGTTCAATCACGGTAATCGCTCAGGTGTTCCCGAGCAAGTATGAGACATTGGTGTTCAAGGATGGTGAAACCAAGTTTATTACCCCTGGTACGGCCTTCGATGAAGCTATCCCGAAACTTTGCGAGAGCTTTGGTGCTACGAACAAGGATGACGAATTCTCGTTTGAATACATCGGCCCGTGCAATGTTGGCATTACTTGGAAGGAAAAGTACGGCGAAATCTTCAAAATGATTTCAGTTGGCGAAGCGAAGCCGTTCGAACCGTTCTCCATCAAGTGCCGCTTGCTCAACATCCTTATTGGAAGCATCCACGACAGTTCAGTGGTTTTCGCTGAAACTAAGAATGGTAAGCAGGTTGCCCTGTGTTCTAACGCAAGGTACAAACGAAAGGTGATATTCTAGTCCACTGGCCAGCTAAAAGCTGGCCTTTTTTAATACCCTTGCAAAATAGGACAACTTGTACTATATTGTATGGTTAAAGAAGACTGTGTCCACAATAGAGAGGTTTAAAATGGGCGTCGTTCGTATGAGCCAAGAATACTTCAATGTATTGAAGACGATTAACTCGATGATGAAAATGAAGGCTGGTCTTATCTTCAAGGGTAAGGGAAGCGACGGGCAGTTTAACGGGAAATACTATTTCAACGGTATTTGTGACAGTGCGATGATACATGTTGTCGCTACTGAAAACGACGTTGCGTTCGATGAACCCCGTCTGCAGATTTCATCTCTTCCAGACTTCATCAAGTATGCTGAGGCAACAGGCTTCCCGAAGTGTGAAATCAAGGTGGCTCGTGAAAGAACCATCCGTGGTCTTGAATACGATAACATCATCTTTACTGGAAAGGAAAAGGATGCTCGTATCGGCGTTGCTGACGACTCTGTGTATGCAGACAAGAAGTACATGAAGATTTTTAACGAGCAGTTGGCTCTTGTCGCCCGTCTTGGTTTTAATGAAGAAATTCTTCATGGCATTGTGAAGGATATCAAGCTGATTGCTAGCTGCAAGGCTTTGTCTTTTACCGTTAGCCCTGACCTGCAGTGTAAAATTCTCATCAAGGGAAGCGGCACTCAGCAAATCACGAGAAAGATTGACGAGCATTGTTTCTTCGTAGAAGATGAAGCTCAGTGTCTTGATGCATTCGCCAATGGAAAGCAGAGGTTGTTCCCGTCGGGTTCTCTCCGTTTCATGGACACTATCGGTGGCGATGTGAATATTGAACTTCGCCGTTTCAAGAATAGTGCAAATGACCTTATGACTATGAAGGGCTACATTGTCAAGCCAGGTGCTCTTCTCGACCCGACAAACAAGGACAAGAATGCTCCACGAAGCGAAATCAATGTTGTGGTGGCCAGCTCAGAATTTAGCGTAAAGATTGTATCTAACGTTGACTACTTTGCTTAATGGTTGATTTTCGTGACATTCCTAATGCGGATATGGAAGCCGCAGTGCATGAAGCATTTGACCAGTATTCTCTGGTCGAAGACTATAATTCGTTCAATTTTGTATGCCCGTATTGCGGCCAGATGCCTAACAGCGAGTTCAAGAAGCCCGAGCGCAAGGCGTATGTATACAAGGATACTTGGAACTTTGTCTGCTACAAGTGTAAGCCGATGCACAATGTCATGTGGGAGTTCAAGGAATCTCACCCCGAGATTTTTCGACGCCTGATGTTCATGATGTATGGCAAGGGCGGCACAACTCCACAAAAACGATATGAGCGTAAATATGTTGAGGGTGCATATCAATTCAAGGATGGAGAACTTGTTTCCCTTGAAGAAGAAAATGACCCTGATGTTCAGACGGCTATTGCATTTTGTCAGAAACGGCATATCAGGGAAAAGGTCTACAAAAGCTGGTTTGTATGCAAGAGGGATAAGCGCTTCTTGGATAAGAACCCTGATGGAACATTGAAGTTGAATGCGTATGGTCTTCCTACTGGAAACGAGTATGGAAACCGTCTGATTATCCCTTACTACCGTTTTGGTGGTTCGTGGATTCAGTTCGACGCTAGAGATTTGAGTGACAAATCGAAGATGCGCTATCGAAACTATGCTGGTGCGAAGCGTGAACTGTACAACGGTGATTTTATCCATTTCAACAAGCCATTCTTTATGCTTGAAGGTGCAATCGACTCTACCTTCATAAAGAACTCGGTTGCTGTCGGTGGATTGAAACATTTCAAGAGTTTTGTTGAAGCTGACCCGAATTTCCTTGAATACAAGGAAAACGGTGTTATCATCTTTGATGCTGACGAAGCTGGTATTGATGACCTTCGTACTGTAATGAATATGGGTTTCAAATGGTTCGACTGGTCAAAATTCCGAAATGACAATCCGCAGTCCCCTGATTTTGGCGGAAAGGTAAAAGACATCAACGAAGCCGTGCTAAATTGCTCCGAATTCAAGATGACGCCAGACGGCTATGTAGACCCTGAATTTATCATGGCCCACACATACAGTGCCGAAGCTGGAATCATGTTGTTGAACATGAAGTACGGTGCTCCTAAGAAGCGTTAAGCTTGTCGTTGTGGTCTTTGGCGTATGCGTTATCCCAGTTACTGTCATCAGTAAGGTTTGTATTGTCAAGACCTACCTCGATTGTCGGGAGCAACTGTGACAAGTCCATGTTTTCAGTATCGAACATAGAAAGGGTCGGGTCTTTCTGATTGATTTCAAGGTGTATGCACGGGTCAACTTCCTTCGGGCCAAATCCCTTCGGTGCATAGTAATCCATCAACAGAGTTTGGTAAGAGTTGTCCTGCTTTCCGTTAGGAGTGTTCTTGTAAGGTTCAGACGACATGTAGCAGATAGATGAGAACTTCTTCATCTGTGCTTCCGTAACCTTCGGGAACTTTGCATAACATACGCTCGTGGCAATATCGACACACTGGGAAACTTCTGGGTCTTTTGTATGGTTAGATACAGGAGTGTCATAGCCGAATGACTTGCACTTTGCAATCATTGCATTCAATGCGGCCTTGGCCCCCGCTGAATTAGGTGGGAAAGGTTCCTTTGCGTATTTCTGTACATAGACAGGTTTACCGAATCGGTCGGTAACAATAGAACCGTCCTTTGAAATCCTCGGTTCGAGACCGTCATCACCCTTTCCATAGAACTTGTACCAGATTCGTGCGTACTCGTCGTTTACAGCACGCCCCCTTGAACCGTATGCGACCGTAGGCTGGCCAGTCTTCTGCAATGAATTGAACATGATGGTTGCCTGTTTTTCAGGGCTTCTGTAAAGCGATGTGACCATCAGGTATTTCACCCCGGCCAGACGAGCAAGGTAAGTAATCACGTTCTTCGTTCTTGTGGACATTTCGCCTTCGCTAGCCTTATTGTCGATTGTGACATCGGTTGCTGGCGGCAATTTAGAGGCGACGTTCTCGTGTACAAGCACTCTGGCTGCAAAAAGGCCTTTCAGGTTTCTTGAAATCATACTGATACGCTTGCAGCGGCTATCTATACGGGCAAGGTCTGTTCCGTACTCTGGTGGACGGAAACCCACGTACTTGTAAATCAGGTTTGCCTCGTCACAACGACGTTTTCTCATGTCCATATCCAGTTCCTCTGGGTTTGTACCATAGGTTAGACGGGAAAGGATATCGGCTATGTAGGTGAAGTATTGGTTGGCGAGCTTTTCGTCACGAGGAACGCCCTCGACGGTAATGGACTTGGTGTTGTTCTTGTTTACGGTAACGACCTGTCCATTCATGATGTACTTGTCGCCTTTAAGCGGAACCATTGACAAGGGCTTTGCATAACCGAGATGGTAATACATTCCAGTACGCAGACAGTAACTCAGGAATGCTGATGTTGCGTAATTGCCGCTGACATCACAAGCGAACCCTGCTGTCTTCAAATAGCTCACCAAAGCAGTCTTGACCGCTTCTGGACATGAGTTATGGCTGAGCATACCCCAGTGGTAGTACGGCCAGTTCTGGGTGTAAACAATCGGGCCCCATACGGACATCTGCACATAGCGGTAGAAAGAGAACCTAATCTGCGTTTCCGTCAGGCTAAGTCCCTTAACATCGTCATCAAGCTGGTCATAACTCTTTCCGAGCACGACAGCGTTCGATGCTTTCATGATAAGCTCGAATTGGTCTTCTTGAATACCACCCTTGACATCACCTTGTGGCTCACCGTTTTCGTCAACTGTCACCACGGCAAATATCTTCTTGAGAACCATCTCCCTCGTGCTGCCACCGATGTCAAGCGGAATACCTGCACCGATGTACACTGTACCTTCCGATTCGTAGAAGGTTGGACTCTTCTTAATCTCATGGTCATATAGGAATGACCAGTCTGGCATGAAGTGACCTTTTGGGAAGCACGAACCCATGCTTATGGGAAGTCCACCTAATCCAATCAGGAGAGGCGGGAGAATGTCGATATCGTACGGGTTAAGACCCATAGCGGCTGCGTTAGCCGTATACATACTTTCGGCAGATGCACCAACAGGGGCGAACACGCCGCTAGCAGAAATACCAGCCTGCAACGCATCTGTCTTCGACTTGGTACATGTGAGGAAGCCGTCAAGCTTGTTGATGATTTCTTCAAGCTTAGTCGTCATAACGCCGTAGGTCTCGTTTCCGAGGAAATCCTGTATCATGTCGGATATTGCGGAAGCGAGAGCGCTCATGCGGCGTTTGTTGTAGTCGGGAACGGAGTCTCGTTGCCACGGGGTCAGACCGTTGCTTTCGTCGTCGATGTCATAAAAGCCGTGCTTGTTCAGAATTGAGTAGAATGCACCTTCTCTATCTGTGGTTTGTGCCGCAGCATCGTCGATTGCTGTTTTTAGCTCCCCTGTGTAGTGACCTGAAATCATTTCTTTCTTCCTCTGAGGTGGATGATTACGCTACCGTTTTCACCGTTGTTCTTTCCGCTGTGCCCCTTTCCTACGAAGGTGTAATCCATCTGCTTGCCATCGTGCATGAATGTCAGCTTGACATCCTTTTCGATAAAGCCTGAACCGTTGCAAACTGTGCATTTTTCCTGTGGTTCAAGACCACGACCGTTGCAGAATGTGCAGGCAAGTATTACGTCATGCAGGCCGTCCTCTTTGCGTTCAACCGTGCGAACCTTGCCGATACCGTTACAGTGAGTACATTTTCTGAAACGGCTTGCACCTGTGCCAGAACAGTTGTAACATAGGCATTTACGGGTATAACCGATGGTGATTTCACCTGGCTGGAACAATCTTTCGTTGCTCATCCTGATTGTGCGGGTTACGTTCCTTCCGCGTTTCTGGTATTTCTTGTCTACGGGCTTCTTGTGGAAGTTCTTGCAGATGTTGCATTCGCCGAACAGTTTTGACCATAGGGTGAAATCGGAGTTGTTCTGATGTTCGCGGTCGTATTTCTTGCGGAGTTCTTCTGTTTTTATCAGACTGTATGCTTCGGTGAGTTCAGCCATCTTGTCGGAGGTGTCCGTTCCAGAATGGTCTGGATGGTACAGTTTCGCCAATTGGCGATACGCTGCTTTCACCTGTTCGTCAGTGCAATCTGGCTCTATGTTTAGTACGGTATACGGGTTCATTTTGTGCCTCTTTTTCAATCAATAGTTTATATTGCGTGCAGGAATCCATGCTGCCATATTATAAACTATGTTAGAATAATGCTGGATTGACTATGAATACAAGAATGATTGCAGAAGCGACTAACAAACGCAGGAAATCTAAGCGTAACAATGGCGGAACACCGAAGTTTGTTCCGAACATTGGTTTTGGTAAGCGTAACTTTGCGGGGGCTTGGACTACTGGACGAGCATACGGCCCCATCTTTCCTATGGGTATGGGCTGGGGCGAGATGTCAAGCGTTCCTGGTGGTGCTTGTGGAGACGGTACGATTGCTGCTGATGCATCTGGTGCAGGTGCGGCAATGGAAGCTGTCGAGGACATCAAGAACGATGACGAAGACTTGATGATTAGCGACAAGGATAAGCTCATCTATGCCCTCCGTGGCATTATCGAGAATGCCAAGGTTGCGTACGAGGCCGTTACAGGTGTTCCGTACGACGAAGATGACGATGTTCCTGACCCAAAGGATGAAGACCCGGCCAAACCAGACGACTTTGAGGATGACGACGACGGTTCTGACGAAGAAGGTAGCGACGACAACTAAGCGGTACGGTTATGGATAGTAATAACGTCCTACAGAATGAAGTGTCCGACGTTTACCAGAAGACGCTGATGAGTATACCACAAGGGATTACATCTTTTAGGGATGTGGTCACTGATAAGAATTTTATAAATAGTTTCATCATGTTCTTCGATGGCAGTAGGCTGGATAATGTTCGTATGGACGTTGACGACGACCGATGCCGCCAGAAAGTAATTGCACTTTTTAGTGAAATCCAGCGTGACCTGCATAACGCACGTAATAGCGATGTAGAACTGGAAGGGTTGTCTAGTGACCTTAATATCCTCCGTATGTACATCGACGGTCGAAAGGATTATGATGATACAGTAAAAAATGCGCTATACAGTGCACAGAACATGTCCATGGATGACCCTGAGGCTGCGGCTCTATTTAAACAGGCTGACGAGAAGCGTAAGGCGATTCGTGCGTACATGAAAGGCACTGGTGGAACATACGATTATACTCGTGAAGGAATACGGAATTATTTCTTCAACAAGGGTGTTATTGAGGAAGTCACTGACAAACATGGGCGTGAAACTGATAACATAGTCAAACAGGCAATGTTAGAACGCCCGTCTGAAGTCGAAGAATTGGTACATGCGTTAACACGTCTTGTTGAAAGTGCTTATAAGGCTACAGACAAAGATGTTTGCCTATGGGTTGCTGACGTTTCTATGTCTGGATTGCGATTTGGCCGAGAGTATCTTGCCGAGCAGATGGGAAACACGCCTGAACAAGTCAATGAAATGTTGGGCTCGTTCCAGGGTTCGGAACATCAGGATGATGACCCCAATTACCCGATTATCAGTGCGACAGCGGCGTGCCGAAGATTGGCCGTGCTTACAAAAGGTAAGGTGACTTATCTTAATAAAAACGCAGTAGAGGAGACAGAGTCGGGTGGAATTGTGTTGTCTGACCCGTACATGAAGTTGATTTTCAACATGATTCAAAGCGGTAAGGTATCCAAAGAGCCTAACGGCCCGATAAATATAGTTGATGCAACAAAGATAGTTCCAGATGACATCATGTCTCTTTGTAGGAATGTCACCACGTCATTGTTTAAACTTGGCCCTATTGACGACGGTAAGGAAGATACAGCAGTGCAGTTCAAACCCAACTTTTCTGTAAGTATCGATAAGTTGAAAACGTATATCGATTTCCTGACCAGTGATGAGTTGAAACCAGTTGTAGACGCTACTATACAGAAGGAGTGCATGAAGCTGGCAGAGGCATATATATTGACAAAGGCCGTGTATAACACATTCAATGGTGGTATCATGTCGTATTCTGATAGCGATACCACCTATGACGAAAAGAACCTTCCGTCGGTAAATACCTTCTGTAATGCAATCGGTAAAATTTGTGGTGAATACTCAAAGTTGGGTATTGAGCCAACCGATATTTTTGATACCAAGATAATGTTCAGGTCTGACATTCCTTATTTCCCGATTGAGGAAATCATTAGTCAAAATGTAAACCTGTATGACAGGATGCGTCAGTACAGTACGGGTGCTAATGATGCTGCTGTAGCAAAGGCAAAGAAACGTGTTGCTGATAGGAATTTGCCAGTGCAAGATGTATCACAAGAGTTCTCATCTAAATTCAACCAAATGATGAAGGGAGCCGCCTCTCTTGATGAATACTGCGAGAATTTGAAGATATCTACGATGATAACATCTAGGCAGTTTGGTGTTGCCTTTAATATGGTGTGTATCGGCATAACATATGCTGATGGTGCAGAGGTAAATGATAAGGATACTGAGTCCCACTTGTGGTCTGTATTGAAAAATCTGGTAAATAATACTCCACCTGAGTTGGGTGAAGATGTGAAGAGGGAATTCATGAACGTCGCATATACACAAGAGAACCTGATGTACAGGTTGAACCTTGCTGTCAATGCTGGCGTTGTTACTTCCAAGAAGGGATATCACTTTTCTGGCAATTTGGGAACCATAGAAAATGGTGTTAACAAGCAGGCTGGACTTATCAACAGTGTTATGAAAATCTTCTTGGCATACACAAGAGGACTGCGTTACAAGAAGGCTACCGTAGCTTTGCAGAAAAAAGGATTTACAGTGCCAATGTCTACAGATGTTGTCAAGCCCTATGTGACGCTCGTGTATAACATAGCGAAAGAATATGAGGATGCCTTCGCAAGAAATAACGGAGAAGCATTGGGTTGCTCAGTGGAATGGTCACACAAAATCATTGAAGAATTCGAGAATTTATACAAGAGGGGTTAAAGATGTCCGCTAGGTTGGAACTATATAAATACACAGGTAAAGACGGAGACTTTGGTACACATGTAGAAAGCCTTGGTCTCAAGCGTATTGATACATGTGTCCCGTCTGTTTATTCAGATGAACATCTGAATGGTGAAACAAAGCCGTCGGATGACGCGAGTGATTGTGCAACATATTGCATTTACAGGCCAGATGACCCTGAGTGCAAGGCATATTCTTTCGAGTGTGTTTTCAAGCTCATGTTGAAAGACCCGCCAGACGTTCAGTTGAGTAACGTTCGCCTGTATCCAGTCGGACCTCGACCCGAGGAACCTGATACTGCTAGACTGTATATAGGAAACTCTGTTGAATATCACCAGCCGACTAACACCAAGTCTGTAATCGCCGTGAACGATATTTGGGATTACAGCAAAGACCATCCGTTCTACTTGACGGTTGCTGGAAACAGCGGCCAGATGCTGGACTATCGTTTGACAAACACTTCGTACAATGTCGAGTGGAAGGACTACGGTTTCGGCAACGTGATGGTTATGAACGGGGTTCGTCAGCCGATGATACCTATTCCGAACAAGCAGGATGGAACCCCAGTGAAGGTGACGTTCTTTAACCACACGTTCATGCCGACAGAGGCTGACTTTATCAGGTTCGTTGACCCTGATACTGGCATCGACATTACCGACGACGAAGAATTTGTCATAGACCGTGGTGTTGCCGAGAACAATGTGCAGTATTTGACTATTGCTGTGGACATGAAGTTCATGATGGCCCATCCGAAGGGCATCATCTACCATATTCCGCAGTTCCCGCCTACGACAGGTTACTTTATCTCATGGGCATTGCTGCCTTCTCAGGCCGAACCTGGTGGCAAGGTCACGGACAAATTGGTGGAAACGGTTGATGTACAGGTGAAGTGTGGCCCTCATGGTCATCCTGAATACTACCTGAACGGAGCTAGGAAGCCTATGCTGACCCTTGCTCCTGGTGTAATCTACCATTTCATCAACCATGACGGCTCTCGCTTCCCGATGAGGTTCATCAAGGATTGCCGCATCCCGAACGCAGCCGATGTGAATAACATAGTGGTTGACGGTGTGACTGTCCTCAATGGCGGCACAGACCAAGAGGAAATCTTTGTTGACCCAGAAATCACCTTGAAGCATGGCGCCTGCATAAATGCATATGAGGCTGTCTGCGAGATGAATGTGGGTAATTCCGCCTTCGTTCACCCTATCTGCATGGTCGGAAACTACAATATCTGCCGACCGATGGGCTCGATTTACAACCCGATGCTGGCCGGGGAGACCGACTACGTCTACTTGCAGCTAGAAATCGACGGAAAGACCAAGCCTGGTTACTGTGTACCCGACATTAAGATTGAATATGATGAAAATTAATTTTTAACAGTTGATTAAATCCTATAAACTATGTGTATAATGAATCGTTTTACGAGGAAGAAAATGTCTAACGAAAAAGAACAAAAACCAACGGTGCTTGAAGCAAATCTCGCTTTTGATGCTTCGCCCGCTCTTTTTGAGTCAATTATGGCTGAAGGTCCCATCAAGTACGGACTGGACGACGACGGTATCGACATGATTACTACCCCAGAAGGTGATGAGGTTGTAGACCCTCGTTCCATCATGGATGTTAATGTCAATGCTCCTGTTCAGTCTGGTGCTAGGTTCAATTCAGAAATTGACCAAATTTCCCAGGAAGAAGGCGACCAATACATGAGTCAGTTCCAGGACTACATCGAGAATATCCACAAGTTGGAAATCACCGATGATGATATCGATGTTGCTGGTGCTACTATTCAGATGCTGAACAATACTCGACAGGACGTTGCTGGTTACATCCATCAACAGATTGCTGACGCCACTGCTCGCCTTAGCAAGCAGAACGTCAACCCTGCTCAGCCTGAGGGTGTTGCAACTGACATGACTGGCGATGACCGTATCCCAAGTGAAGAAGTTCCTGGTGGTATGGACGCTGGAATGGAAGGCGGCATGGAACTCGGCGAGGAAGGTGCTCCCGACCTTGGTGATGGCGGCTTGACCGAAATTGACACCACGACCCATCTGACCCCAGAGGAAGATACTGGTGACGCTGGTCTTGGCGATGTCGATATGGGTCTTGGCGACATTGAAAACCTGGGTTCTGAACCTGCTGAACCTGCTCCTGAGGCTGGTCTTGATGCGGGTGCTGATTTGGGTCTTGGAGAAGAGCCTGCTGCTCCTGCCGAAGGCGAAGGTGAACCTGCTCCCGAAGAAGGTGCTCCCGAAGAAGGTGCTTCCGACGATGGTGAATACGACCCGTTTAGCGACCTAGACCTTGGTGAAGGTGAATCCGCTGGTGAAGGTGAGCCTGCTTCCGAAGAGGAACCCGCTTCCGAAGAAGGTGCTTCCGAGGAAGAACCAGCTCCTGTAAGCGAAGATGAAGGTTCTGATGAACCCGCTGGCGAAGCTGACGAGGGCGAGGAAAAGGACAAGAAAAGCGAACCCTTGACCGAATCGGTGTACAAGCAAAATTTTCGTGCACGCCTTGAATCTGTGATTAACACATACCAAGAGCTCTGCAAGCGTCGTGACGCTCAGGCCAAGTGCGAGGCTATCGTGAATGAGGCAAACAAGAAGATGCTTGCTGAGTCCGTTAACCAGAGCAGCCTCAAGGCAAAGTGCGAATCCATCGTTGGTGCTTACCGTCAGGCAACCGCCAAGACTAGGCTGAAAGCTAAGCTGGAATCCATTGTTGGAAAGTACCGTCAGCAGAAGATGATGGCGGAATCCGTTGCCAACAGTGCTCCCGCAATGAACCAGAAGCCAGTCATGGACGACTCTGCTCGGTTTGCAAAGATGAAGGCTCAGTGCGAATCTATCGTTAACGACTTCCGTAAGGCAGAATCCACTGCTAATACGGCAAAGGCTATTATCGATAGCTACAAGCAGAGTCTCGTTTAATAAGGACTGCACTAAATTTCAATAGACGACGGATATATGTCCGCCGTCTTTTTTAATGGTCGGAAATTCGTACCGTATTATAAACTATTTTTGAAATAAAGACAGTTCATTATGGCGACTAACATATCTCGGAAATACACTAATATCTCGTATGATGACATCAGGGACAACTTGTTAACCATCTTTAAGGCCAAGGGTGGAAAGCTGGCCGATTTTAGCACGTCGTCATACGGAAGAATGATGATTGAACTTTTCTCTGGTGTGGCCGACCTCATGGCATACTACGGAGAAAGCTCATTCAACAACGCTTTCCTTGAAACTGCCTACAACACCCCAGCAATCTATGCTGGTGCTAGGATGCTTGGGTACAGCATTCGCAGACCCGTCCCAGCAAAAGCGGCATTTGCCATACAGACCAAGAAGACTGGCGTTTACGGAAAGATTAAGATTTTCATCCCGATGGGAACCCAGTTCAGTATCGGAAGCAGCATTCTTACTGCCGTCACCGACTCCGAATGGGAATATGACAGAAACAACGACCCTGATGAAACTGGCCTTTTGAAACTGATATCTGGAAACTGCGTTTGTGCAGAAGGATACTTCAAGGAAACTGTCTTTGTGTCCAACGGTACTCAGAACCAGACATTCTATCTTGCTGATGGTGGATTTAGCGACTATTTCGGGGAAAATGACCCCAACTATTCAGAAGGCCACAAGTTCGAAAGTAGGAAGAATACGTTTACGAGTGTCACAACGGATGCTTCCCTTGTAGATAACTTTGACAGCACCGATGCAATCAACGGAAATATTTACTGGAGAATTTCCCGTAGAGGTTTCATTGACCCTGCGTTGGAAAACAAGGTAAACGACATCGAAGCGTTTGTCGAAGGAGAAAACTCGACGACCAACTATACGGTGTTGCTGGAAACTGCAAACGACGGAAGCGTACAGGTAAGGTTTGGCGACGGTTTGAAATCAGCTATTCCTTACGGCGAAGTAAAGGTTCATTACTTCTACACAAACGGTGAACGTGGAAACCTCATCAACGTCGTTGGAACGAAGATTAACCCGTACAAGTCCAACATCCATATTCGTAATGAATATGAGAACGAGTCCGATATCAAGCTGGATGACCTGAGTTTCGCATTGACTAGCGACGTTAGGGGCGGCCTTGATATCGAAAGCATCGAGTCCATCAAGAACAATGCACCGTCAATCTATTCTACTTTGGATAGGTTGGTGAACAAGTTGAGCTACCAGATATTCCTCAGCAGGTATGCGGACATCAAGTATGCTACTGCGTTTGGCGAGGATATTCTGAACACGAAACTTCCTGACGGAACGCTTGACATCAAGTACATGAACCAAGTTAGGTTCACTGCTATCAAGGACCTTTACAGGTTGAAGGATGACAAGTATTACCCGACAGCACCTGACGAGTATTTCCTCTCTGGTTTCAAGGTTAACGGCCTGATGTATATCTGGCAATACGATAACCAGAAGATGCCTGACAAGACTTGTGCATACAAGTTCAGGGATGCTATGGAAGCCGCTGTTCAGAATGTGGCTGAGGCTTTGGCGGCTGACAAGGATTCGACACATAATGTTGAGTATTACCGCCAGTTAGTGGTACGGGGTATTCCTAATACCCAGTCATTCCAAGACATCATCACTCTCCCGTATGTCGATACGGTGTTCGGAGCGAAGGTTACTCCGTATGACTTTGTTGAAGTTGGTAGTGAAATCGACAGTATCATGAGGGCTTTGAACCGTCGTGGTATGATTACGGTTGGTGCTGGATACCACATGTATGTGTATCCAGTTGTTCACAACTATAATATCAAGCTGGAACTTATCCTGTATCGTGGTAACAATTTCAGCGACATCAAGGAAAAGCTGAAATACACAGTATACAAGTATCTCAAGGACAATACCGATTTCAAGACGGGAATTTACAGGTCGAGGATTGCATCCTTAATCCATACGTTCCCTGAGGTCGCTGGTGTGAATGTCACGTTCGAGGCGGCCAACGACATGTATGATGGCTTGGATTTGACTGAATTGATATGGATGGGCGATGCGACAAGCGAGTATATCACGTCTGGCTCTATAAGCAAGGATGGGTTCGAAATCACGCTTGGATATACACACCATGCTCCTGGTCATAGTTCTGTTACTGAAGACCTTACGTTCCCTGTTCCTTCTCAGAATGAAATATCTAATCTCATCAGTGCATACTACAAGCAGTATCTGGCTACTACCACTGATGGAAAATACGTTGTCAGGGACGGTATCAACGAGGATGATGTAGACAAGTTCGTTGCCTATATTTGGGACCTTTTGATGCAGTCTATGTTCAAGTCTGTGTATGCCGCATACAAGGATGCTCGTGGAACGGGCGACCTTGAACGTGCGAACAGGTATTACGACGTGATTACTGCTATCAAGGGATGGAGCATCACGAAGGAAAACAAGTTGGAGTTCATTGATACGGACGTTATCACTTCCATGACTGAAAAGAACGGAAACGTCATGTATGACTATATCCGCTACGGACTGGAATATGTGAAACTCGTTCGAAACATCCTGTTGTACAAGGTTGCAAAGAGCCTTATCGACAAGGACGGAAACATTACGAACTATTCAATGGACAACGAGATTGTCCAGTGCGAGATACATCCCGAGGATATCACGATTTCCTACGATAGGGAAATCTAAGGGGCGAAAATGGCAAAGAATCCTATTGCAGTAAATGATGGCGGACTTTTCCGCTTCGTAGATTTCATGAACTACGTCCCCGACTTCCTGAAGGAAGAGGAGGACGTTGTTACCCTTATGCAGTTGTTCAGCGACTACCTGAACAACGCTTACAGGAACCTTGAAGATTCTACCAGGTTTACGTTCAACTATTTTGCGACCGAGAGTACAGCCAAGGAAATTAAGAACCGTATAGACGAGTTCGTGAAGAAGCTATCTGCATGTGACAGCAATAACCTTTATGTTTATTACTTGTCGATGCCTAGAACTAATGCCACGTACAATACGACCGCAGCGTTAACTTATATCAAGAACCCCGTTTACTATGAAGGTGAGTTTAGTGAAACCATTCCGCTGGATGTGTTCAAAAACATGATGAAGGGAAACAGTAGTGGAGACCCTTCAAGCGATGGCGATGTTATCTATATCCAGTATAAGGACAATAGCATTTATCCGTATTACATCAACAAGGCTGACAACCTGTTGGTTCTTGACCCGATGCGTACATCACAGGACCCGTTCAAGAATACGCTCAATACGATGATTAACGGCGCTCCCCGTGTGATTAAATTCATTCCGAAAGATGTTAGCGAACCGATAGTATCATTTATCGGGCAAATTAACAACGCCAATGTGTACAGCATCAAGTTTGATGTCACTATTAACGAGGTGGAGAATGCTCCGTCGAAATACAGGACTGAAATAGGAACAGACACAATCGATGTGGACTTGTTCGACTACCTTGACGGCACCGATTATGTTTTCGTGGATAATGCTACTCATGCGGACATGTTCGAATGGAAAGGTGATACGCCTACTGGTGTATTCTATTTCAAAGACCTGTATGACTTTGTCAATGGGGAAAATTCATACATATATCAGGCATACAGGATAGAAAAGGTTGAGTTTATTGAGAATGAGAACAATTCATCTCGCTCTGACTATGGCTATTTGACACTGTCCAATGTGGTTAACCTCAATGTTGGAGATTCTTTTATTATCGAAAGTAACGAGGTTATCGGTACTAGCAACACCCATAATGTTACTCTTGGCGGTTCGTACACGGTTCTTAACGAACCTTGCGGAAACGTGCTGAAAATCAAGTTCAGACCGACGATAGACCTAACTCCTGGTCTGTCCCGTGTAAAACATATGACAATGCCGAATAGACTGTACAGGTATTCATTGTCATATTCTCATCTTGGTTACGACTATTCTCGTATCACTCCGATAATTGAATGGGACCCAGAGGCATCCTTTAATGCTAATCTGGTCAAGGAAGGCGATACAGTATATCCGTACAATACTGTGGGTAACAAGAAGATTGGTGAACTGCGTTTCGAAAACATATACAGTTTTGAAGAAGACCCGAATGACAGCAATTCTTATATCCATGTGAAGCCGAAGAATTTTGTTGATATTCCAGAGAGCATTGCAATCGAGGCTGGTGGTCACTATTATTTTGAATATCGCTATACGGGTACGGACGACCTGTTTGATGATAATGCGTTTGATAACGTGTTTGACCATCCTCTCGCAAGTTATTCTGTATCTGGTGGCCGTTCGTATTTTAGACGACTGAAAGAAAATACTCAGTTGAAGTTCCCGTCGATAGGCACTGGGGATAAAGACAGCATAAATATAAAGGTGGCAAAATCATTGGTCGTTGATGTGTATGCGATTAAGTCTGCAATGGGTATCTATGATGAATTTACTACGGATAATAGTGACGCTATAATGTATAGCGATGTCTGCCCTGATGCTGGTGATTTTTGCCTAATAACGAAAATTGAACTTGGTGAAAACGGGCTTATTCGAACAGCGGTTAACGAATTGTACACCATTCAGCAATCTACCCTGATGGACCCCGCTGGTGCAAAGTATCATGTGGTATTCGACAAGGATGTACCATTCCTTAATAACGGAGTATTTGAATTCAGCTTCTTGAAAGGTCCAAAGGATAAGTCTAGGGCTGTCCTTGGTGCAGTTGATGTTGCTACAAATACTGCAAAGTGCCGCTATCGCTATGAAGATATCTTCACTGCCGACTACTGGATGCCATCTGATGGTTCATATCTATTGAAGTGTGCATACACCGATGAATTTGATGTTGTAATGCACATTTCAAAATATGAGGAAACCCATGGTTACAATACTGGCGATATGATTTACTTGTCAGATACGCAGTCTGTGTATCGTGTGGTAAGACCTATTTCCAGTGCAGATACTAAGGATGAGGTGAAGGAAAACGGAGCCATCGTCCCTTACATGTACACTGTTGCGGACATAGCAAGAAAGCCTATATACAACGAGTACATGGAAGGTATTTTCCGTACATCTCAACTTGAGTATGGCGAGACTGTTGATATTAGCCAATATGAAAAGCTGAATGATGTCATGAATAGGCTGTTCATTGAAAAGGCTGATGACAACAGGCTGATTTTCGGATGGAAGGATAGGGACTTCCTGATGAACATGTCTACATACAACACATCTGGTAAAGCTAGGACGGGTTTCTGCGAGTTCTATACTACTTACGATGAAAACGACATCGTATTGAAGAACATGGAAAACTACTCGGTGGCCAGTACGATTCCAGGTGAAGGAATAAATCTGAAAGGTCTTTCTAATACACTGACGGTGAATTCCACTAGAATGATAGCAAATGCTATTGAGCAAGGCAAATATCTAGTGGAAGTGACAGCGGCAAAGCATAACCTACCAGACAAGTCTAAGGTTAGGGTAACAGGAGCAAAGAGCCCTTATGAGTTGTTTGACTTCAACACCCCGCTTAATGAGTTTGACACCATTACAGTTGTAGACAAGGATACCTTCACATACGTACGGCATTCCGATTACGACGAACCGACTGTTGTGACGTATGATAAGGCTACTATCACTGGATATCGTGACATCTACAATCCGATAACACGGATAGATTACTACATCACAGACCCTGACGATGACAAGTACAAGGCTGGCTATCTGTATGTACATACCGCATACCCGCATGGATATTCAATCTATACGAAGGTCTCTATACTGAATGCACCTACCAATACCGAAAACGATGGATGGATTGACGAAATTCTAGGAGAAAAGCACAAGGTCGATGTTATCGTGGATGACTACGTATATGGAATTAAGTTGGATGCAGTTCATGTTCCGATGGAAGGCAAGCAGTGGCTCCATTACGAGACGGGCACTTCCCATTCGAACAATCAGCTGGACAACTCGTATTCTATGGTGTCTCCAGAAGATGGCGATGTGTTGAAGGTTGGCGATACGTTCTACAAGGTAGGCATCATGGATTGGACTGAACTCTCTGGTGATACCATCGAGACGCCGTTCTATCTATACAGCCACCAGAACATCATGGACATTACTGCGACTAACCCTGCTAGTGCCAAGGGTGACGATAACCTGATAGAATCGATAATGTTCGACGGCAACGATACCGTAACTGTTGTTGTGCATGACAGGATGGACTTGGTTGCTAAGAAGAGCTGTGTGTACATCACTCAGGTATACCCGCTGGAATTTGATGGCCGCTACATGGTGGATACTGTGGTTACGCCACGTATGTTCACATACAAGGTCGTTCCCAAGAGCATTCCTGAATTGGCTGGACGTGCCGTAAACAACAATAAGATGACCTGTACGGAAGGAAAATGGTTCAAGTACCTGGTTAGCGAAGTTATGGTGAACCGTAAGTCCGTCTATGAAATCTTCAAGTACGGTAAGGCTATTGTTGATTCCATTGCTGATAGGCCGTCGCTGAGTTACGTGGAAACCGAGATACCTCATGAATTCGAGGTTGGCACTAGAATTGTTCTGTATGCAAATGAAAAATACTATAATGCCATTGTTTCTACCGTAGTAAACGAAAAGGCGTTCCAGTACAAGTTTACTGACGGAAGTCCAGCAATCAACGTGCTCGGTGGTTATGTGTTCAAGGGTGTTTATATCCCAGAGAACAACCATATTGACGACGTTGAACCTGTTGGTATGTACAAGCAGTACCTGAATTGCATCGATGCTGAATACGACTTTGTGGAAGGCGACATCGTGTTTGCTTATGACAATCTTCGTGACGATATGCCGAAAAGGTATATTGTCAAGCAGGGTCTATGGACACCGTGTTCCGAAAAGCGTATCATGAAAATAAAGAAGCTGGACATCGATAGGTATCACAACAACGAATGGGACACGGCAAGCACAGACGAGATGATTGACGAATATGTGTACCATCCATATACCTACCCAGAAGTGGAACGTATGATTGCCGAGGATTTGGATAACGGAATTTCGTCATACCTCATGCCGTTCCATATCAGAAGCTACAACTTCTCCAGCCCGTATGTGGAGAACCTCGACTCGACCGAACAGCCGATGCCGCAGTTCAATTCGAAGCACGACTATGCGTCTGTTGCACCTAGGTACGACATGGACGACAAGTTCAAGGGAATACCTGATATGAAGTACCCCCTTGTTGAAAAGCTCGAACGTCTAATCTATCTCCGTGATGCCAAGGTTATCGACTATGACCTTATCGGCTACTTGGCAAGGTTCATGGGATATGACATTACTGATGCAAAGAACGACGTGGACTCAAACTGTATGTACGCCACGAGGGAAGCACGTGAGGCCGCTTTGAGGGAAACGGTGTCTAACCTTCCTCAGTATTATACCTTGGGCGGAACCAGACCTGGCCTCGAAATGCTCATGGAGACTTTCGGTCTTGTCGCCGAGGTCATCACGATGTGGACTGATGTTGACCGCCCGTATGACGAACTTATCGAAGAAAACCAAGTTAGCATCCGAGAGGACGCTGACTACGAAGAGGGCAAGATAAGTAAGTGGGTTCCGACACCGCACGTCAAGGTTAAGTTCCGTAGCGATGCAAACTTCGATAACGGTGTTGTTGGCGAAGAAAAGGTCAATACCTTGATAAAGAACATCAAGTGCTTTAAGCCAATCCAGGTTGTGTTCGACGATTTCATCAAGTATCTTGACCTTCCCCACGGGAAAATATATGTTAAGAACGTATCGTTCACTAACACGGGTAAGGCCGATGTGAACATGAACTACAACATAGATGAAACCGAAGAAACTGAGCTGTGTGGTAATATATGGGACAAATGAGACAAAACTTCCTGTATGACGCACTTGTTGTGACGAACAAGGTAGACCCCGAACTTAGGGGTGGTGTACAGGCTAGAATCATTGGAGAAACTGACGAGATTGACGACGATGCACAGTATTTCGTTCGTCCTGACATGACCTGCCTTAACGCTGTTCCAGAAAAGGGGTATTACCTGAAGGTGTACTTCATTGACGGGGACATCAGACAGGGAAGGTATGTCGCTGTTTCACCATCCAAGGACGGGTTCCTTGATTACAACTACACGGCGAAGAACTCGTATCCTAACGTCGCTGTTTACAACCTTGGCGGTGACGGCTTCATGCGGTACTATGACAGGGCGAAGCAGATGAGTACGATAGATTGTCCAAACGGTGGTCATATCGTATGGGATGGCGAAAGCAAGATATTGATGACAAGCGACAAAGCGTACACGAATGCTGGAAACGGGGCAAACAATAACGAAGGTGTTCCCGAACATGCTGTATTGACCGAGGCATCGATTGACATTTTCACAGCCATGCCAGTTGGAAAGGGTGTTCTTAACCAGGGAAGCGAGTACCTTACCATTCCTCACGTATCAACCAAGACTATCGAAGCATACAACAATCCTACTGCGGAAAACAGGTCTAACGAACCGTCGGTAATCGTCGAAGGTGACCCGAGTGCAACGTTCCTGCCTATTCACGACGCAAATGGAAAGACGGTCGATGAAGTTGAACTGTCACTGACCAGGAACTACATTTCAAGGTTCGATAAGAAGATAGACAAGATTATCATCGGCATAAGCGACTCAAAGACGTTCCCAGAAATGGCGGACGAGTTCATGAAGGAAGGCTCTCAATCAAGCGCTCATTACCTGGTCGGACAGATAGAGGGTGACCCAGAGATTGCATCCGAATCGAAAACGGGAATACTCAACAACTCTGGATTCCTGCAATTCGTGCAGCTTGACCAAGATGCTTATTATGCTAGCGGTGTTGAATACAACGATGAGGCTGCAAACAAGAATGCTGTATCCATCGTTCTTGTCGCATCAGAGAACCCGTTATCGACTATCGGTTCGTATTCTGCTTACCAAAAGTCCATGGTGAAGAAATTGATTGCTCATATCAGGGCCGAGGCTAAGGATGATACCATCCCAGTAATCAATGCCAGCGATTTGGTCGGGCGTCCGTCGCTACCAAAGATGACGGTAACATTTGAATAAAGAAAAGACCGAACAATGTTCGGTCTTTTTTGTTGAATGAATCTGTTGTTAGAGGTCAGCCCACAGGTCGTCCTCATCGGCTTTTTTCCATGTATTAGCATCGACAACATCACCGTTATACATCTTTCTGACTTCACCACGTTTGTCGGCGGCAGTCTTGAGCTTTTTCTTTGTTTCCTTCTTAACTGGTTTGTTGAAGTCGGCTACTTCGCTATCGGATAGATTAATGGTTGGAACAAAGTTAACAAAGTCGATGACGGCATTTTCTACCGTATCTATTTCCTCGTCTGGCGAGAATGTGTCTGGTGATGTATCTTGTGTGGGTTTCTTGGCTGAATTATTTATCTGACGTATTTCTTCGTCTGTAAGTGCCTTTTCCTTATTTGGATTTGCCTTTTCTTCCTCTGCATCGACATCCCTGAATCCAGAGTCATCGTAGATGATGCTTTGGTCAGCCTGCTCGGAAGCCAAGTCGTCTGAACCTGTGTTGAATTTATCGGCCATGAATGCGTTGATATCTTTTGCAACAGGGAATACGGATGCCTCGTTAGTAAAGGTTGCATTTGTGAGTTCATCGCTGAATGTATTCTTGATTTCCGTCAATAGTTGAACTACACGAGAGCCAAGGTTAACCACATCCAGAATTTTATCCATTCTGTCGGTATCGTAGGATTTCCTTCTTTGGTATTTGGCTGCAACCTTCTCCATGTATTCTTCTGGGTTGAATTTCTTGTATGCCTTTATTAACCAATCGATGAATTTGGATAGGTTGTCAATTTCATCAGCACTGCACATGTTTTTATCGATTAGTTTCGGGGAAATCTGGACATAAGCGTTGGCTAGCTTTGTGCCCAATGTTGATTCGAGAGGTTCAGCCTGGGTTTGGTCAAAGTTGTCTTCATCTTCTTCGTCCCATCTGGGTTTCATGTGGTCGGTTAGACTGGATGCATCTTGGCCGTCTTCATCTACATCATCTTCGTACAGGTCAATGTTATCTTCGTCTTCCAGAGCACTTTCGAGGCATACCTTGAACAATTTAGTCAAGGCTTTAAGCTCTGGTTTGCCCACACCCATCTGGGATGCTGATTCCATAAAGATTTTTACACGCTCATTCATGAATAATCCTCGATTATTTCTGATTATAGTTTATAAGGGGCGTGAAATGATGTCCGTGACACATTATAAACTATTGGTGTATTTCAGAGACTATCGATATGGCAGCGAAAACACAGATAACTAACAAGGGACTTGAACTAATGGCTTCTTCATCCAAGGCGACCGGCCAGCACTGGTGGATTGGATGGTACGCTCTCGCCTTCGTGCCTGATGAATTGCAGGAAAATGAAGACGAACAGCTCAAGCCTGGTATGACGAAGCTGACTAAGGACGGTGATATCATCTATAACATCTTCCAAGGCGACATGAATGGAGATGGCTACCAGACTACTAAGGCCAGCAATAAATTCAAGTCCGTAAACTACGACAGCAATATCAAGAAAAACTATCGATATGTCCTAGACGAGGATGGACGTAACAACCTTGTTACATGGGTCGATGGCAAGTATGGATTGAAGGGTGCTTACATTTACCAAGGCGTGAAGGTAAATGCGTCCCGAGACGACGATACCATCGACTACGCCAAGTCGCTCATACCGTTGCCAGCACCTCTTCTGTACACGGGTGTCAAGGCTGCCGGCGAAGGTTGGTCCGAGAGTGGTATGGACATCTTCCTTGGCTCTGGAAACGACCGTATCGAAAACTTCTACCCCGTTGATGAAGTCGGTGAGGATGTTGTGCCGAGGGTTTCCACGGACTTCCGTAACTACGAAGGTTACAAGAACGGATTGCCTAAAATCGAAGGTGGTGACGCCGAGGATTACGCACATGCATTGGGCGAAACGTTCAATGATGTCGATGTCGATGGATGGTTCCCTTCCGTAAGTACCTACACACAGAACGAAGAAACAGATATGGGTGAGGACTACAACCAGTACTGCTACCAGTATTGGAAGATTCTTTCCATCTCGAACTTCAACAAGTATTGTGCCCCAGTTAACGCTTCGGGTCTCCTGTATGATGAAAACACAGGTTGCCGCAACATGGCGAAGGCCACGAAGTATTTCCCGATTAGCGACTACTCCGTAACAAGCACTGCTAAGACCGCAGACAACGAATATGCTACTGGCATTAAGCTCACAGTCCAGTTGAAACTGAACGGAAATGCCGAGGACGGTGCTTATTTCAAGGAAGTTGAAACTGGGGATGACGACAATGTTGCTACATTGAACCCGTCTCCGACGGATGAGCAGCACGCCCTGTTCAACAGCCAGAAGGTTTCATTCAAGTTCAACCGTATCGGTATCTATGCCGTTCCGATGAGACAGTATGGTTGCTCTGGCGATAGCGGCGAGATGAAGGCCCAGTACCAGATTGATACCGAGGCTGAACCTGTCCTGTTTGCTGTATGCGAATGGGATAGCCCAGTAACTCTTAGCGACTCTGGTGACGGGTTGTCTGAATTCCAGTCTGACATCTTTATCGACCTTTCCGCCGCTGTCGAGGATTCTTCTGTAATCCGTGAAAGCGCCGTGTTCTACAACCTGTACGAGGATGATGCAATCGACTGGTACAAGAACCAGCTCGTGGCAAACGCGTCTATGGCGGAAGCCCTTGTCAACATGCAGATTGAGATGGGTTATCTCCTTAACCAGAAAAATGCAAAGGCTGGCTGCTGCCCTAAACAGGAAGCTATACAGCAGAAGGAAAAGTATGTAACTGGCCTTAGAAACCTTGTTGACGCAAGGGACTATAACTCAAACTCGGTAAGGAACAGGCTGGCTACGGAGGAGAATACAGCAATCAAATATAAAACGGCTGTTGGTGCAATCGCTCCTTATATAAGTAATACATTGGATGGAAACATTACTCTCGAAAATGGTGTGTATAGTAGAGGTATGGATGAGTTTTCTCCATCGTCAACACTCCCATGCTCTACGTATCTAGTTCCTAGATTTCTCTATTATCAACTACCGAGTGACATTGCGCAAGCCGCCAATGGAACAGACTATAATCATGATGCGGCGGAATGGTTGGACTATGAGTCTACCGAAACAACATCCTCTGGAACTAAGTTTGATGATGCTGTTTATTTTACGAAGGAAATTACATATAAGTACAGGGATGACTCTAACAGTCATTATGAAATCTACACATGGACGGGAACTGACTGGAGTGCCGTCAGAAGCGGAGGTGTAGACCCACTGCCGTCATCTGGGTGGGTTGTTGCGACTGTAACGACTGTAATCACATACAAAAACTCGGACGAGAGCTATTATACGGAGAGCACTACTACGAAGCAATATAAGCTTCCGATGTTCCTGTTTTATGACAATTCTACTGTGGCTTCAATGGTGTTGCCAAGTGGATGGTCGGTGCCTACCATGGAACAATGGAAAGACATTATCGCCAATATGAGCGATAGTGTTATATCATCGTTACATCTTCCGATGGCAGGGTATTTCACGAATGAAGGTGGTTATATTCCTAGAAGCGATGTCACTTACTTTGCTATAAAGGACGATGCATCCCATTTTGTAAAATTTAATGGTAATAGGTTTGAAATTGTGGGCAACACGATTTCTGTCACTCACTCATCTGCAGCTGGTGGCTCATATGTTGTCGAGGAGACTATATCAAAGACATCAGTATTGCCTGTATATAAGGCAATCAATTATTGTGATGTAAATATTGACAACTACAAACTGGGTAGTGATTCGTATGCCTTGATGCAGGAATCAGCTACTCTTGGTTCACACTCTTTTAACGCTGGATATAAGAGTATTATATCGCCGAATGCATCTAATTGTGCTATTCTTGCTAGTGTATATTCAGTCATTGGTGACAGTGATGATGAATACGATTCATGTGTCATAATGGGTGGCGAAGGAAATGCTATACACAGTGGTTCCGGCCGAAGTCATAGCCTGTTTGGCTCATATAATGCCATATACAATCAGTCTGAAGGTGGTCAGCATATACATGTATGGGGTGATTTCGACACGATTAATAGTGGACTATATAAAGGCATTAACATATTTGGTTCTGAAAATGCAATTTATTCGATAAACATTGCCGAAGACATTATGCTTGTCGGGTCTCGGAATAGCATTTATTCTGGTGCTGCATATAAAGGCATTAACATATTTGGTTCTGAAAATGCAATTTATTCGACCGATAGTACCAAAGACATGATGATTGTCGGGTCTCAGAATAGCATTTATTATGGTAGCCAATTAGCAGACAGTTTGCTGATTGGTTCAGGAAACACCCTTCATAATACAGCCAATGTTACCAACTCACTTATGCTTGGCAGCAACTTAACTGCACACGATACAGCCAATGTTGCTGACTCGGTCGTTCTGGGTGCCACGGTACGAATAGATAACCAGTCCAATGTTACCAACTCACTTATGCTTGGCAGCAACTTAACTGCACAATACACTGGTATATTGACAAGCTCTATCATGTTTGGTAGCAACTTAACTGCACAATATACTGGTATAGTGACAAACTCTGTCATGTTTGGCAGAAATTTATCTGTAAAATCTGCCGGTTCAGTATCCGATTCTATTCTTTATGGAGATGAACTTTCGGTATATAATGGCAGTGAGGCTAATAAATCAATCATGATTGGACATAACATGTCTGTTTTAAATGCTGCTGTACTAGAGTACAGTTCATTGTATGGCAGTGCATCCTATGTTCAGAATGGCACTCGACTTACCAATGTGCATGCTCTCGGCACCGTATCATTCTCGGGCGCTGACCAGTCGTTGAGCAACTGCCTAATTCTTGCTAAGCATAAAACGGCCTATGAATCAGATGTTGGAACGTTTACTGCATATATAGCAGAGCACAACAAAGGGTATCCTATGATAGTATCGGAAGGCGGCATCGCTCTATATGAAAACAAGATGTGGCTTGGGGATACTGGATTGGCTGCTCAATTCAAGAAGGCCCCTGCTCTTGGTGATGTATTGACAGTTGTCGCCGTAGAAGGAAACCTAGCTACTGTGGCATGGATGCCAGGAGGCGAGAACGGCAAGTTTGGTACTATCCATTTGGAACTTGTATATAAGTATCAGAACGACGATGGAAGCCGAGGCTGCCCGAGTGTTTATGCAGTAAATCCATGGAGAAGCCTGAATGGTAATGTCAATGTTATCTATGTCAATGACCATGAAGTAACGAATAGCTCAACCGCTGTAAACACTATGAATTCCTATCTGACAGGAGACATTAAATTTACTGTATCGAACGGAGATTTGGTGTTGGAAAACACGTCGGCTAGCGACTCCTACATGATTAGCGGTACGGCTAGATGCGAAATTGTTGAGAGGTCCATAAACGAACCGTCTGGTGATGGTTCTTCGTATGGTTGGCAGATGTGGGATACCAAGGTGTTCATACCTCAGCCTCTTGGAACATATGCGGCAGCCATGGATACGATATCCTCAGTTGGTCCTAGCGGTCAATATAATGATTTGGTCAGGTCGCTTGCATTCGGTTACAAGACATCTGAAACTGCCCAGGGTGATATTAACGGAGCGTTGTGCTCCATGGAAGTTGGTGAGCTGCCGCAAACCCTTGTGTGCAAGTGGGTAGTTGACATCACTTATAGGAAGGTGTAATGAAACTCTGCCAACTAAACCTTACCACGAAGTGCAACTTCTCCTGTCCAGAATGTCCGACAGGGAAGTGGCATAACTTTGTTGAGAAACCGCAGTATCTGGTGAAGAATGCGGACTTGTTCCGTTTTCTCAGGAACCTGCCTCCTGATGAGTGGGAAGTTGAACTGACTGGCGGGGAACCTGCGTTGTATGATGGGATAGATGAATTGGTCAACTGGCTTGAAATGAACGGCTATCATGGAGAGATAAAGACAAACGGTTCTCGCAAGATACCGAGGATGGGTCTGATGAAGATGGTGTCGGCATGGCACCGCTGGGAACAGAGACCGATAGACTACGACATGATTCTGATAGTCAAGAACCTCTTCGACCACGAGGAGGAGAAGATTCAGTATTGCGAGGATAACCACATCCCGTACAGGCTGACCGACCGTATCGGTGACCCGCACCATGAGTACAGACACGGAATCAAGGGCTACATCGGAGTAAACCCAGCTGGCTCAATCGTTCCGTGCCCGAAGATGTCGGCAAACGATTCAATGCCTAGGATATCAGACAAGGAATACGTCATTCCTAAAGGGTACATATGCCCGTGGTGCAAGACTGGCAACGACTACGAGATATTCCAGTGATGAAGCGGGGACGAAACCCCGCTTTTTGATATCTTTTTTCTATTAGTTATATAAACTATATGTGAAAATGAGTCCATCATAGGGATTTTAGTATGAATATGCAGAAAATTTTGCTGGAAGCCATGTCTTATAAAGATGATGTGGCAATCAGAAAAGAGGCAAACGGATACCTGGCTGAACTGAGAAACTACGTGTTCCCGGTACAAGTCAGTGACGATATATGCGCTAATATTAAGGATAGGCTTGGGCAAAATCAACCTGTCTCGTTTGAGTGGGCATTGAATGAATACTACAAAAACATCGGAACAAATGCGGAAAAGCGTAAGTTCTTGTTTGACCTTGGTAGGAGCCTTCTTCCTGAAAGGCAGGGCCGCATGTTCTTTGAACATGGTTCTGCAGCAGAATTGGAAGCCAATAAGCGTAAGTATCCCTTGGTAGCATCCTTGAAAGGCGGGCCCAAGATTTTCGAGATGTTCTTCAGGATGTTGAGCCCTGACCTTGTCAAGCTGTCCGATAACTCGTTTACTACTACGTTTAACGACGACGGTACGTCCACTACTCAGAAAAGGGACGACGAGGCTGGTCTTAGTGACATCACGGGAAAGTTCTTTTCCGTCTTTGAAGATGCTTTGCGGGAAAAATGCGAATATGTGAAAAACAGCACTACGATGCCTGAGTATAGCAAATACTCGGATGCGGTGCTTTATGCTGCTTACCTCGGGTTCATATTCGAGGTGTTCCATGATGCTACACGTCCGACGAGCGAGACCGATGGCAGTTCAGCAAAGTTTACCTTTGATGAGGTATTCTCCCGTGGTGCACATAATGTAGCAAAGTTTGCTGTTAACCGTATCCCTGACCGCACCTCTCTTGGTAGCTTGGATAACTGGGGGTCTGTCTATAACCAAGGCAAGAATGTCATGAGGACAATAGACCCAGAGCGTTTGAGCAATTCGAACCTCTCAGAAATCCGAGTTTATCCGCAGTACGTGGTTGACGTTTTGAGACTGACAAAGAAGACGAAGAACCCCTTTATTGACTTGCTGAAAAACGGATTGGGTGGAAAGTATAGTGCTATCGGTGAGGCTTTGGATAAGGGAACCAAAGGAGCGGACAATACTATTATTCCAATCAGCTCTAAATCCTTTATTGCGATGTTGAGCGACCCTGAGTTCATTAAGGAATGCGTTGGCCGCAATATGGGCGAAATCTTTAAGAAATGGGGAGATAGCTGGGTTGTTAACGGTAGGAGCTATTTGCAGGATGTGTTGGCATCTGAACCTCAAGTGAACAACTCTGATGATGATACTGTGAGAGCAGTACCTGTCGCAGTTGGTCCGTCCTTGAAGCGTTCAAACACTGACCGTGAATTTACTGGTGATGACATTATCGCCCAGACTCATATTACGATGCAGATTGGTAAGGGTTCTGTTATCAAGGACCTCAGTGCTAAGCAGATTGAAGCTGACGCTGCAAGACGTAAGGACGAAGGGTTGTCGCTTGACGAATGGGTGGAAGAACTGAAACAGGAAGCACGCTCTGGAACCAACCTTAACGAGGATGAACAGGAAGAACTATGGCATGAAGCGCTGAAAAAGCATGGCCTTGATGAGAAGACACTTAGCAAGAATGTCAAAAATGCTTTCAAACGCACTACCCCTAATGCGGAGACTTCAGTCGTATTCGATTTGTACGATGGCACTAATCCACATACGTTTAAAGTCGATGGTGAAATTGATAATAAGCTTGATGCGACGGATTTCCAGAACATCATTGCCCGTAAGGTTAAGGCTGGTGGCGAAGGCCATGTGTATTTCATCAGTATTCCGCACGGCATTGCGTTCGCAACCATGCAGGACGACGAGGGTACTATTGTTCGTAATGAGAATATGGATACCTTGTGCAGAGGCCTGAACTGCAATGGTGCTGAATACAATTATAAGAGCGTAAGGGACTTGATGAGGTCTCCTATCGGAAGGTATTGCAACGCTGTCGTTAGGAAAGGAAAAACTGGTAGAGTTCAGTTCAGTACGAAAGAAGCAAACACTGCGCTTGGCAAGGTGTTGTCTGTCTTGAAGGACATGAAGGAAGCCGGACAGACGTTCAATCCTGGCCCTGTGGATAAGTTGTCTACGGCTATTAAGGTTATTAGCCAAATCATGAGCACCTCGGCGTATCCAGAGGATGAGGTTGAGTCTATACTCAATGCGTTTATGAATCCTGAGTTGGTCATGTCAGTGGAAACTTACAATCCAAGCGACGGTAAGTTTAGTTTCCACGCAATCAATCATAGGCACAGGAACATGATGGGTGCTAAACTGATTAAGCATCTGTCCGATATGTACAACCTCGATAATACCGTTCGTGGATATAACGCACAAAACGTTGCAAATATTCTTGACGTGGTTGCCCCAGGAAACTGGAATTTGACCCAGTGGAATTATGGAAACGTACTTCGGGCAGCGTCTGCATCGTATGGAGCGTCGGATGATGTCGATGTAGAAGACGTTGAGGGTGGCGTGAATGCCGAGCCTGATACCGTAGGCGAGGACGAACTTACCGATGCAGATGTATGGTATCCTGAAGTTAAGGGTGTAGACGACGCCTTTGATGACAACGTCAACAACCAGACCGCAGATGATGGTGGTGTTGGCGATGTTGCTTCGGAAGATGAAGTTGGCCATGAAGGTATCGGTGGTGAAGATTACAAAGTGGTTCAGAACGCATTTGAATATGTATTTGACACACTGTTCCCGAATCCAGAAGCAGTTAAGTTTAACGAAAAGGATACTGCTAGTCTGAAGAAAAATCTTGTAACTGTATTGGATAGAATGCAGAAACAGGGTTCGCTTGACATCAAGGTGGCTCATAAGGTCGCTGGCCTCGACACCACAAATTTCCAGCACTTCATTCAGGATTTCTGGAAAACTGTTAGCGAGGAAATCGATAAGAAGCCTGATGTTACTGACAATTCTCTCCGCATGAGCGCATTTATTGACGATGAGGATGATAACAATGCCATGTTTGGTGGTGTTTCCGAATCCGAAGTCAAGGATATCTTGAAGGCTGGCCTGAATACCGACGACGCAATGGATAAAATTCTTATCCCAGAAATCGGAAGCTTGATGGTCAAATACGCCATGGACGATAGCCTTAACAACGATGGTCTCGAAAACAAGTTTGACAGTGATTACCTTGTATCGTGCTTTAACAAAAAGTTCAACGAGGACTTGCATGCGAAGCTCGATGAAGTGACCTCCTTGAAGAAGACTGTCGAAACTGATACGACGATTAACAAGGAACAGGGAGATAGAGCGTTGAAGGAAGCAACTCTCGATGCTGCTAAGTACAAGAAGATTCAGGAGAAACTCGATAACGACCCGAATTACATCGCTCAGGTTGCTGATACCGTTGTTAAGAACGGTAGTACGATTGTTGGTCTCGTCAACGGAATGCCGACAGACATTAGCAAATCGTTTGTTCCGTTTGATGCCGATACGTTAAAATCATATAGTCACCCTGGCCTGCCACTCCTTAAATTCTGTATGTATGATACAGAAATGGATGGTACTACATCTAATGCAACAAAGAACCTAAATAGGGCGTTCATGGATTCTCGTGTAAAGGCCATGATGAACGACTTGTTCAATTCTGTGCCAAAAGAATGCCTGAGCATCGATTACACTAGCGATGAAAACGGCATTGCACGTCTGGATACGAAGCCTGTCAAGGATATGGAAGAGGCGCAAATTCAGGTCTTGGAATCTCATTACAACAAGTCTGGTAAGCGCAACGATATTTCCAACTTCTACACTCTTGAAAGCCAAATCGATAGCATCTACTCAAAGGGTGGTGACGTAACCAGTATATTTGGCCTTAATAACAACAGTGGAAAGTCTTCTCCGTATCAGTACAAGGGAACTGATATTGACCTCAAGAAGGTAAAGCAGTTTTTTGATACGTTGATGGAACTTGCTGCTAGTTACAATGATATCGGTTACTCCGATGTTGGCGGAAGGACTATCGACAGGCAGAAACGCATTCAACAGACTGCAAACAATGAGAGGCAGAGGTCCAAGGTCCTCATCAATCAGCACTTCGTTGATTTGAAGTCATCGTTTGATGATTTCATGAATGCAATTGAGGTGAAATCGCAGTTGAGCCCAGAAGAGAAGGCTGGATTGAAGAAAGTTATGGACAAGGTTATGACACAAGTCATAGCTAACCCGATGAACGTTCTCATCAACAACAATGCGAAACTCATTAGTGCCTATGCTTATCAGAATGCAATCATCAATGCAGAAAACCGCTCTCTGTATCAATCTGGAAAGGAACATGGATTTGGTACGGGCTTTGGCAAGGAAGCCGATAAGGAACCAGACAGGAAAGGCACTTTGCTCGGATTGAACAATACTGTTGACCAGAATGTAAACGCGTATCGTGTTGCGTATGGTATAGCAAAATCTGCATATATCAAACATTTGCTTAAATCAAGCCGTGTTACTATCGACCAAGCTGAAGCTGACTATAAGGCATATCTAAAAGACTATGGAGATGGTTACGGTGCCGTTGAGGTATTGAAGCGTGCTCTCAAGGATGGTTCAGTGGACACTCAAAAGGACAATGTGTCGCTGTTCTGTAACTATCAGGTTGATGAAAGTAACAAGAAGCAAGCTGATGCTGTAACTGAACTACGTAAACAGGAACTGGTTCTGTTGCTGTACAAGACAGCTGCCGATATTGTGGATTCTAGGAGCAAGCTCGGTACTCCGACCGAGTTTGAGGAGAGGCTTGCTGCTCAGGGTGATTTGGTTAAAAACCTTAGCTCTGAGATATTGCCTCAAAAGCTTATTGAAAAACTCAGGAATCTTGGGGCAGAGTTGCAGCTGGCAGATAGTGAAAAATATCATGAAGTGATGAATGCGGCAAAAGACCCAGAATCATTCGAGCCAACGGAATACACCAGTCCTAATGACCCGATTGAAACATCTGCTTCTCAGCTCCGTGGTTTTGACAAGGTTCCAGAAAATACTACCACTAAGATTATCGACGATATTCTTAGCGATAAGGAACTCGACATGAAGGGCATGCAAAATGCGTTCAATGCAATGGATAAGGCAGGAGACCCGCAAGTCGGAACCCGCATGAACTTCAATTGCAATTTGAATGTGGTGAAGAAAGACAATAACGACATGCTTATCAGCACGAGTATAAAGCTGCAAAATGGCGATTACATCGTTGTACCTGGTGCAACACCTCGACCAGTAACCAAAGTTATTGATGCCGAGAACAAACTTTACAATATTCCTCCTATATCTAGGCTGAATGTTGGTGATAAAAAGGTTCCGTTCGCTCGCTATCAGGCTCGTAACCGTTTGCAGGGTAAGCTTATGGCGGCTAAATTGCCTGATGTTGTAAGAAAACTGAATGAATGGTATAACGAAGTTCGTAAAAAAGGTGGACTTCCGACAAATGTCATGGACAAGATAACCATGTTGAAGCTGTTGTATGAAGGATGTTCTGGCGCTGATGCCATGAAGTCTATCGTGGCTTACTTGGTATGGAAGGTGAGCGGCTACGATTATAGCTTCAAACCGTCAAAAATCTTGCTCGGTGGCAATCCTGGTATGGAAGACTGGCTGGTTCGTACCATCGTGGCTGACTTGAAGACGTTCGCCCCTGGTGCACCAGAGGAAAACAATGATAAGTACGAAAATATTCTATCCATTCTACCAGATGGATTTGACAGACTGGCTCGTAAGTTTAATTTCACCATCGTTACGCCAAAAATGACGAGACGGGGTAGCACTGAGGAAGCTAAGAACGTTAAATCTACGATGTATATGAGCGACGCAAGGAATAACTTGAAGATGCTTGTTGACGCCATCGGAAAATCCTTCGGTTATGTGAAGGCGGCAAATGTTCATAAGGCACTGCAAACACAGTCTATTCTGGATAATTTCCACATCACAAAGGAAGCGGCAGATAACATGATTGCTGCTCTCAAGGGTAAACTCAAACCTGTCCTTGATGCTATCATTAAGGACCATAACTGGAGCGTTGCACAGCCGCTCGTTAGCGACTATAAGCGCAACGATGCTACACCGACTGTCGATGGAGCTCTCCAATACATAAAGGACAACTACGACATCAAAAAAATCGACAATACCAACGAATTCGTCAACTATATCAAGAAGGAATGTAAAACCCTGTTGGAGTTGGCACTCGGCATCTAGTATATCTGACATATTCATCAGAACCACCGTTATCCCGACGGTGGTTCTTTCGTATATGCATCCAACTAGGGGGGCATAACTACCTTATAAACTATAGATAAATATCAGACTTCATTACTATGGCACTTGAAAATATGGCACTATACCGTCAACTTCTGGAAGACGAAAAGGCAGAGGACGAAGCCAAAGCTGCTGCTTCTGCCTCCGTAGCTCCGAAGGATGTAGACACGGATAAGGATAAAGATAAGGATAAGGATGAAAGTGCATCTGATGTCCCGAACCCTGCTTCCGAAGAAGGTGGTGAGGACGAGGAACCTGCTCCAGTAAGCGAGAAAGAAGATTCTGGTGAACTACCTAATGCCGAAAAAGCCGTTCCTGCCGAAAAAGCAGAAGGTACTCCTGCTGCTAAATCCGCTCAGCTGAGTGATGAGGAGCTTGCTGCATTGCAAGAAGAGAGTGATAGGGTCGCTGATGAAATTTATGGTGATGGTTCATCGGATGACGATGATGATGACCTTCTTTTGGGTAAGGTTGTGATAAACGCTAAGGAGCGTCCCGTCAAAAAGAAAGAAAAGAAACCAGATAATGTTATTGAAACCAATAAAATTAAGGAAGTTCCGCTTAGTGAAACATTAAGACAGGCGATTGATAATAGTGGATTGGAAGTAAACTATACCGATATTTTTGAGTTCATTAAGGCGGTAGACCCATCGGCAGTCAGGCTTCTTGAGGCAAAATACAATCCTATTGACGTGAGCGACTATTGCGACAAGTTTATTCAGTTCATGGCAACTCTGTCGGATGCGGGAAGCCAGCGTCAGTTGAGCGTTATCATTTCGGAAATAGTATCGTATCTCAAAAAGAATGCTAACGAAACGTTTACTGCTATTGATATCATCACCTATTGCAATAAGATACACGATACCGTTGAAGACAAGAACGTGTTTGCCCTGAAGGGGGTTGGCTACACCAGGATGAAAATTATGGTGGAAAATGCGTTCATCATTGAGTATTTGAGTAGCTATGGAATTGCCGAAGATTTAAGGATTGGAAATGGAGTTGATGATGCTACTGATACGGTAGTCCAACTGGCTGTGGCTGTCGCTTATGGCGAAAATGTGTCTAAGCTTGGCGATATTGCGGACAAGTATATTGTTGCTTATCGGAGAATACAGTCAGATAAGCCTGAACTGATGATGGTTCTTAAAAATGGTGACTTCGAGGCTTTCTACAACATGCTTCGAACATTCTGTGGTTCGAGCACTGTTGGAATAGACCTGAGGGATATCGACCTTAATATGGAATCGTATTCGCAAGGCGAAGCTGCTGCTCTTTATGCCGCTGTAATTGCGAAGATGGACGAGCTTGCTGCCAAGTATCGCAAGAGTTACAGTAACGAGGATATTGAGCGTATCATCGACAGTATGGTTAGCAGGGGTTACCGTGCATCGCAGACGAATGCTATCGAGTATTATTGCGAAGAGATGATAAACCCCAAGAAGCCTATCAAGTCTCGTAACGACAAGGACGTAATCAACTTTGACCAAGGAATGAACTTTGCGACAAGGGCGTACATTCCAGCAGGTTATGGCCTGAGCAAGTCCCATGTCGAGATAAGCAAGCCTTATACCGAAGTGTTCGGAATTCCTTTCATAAATATCCGTCATCCCCTGTTCAAGGCGATAGCGATGAAATACACCACGAAGTATTCCACTAAGAACAAGACGAAGAATGGTAAGAAAAGTGCCATTGACAAGGAGTGGGAAAAACGTGCAAAGGCGGTACAGGACAGGGCTGATAAGGCGGAAAAGCAACTGATAAAGGAAATCAAGGGTGGTAGCCTGATGTCTAAATTCCTTGTTGGTGACCAGACGAAGGAAACGCAGATTGCTGGTGAAGGATTGGACATGGTGTCTACAATCGAGAAGGGACTTCGCAAGATAACTTCATTTGCATCAAACTCGATTCTCATCAAGAACATCTTGGAGTTAATCAAGATGGCTATGGACGGCGATGAAACGCCGGTGTCTAGGAGCACTCTTGTAGTTGCCGCTAATCAGATGAGTTCTTACGATAGGAACCCGATTGTCTCAAATATGGTAAATGACCAGTTTGCAAACGTCAGGGTATTCAATCCTGTGAAACCAGAGAGGAGTGCTGCCGTTTCAAAGAAGTATTTGAAGCAGTTCTATGATATCATCAATCCGTTGGAGAATGCTGACGAATACATTGCCTGCGGTGCGTTTTCGCCTAACCTTCCTAGCGGAGTTGGCGGACACGGAATGTTTAGGGCGCAGATGCAAACCGTGTCGGGCGGTGCTATTGACCCGAGTGCTGTATCTGACGCTGCAATCGCCGCATTCCGTCAGGACATTCTTGAACATGGCGGATATCCGTTCACTTATGTGTTGTCAGACCAGTACACTGGCGAGAACAATCAGGTGTATAGGATAGCCCGTAACAACAATTTCTTCGGTAACTTGGCCAGACTGGATGTTGACCTTGTGGCGATACACGTGAAGAAGGCTGGTATGGATGGAATTTTCATCATGGAGAACCATGATGCGGAAGTGCTGTTTAGCTAGGTGGACGGTATGAACGAGAAAAAGATATTTATGGAAGCCGTAGGCAACATTGGACTGAACGCATTGCAGTACGATAGCGTTTCTCGTCTGTACGACGTGTGCTTTGAGGCTACTATGAAGGACCTGTCTGGTCCAGTAGACAATCTCAGGAAATACAGAAGCAAGACGCTCATGTTCCACTTCAATGACCTGACTATGGACAAGACTACTGGACATGCTGTTGTTCACTTTGTCGTTCCTTCGGCCAGTGGCGATAAGAACTATGATGTCTACATCGAATTCATCCCGCCGCAAGGAACTTTGTTCAGCATGGCACAGGGCCCGATGACCCCGGCCAAGAAGATTGGGTTGCTTCGCTCCTGCGATGTGAAGGTGTTCTGTACCTGTCCAGACTTCAACTGGTCTGGTATGAAATACAACCTTAAACATATCTACGACAGTTATCTTTCTGGATACGAGTCCATCGATGGCGTCCCTTCTGGTGGCGAGGATATCCCGCCTAATGTAAGGGACCCGCATCACCAGAATAGGGTTTGTAAGCATGTCCTCGCCGCATTCTCAGCAGTGATGACGAACTGGATGCGTATCATCAAGGCAGCCAAGGAATACCGTGTTCCTGCAAATGCACCTACTCCGACAGAGGAAACCCCGATAGAACAGACGGTCGAGGAAACGCCTACGGTAGCACCTGATACCAATCCAGTTCCCGATGAGAATAACTCAGAGGACGAGAACGGAATTTAGGCGAAAAAACGTATTTTAGTGTATGAGCCAGCATCGCTCGATGCTGGCTCGACGTTTTCCGTTATAAACTATATACGAATGTAATGATTATTGTGGTTTTCGGTAATGGCAATACCAGGACTTAAAGACAATGACGCACGCTCGCTGATAAGCTACCTGCTTAACGGTGACTCCACAAACGTGGAGAAGCTGGTCAATGCCTATATGGAGTCTGCGTATAGCATCTGTACGAAAGAGAAGACCAAGATAGTCATGGAAAGTATTAACTCACCCAAGAAGGCGTGAGTAGGGGAAGCGTCATGGGAAAGATACGTGAAATCATTGGCGTGCCGAATTTTGATGACAGTAAGGTATCTGTCGCGGAACGCACCGACTTGTTTGGAAATAAGGTAAAGAGGCTCATTCTTGAAGGCACGGCTATTGTATGTGACGAGCCAGGTATTAACGGTCGTTCATATCCTCGTGCCATCATTGCTCGTGAAGTTGAAAAACTGAACAGGACGAAGATTCGCCTTGGCCGTCTTGCCGCTGAGTTGAACCACCCACGTGTCGATATCGAGGGAAACCCGAAGGATTACCCAATCTTTGAAATGAACCTGTGGAAGACATGTGCAGTTATCGAAGAACTCCGTATGGACGGAAAGAACCTGTACTGCCGTATGGTCGTTGCCGAGGACACTGACGCTGGACGTAACCTCGCTGGCCTAATCAAGGCTGGCTACACACCTGGCTACTCTCTGCGTGGTGCTGGCGATACCATCAAGCTTCCTACTGGCTATGAAGAAATTGACCCCGACTATACATTGATTACTGTTGACGTTGTTGGAAACCCGAGTTTCGATAACAAGGCCCTCATCACTAGCCACTTCGAAAGCGACGCTGGCAAGAGAAAGGCACACAAGGTTCTTACCGAGTGCATCGAACGCTACGGAAAGGAAATTGTGCTTAACCGCAATATGGATTTCCGCACCGACATGTACCATGTATACAACAGGGAAGCTCTACTCAACAATCTGCGTAATAGGTGATATATATGCAACTGGCAGACTTTTTAACACAAGATGAACTCGGCAGTATCGACCCTGGTATTGTAACCAAGATTGAATCGAATTGCAATAAGGCGATAGCTGACTACGAGGCGAAGGGCGACCGACAGTTCAAGTCCTTGGTCGAGGCGGTATCGGGACAGTTCGATGCATTGGTTAAGCCTGCTGTCCAGAAAAAGGTTGACAGCATGGGTGAAAATGCTGTCAAGGGCAAGCTGTTCGAGGCTTTGCAGAAAATTGTAAATGTCCTTGAAGAATGCCAGATAGAAACGACGCAGGAAAGGGAAGCCAAGAAGACGGTTGCACAGTTGAAGGCTGAACTTCAGGAAAAGGTGGTCGAATACAAGCGTGCTATGAAGCAGCTTATGTATGCCAAGATTGCCGATAAGGTTCTCCGTGAAACCAACGGTTATCGCCCAGACCTCCAGCAGAAGGCTGTGGAATACTTCACTGACCCGAAGCGTGATATTTCCCTAGACGACCTGAAACGTGAAGACATCTTCAACTATATCAACGGCGTTGATGACAACAAGACGACGAGCAGCGAGTTCAGCGGCATAGGCGAAATCAAGGCTCCCAACCAAGTTGATATGAACGAACTGAACGAGATAGCCGACAGTCTGATGCATGATGACATCGAAGAAAACGGGCTGGAGAACTATCGCAAGAACAACCTCAAAGTGAACGAAGTTAGATATCCCGCTGGTGGAAACGCTGCTGTCGGCAAAAGGATGCGCCCCGCACCCAAACTGGCCTCCGTAGGCTTCGGCAGCAAGTCTGCTGCATTTGAAGCCCTTGGGCAGGGACTATCCCAGAACAAGGTGTATAACAGCCCTGATGTGACCAAGGAAATGCTCTCCCAGCCTACGTCGCTGGAACCAGATGTTTCCGATGATGATGTCAGGCAGGCAATGAATGCGATGAACGTGTTCATTTAACCAGTTTCCACTTTACACCAAACGAATGGGGCGTCCTATCTCACGGGGATGCCCCATTCAAATATTGTATTTTATATCAAGATGAAACCGATACACGACGAACTTTGGAAACTCCCGCAGGACACACTTGCTCTTGCATCGGATTATGACATCTCTCCCGTTGTCAATGACGAGGAGATTGCTGGAATGGATTTCTTGAAAGATGATTCGTCTGGCAAAGTCAATTACGACGAGATAAAGTACGAGATACCGACTGATACGAACCAGATACTCCAGTCAAATGTGGAGTATGGTCTTTATGAGCTGTCGGAAGCTGACCGTGTATTGAAGGACAATGTAAAGTATATCAGTTTGAAGTACATCTGCCGTAATCTGAACCGTACGGTTGAATGGGTTATCGACAGGGATATTCTGCACAATTTGTTCTACATTCTCGATAGCAACGGAGACCGTCTTTACCGTGAACCAGAGGTGGTGGAACGGTGCAAACTTTTGTGTATTGAGTTTAGAAGGAGAGACCTACCGTTTTCCACGTTCGGTAGAATGGAGGCCGCCGAATACCTTGGACTGACGCAACAGCAGTTTGAAGCAGTGGTGAAGGACATTCCGTTCAAGGAACAGGTTTCTACTGACGGAGAAAAACACATCGTCTATTACAAGAAAGACTTGGATGTATACAATCGTCATCACAAGTTCTTGGATATGGTTGCAAAGGCCAACGCAACAATTTCTTTCGAGGATGTTGTTGACATCATTGGTAACGTAGCGAAGTCAAACGAATTCTTTGCCGTCTACAAGCCAAGGAAGATGAAGACTGTTGATGGCTATGTGACGGACAGGTACTCGTCGGACGACATCAGAAAATTCATCGCGTCTCACAGGGGCGACACCTCGATTTACAACCCGTTGAAGGAAATAATTTCGAGTGACATGGCTAGGATATATGTCGGTGCGAATAAGAAGGAATGGCTTCGGGCGAGATACGAAAAGAAACTGATACGTCCTGTCAGGAAGGCTAACGGTTCAAAGCTCAGTCGTTCAGGAAAGGGCTTTGCTATGTTCCTTGTTGATGACCTTGATAGGTACATTTACGACAGGGATTGCGGCAACCTGTATGGACTTGGTAGAGAGTTCATAACGAGAAAACATATCAAGAACAGATATGGTGTCAATGACAAGTGGATTGACACCTATGCAAAGGATAGCGAAAAGGTTCATATCAAGCTGGCTTCTGGAAACATAATGACTTGGTCTACTTATCACGACAGGAAGGTTAAGGAGGTGATGGTAGGCATCAACTATGTCGATATCGAGGCGTTAATCAAGGGTGGAAACTTCATTGACATCACCCGTGAATTTATCAGGAAGAAACTGAAGATTGACAAGGAAGAGAATGCACAGAGGTTCAAGAAGGGCAAGTTCTCCATACTAATGATGCACAAGAAGTGCGTTGAGAGTAGGAAGAAAAGCCCGTACCAGTATCACGAAGTTACTGACGATGATGTTACCCTTGCTCTTGACACGAAGATTAACGAACCCCGTCTTGTCCATGAAGAGAAGAAGCGTTTATTGAAGAAGATTAAACAGAATGAGATAGAACATGACAACAAGATGAGGGATATCCTTGGGTTGACTCCAGTTAAGTGTTCTGTCGTTTCGAATAACGATGTTGTCAAGTCTTTGGCTTCCCCTCAGGTTTTCCGTTGCATATACAAGAGGGGCAATGTGGACATGTACAAACGATTTGACGGTGGATACAAGACTTACGATTACATTTACCACCCGAACCATTTCTTCACGAAGAAGAATAGTGCGGATAGGGTTTCCCTCAGTGTCAAGGCGTTGTTCTCCGGCATGTTCAAGATGGAAGAGGAAACATTCGCTTGTCCACCAGACTGGTTCATTTACATGGACAGTTCTACCTGCATATCGGACTTTTTCTGGAAGGACAAGCTGGACAGGCTTCCAACTGATGTCGGTATGGTAGGTGTGTATGGGTGGAAAACGGTTCCTAGCTCGTTCAACTGGCACGAAAGCCACGACTCCTACGGATGCTATGAAGGGTTGTCGATTAAGGATAACAGCACAAGGAAAATCATAGGTGAACTCGGGTTCGGTGAGCTTACGGATGTGTCTATTCTAGGTGGCCCTGTAATAGCCATTAGGGCTAGTATGATACCTGACATTCTCCGAGTTCGCATATTGAATGGCTACGTGATAGGGGATGACCACATTGCCGCTGAACTCTCGATGTTCTGTCATGAGTGCCGCCAGAGGGTGTGCGTTATGGATACGAATGTAGTAACATGCGTAGATTACATGGATTATGTCGGTGGGGACGACTGGGATGAAGACCAAATCAATTTCGTTTTGCGTTGGCAGCACCGTTTACCCAAGTTGAAGGCATCCCCGACATTATAAACTATGAATGATTAGACTACATGTCGGAGTTCATAGGTATGAATAACAACAGCACGTTTGCGTACGTCCACACGGAAAGCGGCCCAATCAAGCCTGCCAAGGCTGTTCCCATCCAGACGATGAAGAACATTATTGCATCTATTCAGGGCAATCATGTCCGTGGAGAAAAGGGTACTAACTGGGCTGACCTCGCCAAGAAGGTTAACAAGGATTGCAACCCTCATGGGTACACTACGATACAGACTATTTTGAACAAGGCCTTGACCGAGGCCGCAACCCAGGCGGTTGGCCAGTCTGTGTTCCGTCTCGACCTTGGTAACGTTGTGTGCGATTCTGCTCATGCCAAGTTCAAGATGGTCAGAAGGAATCATTCTGTCATCGTTGACATGCTCTATCCGAACGACAATGGAAACATCACTATTAGGTATAACGTTGACGACGTTGCCGAGAAGATGTTTGAACTGTCCCTTGATTCTGAGCATTATATCAATGGTTTTGGTCATACAATCCTAAAGTGCTGTGACGATGCAATCAAGGAAGCAGAGGAAATGACGGAAGAGGAAGATATCTATTCCACTGACGAGTATGGATACCAGCCGATAATGTCTGCCGATATGCGTGGTCTTCTGCAAATGACCAATGCGATAATGGAAGCCGATATGGGTGGCGGTGCTGATGCTGGCTTTGGTGAAGCGGATTTTGCTGCTGCCCCTGCAGACCCCGCTGCTGCTGACCCTGCTGCTGCTCAAGGCGCTGGAACCGCTAATCTTGGTGGTAACCTGGAGCATGCTGAAGACAAGGTTACGAATTTTGTCGAAGAATTGAAACAGGGACTTAACACAGATATCAACGGAAGTCTTGGGAAGATTATGAACATCGTTGCCGACAAGAAGGCCGAAGCATCCAAAGAAAACGCTAGCGGCGAACATTTGACGGCAAAGCAAATTCGTGATGGTATTCCTCCAATGAATTTGAGAGAGAATACCGATACATTGCTTGAAGAATTTAAAGGATTCTACGAGGCGTTTGATGAGACGAAGCCTGACCCTATGACAAAGAAGGAAATGAAAGCATTGCTCGATTTCCTTGATAATAACGACGTAAATTCTGCTATGGATTTCGAGGCATGGTTGTTCAGCAATCCTATGATGAAGGACCTATTTAAGAGGAATAACATTGGCCTTCAGGGTACTGCGACTAAGGACAATATGGATGTTAATGCTCTTCCTGATGATGGAACGGCAAATCCAGGTGAACAGCCTGCTGGTGATGACTTTGGTGGTGGTGACTTTGGTGGTGGCTTTGGTGGTGGCGGCGACTTCGGTGCTACTGCTGGTGGCGAATTTGGTGCCCCTGCTGCTGGTGACTTCGGTGCTGCTGGTGGTGACTTCGGTGCTGGTGACATGGGTACTGATATTGCAGACCAACCTTTTGGCGCTGAGACTGCTCCAGGTGGTGACACTACAATCAACGACCTAGGGGAAGTGGACAAGATTAGCGAAAACACGAGTACCGAACTTCCTAACCTTGGCGGAGACACTGCCGAACAACCAGTTGATGAAACTGCACCTCAGGTATAATAGGTAAATACTATGATGGAAACAACAACGACCTACGACAATATTGATGTCAAACCGAATCCTATTGGGAAGAGCACTCCTCTTGTTTCTGGATTGGCTGCAGACACAGGTGAAGACCAGTTTACCGTTGCTGCCAAGCTTGATGCTGAAATCCGTGAGGAGGAAAAAAAGAGGATGATGAACCCTAGGGGTTACGCAGCCGAAACAGACCCGTTGGACGTTGTTAAGTCTGCCGCCAAGGAGACGAAGGTGGAACTGCTGCATCCAGAGCTCGATATTGTTGACGATGAACCGACAACGGACGAGCAGGCTGCTGGTGCCGACCAGTTTAGCGTAGATGAAATGAACAACTGGGATACAGCTGCGGAATGGGCTAACGCTCAACAGCCAGATGACGACAACATCAGTGGCGAAAGTTTTGCCATGAATGAACCGTTAGACGCTGGTTCTGTAAATGGGGATTCCGACATGACGAACCAGTCTTTGGATGCAATCAATTCAATCGAGCCAACACCTGAGCAGCCCGGGCCTGAGGTAGACGTAGTTCCTGACACCGAAGGTGACATGGGCGGTGAGGGTGAGAATAACGATTTCGAGGAAGACCCTTCGGCAAATTTGGGTGATGAGATATAGGGGGTTATCATGGATTTCAGTGATGTTCCTGGACACGAGCTGTTTGAAACGATAATGGGAGAATCGACGATAGAGGAATACCAGCCAGAAGATGATGGCGGGGTTATCGACGGTTTCGAAATTGACGGCCAAACGAACACTGGCCCCTTTGACGACAAGTTCAAGCTGTACATCAAGAACCCTACCCAGATTGACGATTCCATGCTTGACGAACTGGGAAAGCTTATTGACGGTAAGTACAGTGACGATTTCAGAGACCTGAAACGCATTGTGTCTAAGCCGAATACGGTTGAACAAATCAAGAATGCTGACATGGTAGAGTACATAACCTACGAGGACATTCCAGTAGGCGTGCTTACCGTTACTGACCCGACAAAGGAAAACTACATGAATATCGTCCCAGCAGAGACGTATTCTCTCCATAGTGCCTACAACCTTGACAAAAGGCTTGAAATCGAGTATTTCGTTGTATCTTCGGAGATGAACGAGTACCCCGTCGCACAGGAGCTGGTTAACCACCTGTTGGAACAGAAGATTGCCACATTCCTCGTATGCCCTGCCGATGACACCACGATGAATGAGTTGATGCGGAAGGTCCACTTCAAATACGTGAAGACGTTTAAGATAGATGCGGTTGACTATGACATCAACCTGTATGTCAACAACGAATAATCAAAAAATATACTTTAAGGATGATATCACCTACTAGGGTAGATTATGAACAATAACGAATACTTTGGACAGCCGCAACAGCCACAACAACCGCAATATGCACCGCAGCAAGGATATCCTCAGCAGCAGCCGTATTATCCTCAGCAGGGTTATCCGCAACAGGGTTATCCTCAGCAGGGCTATCAACAGCCCATGATGAACCCTGGCATCATGCCTCCTGGTGCCTATCAGCAGCCTCAGTTTGAAGGACAGGGATATGGACAGCAGGGTAGGCCGACCAAGCTTCCTGGTGGCCAGAGGATTGTCGAAACGCCGTATGGAAACAACACCGACGCTGCGACAAGGGATTACTGCAACCAGATTGATGCCGATGGCCGTCTCGAAGAGTTGAACAACGCTCTTGACCTGATTAACGGAACTGCTGAAACCGCTGGCGTAGAGGGAAACCTCAATGCGATGAATCAGAAGATGGCATCGGTCATGCAAAACAAGGCTGGCATCAACGACCGTCAGAACCTGACTGCTGTATTGAACTCTATGGAACAGCTTGCACAGATTGTTTCCGACCCTGCCGCTTGGTTCCCGCCAGCAAGCCAGTCTCAGGTGCCGAAGTTCAAGCCTTCTTTGGCAAAGCTTGCAGCAGGCCTTCGCAATTACATCGAAAAGTTGAATACGTTGTCGTAAAAACGTCAACTTCACAAATCAACTATTAGGCGACCTGAACGGTCGCCTTTTGTTTTAGGTGTAAACAGTCATGGGGTTATAAACTATTGGTAAAGTTTTTGCCGGTTACGTCATGTTTAAGGGAAAGAAAATAATTGGATTACCTCGCTATACAAGTTTAACAGGACCCGTCGAAGACGCGTATTTTCTTGGTACAATACTGAAACCCGATGGTACTGGCCGTCAGACTGTTGCATTTAGTTTGGATGCGATGAAAGAAGCTGCACGTGGCCCAAAGGGTGACCAAGGCGAGAAGGGTGATGCGGGTGATACTGGTCCACAAGGCCCAGTAGGTAATACTGGTGAGACTGGTCCAAAAGGAGATACTGGAGACACAGGAGCAACTGGTCCACGAGGTCCGAAGGGAGATACAGGAGCAACTGGTCCGCAAGGCCCTAAGGGAGACAAGGGAGACACTGGTTCAGAAGGTCCTGCTGGTGAAAAGGGTCCTACAGGAGACAAAGGCCCTACTGGTGATAAAGGCACCACAGGTGATAAAGGCCCTACTGGCGACAAGGGTGCTACAGGAGATAAAGGCGACAAGGGTGACACAGGTGATAAAGGCACCACAGGAGACAAGGGCCCTACTGGAAATCAGGGTCCAATTGGAGAACAGGGCCCAGTAGGTGACAAGGGTCCAACGGGTGACAAAGGACCTACTGGAAATCAAGGCCCGATAGGTGAACGGGGTCCAGTAGGAGACAAGGGTCCAACAGGAGACAAGGGACCTACTGGAAATCAAGGCCCAACGGGAAATCAAGGCCCACAGGGTCCCATAGGAGACAAGGGTCCAACGGGTGATAAAGGTCCCACTGGAAATCAAGGTCCAATAGGTGACAAGGGTCCCATAGGAGACAAGGGTCCAACGGGTGACAAAGGACCTACTGGAAATCAAGGCCCGATAGGTGAACGGGGTCCAGTAGGAGACAAGGGTCCAACAGGAGACAAGGGACCTACTGGAAATCAAGGCCCAATTGGTAATCAAGGTCCAATAGGTGAACAGGGCCCTACTGGAAATCAGGGTCCTACTGGAAATCAAGGTCCCATAGGTGACAAGGGTCCAACGGGTGACCAAGGCCCAACGGGAAATCAAGGCCCAATTGGTGAACAGGGTCCAATTGGTGAACAAGGCCCCGTTGGTGACAAGGGCCCAACAGGAGATAAGGGACCTACTGGAAATCAAGGCCCGATTGGTGAACAGGGTCCTACTGGAAACAAGGGTGAGACAGGTGATAAAGGTCCCATAGGAGACAAGGGCCCTACTGGAGACAAGGGTCCCACAGGTGATACTGGTCCAACAGGTCCAGCAGGTGTAGTAGGCCCAACTGGTCCAACTGGTGAAACAGGTCCTAAGGGAGACACTGGTGCCAAGGGAGATACTGGTGCCAAGGGCGATACAGGTGACACAGGTGAAACGGGCCCGATGGGTCCAACGGGTCCAACAGGTGAGAAGGGCGACACTGGTATAAAGGGAGACACTGGTTCGAAGGGTGATACTGGTGAAACAGGCCCGATAGGCCCAACGGGTGAAACGGGCCCGATAGGCCCAACTGGACCGACGGGGCCAACTGGTTCGTTTGCACCGTTGTCTGTTACAGGTGGTATTGAAGGCGACGGAATGCCATCCACTCCGTTGAAGCTGTCTGATTTAATCCAAGCAAATATTGCCGCTGCATTGTCTGATGCTACCTTTGCTGCTGAATTTATCCGCAACATGGGTGCAACCATCAAGCTAAAAGGTAAGGCAAGCAACCAACAGATACACGATATGAGTGGCACTGCGGTCACTGGCGATGAGTACATATTGACCGACAGCGGTGATTATGGCAGTGAAGGAAACTTTGTGCTTCTTACTCAGGCGGGTTGGGTTGAATTGTCTAGTGCTCCCGATTTGACTCCATATGCCTTAAAGACGATGCTGCCTCGTGTAACGAGTGGCGGTGGTATCGTTATTACAACTTCTGTAGACCCAACAACTGGTCAATATACCTATGAGGTTACTGCGGTTGGTGGTGGCGGCGGAAGTGGTGATACAAAGTATAATGTAAGCATAGCATCTGGTGAAGGCCATCTTGAAGTACATAATGCATATGACCCATCATCACAAACTGTTACTTTCACGTTGAGTACGAAGGACATTCCGTTGTGCGTAGCTGTTACGTCGCTTCCAGCAACTGGTGTTGAGGGCGGATTCTATTTTGTGTACGAGTAGTCTATGGTAGATACGCATAACATATCGTTTAGGATACCTGACGGAAGTGGTGGCTCTTGGTCACAGAATGTTCCACGTATATGTCGTTACGAGAACGGGAGCTTTTTTGACTTCAAAGAGGTATACGTCTATAAAAGCGGGGACTTTCACCTATGCTGGAAGAAAGGTGGCGGACCGCAGAAGTATTACAATTTCATGATGGAGTCAGGCACTGCTGGTAGACTTAGGATTATAAAGGGAAGTGATTATCCTGTTATTAATACGCTAGGTCTGTATGTTGGTGCGGCTGGATGGGAAATGTCCCAGGGTGGCGTTATGGCTAGCTGGGTGTACAAAATGGTTGAATCCGTCGGTAGTACGTTTACAGGAACCTCTCCATGGGACGATGCTTCTGTATGGCAAGGCATAACGGGAAATTATAGCATACAGGTAGAATATCCAGACTTTACTTTATATGATGGTTCATCGTTGCCGTCGAGTAGAGATGGAACGGAAATCCGAAAAGTTACGTTTACTTTTACGAATCCGCTGAGCCTGTCGGCTGACAAGGAATACGCCATTATGTGTAATAGGCATAGTGGAAGCGGAAGTGGACAACTGATAGTGTATGAATCTGATTCATCTGGAGTTGCGTTGACGGAAAGCGGTTTCCCGTATAACGGTAACTTTGGCTCGCGCAACGAGTCTCCATCGCAGTTAGGAAACTGGGGAACGAGTGCAGAAGGTTTATTTCAGATGGACACTATACAAAAGGCATATATTGAAATCAATGGGGTTGCTCTATGATTGTTGTGATGAAGAAATCAACAATGCATGTGATAGGATGGTTTGACAATATCAACCTTGTCAAGCGTTATTGCATTGAAAGGGGGATTGATTACGTCAATGACATTATCAAGTTAAAGGAAATGAATATGAACTATGTTGGAACGATAACTTACGTTGACGACAATGTCGTCTATTACAACCAGGACTTTTGGAAATCCGACTTAGCGTCGTTCATTTCCTCTTACGAGTCCCATAGTGTATCCGATTATCTGGGCAAGCCCGTTCCTAAGGAACGTTTCCTGATTGAGATGAATGAAACTATTGACCGTATTGGTTCAATCGACGGTGAAGAAGGCGAAATCGCGTTCAACATAAACGTAGGGTCAGAGTTTATTACTCTCGTTAGGAACGAGTTTAAGAACTCGATTTTGACAGAATACACCGCTATCGATTTTGCCAACGACATGGGAAAGATTTCAATGCTCGTTATGGAAGGTGCATTTAGGGAGGCAGTGCAGCTGCTATCTACATTCGAACCTAATGAATTCCTGACAAGGGCACGATTGGATAAGTATATCGCCATGCTTCATAGCGCTGATGCGATAACGTATCTTCCAACATCTCGATAGTGGAATTAATGCTACTCGACAGGCATCGTGCTTATGTACGGTGCCTTTCTACGTTATAAACTATAAGTGAAAATTAACCGATGATAGGCTACCATGTTTAGCAAGAAAGAGGTTTTTGAGAATTATCTGGGAAAGCTCGGATTGAATAAGACGGCTTTTGAGGCGGTCAGGGATATCAACGGCGTTCTGTTCGAAGGTCTGGACGACCTGCTTGGTGACTTGGAAAAAGAGGTCAACCAGGAAGATGTTGATGAAAAAGTTGCCCCTGTTCCTGAGTTTACTACTCCACCTGAAAAGAAAAACGAATACGACTCTATCGAGCTGGAAGGAAAGTATAGGATACCGTTCGGCGAGGCGATTAACCTGGCAATGCTGTGGGCTAAGAAACAACCTAGATTTAGCCAGTTCTGGGATAACGATGGTGGATTTAAAAGTCCGTCGTATATGTTGACATCGGAGTCGGGGGAACAAGAGTTTTATAGTAAAGATAGAGTTCCGTACGTGGTACACACGGAACGTGACGAGTCTGTGCCAAAGGCTGAATATGAAACGGCTAGCAACTATGTCAAAATGAGCTCGGAAGTTTATGACAGGGTAATGAAATACTATGAAGAGCAGGGCTATGACGACCTGACCGAAGTACCCTTCGATGACATCAAGCATTTGGTTCTTGGAAATGCTATACACCAGACTGGAACAGAAGCTCCAAACATCGGTATTGAATGTACGGTTGAAATCGACCCGTCGGTAACCCTGTTGACGACGCAAGTTGAGAACAGGGACCCGAAAAATGGTCTACTTGTTATCATACCAGGTGAGCAGCAAAAACTCAGCGAGGAAACAGGCCTTCCAGTTGACGGACTTTACACTGCCGTGCTGAGGGAATGGACTGATTATAGCGACCAATACTATTGGGATTCCCAGACAGGATTTATCTACGATGTAACGAAAAAGTCGGATGCTCATCAAATGACAAGAGAGGGCACTCTGACCCCGTCCAAGATTAAGAAGGAACATTCATTGGCTCTGGGCAGAAAGGTTATTGACTGGGCCAGAACACAGGACATGTTCAAACTGCTGTTGAAGCCAAGGGGTGCGGATACTCTTATATACACGAGTTCTATACACAAGGTGCCCAACGATGGTAATATCGAGGGTGTAGGCAATGCTCCTTATGTGTACATGGATGATGAGAATTACGAGAGTTTTGTCAATAGCACCAACTTTGACACCGAGAGAGTAAAACACTTTGATGCAAACGCATTGAACCAGATTGTTTCTAAGGAGTACAAGGATAGAAGCCTGACCAATACTGTTGGTTCGAACGATTATGGTTATGATGATAACGGCTGGGTTACTAGCATTGAATGTGTACTGGATGAGAAGTCTGGTGTATACACATTGGCGAACGGAGTTGCTAGCCAGATTATAAAGGCGTATGGTAGGAAGGTTGAAGGTTACAACAACTATATCGCTGGAAAAAACACTATCACCGTCGGTGACCATAGTTTCTATCCGCTTGTTCTTTTGAGTACGTCTAGGGGTGGGTTGTATCCACGTCTTGTTGCATTTTTCGATGAAACTTGCTGCAAGCCTGGTGAATCGATAGAACAGATTGTTGGTGCAAAAGGCATGAAGGGTGGAGTTCCTACCATTCAGGGTTTTGCTACAATCATGGGTGGATGCAAGTTGGCTTCTGCTGGTGATGTCGAGATTAACCAATGCACGCTACGCAATGTGGACATATCTGGAAGCACTGGTCGAGTAAGAATTGGTTCTCGCCCTAGTAAAAACGGTGCATCACTCTTGGAAACTCGTGTGGAAGATACTGTCATTGCTGTTGGAAACAATGGTGCAGACCAGGTTTTGCCGAATAACAGGATTTATGCCGAAATGAATGGTGGCATACGTGGTGTATCTATTGTAAAATCGTTTATTGTAGACGCACACATTTCTAACGGCTATGCTCAAATCGAGGACTGTAATATACAGCACCTTAACATGAGTAATGATGGTCCGAAACACCTTGATGGCTGGAATACTGAGGATGCCAGCAACGTCGTGTTTAAGGGAGATAACTTGATTACCATTACAGGAAATGCTAACTACATGACTGGTTATAGCAAGAGCACTATCCCTGGCGGAAGGGCTGTAAAGGATTGGAAGAAAGGTGAAGTTACAACGGAATTGACAGGTGAAGTCACGTTGGATTCTACAGCAGGAACTGTGGTATGTAGAGGTTCTAAATTGCATAACGTTGTTGCGAATGGACCTTGCGGCATCAGTAGCTGCACTTTGAAGGGTGCAACTATTGGTGTTAACGCCCTTGGTGGTAACGGAAACTTTGAAAAAACCGAGATGAACTGTGTCAACACAACACCTGCTGTTGACGGTGCTTGGGGTATTCAAATCGAACACGGTACGGATGGAAACGCTACTGTGTTTGGTGTGGGTACTGATAAAACACCTGGAATGATTGAACTGTCTGGAAGGGTATATATTGAAGGCGGTGCCAAAATAATGCATTCTCTTGTAGCTAGCACTGAGGATGGCCAAACGGTGTATGTCCGCAGCAACATGACGTTGAACGGATGTTCTCCATATACTCTCAACAAGAAAGATTCAGGCATTCTCAGTAAGTATCTAAGAAGCGATACTAACCTTAGGGGAGACTGCACGGATATCACTAAGATTGCGAATAACTTGGACGTTGAGTTCAATGCATTCGGTGGTGAGAACTCTCTCGCTCTCTACGCAGACTTCAAGGCTGGCAAACAAGATGAGTCGATGAAAAAGAATCTTACCCTGTTCGATGCGGACACGCTTATCGATGACTTCTTGGTGGATACGTCTTCTATCCTGATGGATAGTAGCGTGCTCATGGGTATGGATGGTGATGGTAACATCATTCCGAACGAGAGTTTGAAGAGGACCATATGGGACCCGATTGGTGGATTCTTTGTCGGTCCTGTCAACGAGAAGCTTGACGCCAGAGGAAGAAAAGTTAAAAATTACGGCTCCATGATTCTGTTGAAGTGCCCTAACGTTGTGTTGGACCACGATGCGATTGTTCGAAAGAAGGATGAATTTGTGCAAAACATGGACTTTGACATGTATGCTGCTGGAAAGATTACTCTAAGGGAATATGTGGACTTCTTGGATAAGAATGGATTTAGTGATTGCTACCATTATGCGGACAATGGATTTGGTAAGGAATTCGTGCAGCTTTGTCAAATCAGCAAGACTGATATGAGGACTCCACGTAATCTTTCGATGGCAGCCATGAAAACTCTCATTGAGAACTCAAAGCGTATTATCGACCAGTTCATTCATGAACATACGACGAGCAATACGACCATTCGTAATGCTGATAATTATTCCAGAATTACATCGGCGTATACTAATAAGGATGGCGCTATGACGGTAGAAACTGGGAATGGACAAGCCACATACCAATACACCATTCCTCGTGTTGACGATGAGAAACACACTATTGTATGCTCATGTACTAAAAAAGTGCAATCGGGTGAGGGTCCTGCTCAGATAGAGACATATCAGGTGGATTGCTCACGTGATGCCATATACAAGGCTGGCTATCAGTACATGTGTGATAACAATTTCACTTCAAATGCTGATGGGCTTGCCGTTATCAGGAAGGCAGTTTTTGGTAATGTCGATGGCTTGGGTAAGCATAACTACGTTGCATCTGCTCTAAATGCAATGAATGGCACTGAAATGAAGTCCAATGAACTTGACCCTGAAACTTCAGATAAATTGAACAAGATACTGAGCAAGCTGAACTTGGAAAAGAACGAAAAGGTTTATCGCCTTGATGAAACTACAAGTGAAGGTCAGCACATATGGTTCCTTGTCAAGGCTAAGCCTATTTACCTTAGCAAGCTTGACAGAGAGAAGTACAGGCTGAGAGGCATTACACCGTTGAATGTTTGTCACATCCTGAAGTACTTGCCCGAAAAGGATACCTTTGCTTGTGCAAGCAAATATGTTCCTAAGAACGTAAAGATGAAAGATAACCTACAGGCATCTTCAATCTACACGTCGGACTATGTGATTGCACGGCCTGTTGCCCTGCAAGACTTCTACAAGATGGGTGTGCCGGAAGATACTGTGTAGGAATAGCGAATAGCGAATAAAAATGCGATTCCCTCAACATTGTGTGAGGGAATTGCGTTAAAATAATATATATTAGATTATACTCGAAACAATGGTTGTTTTGTGGATTACTGTAAGATAACACCATGTATAAAGGCAGAACTTAACAAATCGGTTACAATGAGTCGGGAGGAGGAGCGTCGGCTGTTTGAGGAGTATGCTAACAGCACTGATGAGGCCCGAAAGAAGGAAATCTTTGACAAGATTATCATAGCTAACCTGAAATTTGCGTTCAAGATGGCCAGTGACAAGGCAAAGGAATGCGACAAGTCCATCGATGACTTGTTTTCAGAGGCGAAAATCGGTTTGATTGAAGCTTTTAACAAGTATGACCCCCATGTGGGCACGAAATTCATCTCATTTGTCGTTTGGTATGTACGTCGTGCGTTGAATACCTTCGTTTCAGACGACGATTTAATCAGAATTCCTATCGCATTGAAGGCCAACGTATCCAAGAAGCGTCGCCTCAACGAGACGGAATACACAGAACGTGAAGGTCACGCCAAGGAAGTGATGGCTAACTTGAAGCAGTCAGTCAAGGGTTCCAAGGAAGATGACCAAGACGGCTTTACCAACGAGGCTCCAGATGTCAGCTCCGACGGCATCGCAGAGCTTGAACACGACAACATGAAGGATACTCTGTGGAAGATGCTGGAAAACAGCCTTGACAAGAAGGAACTTTACATCATGAGATACTCGTTCGGGTTGAAGGATGATGTAATCTTGCCAGCAGCTGATATAGCGGCAAACCTCAATATGAAGAAGACGGAGTTCCAGAAAATCAAGAAGGCGGCTTACGAAAAGATAGCCAAAAACAAGGAATTCTACAGTCTTCTGAAAGAGACAGTAAATTCATAATGTTCAATTTTATCAAGAAGATTTTTAATGGAGGCAAAAATATGGTAAATGACGAGCCATCAATAGCTATGTCAGGTCAGTCAGTTGGCGATGTTCCGAACGGCGAACCTACAATGTCAAACAGCGAAGCGTCAAGACAAGTTCAGGAAATGGCTGAAATGGCCAACAGGAACGCCCTTGGTGTCATCCCCGGCCAGGTAAATCGCAAGCAACAGCAACGTCCAGTGCCACGCCAGCAAGGCCCAGTGGCACAGTACAACAATTACCAGCAGCCGCCTGTCAATCAGGTACAGCGTGTTGCTCCTGCACAGATGGTGGCACAGCCGTTGCCGCAACAACCGCAACCGCCTGTTCCTCAACCGCAACCGCAGTATTACCAGTATCCGCAGTACGCACAGCAACCGCAGCCTGTCCCCCCTCCTGGTTATTACTATCCGCAGCAACAGCCGATTCCGATGCAGCCGATGCAGCCGATGCAGCCAGTCCAGCAGGCTCCTCAGATGAGCGACGGTTTTGGAGCACCGTTCTCCGAAATGTATGTCACTAGCGACCAGGTGTACGAATGCTACATTGACCTTCCTGGTGTCCCACAGAGCGACCTCAAGGTAAGGGTTGTACAGAACAGTCTGGAAGTTAGCGGTGTCCGTAAACTTCATTCGGACGCACCGTCTGCTGGAAAGAAGAACAAGAGAATTAAGGTGCTTGCCGCACAGTCAAGCGTGCCTGCGTACCTGTTGAACCACTTCAAGTTCACGTTCCCGTTCGCCAAGCCTGTAGATGAGGACAATGTGAAGGCCGTCTTGGAAAATGGCCAGCTACATGTCACCATCAACATCCTGTCTAGCGAAAAGGGTGTAAACGTGGCCGTTGGCATCTAGGAGGTTATCATGAAGACCGTAGCAGAAATCATCAATGCGAGCTATGTCCTTGTCCCGCTCATGAAAGGTACGGACATGGGATACATGATTACCGACCGTGGCGACATGAACGACTACGAGTGGAGAGTGTGGCGTAGGGCAACCGAAATCAGGACTGTAAAGCAGCTCCTGACAGCGGTCGCCTCAAAGAAGACGCCTGCTGAAATCCGTCGTGGCCTCATGAAGATTGTCGAGTTCCTGAATGCAGAAGGGGTCGATGCGGCCCTTGTTGGAACGGTAGCGGCAAACGACCAGAGAGTCAAGGCGTACGAATCGCAGTCGGATACCACGGCATCGTTCAACGACACAGAACTCTGATTTTCTCTAAATCGTTGGGTGTATAAACTAGAAGTGAAAGAAGGGGGCCAAAGTGGCTTCCTTTTTTCCTGTACCTGACGGAAACTCCAGATGGTACGGAGGTTTCGACAAACTGTTGGAACCTTCATTAACTCAACGGTCGGCAAACTGCCGATAGGAGAATAACTATGTACGGAACACTTCCTGCATTGAACGAGATGTTTGAAACAGCATTCGACATCTTTAACCCAAAGAAATGTGGTCGTCCGATTTTCCCTTATGCGTTCAAGAAGGCTACTATCAAGAACGAGGAAACGCAGAAGGAAGAAGAGGTCTTGATTTTGGAGATTGCCGTTGTTGGCTGCTCCAAGGATGATGTCAAGGTGAAGGTGTCTGGTAACATGATTACGGTTACCGCAACCACCCCGCAAGACCCTGTTTCCTATGTCACTTACTACGATTACATCAAGAGGCCGAACTTCACGTTCTCTTGGTCGTTCCCTTGCATCTACGATGTGGCTAATGCCGCAGCAACGGTCAAGGACGGTCTTTGCACTATCGCCGTCAAGAAAAAGGCGGATAGTGGAGAGAAGGAAATAGTTGTCGGTGAATAAAGTAGCAACTTGAAACGAAAAAGCCCACTGATTGTTCAGTGGGTTTTTTGTTTAATGTCCGCAGTTGCAACCTTTCTTTACTTTTGCTATTGTCCGTCGTACTACGCTGCTGGCTTTGTAAACAGCCTTCAATCCCTTTGTTTTCAATGAGGGTGGAAGCACCCACATGAAGTCGAGAATGGCAGGGAAATCCTTGCTCATGCGGTCGATGGCCATTGTGCCAGTGTACGTCGAACCATTTGCGTCAGTGTACTTGAAGTCCTTTGCATCAGACCCTGCATCGAGATAGTCAACCATATCTTCGGTAACTTTCTTTTTGATAAGTCTGATGTAGCTGCTGCATACAGGACAACTAGCATCGTAGTATATTTTAGGTTTTAACGTCATGCTCTCTCCTTTGACTTGCACTTACGATTCAATCGGTTTGTCCGACCACCGCACTTCGGGACCGCCGTCATACATGTACTTGTCCTTGTAGCCAGTGCCGAAGATTTCATCCATTCGTTCGGCAATGCCCTTGAACAGTTCCTTGTTGTTCGGCTTCAAGTGTCCCTGTTCGTCCATAATCTGGTTCTGGTGCAGGGTCTTCATATCCTGATGCATGATGGCGTTGCGGTTTTGCTTTGCGAGCTTTTGACCACGGCTATCTACGGTAGAGATTTGTGCTTCATGCAACTGGTGCATTCCAAGACGGGTCGTGTCGTATTCTGGAACCATCGTCGGGCAAAGCTTTTCTTTCATTGCACGGTCGCATGCCTCGTTTTCTTTGAGTATTTTTCCGATTGCCATTAGGGTGTACATCGTTTTCTTGTCGATTTCGTCACAAGAGCAGTGCATCCTCGGCCAGCAGCCGTCACCGCATATACGCATTTCGGCACTGTTGTTCGTCGGCTTTGCCAGTTCGTATCCGTCACCATCAGCGGAAACAACGATGAAGATGTGAGGCATGTCCTGGTTTTTCAGTTTAACGGTATCGCCTACTTGGTAAGGTGATTCGAAACCAAGGGATTCAAGGGCGTTGATGTCCTTTATCGCATGGATTGTGTTCAATGTGTTTAGACCAAGGCCACACTCTATGATGTATTCCTTGTCTTCCTGAGTAAGTTCACTGTCGTCCTTGGAACTGAACAGGGGACCTTTCTTGGCGTTGATTTCCTTGCCTGAAATACCGTAAGCCTTGTAGAGAGGTTCGGTCTCGGCGTCGTAAGGACTTGCCTTGACGAAGACTGCCATGGTCTCCTCGTCTCCTGGGGTTTCATCTTCGTCTGGCGGAAGATTGGCAATGGCCTTGCACTGCTGGTTCAACTCTTCGAACTGGGCCTGTGATTCAAAAATGGAAAGTTCGTCGTTGTACATTGTTGTATTCCTATTGAATTCACATATAGTTTATACAGTTCGAGATTGCTCGGAAGTATAAACTATTAGGGAAAGAAGGTTTATCTATGAAATCGAAGAAACTTGCAGGCGTTCGCTTATTCAACTATTTGAATGATGGTATCAACTGGAAAGACCACAAGGATATCGTCCTTGACTATTGGATAAAGAATATCGCACCGCAGTACAACCGTTCTCCCGATAAGTTGCAGGGGTTCGTTACAGTAGAATCCCTTCCTACTGCCGTTCAGAAGGAATACGAGGACTGGTTCAAGAAGTTTGACTTCCAGACATCAAAGGACCAGAAATGGATAGACTTCGTAAACGGTACTCTGAACATTTTCTACCATACCAACGGTTATCGTCAGGAGCCCGAAGGAATATGGTATATCGACATGATGAAGTCCGAAGTTAAGGCTAGAAACATTGTCGAAACCCAAGTGTATCATGGCAACCCAAACCTAAACTCGTTTATGAAAATCGAGACGAACTCGAAGCCAGAGGAAGTGGGTGGCCGTCGTAACGGTTACATCTATGCTAGGAAGTTGGGTACAATCAGGCCGAGAGACACACAGGGTTATTACTGGGCTGTAATATTCACTTGCGATGAGACGGTCAGCATCAACTATGACTCCAACGGTCATCCTGAGGAAAGAAGCATTTGCTGGGCGGCCAATCCTGAACACATCACCCTCGTAAAGATAACGGCTGACGGACTGTTCGTCATCGTTCCGTGCGAGGTGAAGAAGAAACTGTGGATGGACCGCAGAGTTGTTCCCGAAGGTATGATTACGAAGACACCGATGAACGGAGCACGCCTTGTCGAATACCTGAAAAAGAATTTCAAAGTAATGTACGGCATCTTTGATAACATCAAGAAGCGTGTGGACGAGGCTCGTGTAAACGCTACGGCTAGAAAGAACGCCCTCTGCACAATGTCTGACGAAGAAATCATGGTGGGTGACGTGCTTGGAATGAACCCTGAGGAGTTCGTTGAAAACGGACACGTATCTCCACAAAAACTAGAATACAACCGTAAGGTGCGACGTAGCATACACCAGGCTAACGTGAAGCATCGTCAGGAAGTTAATGCAAAGATGCGTGCTATCGAAAAGGAAGAACGCAGAAAGAACAAGGAAAATTCTGCCCACTTCAATGCGTTGGCTTAGTCCCTGCTCCTTCTGAAGTTCACAATATCGTTTGCCGTAGGCGCATTACCGTTATTCAATATCTTATAGACATCTTCTACAGTCACTGTTTCCGCTTTGGGTGGATTTACTTCGAGGTGCTCGGAGCTGAGTGAAGCCAGTTTCATTCCGGCCACTTCCGCATTGGACACGACCTTTTCATAGATATCCTTGTACTCTGTTCCATCCTCGGTTGTTTTCGTCGTGATTGCATTTCCGTTGGACTGGTCGTTCAGGTCTTCTACGGTAAGCATTCCCTTCAACGAGTCGAAATCGATGAGGTCCTGCTTTTCGATGATGCCGAATTCGTTTTCAAGCTGTTCGTACTTGTCAGCGTAAGGCCCGTTGTAGAACGAGTCGAACATCAGTTCGCCTTTATACCCTTCGAACATCTTAACTATTGCGTCAAACTCCTGCTTAATCTGGTCTGCAATGAAGGCATGCAGAATGTATGCGTCTCCACCGACTGCAACGAAGTTGTTGTAACCGCCGATTACAGAAGAATTGGACACGTATTCGTCTTCCGGTGTAGCTGGTACGAACAGACCGTTAATCCAGCGGCCCCTCTGGTAATGTTCCTTAGTGACCTGTTTCTGGTCGTACATGTTGTCCACGGACTGAGGCAGGTATGGCCTTCCGTCCCCGCATGGAATGTGCAAACGTCCGTCGGCGAGAGTTATGTATGATGCATCAATCATGTCTTCCGCCCTGATTTGCACCTTGTAGTATTCGTCTCCAAGGAAGTTCTTGACGAATGCAATCGGGTCGGTAGAATAATAGCTCAAAACGATTGGCTTGAACCTTGTGATGTATTCACCAGCGAGTAGGGCTCGGAAGGACTGTAGATTTCCCATCATTCCGAAATAAATAAGCAGCTGCTGGTATGCCACACGGTTCTTGTTGAACCATTCGTACATGTCGCCCTTGTTCGGCATCTTCGTTCCGTAGGCATCCATCTTCAACTGAACCATCCTGATGAACTCAATCAGGTTAATCAGTGGAAGGTTCTTTGGGAACTTGAAGTTGCGGATAGACGTTGGACTTACATACTTGACACCGCAGAATGTGTCTGCGTTCTGATAGACAGACGAATTCTTTGGAATCCATTGTGTTGTCTTGTCCTTTAGTAATTGTGTTGATGGTGATTTAGCGTACTTCGCTGCGGGAACGTATGAGAAGTCAACTATCGGGTCTCGCTGAGATATAAGGCTGTCCCTGAACTTAGGCGCGTCCTTGTGGTTGACCCCGATTGGGAGGAATTCCCAGTCAAACAGGTCTGCACCGACAGTCAGTCGGCCACACCAGACAACGTTGAACCTTGCCCCGTACTTACCCTGTATACAGTTTTCTGTGAAGGTGCGAGCTATCTCGATGAGTTTCAACATGTCGTCGCTGCCGTCCTTTATAGGAGTTTGAAGGTCATCTTGGTAAATCATTATCTTTACCGCAAGACCGTAATTGTGCCATGATAGGAAGGCGCTTTCGCTTCCACCAAGACATCTAGCACGCTGGTCATCGACAGAGCGTGTTGTTTCGAGCAGTTCAACTCTGTCCTTTCCAAACTCGTCCTTCAAAATTTTGAGCAGATAGGCAACAGACGGATAGATGTTTATTCCCTTCCTAAGGTCTGAAATCTCCTTGCTAGTGTCGTAGAAGATTTTCCAGCCGTCCTTTCCAGAACCGAAGCTACCGCTACGGTCTTTGATTGCGTATCTCGACTGGTCGAATGGGCCGTAAGTGCCAAATGCATATCCTCTAATTTCCTCGTCGTATGGGAAATATGGAAGGTTGTACTCGATATTCACTTGTGAGGTTTCGTCGCCACTCTTCGTGTCTTCGAGACCTACCTTAAAATACTGTGTCTGCCCTGTTGCTGGTATCTTTGTCGATGTATCAACAGATATCGTATGGGCATCTACTATTGTTGCCGAGATTTCTTCGCCAACACCTGCAATTTTCAGTGATACTTTTTTCCCTGGTTCGAGGTCTTGTGGAATTTCCCTTGTAACGATGATGTTAGATGATGATTTCGTATAGTCGGATTCAAACCATATAGTCCGTTCGGGTATATGCATATCCTTTGGATACTTGCTGTACAGCCCTACGTTGATAAATCTGATTTCAGTCCAGCGTATACCGATGCATTGCATCTTAGTTACCGTTCTCCAGAACCAGAGGAAGCGCTTCTTCTTTTTTACCTTTCTGTATATACGTGTAGGAATAAGCATTCTGGCTGGGAACTTTGCCGTAATAGGAACGCCTGTTGTTCTATCAACTCCGTAACAATCGCTGAGTCTTAGAATCATATCTTTGCTTTCAAAGACCGAGTCGGCAGTATAATACTCGAAGTATTTTATCCTGTTGACTACACGGTTGAATTCTCTAACACTGCTCTTCAACGAATTCAACTTTACACGTAATACAGCTGCGGCACCTGGTTGTATCAAAGCCATTGCAACTATCGCTGTTTCAAACTTGTCAACGATATCATCAACGTCATCGACTATTTTTAGCTTTTTGCTTAAATGTGTCGATTCGGTAGATGAATCTGGTTGAAACATGGGAATAAGGTCTTTTTGTTCAGTTGTCCACTTACTTGTGTCATCGGATTCAACATCGGCTCCTTGATACCAGTCAACAACCCTTACTTTCATGTCTTCGTGGGAATTGACATAGTCATCCAGACATTGCATAGTTTGTTGTTGAACAGCGACGGGGGCGCTAAACGCTTCATTAACGGCTTCTGATACAGATGTAGTTACTCCTGCTATTGCAAAGTTAAATAAGTTGACAATATATTCATCCCTCTTACTTTGGATGGTGATTGCGGACCGTTTTTGTGCATATGTGTCATACGTATCAATTAACAACTCTTTGAAATCCCGCAGTGAATATTCAGTGTAGGATATAAGTGCGTTATTGTAGTCAGAATCCTCATATGCGTCACTTAACTTACTTGTGTTTATGGCCTTAGCATCTTCCATTTTGTTATATACGTATTTGTGATTAATATCATCATTATTATGGTGTGTGTATCTTCTGTATTTTCCGCTTGCATAATAGGGGGTTACAATCGTGACGTGGCTATTCCAATCGTTAGCCGTATCGTGTTTACATTTCAGGGATTCAATATCAATAAGGAACGTCTCACCATCAGCCTTATAATCTATTTCATCCTGTGTTGCATTGCGAAAATCACTACCCGATACGTCTTTAATCTTTTGCCGTGTCGATGCTTTCAAACACTTTTTTAATATCCAAAGGCTTTTAATTCCTTCCAGAACATCCTCGAACGCCTCGTTGAATTCATCGGCAACTTCTTCCTTAGGGAAATATGCTTCAAATGCGTCACGCAAAGACGGCAAAAATGGAGTTCTATTTTCCCCAGTGCAATCAATCATGTATCCATAGTTTTGCATAGCTTGGCAGAACCCTGCTGTATTATAAGCGACCACAGATTTAGAGTTCATAATCCAAGGAAGGATAGGATTTGGAATTGTAACATCCCTCGGTTCTTCTCCTTGTTTCGGTGGTGGTGCGTCAGGGTCTACGAGGTTGTAATATGTAGATACTTCGACCTCGAACTTATTTTCTCTCACTTCTCTGGCTACATGGCTCATGCGGCGTTCCAGAGTCGAGTAAGGTAGTACACAGTTCTTCTTCTCCCATTTGCCTGATTTTGCCCACTTATACGTTTCGCATCCGCTTCCGAACAGGCCAAACATTGCCATGGCATGTGCATATACGTTGGCGTCTGTTGCGACTGGTTGTGGATTATCTATGAGTGTATATTTTGGAACGACGTTCAATGTGAGCGATACTTTCTGGTCTACACCAGCATCATCGTCGTAATGGGCATATCCGTTGACTGTCGTTACTAATGTACCATCTGTACGAGGAACTTCATACTCGGCATCACCAAGAGACGTACCTTTCCTGAAAGCATACCTGTCCTGGCTTTCCGTTCCATCCTCGGTAATAATGGAACAGCTTTGGACGAGGTTTCCATCCTTTTTATCGTTATCGCTACCCTCGAAATACTTGTCCGTGTTGAAATATCGGCTTGTATCACCAAGGGTTATGCCTGTCACAAGGTAGTCAATGTTGCGGGTGACTATTTCATTCAGCGATGTGTCGCCGTCGTCTGTGGCTGCGGACGAATCTGCCTTTATGGGCACGTCTTTTAACTCTATTTTGGCGTCAGTCTTGCCTGACATTCTTTTGAAATATTTGCTGAAATCGAACATATTGGCTCACATGCTTTCGTTTATAGTTTATCAGGGTGGAAAGAAACCGTTTCGATATAAAAATACCTTTTGAAAAATGTATTTTAACAGCAGTTAAACACATAGGTATAACCCATGAAACATACATTGACCCTGCATTCCGTTGACCTCAAGGTTGACATCGACGAAAAGAAGGAATTTCTCGACCAATTTTTCGGTCGAGGCAAAAAAGGCCCTGAAAACGAATACTCTATTAGCAGCTTCGATATTCTTGGCAGAGCACTGACAACCCTCGGTGATACGCTGGAACAGGAAGACTATGGTAAGGTGTACGACTTCCTCCAGGCTGTTGAGGGTGCTGTGGCAGAAGGCTTCTCCAAGGTGGCCGGCGACCTGCTTACAACGTCCCGTAACACGATGAGTGAGGTGGATGCGGTGAAGCTCTTTAAGGATGGTGATGCCCACTCCGCAAAGGAACTTGACTGCGATGTTCCGTCCATGTACAACATCATCATCGCTCTTCTTGAAGGCATGAAGATTTGCTGCCATGAACGTCTATGGAAGGTCAAGTACAGCCCGAGGCATAAAATCGAGTCTCCTGAAATACAGGCATACGAAACACATGCGGCAGAAGAACTTGCAAAGAAGAAGGGTAAGACAAAGGCCAAGAAAGAGAAGCCTGCTCTAACCAAGGAATTTGTCAACAAGAAGGTTCTCAAACTTGACGGTTTCGAAAAGCAGCCCAAGAAGACGACCAAGAAGACTGGTTCGACCAAGAAAACAAATTAAGAAATTACATAATTAAAAGAAAGCCTCCCCAAACGGGGAGGCTCCTTTGTTGTGGCTATAAGGAGGCAATTCACCACAACTAAAGCTTAATCTGGTCCTTGTAGTCCTTCTGGGTAATCGGCTTGTCCGAAGTTGCAGAGGCCGTAGTGCAAATTGCGAAACGGTTCTGTCTGAGGTTCCTGAGCAGCTCTTCCTTGTTCCATACACCACGTTCCTCTGCGGCTTCACGGTCGTTTACTGCTGACTTGCCGATGTTGCTGGCATCCTTCGGGATGTCGTACTCCATACGGCGGTAATTGCGGTAACCACGACCTGGGGTGTTGTTCACCATGTCATCTTCGAGGAACTTGTCCTGTTCGGCAGCAAGCCTGTCTGCGGTGTGCCAGTAGTTCTGGTTGTAGGCACGGTCAAGGAACTTCTTTGCCTTGCCACTGGAAATGTCGCTTACGTTCTTGGCATATTCCTGGCACATGGTGAACATGTCGTGACGGTAGTCTGGGTGAGTGTCAAAGTTGTCACCAGCACTGCGATATGCGTATTCAGAAGATTTTAGCGTACCCATAAAGAATCCTTTTATGACTTCACATTTAGTTTATACATTCGGCCCAGCCTTGCCAAAACAGCAGGATTGAATTATATTTGTTGTTATGCGAAATTCCGAAGAATACAACTTTCCTGACCTGCTGAACGACATCAGCGGCTACCATCTGGAGAAGTGGAATAAGACGACCACCGCCTCCTGTTTTAGACGCTATGCTTCCGTAGACGAGTGGCAGCCTATGGCTCTAATGGAAGTTGTAACCGTGAAGTCAGAGAAGAAGGTGCGTGACTTGAAGATAGGCATCATCGTTAACGTGCTGGATAGGAGAAATGTCCAGCTATGCCTGACATTCAAGAGCGAATACAACAAAGCAAGGCATTCCTACAAGGGGGACAAGTCCATGTACAAACCTAGGATGGAATTCCTGTTTTCCCGCCTGAAATGCAAAAAGTGGATTAGGTTTGGCCTTGTTGAGGACGACCGTTGCTGGCTTGGTGTTTCTGGCTCTCATGCGACAGAGGTTCCAGACCTGCTGTGGGAGATATACAAGAACATCCTTATGTATCCTTGTTCTCAGGCGTACGACGATGTAGGGAAGAAACCTGAGCAGTCGGCCACTTCGCTCCCTGACCTATCATTTTCAGAGCTTGACAGGGTATAAACTATTGATGAAGAAATCAGTGGTTTAGCTCGATGTCGTTTTGCGATGAAATAAAGGATGAAATTAAGATAGAAACCCCGTTTATTATCTTTGGCCGAAACTATACAGGTCAGTTTATTTCTCGCATATACGTTTCGGAGAATATCGAAAGGATTGAACTTGCTGATAAAAACGGCCTGTTTGAATTGGAAAAGGATGAATTGGGTTTCTACAACCTCTCATTGTACAGGTGCGCCCTCATCAATGTTCAAGCTTGCACATGCCCTATCGTCAACGAGTTGGGACTGCGTGTAAACGGTTCTGAGGAAACCTGCATATTCCCGATATACACTGTCATGCCCGGCCACGTGCAGAATGCGGCGACAGAAGCTAACACGTTCGGAAAGCAGTTGGTTCTTGATTTCAACATGCTGCCGTTGCTTGATGCTAACGGAAAGACACCGTGCGACACGGGATTTGACCCGTCATCTGTAAACATTGCGGATTTCCTGGCATACTTCCATGTCCTTTTTGAAAACGAGGGTGATAAGGTCGTCGCTGAACGTGCTTCGTTCGAGACGAGGTTTTGTCAGATGTTCTACCAGAGCATCAAGATACCTACTCGATACAAAATCAAGGAGATGTTCAGCCCAGGTGATGTGCTTACCCTCAAATACAAGGTAGGCGTGGATGAATACGGAAACAACATCTACTATGTCATGGACAAGTCGGCTATTTACAAAGATGGCGTGAAGGAAACTGGTCCAATAGTTGTCAAGTATGTCCAGAACGACAATACGCTTACGCTTGAACGTCCAGTCGATACTGACGCTACTGATGACAGAAAGTTCACAACCAAGGTCATTCCCAACGGAACATACTACGATTACATTGAAGTTGGTCCTTCGATGGTGAAGGGAACGTTTGATAACTTGTCTCATCTGTATATCATGAGCAAGGGAAACATCAAGGGTAAGGCCAAGTTCTATGTTGATGGAGTTGCTGTCGGAACATTTGGCGGAACCGTTGTTGGAAACGTGACTATCGACAGTGTTGAATACAAGGTATGGAAAGTGGCCTTTGACTCCACCGTTAGGTTGACCCTTGCATCTGTAATTGGGTTGAAGTCTCCAAGCGGCGAACAGTTCACTACACTGCTCATGGACGGAAGCGTTGTACTCACTCAGAGCATCGAGGACATCGGTTTACTGAAGTTTCCTATCGACCAGTGTCATAACGAATTTATCGTTGAAGGTTCAAGCACGGCTTGCACCGAGTTGCAGATGTATGACGGTGTAAGCACTGCCAACGTGCCTGTATATGAACTTGATTTGGAAAACAATCAAATCAGGATAAACCTGATTCAGGGTATGTTCCCTACGGACGAGCGTGGGCGAGAGGTTTGCGGGAAGAGCAATATCGTAATTAGCGGAAAGGGCTGTGGTGAAACGCAACCGTCTTACCGTGTTGATTTCCCTGTTATACGGTATGTGTACGATGGTGAAAAGTATGATGGAAAGTACACGACAGGTGCGAACTGCATCTATACTTCGCCAATCGCGTTGAATACTGATGACGACCCAGGTAATTCAACTACACCTGCTAGGAATTATGGAAAGGACATGTATATCAATCTGCGTAATCCGCAGTCATGCTGCTCCATGAGATACCTGTCGGTCAAGGTGAAGTATAACGAGTACCTCCAATACAAGCACGGAGAGCTTACCCTTAATGGAGTTAAGTTGCAAGAAAACGACTTGGTGTGGCTAACTTCGCAGTTTACGAAAGTGGTCGATGATGACGAAACCATAGACGAAAATGGCTTGTGGATAGTACGGAAGACTGATTGGGAGTATTACGGTCCAGTTACCGAAGATATGTTCATTGATTTGGGTGCCCGTGTCACTGAGACTGTTTCTGCGACCATCGATACCAATGTTGGCCGAAGGTATGGAAACTATTGGCTTGGCAACGTGAATCTGAAAAGCGGAATGGTCGTCAACTTGCAGAATCAGGAAGACGGTCAGAACGGACTTTACCGCATCACTTGCGGAGAGTGGAAATATCTTGGCCCGGCTGGCCCGACTAGCGGCAATACCATAGACATGTCTAACGATATTGTCACCTACAATGATATCGATTTCTGTAAGTGCGGAATTTATCACATCTGGTATTACTACCTCAATGGCTCTTGCGTTCTGAATACTGCTAGCCGTACAGTGAAGGTTGTAGGAAAGTGCGGTGCCAAGGATGGTACGCTTGTTCCTGGCAAACGAATACGCATAACCGATTATCAGATAAAGACTGAAGTCGATAAGGGACTGATGCCAGGTAGCAGCGGAGACCCGCTGGTAGATGAGTGCGTTCGTGAGACCGAGTCGTTTGACAAGCAGTACAGATTTGATGTCGAAGATATTATTCAGGGAGATTGCATCCAAGATGCTATCTATCCAAACTGCAATGAAGGTGCTCTCTGCGACCACGAGTATGCGGCATTCTCAAAGGGAGAAGACGATAAGTACAACAGTAACAACGGTACTGGTTTCAGTATGGTGTTCTGGCAGGCGAGCATGGATGATGACCGTGTTGACTACTGGACTATGTACGCCCTAGTTGGCCGCACAGCGAAGAACCCTAAGGAGTATGTGGCCTACCGTTTGCAACAGGTTGGTGCGGCTACTGTTGAAATGGTTGATGTGACCGACTGGTTTGAACTGATGCCTGTCTCCTACGATGATGGTGAGAACGCTTATTTCAGACCTGTTCCTATAACTGGTGCAAGCGTGTCTGCTGGAACTATAACATTCGATGTTCCAGACGATGGCTTCCTTGACGATGTTCAAGTAGGCGATGTGCTTAACGTATCGAACGGGAATGCAATGGAAGCCAAGATGCGGGCACGAGTTTCCCGTGTGTATGACGGAGTTGCGACGGCGGACATTGCACTTCCACCTGGATTTAATCCGTCTGACTACTATGTGGAGATTTATAGACATCAGATGGTTGGTTACGGTATTGAGATTAGTGACCCGTCTTGGGAGTTCAGTGGCAATGCTGACTATCAGTTGACGATGAAATACCCAGAAAGCAAGGACTACGAAGATTATTTACTGACTATTCCAACCGAGGTCGCCCTTCAATATAAAATCAATGAGAATACTACGTATTATGCGTATACCACTCGTGGAAATATCCGACCGATAGCATTTAAACTGAAAGTAACGAAAGAGGAGGATGGATATATAACGTATGATGCTACCTTGAACCATCCTGTGCCGACGTACGAGGTGATAACTCGCCGTGTCGATAACGGAGAATTGGTTGAGGAGACCAAGCAAATACCTTATCCAATACGAGTTACTTTTGGTAATGCCCTCACATGGAGAACAATCGGCGAGAGCTGGTCAATCAAGTCGAACTCGACTAAAATCAGGATACCGAAATCTTATGATTTCAGGTTCTACAATACGCCAATCTCCGTTCAGGAGTTTGTCGATTTGTACAATGCGATGAAGCCGCAGTGTGTCTACCCTGTTGATGGTGTGATTATACTGACTGATGACGCTACGGACAATACCGAGTACTGGATTAAAGACCTTGCCAACATCGACGGTGAACTTTGGCCTGTCGGGTTTGAAGGTGAGTGCGGTGACGAGAGAGTTCCGTATGTTATCCTGATGGACTCCCTGTCGCATGCTCCTGTGGTTTGCGATGAACCTGACCCAGAAGGAAGCCAGAAGAAATACGTTGCTGTGGCAGCAGACGGCTATTTCAAACCTTCCTACGAGGATTGACCTTAGTTGTGTAAACTTTATTTTACAATTATCTTTTTTTTGAAGTCCCCCTTGACAAGGGGGATTTATTAAGCTATATTCTTATTGTCTGGGGGCAAACTGTCTCCGACCAAACACTAAAACCAAAGGAAATTAAATGTACAAATCCTACAATAACGGCAACTACGGTTTCAAGCGTAGGGATGCCCGTGATTTCAACGAAACGAAAACGTTCGACCGCAATGCCTCCATCCGATTGAAGAAAGATGATGGCTCTATCGAGCAGATGACCTATGGACAGGCTGAAAAGCTGGCACAAGACCAGGGTCTGGATGTCGTTGTCGTGAACGAAAAGGCAGCAATCTTCAAGATTGGTGACCGCAAGAAGGAAGAGTACCTTAAAAAGAAGGCTCAGAAGGAACAGGACAAGAAGAACCGTGAAAACGCTCGACGTTCCGAAGAAAAGACCATTACCTTTGGCCCGAACATTGGCGAAAACGATTTCAATACGAAGATGAACAAGGCTGCCGAGTTCATTGAAGAAGGTCATCCTGTCAAGATTATCGTTCAGTTCCGTGGACGTGAAATTTCCCACAAGGATACCGCAATGTCCACCCTGAAGCCCATGATTGTTGAAAAGATGACTGCCGCCAACGCTGTGTGCAGCAAGGAACTTCCCATTACCGACCAGAACCATGCTCGTGACTGGATGTTCTTCTATGTGAAGAGCAAGGCTCAGGCCAAGGAGGCCGTATGAGCATGAAAGAATGGATGAGCCTTGTTAAAAACAAGGCGCATATCGCTATTATTGGCTTTAAGATGGCTGGTATTGGGTTCGTGCTCGGTATCACAATTATGAATATCGTTCGTAAGTTTAAGAAGGAACAAGATTAATGCGGAAGCAACTGATGAAACGGCAGGAACTCCAGCCGGTGGCTGATGAAACCCGTCAACCGTTATCGGATTCCTTGAAGAAACTTAACGATATCACACAGAATATCGACCAGGTTGACTTTTGGCTGGAAGAATTTCCATCCAAGACGAGGGATAAAATTCTGTATGCTGCGAAGCGTATTGGAAAAATCTTTCTTGACCCTGCGATTGCGGTAAGTTTGATTGAATTTGCCTGCTCTGGATACACGAAGAAGGAAATACGGAACAGCGTTGCACTTAGTTCAATCGATGCTGTTCGTAACGTATTGATGGCCAAGAAGTTCGGTGACATGATAGTAGACAAAATCAATGTCATAAAGGTGACCCAGACCCCCGCAATGATTGAAACTATCGAGGAACTGTATCCTAATCTGAAAAAATACAAATACGATATAAAATACCCGTTTGCTATACAGTTCTTCCCACAAACTTACATGTGGTTACTCGGCAAATCCTACTGGGCAAAGAAACCAATCAATGTATCCATACGTCAGTTAGGAAAGAATGTGACAATCAGGGTTGCAGATACCAATATATTGCACAGTGGCACCACTTCGATTGGTGAGCTTGCTGCCATGGACTCTCGCGGTGAACTTGTTCGCTTCAATGACGAAGTTCATGAGAAATTCTTCTACGCTTTGTTCGAACTTGATATCGACGACGATACATTTCGATTGATGGCAGCATATTCTATGAGCAACGTGGGAACGCAAGCCAACGACGCTGTTATGTGCTATCTTGACCTATCTTATGGCTCAGCCGCCAACATAACAAAGAGTGTACATAAAATACGGTTTTATGGAGAACAATGCGGCCACCCGCATGGCATGACGATTAGTCAAATTATCGGCGCTGCTTTTCTTCAACAATGTTTGACAGAACATAGGGCCATGCCTGACGGACAAGATGGGCCTGTAAAACAAATTGACAATGAAGGGTATGTACATGGATTTGAGGCGTTGGTTCTTAATGACGGTCATGGCACTCGCGCATACACTTCTTTTATCGTCACTGCACTTTCGTATGTAAACTATGCTGATTCATTATCGTCTGAAACGAATGACGGCAAAATGGTTATGGACGGGGTAAGGTATATCCTGGAACACGGTGGCCATCGTGGTTATGCCTTTGTAGGAAAGCCAGGTAGCGGCAAAACGACATTGATGAACCGTATCGTACAGGAATTTTCCGATAAGGCAAATTTTGTCATATTGGGAAAGGACGACTTGGGTGCGATGAACCCGTATTCGGTATCTGGTTTGTGTGCCCTATTGGGAAATGTGATAATCGTAGTTGATGATATCGATTCAGTGGACGTTGAGGTCAAGAACAACACCGTTGATGTATTGATTCGAATGTTTAGCGACCTGAACACGCTTGATTGTAACTATGTGTTTATCTGCACCGCGAATAATGCTTCGAAAATAAATAAGTGCCTTATCGGTCGTGCAGACAGAATCGACGAAGTGGTCAACTTCGACGGCGTTACATCGGAAGAGGCCAAGAAGTTCTTTGAAGATAAGTTTTCTGGGCAGGATTTCAGCCAATCGTGTGAACGTCTATTCCAGCAGATTCAAGATGAAGGCATGACTTACTCGGACCTTGGTAACCTAGTTCAGTTGGTTACAATCTATTTCGAAGGAAAGGTGACGTGTGATTCTCTTTCCTTCGCAATCAAACGTGTTATGGATACGAAGAAACTATCCAACAATGCGGATACGGTTTGATGAGGATGAATGACAATTTTGTGTGTACCCAAAAAGAAACCGAGGAAATAATGGAAGCTAATGTATATGTTCGGAATGGTTCTCCGTGGATTTGTGCGGTGTGTCCCAAATGCGGTCACCCTGTCTACCAATCTGAAAAATACTGCAAGGAATGTGGGACGAAGATTGAATTCAATGATTTCCTCACAGTAAGTCACACTCGTGGGCTTAAACTTAGGAGCAGTGAATGGGTAAGATACATTCCTAACAAAATGGAGAATCTAAAGAATTTCTTGTATGAATTGAAAAAGCTTGAAAAGGCTCATCAAATTGAAGATACCAGCATGGTTAAAATCATGCGAGATGCCTATTACAAGACATGTGCTGACGAGCTGTTTAAACTGGAGGGGCCAAATGAAGTTGTATCTGAATAACGGAACAATGATTGAATGCACCGTAGATGAATTTGAAGAACTCTACGCAAGGGGATACCTTGGCGAGAACGGGATGCAGAAAGCGCTTGACGATTTCATGAAAGGTGTTCCAGGCAATCCTATCCCGCAAACGCCAATCAAGTTTCCTCAAAATACGGAAATAATGCTGTATGGTTGCGGCTTTCCGTCACCTCTCGCTGGCCAACCAACCGTTTATACCTCTGGAACTCAAGGTGTTGATTCAACGTCGGAAACGGACAGGAGTGACAGTGAACATGGACAACCTTAAATTTCCTGAACCACCGAAGATGGAACTTGTCATCGACAACGGAATTTTCGACCCAATCGTAAAGATATTGGTAAAGCTGGGCATTTGCCATCAGAAGGAAAGGATTCAGTCGGAGAATCCACAAGCTAACGTAAGGTACAGCTTTGAATGAAACAAGAAAGCTCCGTTTGAACGGAGCTTTTTCTTTACCATCCACCGAGCAATTTCTCGCAAGGTTGATAGGACGGTGACTCGGTAATGTTGTCCACGCAATCTGGAACTTCTGGCGGTCTGAATAGGACATCCTTTTTGAGCTCGTCCACTGTTGCGTTGACCGCGAACGGGTATTCCGCTTGTGTTGTCGGCTTTGCCGCATCCGCACCAGCTTCCATTTCTCCCTTCTCGTAGGTAGTCTTTCCGAGAAGGTTGTTGATGAAGTTCTCCTGTTCGGGCTTCTTCAAAACGTCGTCCGATACCTTCTGTCCAGAATCCACTGCCGTATCCACGAAAACCTTCCACCAGTACTTTCTTTGCTTGTACTCGTATTCAGGCTGCTCGTCGGAAATCTTGGTCACCTGATACAAGATGTTGTTGAACTCGAACTTGAGCATATCGCCAGCCTTGGGGAAAATCTGCTGTGCGGTATAACCATAGTAACGGAAGTCTTCATAACCACGCTGATACCAGATTGGGTTGTGCTCTGTCGGGGCACATGCTGGCTTGATGCCATGTTCTCTAAGCGACTGGTAGTTGCATTCGAGGAAGTAGGTCATCAGGAATTGCAGTTCCATCTTGCCGTCGAACTGGATGCCGTACCTGTCGTACAGTTCCTTCTGCGGCTGGAAACCGATTAGCACCTGGAAGTCGAACTCCCTGTCAACTGTACGCAAGTTGTCCTCGTGGAACAGCGAGTTGCTGTCTACGTCCATGGTCACGGTGTAATACTTGATGAATACACCCTGACGCTTGACAAAGTCGGAAGACATCCTGTCGTAACGCTCTTGGTCAAGGAATGCGTTGTGTCTGCGGTAATGGAACCTCACCCCGAGGTTCCTGTCACGAGACATGACTGGGTTGTTAATCTGTGCCTTTTCTGAACGTTCGACGTAGGCTCCAAGTCTGTCGTTCCACAGATGTTCGGAAACGTGGGTAAGAACCGAGAAGTTTTTCCTCTCCTCGTTCCTTGCTCGGCAGTTTCCCCTTACGGGTATGATGAATCCGTTTACCTTCATGCAAATAGTTTATAAACTATGTGTATGGACACGAAACTATTTTTTGAATCTATCGGAAAGCTCGGCCTTTCCGAGGCTCAGTTGGAAGCCATCAAGCGTCTGCACAAGGCGTGTTTCGAAGGCTTTGAACGAAACCTGCCATTGTCCCCGTCTGAGAACCACAACATACATGACGCAATACAGGCACCTATTGCAACAAACAGTTCTCACTCTAACGACATGGGTGCTTACCAGAACCCGATGAACCTTTCCACGAACCCGAACGCAAATCGTGACCCGAAAGAGGAAATGAAGAAGCTGTTTCCCCCAGGCAAGATTGTGTGGCAGCGTGAAAAGCTTCAGCCGAATCCTAAAATAAAGGAGATGATGGATGCGGCGAATAAGAGGATTCCACAAAGATACCCAGTCGCCAATTTTAACGCTTCGAACCTCCCGATGGTATGTGGATATGCCGCACCGAACAGGATGAACTACTCTCCATACAAGCAAGGATGTGCTGTTGGTTCTTATGAAGGTGGAGGCGGAGGCGGAGCCGCTGGCGGTACGACGGTATAGTATGTACAACGTAACATTAAAAAAGAACCGCCCGATAGAATACCTTGTTATTCACTATACTGCGGGTACAAGTTCCAAGGCTGGAACGGCAAAGTGGATTGCAAATTCTTTTGGAAAGCAGTCCAAAAAAGCAAGCGCTGACTTTATAGTAGACCAAGCTGAGGTTGTGCAGTTTAATCCAGACATAAGGAACCAGTATTGCTGGGCAGTTGGGGACAAGTTGTACAAGAAATTTACAACATCGCTTGGTGGAACAATGTACAAGACGGCTCGTAATGCAAACTGTATCTCGATTGAGATGTGTTCCGACAAGAAGAATGCCAAGTCACTCAAAGCAACTGATACTGACTGGAGTATTTCGGACAAGGTTATCGAACGTACCGCATTGCTTGCAAAGAAGCTCATGAAGGAATACGATATCCCTCTCGACCACGTAATCATGCACCATTGCATTAGCGGAAAACAATGCCCGCAGCCGTGGGTAAGAAACGAGGATTGCCTTTCTAACTGGTATGACTTCCTTAAAATCATCGGGAAGGAAAAGCTTCCAAGGAACCCGCTGTATTCAGGAACGACAACGGCAAATCTGAATTGCCGTGAAGCTCCCATTGTAGGAAATGTTGTCACGAAATATGAGAAGGACACCCAGATAAATATCTATGCTGAAAGGCGAGGATGGGGCCGAACCACTGACGGGTGGGTTTCACTCAACTATGTTGAACGTATCTGAAGAAAGCGGGTGTTGAACCCGCCTTTTTTATACCTTTCCCGCCATCAATAGAATTGTGAGGACGACGATTGCGAAAGTTATCAGAGGATATATCATGTAGTTTCGACCGACGACGTTCCGTCGCCGTTATCCTTATCAACCGATTTCCAGTCCTTCTCGACGTATTGAGGCTCGTCGTCGTTATCCTCTTGGAACGCTGCGTCGTGAAGTTCTTCGATGACCGATTCCATTGCCGCTGGCAAGTTCAACTTTCTGATTTCTGATTCGAACATTTGCTTCTTCAATGACATATTGTCCTCCTAGATTGCCCCGAGACGCTTTGCCTCGTCGATGTCTCTCTTGTTCATAATGTAGTATCCGTTACGGTTCTCTTCCGTGTTGTTCTTCAATGCACCAAACCTGTACCGATAAGCGTCGATATCACGAGGTGCTGCGGTTCCAGTAACTTCAAGTTCGTGCATCGGGACAAACTGCTCGGCAAACTGGTTCATATCGTCTTCGTTCTTGAAACGGATTACGTCAACCTTGCTGTCGTTGTTCTTGTCCTTGATGAACATTAGTCTTGATTCGCTAAGCTCGTCGTATTCCTTCTTGTTTTTCATCAGGTCGTCCGCGTGGCGAGCCTTCATGCTGGAATCGTTTGTTGTAGTCACGTTGTATTTGCCGCCTGACATACGATTGATTTCGTTCATCTTGTTGGTGAACGACGTTCCGTGCATGTTGGAACCCCACTGGGCCTTCGGGATGGTGACGTACTGCCAGATATGTATCATCTCGTGGAGTAAGACTTCCTCTGCCTCGGTCTCGGTGATGTCGTTGAAATAACTTGATAGGCGGATTTTAAGCTTGCTTACGAAGTTGTCGCCAACCTGAATACTTCCTGCTGACGGCATGTTGCTGACGACACAGGATGCGTCGCCTACAGCGTTTTGCGTTCCAGACATCTCGAACTGGATGTCCTTCGGGAGTTTTCCACCGAAGAAACGGGAATTGAACTCGTTGTACTTCCGTTTGGCCCACTCGCTGGTTATCCTAAGGTTAGTGTCTAGCTTGTCGATGCGTTCAAAAAGAGAATTCATTTTACGACCTCTATCTATTTACAGTTTATAAACTCTATGTGTTGAAGGGGGGCCAATATGCAAGCAATAATGCAAAACAAACAGATAATAGACCAGAATGCACCGAAGCTGCTAATCAACTACGATGTTGCCGAGATGATACAGCGGGCGGTAGATGTTCTGAAACGCTTCGGAAAGAATGTCCAAGAAGTCGAACTGATGGGCAAGAAAATGCACGGGATATGCTATCAGGATTCCGTCGTCACCATCCTGTCAGACAGAATGAAACGGCATTTTGCGGTGTATCGCAACCGTACTGGTACGCTCGTTGCAACCATTATGGACGGGATTGTGAACTCCTACCACTGGGAGATAATGTTCATCGACACCCATCTGAAACATTTGCTGGAACGGGAAACCGATAAACTGTAAATGAATTTGATTTGTGCCAAATATGGATAATTACAATATTTTCATGGAAGCAATATCTGCTCTGAACCTTACCAAGCCACAGCTGGAAGCTCTAAGCAATTTATACAAGATTACTGCGAATCGTCCGAAAATCAATGGAGAAAACATTGGCGATATCATCAACGATATCAACGAACGGATGGATGACTATGCAACATACCTTAGTGCTCAACCGCATACCAAGGAAGAATTCTTCGATAAGCTGAACAAGAAATGGATGGGCCTGAGGGATAAATACCATCTTAGTGTGCCAGAGAACAACTGGTTCGATGTAGACCTCAACGCTCTTACGTGGATGCCGAGCATTAAGGATTTCGCAGGAAGTGGAGTGTACACCATTGAAGAAAAACGGTATGATTCCGACGCACAGGCGAAGGCGTGGCTCAACATGATGTTTGACCGCAGAAAGAAGGATAGGTCGGATTTCCGCCAGTACCTGCAATGGGAGAGAGATTGCCTCAGATATAAATTCCCGTCTCGAGGTGCAGGCATATCTGCATACGAGAATGACCCTGAAATAAAGGACGCCATAAAAAACGGCGGCATCGCCGACCTGGTGAGCAAGTATTGCATGCAAAAGGCTTTTCTGCATCCGTTCATGATTGGCCTGGAAGAAGCAAATACCCCTGAGAATAAGAAAAAGTACGCCGACCTGTCAAACCGCATGGCATACATTGAAGATGTCAAATTCAATGGAAAAATCCCGTCTATGTACCTAGATGGACCAGACGAAATTTGGTTCGGATGGCACAGGTTGCCTAATGGCCAGAAGGCATTCACGAAGAAGCGATTCGGCCATGACGAGATGTATTCTAAACAGCCTACATAGATTTTAAACTGTTGACAAAACGGCCTTCATATCCTATCTTTGTGGTATGAAGGCCTTTATTTTTTCGGATTTTCACTATGACTATTACAGGAAGGAAATGTCGTTGGATGCGTTCGTGTCCAAGTTCCTTCCCGCAGACATGCTGATTGTCCCAGGCGATATCGCAAGCAAGTTTAATGCGGCACGAGAGATACTCAAACGGCTATGCGACATGTACAAACATGTCATTTTCTGTCTCGGAAACCACGACATGACAACTCATGTTGACTACGGCAAGTTCAATACGACCGAAGAAAAGATTGAAAGTTTCCACAAGCTGGCCGACTCCATCGACAACCTCCACATGCTTGACGGCAATGCCGAAACCATCTGCGGTGTAACCATAGGTGGCTGCACTGGCATCTGGGACTACACCTACCTGAGATACCTCGACACTCCCCATACAAAGCAGGAAGTTGACAGCAACTGGGTTGCCAACACGTACGACGGCAAGTACTGGAACTTCATGGACAACGACATAAATCGGATTCGCGAGAGGATGAACCAGCAGTGCAGGTCCGTCCTCGCCACGAAGCCCGACGTGATGGTTACCCACTTCGCCCCGATAAATTTCAGAGTTCCCGATGCCCATGCCCGTTTCAACTCGGTCTACTACTATTTCTCGCCCGAATATATCGGCATGCTGAAACCAGGTTCCATCTGGTGTGCAGGCCATACCCATACCGCATACACTGTCGGAAACCTCTATATCAACCCGTTGGGATACCCTGATGAGAACCCATACGAGTTCAACTCTCTAAAAAAAGAAGATTTCGTGATAGATTTGCCGCACAATAATTTATTTTAGTGTATTACACTAAGGAGACCGCAAATGCAAGAAGTAGATAACGCTACCGACAGCGTGAGAAACCACAACGTAGGCAATTCCGACTATGCAAAACATAAAATCCAGCCGTGGGACGTATGGATTGAGTTCCAGTTGAACCCGTTCGATGCCGACCTCGTCAAGAGGACGCTCCGCACGAAGGCTGAGGGTGGCATGACACGGGCTGAGGCGAGAAAGCTCGACTATGAGAAAATCGTGCATATTTCGTCCGAGAGAATTCGCCAGATTAAGACGGGTGTCTATTGGCCGAGCCAAACCGAGTTGCCGAACGGTTCACGTGTCGATTCAATCATCGCAGAGTACAACCTTTGCCCGAAGGATGCCCTTATTCTCGACACCCTCCTCATGAGGGAGGATGATAATGGGGAAGACCGCATCAAGCAGTACGAAACGGTCATTGAATGTGCCCAATCACGCATCGCAGAAATGGAATCGTTGATTGCCCATGAAAATTATGGCAAGAAAAAGGCTGTAGATACGGCAAAAAAGACCGATAATAGAGAAATTCTTATCGAAGATGCCGAAAAAACAGCAAAAGATTGCCTCAAAAAAATTTCAGCAGGAATGTCAACATATAAACAATTATCAAAGTCGATGGAATCGCTGTTGACAAAAATCGCTTCCAGAGACCAGATTGACTTGTTTAACAATTAACATGAGAGGGAGACATCATGAGCGTTTACGAAGATATGAATGTCATCAACCTGTCCATTCTGGATGAGGCTGCCCTTTCAGAGTTCTTTACGAACAACGTAAACAAGCACTTCTGGTTCCAGCGTACTGACATCGGTCTTGAATTGAAGTATAATACGGTATTGGAACAGACAGGGCATCTGTGGTGTAAGAAGTTTAGACGAGCTGCAAAGTTGGCTAACTTCACACCGCCAGAAGGGGATGACTACAACGTGTGTTCCGATATCGCCAAACAGTTTGGACATCTTATCGAAGAACACTTGCCGAGCGGTTACGAAATCACCATAATGGCAACGTTGAAGTTCATCCGAATCGATAACCCCTACAAGGGTACATATCGACAACCAGTCTACGATTACAACGTAGTGAACGTGGTGGACAGAAACAGTAACCGACAGCTATCGATGGAAGAAATCATTGATATCTGCGGCAAGGCCAAGCTAAGGGCACCCGATTTCGAAGTCGGAGAATACATGTTCCTAAGTCTTGGCGAGATGTTCAAATCCTTTGAGTCGTTCAAAAAGTACGTTCGAGATTGCGATAAAGACAATTACGAACTAATAGCTTTCAGAGCGACGGAAGAAATTCGATAAAAAAGTTAAAAAAATCGAATTCACCCCTTGACAAAGCTTTTGAATATTTCTATAATTGACGCCAGAGAGGAACTGTCAGGGTTTCCACCCTACAAGTTCCTGCGTCGGATGGGGCCGTGAGCCCTGTCAGAAGATTGACATTTCGGTTTTGCAATAATAGTTGCTAGGTTGATAACCTTACCATCCGCCTGACAGTCTTGGCAATGGACTTGAATGGGTGGTTGAACAATCTTAACGCTAGGAACGGTGTACCCGTAGGTGAGGGAACCGTCAACAGCAATGTTGGAAACGCCTTGTTCGATACAGGTCGGAAGGCATCGTTCTTGCGTTTTTCTTTTTAGGCTCCTTCATATGGAGGGGTCTAAACAGGAAAACGTGCGCGTTTTCTAGCGGTGAGTAGCCGCTATGCCGTTCAACGGTGGTGCCGGAAGCACCTTAAAAACTTGCGGGGTGTAGCTCAGTCTGGTAGAGCGCCTGCTTTGGGAGCAGGATGTCGTCAGTTCGAATCTGGCTACCCCGACTATCGTTCGAGTGGAGATGATACAAGTAAGCCCGCAGGTAAATCCTTTGGGGCTAGTGCAGTAGCATAAGTTGCGGAATAGATGCTGGGAATGCGTAAGGATGGCCCAGTAATGCGCTGCTCGGATGATTAAAGTGGTTTTGTCAGTTTGGCGGGTCCTATGCCGTTAACCTTGGGATACCGAGACCACCACCGAAACCAAACTGAATATTATGGTACAGGGTTGAATGGCAGAAGCTGTTGCCTCCATACGTGGTTTACCCCAAGGTTAAAAGTGGTAGGTTCGTGAGTTTTGAGTAAAGCTCTCTGCGACCAATCCTGTCGCACCCGTGACAACACGTGAAAGGGGTGGTGCCCATGGGTCTTGTTGGCATGTAGTTCAGTTGGTAGAACGGGCGACTGTTAATCGCCAAGTCACTGGTTCGAGTCCAGTCTTGCCAGTTAAATTGGAACTTTGGGTCGCTCCCAAAGCACTCCGCAGGTGAAAAGCGGCCCCTAATAACTTGTGATAATTGCGTGGTAGCTCCATCGCAGGATACCCAAGTGAAAAGGGCAGCCTATTAACCTGAGCACTTAAAAACGGGGCTCCGCAGGTGTTTAGCATTTACTCTGCGGAGAAGATGAAGGTCCTGGCGTCCAATGCTTGTATAAGTCAGATAGACCATGCATCAGTGAAGTTTTTTATCCATTTGTGCGGATATCGACCGTTCTTCACATTTTTCCGATGTAGCTCAGTTGGTAGAGCGGCTCATTTGTAATGAGCGGGTCGGGAGTTCGAGCCTCTCTATCGGAGCTATTTTCATTCGCGTATAGCTTAACTGGAAGAGTAGCCTGTCTGCAGCAGGAAACAAAGGTTCGATTCCTTTTGCGCGAGCTAACTATTGCCGATTCGCCAAGCTGGTAAGGCACAGGACTCTGACTCCTGTATTCGGGCGTTCGAACCGCTCATCGGCAACGAAGATTTTATCGCGGGATAGTCTAATGGTAAGATACTAGGCTCATAACCTAGGGACTGGTAAAGCTTGTCTCGGTTCGACTCCGAGTCCCGCTACTAATTCGATTGTCTAAGGGTCGTCATGACGGCATTTGGTAAATTTCGAAGCCTATCAAGTGGAAGGTTAAATTCCTTCACGATTCTTGGACAATCATTTTGCCAGCTAACCCAAACCCGGTGATTGGGTCGGACTGAAAATCCGAGTAGTCTGGTTCGACTCCAGAAGCTGGCACGAAAAGTAACTATGAGGTTGTATGGATTATATTTGTACATATTGCGGAAAAGCATGTAAAAATGATAATTCACATAGAAATCACGAACGGTTGTGCCCACATAACCCTAATAGACACTATGTTAGCCATACGATAGGGGCTACTCCATGGAATAAAGGATTAACAAAAGATACAGACATTCGAGTAAAATCCTATTCAGATAAGCATTTGCATAATACATATTGGCTTGGTAAACATCATTCGATGGAAACTCGTATAAAACTAGCGAAAAATGGGGGTTATCGACATGGTTCAGGTCATGGTAAACATGGCATGTATAAAGGATATCAATGTGACAGTTCATGGGAATTAGCATATGTGATTTACAACCTTGAACATGATATAAAGTTTGAACGTAATCATGAGCGATTTCTATATAATTTGAACGGTAAGTCGCATTATTACACACCAGATTTTATATGCGATGGTAAATATATTGAGATTAAAGGATATATCAATGAATCATGGAATGCTAAAGTAGAGCAATTTCCGAAAGATAAAACATTGGCTATATTGTACAAGGCTGACATGAAACCGTATTTAGAATATGTTGTTAATAAATATGGAAAAGACTTTATATCATTATATGAATAAAGGTGAGAGTTTAAACATAGGTGAAATGAAGTAGGTGCCCACCGTGTGGGATTTTGGTGGTTATAAACCACCCACCTATGTGTTTATCCGCAGCTATAGCAATTGGTTAGATAGCCACTCTGATAAGGTGGAGGCTCCTGGTTCGAGTCCAGGGTTGCGGACTACATTTTTGGCGCTATCGAATAACTGGCCTAGTTCATCGCCCTTTCAAGGCGGCAATACGGGTTCGAGTCCCGTTGGCGCTACTACGTTTTTCCGTTGTAGCTCAGTTGGTAGAGCAGCTCATTCGTAATGAGCGGGTCGGGAGTTCAAGTCTCTCCATCGGAGCTAATTAAAGTATAGGTGTAATATGGTTCACTCAGTAGCCATAAGTCACCTAAAGCTCAGGTCGTAAGTTCGAGTCTTACTGTCGGAGTTAGAAAACATCTGGCTAAATGTCCGTCATTGAGGGCCAGACCCGTCGCGTTCGGACAGCGATGGACGGGAGGCGTGATGAAGCCTGCTATTAAATGGTAACGATAACCATCTTCGGTCTATGTAAGGGCTACTAGGTGAGCCCGTTCGCAACATAGATGACAAACCGATGGCCTCGGCGACGAGCGGAAAGGATGCCGTAACCCCCGCAGCTCCTCGAATTCATCAAACTTTCGGAATATAGCTCAGCCTGGTAGAGCGCTTGCTTCGGGAGCAAGAGGTCGTAGGTCCAAATCCTGCCATTCCGACTAAAACACAAATGAGTAGAACCCGTGTTGCATCATTCATGTTCATGCTAGCGGGCTAACCCCGATGGAGAAAACTTGGGGATGAGGAATCTGTCTCTGCGAATTATGAATGAAAGAATGGTGGTCGCAGAGGTGTAGTATTGGCTCTACTAAAATATGCCACGTGAGACCTCTTGAAATAAGAGAGGCCGGAGATAAACCTAGAGTAACTAACTAGGATACTCGCTAACCAGTCCTTGAAATGAGGAAGCCTGTAAGTTTGTGTTTAAATTAAAAGGCCGTTATGCCTTTCCTGATGTAAACCGTGATGTTGTAAGGAATGTCAGTCGTGCGGTCTGTGTGAGATACCTAAGAACCATTGGGCCACTCACCATAATAAAAGGCTTAGTTAGGGATGTCACGTATTTTTCGGCTCTATCGAATAACTGGTTCAGTTCGTTAGCCTCTCAAGCTAGAAATTCGGGTTCAAGTCCCGATGGAGCTATTATGCAGCCATGCTGAAATTGGTAGCCAGGCCAGCCTGTCACGCTGGTGTCCTATGGGCGTGCGAGTTCAAGTCTCGCTGGTTGCGCTAATTTACTTCCATAGCTCAGTTGGTTCAGAGCGCTTGCCTTACAAGCAAGGGGTCATAGGTTCGAATCCTATTGGGAGTACGAATTTACCCCCTCAGTAGTGTAATGGTAGCACAAGGGATTGTGATTCCCTTAGTTCGAGTTCGAATCTCGGCTGGCGGACTAAAATCAAAAACAGTATAAAAATCGTCATAGTTTATCCGCTGTTCTATGACAAAGTTTTTGCTCTTGCAAGGCGGACTCCATCAATTCAAGCCAATTATACAGAGTGTATAGGGTGGATGGAGTACGTGACCCCTGCTCGGTGACAGGCTAAAACGCCGCCATTTTATGCTCTCGTAGCTCAACTGGATAGAGCGCCAGACTACGAATCTGGAGGTTGCAAGTTCGAGTCTTGCCGAGAGTACGATGATTTCATTGGAGGATTAGGCTAACTGGTAAGTCAGCGGTCTTGAAAACCGCCGTCGTAAGGCTTGGGGGTTCGAGTCCCTCATCCTCCGCTAAGTTTAAGGGGCCATTAGCGTTCTTCTCGCAAAAGAGCTAATGACAGGTTGAAAGATGCGAGGTCTTTACGAACCTGAGGTTGCAACGTATTACAACTGGAGAAGTTTGAAGTTGCACATGATGACGTACCTGCTATGAAAGAGCGTATGTGGTACTCCAAAAGCGTCATCTTCACTGCGGTGTAGCTCAGTTGGTAGAGCAACGGAATCATAATCCGTGTGTCAACGGTTCAAGTCCGTTCTCCGCAATAAAATCGGGTTGTGGCGGAATTGGTAGACGCGCACCGTTCAGGGCGGTGTTCCGCAAGCGAGGAGTGTGAGTTCGATTCTCACTAACCCGACGCTGAAAAGTTTTTGCCAAAGCAATATTTTTGCCAATTTTTTAGCTTTTTTGGCAAAAATGGGTTGACAGTTGTCAATTATCTTTCTATATTTCCGAACGTGGTTGACACGAGATGTCAACTCGCTGATTGACAGTTTGGTTTTGCAATTATGGGGTCATAGCTCAATTGGTAGAGTACCAGCTTTGCAAGCTGGGTGTTTCGGGTTCGAGTCCCGATGGCTCCATTACTTAATGATACAAGCATACAACCGATTCATTGGAGCAACAATAATCGGTGGCGATTAAATCGGCTTTGGATGTGCTCATCCGAGACAGAGGTATTCAGCCGATTGACTGACTGGGCGACCGTTAATGTATGCTGAATCGATGTGGACCACAGGTGTGCGGTGCGACAGGGGAAGGTTTAAGCCTTCTTACGAGTCCTCTCGGGTCGAGTATCATTATTTCTTTTTTCTTTTGGGTTGACTGCGAGGATGGTGGTTTCGCAACGGACTGTAAATCCGTTCCCTCTGGGTAAACATTGTAGGTTCGACTCCTATTCAACCCACTAAAAGTCAGTGTCGTTTGAAAGCGTTACTTAGGATGAAGCTAAAAGAACACGCTTTCTACCTTTACCTGACTTCTTTTGTTCCAGGATAGCTCAGTTGGTTAGAGCACGTATAAATACCTGTCCTACTTTTCCCCTGTGCAAGGGTGGCGATTTGGATTGGGTTACTTAGCCTGTTAAGCTCGGGGTCGTAGGTTCGAGTCCTACTCCTGGTACTAATAAATTTCATCCAGTGTCGATAGAAACCGTTACTTCGCTCTGACTTTTTACTTCAGATTTGCCCTAACGGGCGTAATCGGTTTCGCTTTTTACCTGGATTTCCCCAGTGTAGCTCAGATGGTAGAGCGCGTAAAAGACCTGTTTGCTTTTCTCCCGCAAGGGTTGCGATAGAATGGGTTACTTAGTCTGCAAAACTCGTGGTCACAGGTTCGAGTCCTGTCGCTGGGTCTAAACAATCTTTCCGTTTCAGCGTAGCAGCAAACGGTGCCAAATCGCAGGTGGCACACCAAACCGTATGAGTATCCATTCCGTGGCTGGATGTGGTGAAATGACATAAGGTGATTCTTGCGGATATATCGGTCGCACCGATGAAATTTCCTTTTGTAAACGGCTGTTTCGCACAGCGCAAGCTCCCTTTCGGAAACAAAAGTTAAAAGGGATTATGATAGCGGATAACCAACGCCAATGGTGATATGCGAAGGAACAAATGCGAGGCTAGGGACCTTAGCTCAGTTGGTGAGAGCAACGGACTCATAACCCGTCGGTCCTCGGTCCAAGTCCGAGAGGTCCCAGAGTCTTGCTTTCTTACCGTTTGTTTACTGTGACGACATTGCAAATCAAACGGCCTCTAAAGTTGGAAGTAAAAAGGGCAGGAAGGATATGGCGTCGAAAACCGTATCTGGTAATGCGGGTGAACTTCATATGAGGATAGTTCTATGCCTCGAAGAGTTTCAAATAGATAGCGTTTCGCACCGTCCCGAGATGAAGGTGGGGTGTCAGCGTCCCAAAGAGCTGATGGTGCAATAGATTGGTGCACAAATCTTAGCCTCCAGGTTTGGTGCAGTTCGGACTTCGGTTCGTCCTGTGTTGTGATTCGATTTCATGAGGGTTAACTATTTTAAGCGGATGTAGCTCAATTGGTAGAGTTCCTGCCCTCCAAGCAGGTTGTTGTGGGTTCGAGACCCATTATCCGCTCGAATTCGAGTTCGTAGCTCAGATGGTAGAGCAATAGACTTTTAATCTATGGGTCGCGAGTTCGACTCTCGCCGAGCTCACGAAGTTTCGCCTCATTAGCTCAGATGGTAGAGCAGCTGACTCTTAATCAGCGGGTCCAAGGTTCGAGCCCTTGATGGGGTACTATTTTACTGGGGTATCGTCAAGTTGGTAAGACATGGGATTTTGATTCCCATATTCGTTGGTTCGAGTCCAGCTACCCCAACTAAATAGGCACTGAAAGATGGTCATGTGTTTCACGACACATTGTAAAATCCAAAGGTTGCGGCGAAAGCCACATAACGGGTGCCTACATGAATTTTCCACAATCACAGTACGCTGCCGTCATCGCCTCAATGCAGTTGGCGGGAGTTATGGATAGGGTGCGAGTAGTTCACCGTGGACTGACTTAGCATTCGTCTTGTGATGCCCAGATGCGTCATCCCGATTAGTTAAACCCTTTTCGGTGAGGGCAGACTGCTCTCATTCTAGGTGTGGAAGTCAAGGGAGGAAGATGATGCACCAGTTCCTGTTCTGACTAACAGGATATGTTGCGTGAAGGGATGCAGGTATTAAAGCCAGCATGCACCGACAAAGAATTGCAGCTGCCGTTCCGAATAGAGGCAGGTCCTTAATGAGGGCGGGTACAGCAATGTTGCTGCAAGAGGTGCATTAGGTCAAGATAATAGACGACTTCATGTTTTCAATCAGGTACTGTTCCCTGCGGTGAATCCGAAAACTGGCCACGTGATTGCGCATAGGCGTGGATGATTGTACCTATAAGGTCACGGCTTTGCCATTCAGCTTGTTACGAAAGAGAATGGCGTCTCGCGCAAGTACCCAAGCGGACGAAGGGGGAGGTCTGCAAAACCTCTAGGCCGAAAGGCTCGCGTAAGTTCGACTCTTACCTTGTGCTTAATTTTAACAGTAATGGAGACTCTATGAGTACAACATTGGATAAAGTGCATGCAGCACAGGCTCTCGCCGAAGTAAAGGCTGCCGTAGAACCGCAAATCGAAAAGCTTTGTGAAAACGAGCTTTTGTTCAAGGATGGTAACGCTTCTAGGCGTGAAATTCTTGATGCCGTTTATGACATTTATCGTAAGGCGACAATAAACAACGGCGTTAAGATGTGGCGTGCTTGGGACACTTTCGACAAGGAGACCCACACATGCACGATATCTGTTGAGGTTTTTGCTGGAAAGGAAAAGGTCACGATTAAACACGTGGTTGGACCTAAACAGTAATTCCGATTGTGCTTGTAGCTCAGCTGGATAGAGCGACAGTTTCCTAAACTGTAGGTCGCCAGTTCGAATCTGGCCAAGCACACTAATGGAGAGATGGCTGAATTGGTAAAAGCGGAGCTTTGCTAAAGCTTTGTCGTAACAGACGCGCAGGTTCGAACCCTGTTCTCTCCTCTAATACACCACAGTAGCTCAGTCTGGTAGAGCGCAAGTAAATGAAACAGTCTTCCGACTTTTTCCCTGCAAAGGTGACGCAGGAATGACTTACTTCGATAATGGGAACTTGATGTCGTAGGTTCAAATCCTGCCTGTGGTACTAAATTTTTTCGTGGTATTTGATGATTTTGAATGATAAATGTATAAACTTAGTGTAGGAATGGACGAGATTCCTTGTATGAATAGATTTTAACGGCAGCAATGCCGACTAATCCTATTTGGAACTCGTCCTTCTGAATAGGATTTTTTGATTATGAAGACGGTTAAACTTACGATATGCAACGAAGCGGATGTACTGGACGACATGCGGGTGTTCAGCAGTATTGTCCGTGTTGCGTTTAACCGTTACCAAGACGGCCTGGGTGAGAAAGACGTTCGTTCCTACTGCAACTCGATGTTTGACTACAATAGCTGGTTCATCCAATCCGCCATAAAGGAAGCGGCTGCACTCTATAAGATGAACGGCGAGAAGCGTATCTTGTTCGGTGGCAAGAACAACTTGTACCAATATTTGAAAGGACTTATAGACAAGACCACTTTCAAGTACCGTAGGATGTTTCCTGTTGGCATACAAGGAGAGAAGCTGCGTAGAGGCAATCGACTATTCGTATTTGACCTTGACAACCAACGGCTTACATACAAGCCGAGCAAGGAAAGACATGTAGAAATACGGTTCCTTCCGATGAAGAAGAACATTGCCGAAGAATTGGCCAAGGTGCAGGAACTTGCGGAACATAACAAGATAACGGTTTCCGTCAAGATGTCTGACAAATATGTGTGGCTTACGTACGACGAGAGTCTTATCCACGATGCCAGGTACAAAGCCTTGCAATTCAAGAGAGTTCTCGGCATCGACATGAACCCGAACTATATCGGCCTGTCGGTAATCGAGTTTAATAAGAATGATGAGTTTAAAGTACTGCACAAGAAGGTGTTCGACTTGTGCAAGCTGACGATTTCTTCTGGAAAGGCAAGCACGGAATCAACTTCCAAGTACCTAACCAACAAGCTAAAACATGAGACTATTGCGATAGCGCATGAAATCAGCAAGCTGGTTGATGTATGGAAGTGCAAAACGGTAGCGATTGAAGACCTCTCCATCAAGCCGAAGGACCTTAATAAGGGAAAGAGGCTTAATAGGCTGTGCAACAACAAGTGGGAACGACGGCTGTTCGTGAACAAGTTTAAGATGCTTGCTAACTTGCATAAGTTCAACCTGATAGAGGTGAACCCCGCGTATTCAAGTATTGTCGGAAACTTTGTCTACGGCAACGAAAATACGCCCGATATGGTCGCTGCAAGCATCGAGATTGCTCGCAGAGCCTACAAGAAATTCAACAAAGGATGGTTCTATCCAAGATTCAATATACAGTTCCGAGATGAGCAATGGAAGCAAACACTCGGCACAGTGGAAAATTGGAAAGCACTATTCTCAAAAATCAAAGAAACGGGACTGAAATACCGTTTCCTGCTACGGGACTACGTCCAGAATGCAGTCTTTAGCAAGAACTATATTCAAAAGTGTTATTCTATCTACACTTTTGCATAGTCGTGTATAGTTTTTGTATTTTATAACATAGTCTGGTCTAATGTGCTAGCTTGCCATGCTAGAGACATGAGTTCAAATCCCAGTAACCACTTAAAACATGCCGACGCCTCCCCGTCAATCTGGTGACAGGTTGATTAACGGTAGGGGAGGGTTCCTCTTACAGCTTTCTCGGTGAAAATCGTTGCGTCGTGAGAGTTACTTAGATTGCCATAACATTAATCTTTTGAAAGTTCGACTCTTTCCGTCGGCATGTTTTTCTTTACGCCAGATTAGCTCAATGGTAGAGCTCCAGGCCCAAAACTCAGCCACTTTCGCTTTTCCCAATCCCATGGATTGTGGTGTAGAAACGTGCTACTTAGGAATCACCCAGGAGGTTGTCGGTCCGAGTCCGACATCTGGCTATACTTTTTTAACATCAACAACAATTCCTAATCACAACAAAGGAGATGATTATGGCGTCGATTAACAAGAGAAAGGTATCTACCCCTGTGTTTACTTACGAGGGTGGAAAGGCTTCACACATCGGTTTCGAGGAGAAGTTGCAGCGTACTGTGCTGTGCTGCCTCCTGAACGAGGATACGTTCTATGAGGACGGAGAGTCCATCAAGGACCGCATCAAGGAATACATGGGCAAGGTCAGCACCGAGTTCGCAATCGCAACTCTGAACAAGGCCAAGCACGAGTATCACCTTCGTCATACCCCGTTGTTCATGCTTACTGTGCTCGCAAGTCAGGGTAAGCTGACTAAGGAACTTGTTTATTCGACGGTAACCCGTGTTGATGACATCACCGAGTTGCTCGCCATGTACCTCGCAGACGGCAAGAAGAAGACACTTCCGAAGCAGTTGCAGAAGGGCTTGGCTATGTCGTTCGACAAGTTCGACGAGTACCAGTTCGGTAAGTACAAGGGTAACAAGAAGAATGTGTCATTGAAGGATGCAGTCATGCTTTGCCATCCGAAGGCACCGAATGACGAGAAGAACGCTCTCTACAAGAAGATTGTGGACAATAGCCTTGCTACTCCGCTTACTTGGGAGACCGAGTTGAGTGCTGGTAAGGACAAGAAGACGGTCTTCGAGAACCTTCTTTCAACGAACAAGCTTGGTGCCCTCGCCCTGTTGAGGAACCTCCGCAACATGGAGCAGGCACAGGTCTCGCAGCATGCAATTGTAGACGGCATCTCGAAGATGAACGTGCGTGGTATCATGCCGTACAACTTCTACACCGCAAACAAGCACAGCGACGGAACCTACTCCAAGCAGCTTGAAGCAGCAATGCTCAGGGCAGCTCGTGAGACGTTCGACAAGTTGGAGGGTTACACCCTGTTCATGGTCGATACGTCGGGTTCTATGAACAATTCTTTGGCAGGTAAGAGCGAGGTCTCTCGTGGAGAGGCTGCCGCATCTCTCGCTGCCATCATGGATGAGGTCTGTGAGTTCGACAAGGTTTACACCTTCGATATGGATGCACACGCAACCACATCAAAGGGCTTTGCACTTGCCGACCGTTGTTCTCGTTGCAGTGGCGGTACTAACCTTTATGGTTGTACAAACAGTGCGGTTAGAGCTAACACCAGACCGTTTGACCGTGTGATTATCATCACCGACGAGCAGTCTATTGGTGGTTCCTTCGACAAGGCTGTTCTCCGCATCCCGCACAAGTACATCGTGAACGTGGCTCCGCACCAGTTCGGAATCTCTTACGGTGACTTCATCCACATCAGCGGATTCAGCGACGGTATTTTCAAGTACATCGCTGAGTACGAGAAGATGGGTGCAAAGAGCGAAGAGTAATTTCTTTGTTCGTTAGACATTAGGGTGGCCGAAAGGCCATCCGCTTTTTTAGGGCGTTCGACCAGTTGGTAGGTCTGCAGTCTCCAAAACTGTTAGTCGGTGGTTCGAGTCCATCACGTCCTGCTACATCGGTTAGTGGTGGAATGGAAGACACTCCAGCCTTAGGAGCTGGTGCTCGAAAGGGCGTGTGGGTTCGAGTCCCACCTTGCCGATTATTTGATTATCTACTGTAAAGTCATAAACTATGAGTATATGACTTATAAAAATGCAAAACAGTGGGTATGTAAGTATTGCAATTCGATTATTGTGTCGAGAAAATGTCTGTTTGCACATTATAAAGAATGCAAAGAAAAAGATAAATTACCAAAAGATTCATTGGGTCGTAGTATAATACCTGGCCAACAAAAGGGATTACTTGAACATTCGAAATCGTTAAAGGGAACGCATCCAATGGGTCGTCCTCATACTGATGAAGCTAAAAAGAAAATTTCCGAAGGACGCTTAAAAGCCTTGTCCGAAGGTAGAGGTAATCATTGGATTTGCCCACATATTAAACGAAGTTATGCTGAGCAGTATTTTCATGATTCGTTTGTAAATGCTGATGTTAAATTTGAAAGTAATGTTTGGGTATGTAAACGATACTGTGTTGATTTTTTATTCGGTAAGTATTATTTTGAAGTTGATGGTGAGCAACATTTTACAGAAGATGCTAAGAAGCATGATGCTGAGCGAGATGATTTCTTGGCCGAGCATGGATATATTTGTTTAGGAAGGTGTAGGTGGTCTCAGTTTAAACAACTGAGTAAAGAAGAGAAAGAACATTATATTAATGGACTTGTAGCCCAACTGGCAGAGGCAAACAGCTCAAACCTGTTACAGTGTGAGTTCGAATCTCACCAGGTCTACTAATGTTTTAGTAAACCTTGCCCGAGTAGCTCAGCTGGATAGAGCATCTGCCTTCTAAGCAGAGGGTCACAGGTTCGACCCCTGTCTCGGGTACTAATTGCAAAACCGAAAGATAAAACCTCAGGGCCCGACTTCAATAGTCGGGCCTTTTTTGTTGACAGAAGATTTATATTTTACTATATTTTCTGGTAAGCAAGGAAACTCTATGCAGAATACTGACTTTATTGAAAATCTTTCCGCAAAACTGTCTGACGGTGTGCAACCTGCCTTGGATATGGTTGTAGAGAACATCCTGAATGAATCTGATTTTGCAAAGTATGGCAACGACGAAGAGGATGTTTACTACAAGTATTCAATCCTCCTTCGTGCATCTGGGTTTCGCCAGAATGAGTTTGAAAATGAGTTGAGAGCCTCTGTGAGTGCGGCGTCAGATATTGCGGTCACTTCTAACTCGAAAAGAGGCAAGGCATTGGACCGTGAGTCGTTGCTGTGCGAGGTCATTGAATATCTTGCCAAGGAATATTACAACGGTCGTGAAAAGGCATCTGACGAAGCGTATGACGGTCTTGTGGTGGAACTTCGGTCTCTCAATCCGAAGAACCCGTTGGCTGCGGGTGGGTTGGCTGCAGCCGACGATACGGGCCGCAAGAAATTCCAGCATTACCTCGTTACGGGAACACAGCAGAAGTATGCCAACATGGAAGCTTTTGCGGAAGAATGGTTCCCTCAATATGGTGGAAAGCATCGACTTATGTTGAACGGTAAGTGTGATGGTGCTGGCAGCGAAGTGATGTATCAGGATGGCCATATCATC